>JAFTYG010000025.1 GCA_017461365.1 Clostridia bacterium | reverse complement strand
TCATTTCGTGCCTCTCGGCAATAGCGTCGCACGCCTTGACTATCTCGGGATCAGCAGATTTTATCTCAACATTCACGATCATTCCGAGAGGCGCAACAAGCTCGTACACCTCGTCAAGAGTGGGAATTTTTACGCCCTTTCGTTTCTCTCCATTAAAATGATAGCCGAAATCCATAGCTTTGAGCTCGGCAAGGGTATAGTCAGTAACCAGTCCTTGACCGTTCGAGGTGCGGTCTATCTTCTCGTCGTGACATACCACCACCTCTCCGTCGGCTGTGAGATGAACGTCAAGCTCTATGCCGTCGGCGCCCATTTTTGCCGCCAATTCAAAGGCTTCCATTGTATTTTCGGGTGAGTATCCGCTTGCTCCTCTATGGGCAAGTATAAGTGTTTTTTCTATAAGCGGTTTCATAATTCCTCCTGTTATTTTACCTTTTATAAGGTCACTCCTGTTCTCCAAATCCAATATTTTCATAGATCTTAACAGTTCCGTCGGGAAGGTAATCTACTCGGCGTATGAATATGCGCTCGACGTCCTCTCCGTCCGGCTGCTTAAGATTTGCGTGAAATATAATATAATCCTTACCGTCAAGCCCCGTAAAGCTATGGTTATGCCCTGCCTTGTGCCATATCCCGTTTGAATCGAGTATAGGGTTTTGCGGCGATTTTATCCACGGACCTCTCATACTGTCCGACGTAAAGATCCCCGATCTATACGTGCTTACGTTGTCCGTTGTAAAGACACCGCCATCATAATCAAGAGTCCAGCTTGAATACCAATGAAAATATATACCGTGTCGCTTAACGATACACGCGCCCTCAACACCTACGTGATCCCATTCTCCTTCCTCTCCGACGCCGCCCACGAGTATGAACTCTCCAAGCTCTGCTTTTTCAAGGTCTATCTTGTGAAGTGTTTGTCCGCCAAGACGGGCAATGTTTGAAGCAAACCACATCTCGCCGTTATCATCGCGGAACAGATGGGCATCGTTTGCGTGTCCTTGCTTTTCGGTCAGGGGAGTATCGGGAGTCAGTATCTCATACGGACCTGTTACGTTTCTTGAACGGGCAAGTCCGCACGCCTGCGTATGATAATATTTCTCACTCTTGTTTTTACAGTTGAACGTAAGGTAAAACCAACCGTCCTTGCCGTCAAACAGCTCGGGGGCCCAAAAACGGTCTACGCACCACATATCCTCGGTCATATCCGAGCGTTTGAGTATTAAGCCGTGGTAGGTAAAGCTTATCATATCCTTACTTGACCACAGGTGAACGCCATCGTTGTAGCCGTCCCAATAGGGCGGCTGCGTTCCTGTGAGATAGTATGTATCTCCGTGTACCATAACCATGGGATCACGCATCGTGCTAAGCCCTGCTTTTTCATCAGATATATATTGCTTTTTCATTTTCACCATATCCTTTAAACAACCTCAAATATACACGCTCTTACGCTCTCGCTCATTTCAATATTGGATAGTACGTCCAGTATATCTTCACTGCCTTCGTTTATTGCCTTCCATAGCTCGTGCTTTAATTCATAATCCATTTGCGCCTGTTCAAGTATCTCGTAGATACGCTGGCGTCTGTTGTCGGCTATTGCGACATCGGCAAGAGATACGGTAATATTGCTTGTAACCTCGGTTGCAGGAATAGTAACCGTCAAACGATTATAATTCTCGTTGTAGTCGGTCTCCGCATTTACAGTCTTACCGTCAACCGTTACGGTAACAGTGGTGTTCTCTACCGAGCAGAACACTATTCTCCAGCTTCTCTTTTCGGGGATAACAGACAGATTGCCGTTTGCCTTGCCTACGGTAAATTTGCCGTCAGTAAGTCCAAGCTCTGTGGATACCCAATTTTCGTCCTTATCCTCGGGCGTGTCTCCCGCATCCTCCCAAAGAGTGAAATGCCCGTTCTTTGCGGGGAATACGAGGACTTCAAGCGCAGCGGGATTATCCACGGTGTTGCTGTACTCACTCATATCGGTCATAGGTACGATAGCTCCCGCCTTCATAAGCACGGGAATGTCGTCCACCGTTCTCCACAGGTCGGTCATCTTACCGCCCTCATAGACTGTTCCGCTGAACATATCGCACCAAAGTCCCTCGGGAAGCCATGTCGATGCCTTTGCCGCTTTTGATACGCTATCTATCTGCGTCGTTATTGGAGAGACGATAAGCTCTGTTCCGAAGTAATATTCGTTGGGTACATTATATGCTTCCTCACGTTCGGGCTCTGCGTAGTACATGGGCTGAATGAGGGGCAGATCGTTTCTGCTCGCAAGCCTGTTCATCGTGTAAAGGTAGGGTATCATAGCGTGGCGCAAACGGAGATATTTGTTCATAACATTTCGCGTAATATCGTTATATCTCCAAGGCTCTTTACCCGAGAAGGGATTGTTTGAGCTGTGCAGACGGTTTATAGGTGAGAACACACCGTACTGCACCCATCTTGCCGTAAGCTCATCATCTCGCTCACCCCACATATGACCGCCTATATCGTGGCTCCACCAGCCGTATCCGATGTTACTTGCGGTGTTTGTAAAGTAAGGCTGATAGTCAAGGCTCTTCCAAGTTATAGTTGTGTCGCCCGAAAAGCCTATAGGGTATCTGTGGCTTCCCACTCCTGCATACCGTGAAAATGTCATAGGACGAGTGCCCTTCCACGCACTGTCAAGATAGTGGAAATGGTTGAGTATCCAGAGGGGATCAAGACCGTCCATTTTGGAGCTTGTGCCTTGCTGCCAATCTATCCACCAGAAGTCAACACCCTCGCGCTCAAGGTCGTGGCAAAGAACGTCAAAATAGACCTTCATAAATTCGGGGCTTGACGCATCGAATTCCACAGGCTTCTCACTTGCGGGGTCGATACCCATTGCCTTAGCCATTTTAGGGTATATCTCCTCAAAATCACGCACACCGTCGGCGGGGTGGACATTGAGGGTGACCTTCATATTCTTATCGTGAAGCCACTTCATAAAGCGCTCGGGATCGGGGAAAAACTTTCTGTTCCACGTATATCCCGTCCAGCCTCGCTTTGCTCCGCCGTACTTCTCGTCAACATCATCGACCAAATGCCAATCCATATCGATAACGGCAACCGAGAAAGGGAGCTTTTCAGCCTCAAAGCGGTTCATAAGCTCCATATAGCTTTCTTCGGTATAGCGATAATATCTGCTCCACCAGTTACCGAATACATATCTCGGAAGCAGAGGTGTTTTTCCGCAGAGGTGATAGAAGTCAGTAAGTGCTTCAAGGTATCTGTGGCCGTAGCCGAAGAAATAGATATCTGTTCCCTGCTTTCTCGGCTCTACCCAGCCGTCCTCTGTCAAAGCCATTGATGTGCTGTCGTCGATGACGGAAAAACCCTCTCTTGACATAAGACCTGTACCAAGCTCTATCTTTATTTGTTGCCTGTCGCCTCTTGTATAGTAAATATCTCCGTCCATACGGTCGAGCGTTCTGTATGTACCCTTTAGATCATTCAGCTTTTGACCGTAACGCCATACCGAACCGTCTATTTCTTTAACCTCAACGGTCAAGCCATTTTCGGAAAAAGGCTTTTCATCGTAGCAAAGCTTCAGCTTTTCTGTTTCTATTACCAAGCCGTTTGCGTTTCTCTCAACGCAGAACTCGGGTACAGAAAAATCCCTGTTTATGACCGACTGTGTCGCCCTATCCTCAAAGTCTCCGTTCTCACTGTATTCCAAACGGACAAGCGAGGGGGTAAGTACCGTAATACGGTACTTATCCCCCTTTATCGTTGATTTATGATTGCTTGTACCGTTGGTTTGAAAGTTATATCTTTTCATAATATTCTTTATCTTTCTTTTTTTAAGTTATTATTTACGTTATTTTTCAAACTCAAAGGTATGATTTCCATAAGCCGCGTATATCATCTGCTCCGTGGTATCTACCAGATATTTGATGTGCGGTCGCTCAAAGCGTATTCCGTCCTTATAGGTCAAAACCTCGTCTCCCGCGGGCCATAGAGCGATTCTGGGATTGCAGAGCGCATAAAGGTCATCCCAACCGTTTCCGATGCCGTGATGAGCTATCTGCATCACGTCGCATTTCAGATCCTCGCCGTACATTTCCTGAAGTCTTGGCGCTGATGATTTTTCCTCATCGGCAAGCCACAAAAAGCGTGTCTTTCCAACAACCGCATCAATAACAGTACTTGACACGTCGTTAAATAAATGCATAGTTTGTGGATAAATATCCTCGTGAGTGCGCAAAACCGTAAAGGTAGCGCCCGGAAAATAAAATTTCTGTCCCGTGTGTGCCTTCATCAGAACACATCCACCGAAATGCCCTACAACGCTATCAAAATCAAAGCTTCGTATTCCCTTCTCGGTGGTTGCATATACATAATCGGAAATATCATTGCCAACAAGCATCTTTACGATTACCTTGTCTTCGTATTGTTCCAAAAAATTATTTATAACTCCGAAATGATCTCCATGACCGTGCGTAAGTATCCACGCCGAGATCACGATATCATCAATACCGTCGGGCTTCTGCTCGGACATCAACCGATAAAGAAGCTCACTGTTATAATCAAGTTCAATACCGCCGTCTATAACCACGAATGTTCCGTCTGCAAGGCGTATAAGATACCCCATTCCCGTATATACCTTCGGATCGTTATAAATTCCAAGCTGTGTAACGGACGGAGCGCAAAGCTCCTTGTACGGATGCGGATTTACGGGAAGAACGGCATTTTCCTGCGTGATCACACGAAATTCTCCGACTCTTTTCAAAAAGTACGTATGCACTGAAATATCGCCGTCACGGTAGGTTACCGAGTGAATGTTTCTGTCTTCATGCTCCTGATACGGAGTATATCCCATTTTTTCAAGCTCTGCTCCATAGGAGGCGAGCGCCGATTCCTCGACGCCGCCCCAATAGAACATCACCGCTCCGTCATAACAATCGTATATGCCATCGTAGCTTCTGTTGTTTATTTTATGCGGAATGTTCAAATAGTTTTTCATAATTCTATAATTTAATAGTCCTTGGTATGACTGCCGTCTGTACTTTCAGCACCTTGTAATCCACCAATGTCAGGTAACTTGTCAAACCAAATTGTTTGATTTCCGTTCTTGGCAAGCAACAGATTATCCTCCCCAACCTTTTCACGTAGGAATTTATTCTGCGCAAGATTCCACCAACCGCTATAATCCGTAACTGCCGCCCCCGCAGGCCAGAAAGCAACACTCGGATTGCAAAGTGAATATACGTCATAAGATGCTCCGCCCATACCGTGGTGTCCCATTTGAAGCACGTCGCACTTCATATCGGAAGCATACATTTCCTTAAAGCGTTTTGCCGAGGCGTTTTCCATATCCGCAAGCCAAATAAAGCGAGTATCGTCTATTACAGCATCGAACATTGTACTTGCGAAATCGTTAAACAAATTCATAGTCCGTGGATACACGTCTTCATGTGTGTACATAATGGTAAACGTAGCTCCCGGGAAGAAGAATTGCTGACCTGTATGAGCTTTCATATAAACACATCCGCCGAATTTGCCTCTTACACTATTGAAATCAAATCCACGCGTACTCTTTTCGGTAAGTGCATAAATAGTATCCGATACGTCGTTACCGATGAGCATTTTTACCGTTACTTTGTTATCGTAATTATTGATAAAGTTTTTGAGAGCTCCAAAATGGTCTGTATGTCCGTGAGTCAGAATCCATGCGGAAATAACAATATCATCAATTTGTTCAGGCTTTTGCTCGACCATCGTATCATAAAGTATCTTTGCATTATATTCAAGATCTATACCGCCGTCGATCACTACAAAGGTACCGTCCTCAAGTCTGATAAGGTACGACATTCCCGTATAAACCTTTTCGTCATTATAAATACCAATCTGCGTTACAGCAGGTGAGCATACCTTCTCATAATCGTATGCATTAACGGGTAGAACTGCATTATTCTGGGTTACAACGCGAAATTCTTTAGTTCTCTTGAGATAGTAGATATGAACCGATGCCTTGTCTTTATAATAGGTAGCAGCACCGACAGATGTATTATCAAGTCCCTGATGCCTTGTATATCCCATTCCCTCTAATGCGCTTGCGTAAGAAGAAAGAATTTCTTCATCAACCTCATTCCAATAGAGCATCATTCCACCGTCAGAGCAGTCGTAAACATTATCATAACGGTTTCCGTTTACCTCATAAGGAATATCCATATAGTAATTTACATCGTTATTCTTTCCAAGAATCCTTTGCTTAGGAATACATACTGTTGTTTTTCCTTCGGCATTGGTGTAACAAGCGTAAGTAAGCATATTAGCAAACTCCGCAACTGCTTTTTCCATGCTTTCGGCATTCCAAGCATAGATTACTATTTTGTTCCCGATAAATTCGATATTATACCCATCCGGATCCACATTCGGCTTTAAGTCCTGTGTCTGCGAATATGTAACGTCTCCGAACAGTATTTCAAAAGCGTTATCATCGTGGCTCGCACCCGTAGTCAGTCTATCTGTTTTTATGGGAAGTGTTACTCCCGATGCAAAGTAAATTGCGTCAGACACCTCATAACACAGATCCACCATACCCTCATACTCGGTTTCCGATCTCACAAGTGTATAAACAGGCTCTCCCCTGTCAACTATAACTGCTGTTTCAGTTGATGCCTTGTAAAAAAGATCGCCTTCTATCATACCGTCTGCACCATCACTAAGATATGTGCTCACAAAATATTCAAGAGCCATCGGAGTAAGGCTGTCGGCAATACCTGTGATGACTATTTTGTTGCCTATGACCGCAATCGCATATTCATCACCCTCAAGCTGAGAAAGCACCTGCTCTGTCTCAGGACGGTTAGTGTGTCCTATAAGTATTTCTTTTGCTTCGGAGTCGGGCTCCTGACCGTTTGCTAAAAAGTCGGAAGCCAATACATTATCTTTACCTGACAATGAAATCAGTGTCATATACATATCAGATACATCATTAAGCAAAGTATCCGATATTTGATCGGGACGAATGACCGCATAATCAAGAAAGCTTATAGGGTCAACTGTCGGGGTAGTATCGTCCCCGCCTTCATTTTTCTTTTTACAGGAAAAAAGACCAAGCGTAAGCGAAAGAGCCAACACGATAATAAATATATTCTTTAGCTTTTTCATTATAGTTGCCTTTCTGTTTAAATAGGGGCGTTGCAATTTGCATACAACGCCCCGCAAAGTGTTTTCAAAATCAACTCATACCGTTGTCGGCTAATCCTGAACCGATACTGTCAATCGCCGAGCGCCAATCTCCCGCCGATCTGTAGGGGTCAGCTCCATCACCTTGGATAGAAGCCGACATAATATCTAAAGTATTTATAGATACGAGTGTAATTTCGGGGGTATTATATTTCTTCATAATAATATCCCACCTTACCCATTAATAAGCGCAAGGAGGTCGGTAAGATCATCATACTCTTCTTGAGTATAGCCGCTATACCTCTCATATCCATCTTTAGCACCGACATCAAGTGTGTATTCAACCTTGTATGCGTCGAGCTTTTCAGCAGGAATTTTCGTATACACTTTTGTTTCGGAATTATAGGTATAGTAGATCTGGTCCTTTACATAGATAAGATCATTTAATGCGGAAGAAGTAACCTGTTCAACTGTTCTCGTAGAATTCTCGACATCATTTTCAAAATAATCCGCATAAAGAGTGTATACAACATCATTACCTACGGTAACCTTGATATACGCTCTGCCAACGAATCTATCCTTGTAAAGTCCGCTCATATTGACAATAGAGCCCGAGATAACGCCCTTCTCTTCTCCGTCCTCACCAACAAACCACTGAGTTGCGGGAATGTCTACGTATGCCTTATTTCCATTCGCAAACAGATCTTTTCTGCTTTCTGCTAATTTATCAAGAGCATCCATTGTAAACTCATTGCCTGCTGCTGTTATGAAAGCTTCGGGAGCAATGATAGTTCCGTAGGAAACCGTTCCCTCTCCAAATATCTCCTCAAGCTTCGCAAGAGCATCCTC
>JAFTYG010000024.1 GCA_017461365.1 Clostridia bacterium | reverse complement strand
TTTTGTTTTATGTGGGCACCCTCAGGGATCTCCCCAGTGATGTTTGCTGACGCAAACCCCGAGTTCAGAATCCAACGTAAAAACGCCGGCGGTTTTACTAGGAAGGTGCACCATTACTTGAATGGCTTTTTGTTTTATGTGGGCACCCTCAGGGATCTCCCCCGTGATGTTTGCTGACGCAAACCCCGAGTTCAGAATCCAACGTAAAAACGCAGGCGTTTTTACTACGAAGGTGCACCAGCTCAAATCAGGCACGCAAATGCGTGCCTGATTTTTTGTGAATAAACGATTTATGACAACTCTCCGTAAACCATCGGGGCTTAACCCCTCGACAATATCGCACTTTTGATAGATTTCTTTTTTTGATATAATATTATAGACAATATTTTGGTATTAGCGCATCAAAGATACATAAATATTGTGTTTGGTCTGTTTTTGATAAAAAAAGGACCTTGATTTTTCTTTTTCGTTTTGTTATAATAAAAATAGAGGGGGTGATGTAGTGAAGATCTTGAATTTCGGTTCGTGTAACATTGACTATGTATATTTGCTGGATCATATTACGTCTATTGGAGAAACAGAAACAACTCAGGGGATGAATATTCTTCCGGGTGGGAAAGGGTTGAATCAATCTATTGCAATAACGAGAGCAGGAAATAACGTATATCACGCAGGCTGTATTGGTGAGGGAGGAGAACTTCTTTTAGATATTTTAAAGACCAATCGTGTCGACATATCGTTTATTGAGCGCGTAAATACAAAGAACGGTCACGCCATTATTCAAGTCAGTAAAGACGGAGATAACTCGATATTTTTATATCCCGGTTCAAATGAAATGATATTACGTGATCATGTGGACAGAGTTTTTGCCTCATTTTCCGAAGGGGATTTATTGTTGGTACAAAACGAGATAAACAATCTTGACTATATTGTGAAAAAAGCATATCAAGCTAGAATGAAGATTATCTTGAATCCTTCGCCCTGTAACGAGAAAATTCAACAAATTGACCTTAATATGATTTCATATTTGATTTTGAATGAAATTGAAGTAAAAGAAATTTCAAAATGTGAAAACATACAAAAAGCATTGGCGTATTTTAGAGAAAAGTTCCCGGATCTTAAAGTGATGCTTACTCTCGGGAACAAGGGATGCATTTATCAGGACAAAAAAGAGCAGAGATTTTGTCCGATATTTAAGGTCGATGCTGTGGATACAACAGGTGCTGGAGATACATTTACCGGATATTTTGTTGCAGGTATTGCTAACGGAGAAAAAATTGAAAAAATATTGCAAATTGCTTCTTGTGCTTCGGCAATCAGCGTTACAAGGGAAGGCGCTGCTCTGTCTATTCCATATATAGATGAAGTTATGGAAAAGATAAACTGCTTGGAAACAAACGATACGGATATGAAAGCTGAAATATTGCGTATAAAAATCGAAGAGTACGTTGATGAGAACTTAACCGACGCATCATTGGATGGCTTGGCGGATTTTCTTGGGTATTCATCCATTTATACAGGAACTTTGGTAAAGAAAATCACAGGTGAAACATACAAAAAATTTTTACAGAGGAAGAGACTTGATGTATCAGCAACACTACTGCTGCAAACAGAGTTGTCAATTGATGAAATTATAAAAATGGTGGGGTATGATAATGCGAGCTTTTTCAGAAGGATATTCAAAGAAAAATATGGTATTACCCCATTAAATTATAGAAAAGGTCAAATAAAATGAATAATGAGCAGAAATTGAAAAATCTATCTGTGCCTTCGGGGAAGATCGATGTGGTTTTGGATACCGATGCTTATAACGAAATTGATGATCAATTTGCTATTGCGTATCTTTTATCCTGCAAAGAAAAATTAAACACAAAAGCTATCTATGCGGCGCCATTTTTTAATAAAAATTCGTCGGGACCTGCGGACGGTATGGAAAAGAGCTATGACGAGATATTTAAGGTGCTCTCCCTGATGGTGGAGGATGTCCCTGTGCTCAAGGGATCGACGGATTTTTTGGAAAATGAGTCAACTCCTATTATCTCTCCTGCGGCATTGGATCTGTTAGAACGGGCGAAGCGCTATTCTCCAGAGAATCCGCTTTACGTAATTGCGATCGGCGCGATCACGAATATTGCTTCAGCGATACTGATCGAGCCAATGGTTGCGGAAAACACGGTGGTCGTATGGCTGGGAGGTCATGCAATACACGTTGATCACACGAAAGAATTCAATATGAGGCAGGATATTGCGGCGGCAAGAGTGGTTATGGGCAGCGGAGTGCCCTTTGTTCAGCTTCCGTGCAAGGGTGTAGTAAGTAGCTTTACAATATCTAAGCCCGAGCTTGAATTTTGGCTGAAGGGAAAAAATAAAATATCAGATTATCTTGCCGAAAATGCTATACGGTGCGCCGAAAGCTATGCTTCTCAGACTGCTTGGACACGTTGCATTTGGGACGTTACGGCAATTGCGTGGTTGATGAATGATTCTGACATATTTATGGAGTCTCAAATTCTTCCGTTGCATCTTCCCGACTACTCTCACCGTTACGAATTTATTCCCGACGGACATCCGATACGGTACGTTTATTATATCAAAAGAGATACTTTGATGACCGATCTTTTACGCAGAATATCTTCGAAAATCGGTTAATATCGGGTAGCGGATATGTTTAGTAAAAATTCAAAATGGATCGGGTGCGGCGAGGGGTATTCATCTCCTATCGTAATAAAACACTTTACTGTCAAAAATTGCGGAAAAGCTAAGGTCGACATTACCGGTTTGTTCTAACGAGCTTTAAAAATTATTTTTTCATTTCTGCCTAACAATTTGTTACTGCTACTGACTATATAGGTGAAAGCATTGATCAATCGCTTGGAGAAAAATATGAAAAAACGAGATTTGCTGAATTTTTTTGACGACGAATTGCTTGACAAGCTGTTTGGATTTTGTTATGCGCGAACAAATGACAGCTATGAAGCAGAGGAATTATGTTCGGATATTATCTTTGCATTGATAAAAACCGCAAATAGCGATGGGGAAATTCAAAATATTTATCCGTTTATTTGGAAAGTGGCGCGTAACGTATATGCGAGCTTTTCAAATAAACGTCGAAATCGCTCGGAGCTTTTTTATCAAGGCGACTCGGATGAATTTATGCTTGGAATAGCAGATGAGGATACATCCGATGATACCGAAGAGCTGTTGAGCTTGATATACCGTCGTATTGCTTTTTTGACTAAGGCATACAGAGAGGTAATGATAATGTTTTACATTGAAGGACTTTCTGCATCGGAAATAGCTAAAAGGCAGGGGACGAGTGAGGTGGCTGTTCGTCAGAGACTTTTTTCAGCAAGAGAGAAGATCAGAAGCGAGGTAAAAGAAATGACAGAAAACTATAATAAGCCTGTGGCTCTTGATAAGATCGATTACGTAATCTGGGGAACGGGTACACCTGACTTTGGAGATCCCCGTGACGTATGTACAAGGATGTTTTCCAGGCATATAGTATGGCTTTGCCATAAAAGGCCTATGCGCGCCTCCGAAATTGCGGAAGAGCTGAACGTACCCACCGTTTACGTTGAGGAAGAGCTTGAAATTCTCAGAAAGGGTGTAAACGGAAAATACGGATTGCTTCGCCGTTTGGATAGCGGCAAATATGCGATCAACTTTATTCTTCTTGATAAGGAGACTGTTGAAAAGGCGCACGCGGTTTATACGGAACAGTTGCCAAAGATCTGTGGGATCATATGTGAATATATTGAAGCTCACAAGGCGGAATATCTTGCGTTTCCGTATCTTAACAAAAGAGTCGATCTGAATCTTATTCTTTGGCAACAGGTCTTTAATATTGCCTATGCTTTTTCTGAAAGCGTAGCGCGTATATTAAAGGAAAAGCATTTTGCTGACGTTCCAATGGTAGACAGACCGTTCAGCGTTTTCGGATACGTTGATAACGGAAAGTATTACGGCGGCGGTTGGGACGGCACTAATGCGCAAAACGTATGCGGATATAAAAACGTTCATCTTGATAATATTTACATTACCCGTATAAAAAGGCATTTCGGATATGGGCATAATGTTTCAAATGATCCTCAGATACAGCTTGCGCTTCGCGCGATTGACGGACTTGACGTTGCATCTTTGTCAGAAAATGAAAAGGAACACGCTGCCAAGGCTGTTGAATGCGGATATTTGTACCGTGATGGGGATACGCTGTACACGAAGATCCTCGTTAGTGCATTGGCGGACAGAGAAGAGCTTTTCAAACTCAGCAACGGTTTGCGTAACGGATATTTTACCGCGGAGGCGGAGATAGTTGCGGAGAAGATAGGCGAGATCATCAAGAGCTCCGTTCCCGATTATCTGTACGGTGAGTGGCAGTTTGCGAATAATATTGCAAATCTTCCTGTTCTCGATGCGGTAGTTGAAGAGCTTATCGAAAAGAAGATTTTAATTCCTCCCGACGGTATCGGTGCTGAGGGATGTTGGATGTTTGTAGAACAGTAAATAATATATTGCCGAGAGCTCACGTTTAGGGGTACTCCCGGCAATTTTCTTAACACAAGGCGGCGAGGGTGTTACTCCGCCTTTTGAAAGGTACTTTTTTATAACACTTGACAGAAATATTCGGGTATGTTATAATGAGAGCATCTTTGAAATATCGGGGGAAAGTTATGGAGCTTTGGGATCTTTACACGGCGGACAGGGAAAAGACGGGGAAGACTATGGTGCGCGGAGAGAAGCAGCCGAGCGGCTTCTATCGGATAGTAGTGCATATTTGCATATTCAATGACATGGGTGAGATGCTCATTCAACAGCGTCAGCCGTTCAAGAGCGGATGGTCGAATATGTGGGACGTATCGGTGGGCGGCAGTGCGGTCTCGGGAGACAACAGCCGACGCGCGGCAGAAAGGGAGCTTTGCGAGGAGCTGGGATTAGAGCTCTCCTTTGACGGCATCGATCCTGCGCTTACGGTGAACGTTGACGGTTGCTTTGACGACATATATATCATCACGAAAAACGTCGATCTCTCCGAGCTGAGCTTACAGTACGAGGAGGTTCAGGCGGTGAAGTGGGCGGACATTGACGAGATACTGTCGATGATCGATGCGGGGGTGTTTATCCCTTACGACAAGAGTCTTATAGAGCTTTTGTTCTTTATGAGTGAGCATCGCGGTGTACGTACGCGCAAGGACGGGGAGCGCTGAGGCATTATAATAAATAGAAAAATCCCGAGATCGGTTTTGTACGGTCTCGGGATATTCTTATTAAAATTATTCTTCGCCGCTCCAGCAGTAGGTGCATATCTTATCTGCGGGCAGTCCGATAGCCTCTATCATATCGTCTATGCGGTGGTATCTGAGAGACGTGAAGTGAAGCTGTTCGCAGATCATATCTATCATCTTCTGATATTTTTCTCCCTCGGGCTCTACGTACTGCTTCAGCGTTTCTCTGTCGGGCTCTTTGCCCTCAAGCTGTGTGATGACTCTGCGTGTGATGAGCTCCATTTCAGAGGATGAGCGCGAGAAGCTGAGATATTTACATCCGAAGATCAAGGGAGGGCATCCGACTCTTATATGTACCTCTTTGGCGCCTGTTTCGTAAAGGAATTCGGTGGTCTCTCCGAGTTGTGTGCCTCTGACTATCGAGTCGTCGATAAGAAGGAGCTTTTTGCCCTCTATCAGCTCATGTATTGGGATGAGCTTCATCTTTGCGATAAGGTGGCGTTTTGACTGATTGGGGGGCATAAAGGAACGTGGCCAAGTGGGGGTATATTTGACAAAGGGGCGCGCGTAGGGAATGCCCGATTCGTTTGCGTAACCTACGGCGTGGGGAACTCCCGAGTCGGGGATACCCGCTACAAGGTCGGGCTTGGCGTTATCGCGCTTTGCAAGCAGACGTCCGCATTCGTATCTGACCGTTTCGACGCCTCTTCCCTCATATGAGGATGAGGGATAGCCGTAGTAGGTCCAGAGGAATGCGCAGACCTTCATATCCGTGCCCGGGGCGACAAGCGTTTTGACTCCTTCGGGTGTGAGCACTGCTATTTCTCCCGCGCCGAGCTCTCTCATATGCTTATATCCGAGGTTGAGAAACGCGAAGCTCTCGAAGCTTGCGCAGTAGCCGTCGGATTTTTCACCGAGGACGATAGGTGTTCTTCCGTATTTATCTCTTGCGGCGTAGACACCCATGGGTGTAAGTATCAGCATACTCATAGAGCCGTCGATGACCTCTTGCGCGTAACGTATGCCCTCGATAAAGTTATCCTTTTGATTTATAATTGCCGCTGTCAGCTCGGTGGGGTTTACCTCGCCGTTTCGCATCTCAAAAAAGTGACAGCCCTTGCCTATGACCTTTTCAATGATCTCATCCATATTGTTTATCTTTCCCACCGTCGTTATGGCGAAGGTGCCGTGCTGAGACCGTATAAGGACAGGCTGAGACTCGAAATCCGAAATACAGCCGATACCGAGCCTTCCGTGCATAGATGTGGACTCAGAGGAAAATTTTGTACGGAAGGGGGCGTTTTCAATATTGTGTATCGCTTTGTCAAATCCTGTTTCCTCGTCGTAGACCGCCATACCCGCACGCCGTGTGCCTAAATGAGAATGGTAGTCGATACCGTAAAACAAATCAAAAACACAATCTTCTTTTGATGCAACTCCGAAAAATCCGCCCATAAAAATACCTCGCTATGTAAATCTGTGTTTATCAACACGCGTATATTATATCACAAAGTTTGCCATATGAAAAGTGGTAGAGGCA
>JAFTYG010000023.1 GCA_017461365.1 Clostridia bacterium | reverse complement strand
GAGAGTGAGCCCAGAAACAGGTGGTAGCAGCAGAAGTAATGGTAATACCTCTCTCCTGCTCCTGCGCCATCCAGTCCATGGTAGCCGCGCCCTCGTGTGTTTCACCTATCTTGTGAGTTTTACCTGTATAGAACAGGATTCTCTCTGTTGTTGTTGTTTTACCGGCATCGATGTGAGCCATGATACCGATATTTCTTGTTTTTTGAAGTGAATATTCTCTAGCCATTAACTTTTCTCCTTAAAACTAATGACAGATCAATATCTGTAGTGAGCAAACGCCTTGTTTGCTTCTGCCATACGGTGAGTTTCTTCTTTCTTCTTGAAAGCTCCGCCCATGCTGTTCTTTGCATCAATTATTTCTGCTGCAAGTCTCTCTGCCATGGTGCGCTCACCGCGGTTTCTGGAGTATGCAACGAGCCAACGCAGACCAAGTGTCTGACGGCGCTCTGCTCTTACCTCCATGGGCACCTGATATGTCGAACCGCCTACACGGCGAGCCTTGACCTCAAGGACAGGCATGACATTCTCAAGAGCTGCGTTAAATGCTTCGATAGGATTCTCTCCCGTCTTAGCCTCGATTGTTGAAAATGCGTCATAAACGATTTTCTGGGCAACGCCCTTCTTGCCGTCGTACATAATGTTGTTGATAAGCTTTGTTACGAGCTTAGAATTGTACATAGGATCCGGCAATACGTCTCTTTTGGATATACGACCTCTTCTCGGCACTGTACTTCCCTCCTTCATCAATATTATGAATTCATAGGTACTCAAAAGCATTCTTCTGTAAGCGCGCAAAAGCGATCGTGTAAATAAACATTAAATTTACATAAGGATCGGTCTTGCGACTTCTTTTGCTTTATACCCTGTTGTTTTTGACCTGAATTACTTCTTCTTAGGTCTCTTTGCGCCGTACTTGGAACGGCTCTGGTTACGATTTGCAACGCCCTGCGCGTCAAGAGTTCCGCGGATGATGTGGTAACGTACACCGGGGAGGTCTCTAACTCTACCGCCTCTGATAAGAACGACAGAGTGCTCCTGAAGGTTGTGTCCGATACCGGGAATGTAGGTGGTTGCATCAAGTCCGTTTGTAAGTCTTACTCTCGCGATCTTACGAAGTGCAGAGTTAGGCTTCTTGGGGCTTGTGGTAGATACCTTTGTGCAAACGCCTCTCTTCTGGGGTGACGCCTGGTCCGTGGGAACATTGTTCAAAGAGTTAAAGCCCTTCTGAAGAACGGGAGCTTTAGACTTATAAACCTTGTCGTGACGACCCTGCTTTACAAGCTGGTTAAATGTTGGCATTCTCCTTTTTCCTCCTTTTTCAAAATTTAATGTTTATTTACAGACGCGTTTTCACGCGATTCTGTCATCTTTACCGTTTATCTGCAAACGGTTACAGTATATTTTATCATCTTTCACTCCGTTTGTCAAGACAGTGATTTATTTTCTCCCTTTTGCACAATCAATTTAAATTTTCAGCGAGATTATTTGCATTTATTACATATAAAAATTCACCTTTTTAATATTTTTTACAAAAATCAGGCATTTCAGGAAATCTTCACACAAATTACAAAAAAGTATGTTATAATTTTTACAGAGGTTCATGCGAAATACAGGAGGAGCTTTATGAATATTAAATTTCGGCTGACACGAAAGAGCATATACGTGATCCTATCGGTGCTTATCTGCACCGCCGCCGTCTGTTTTATAGACACGGTAATACAACCGGGATATTGGATCAAATCGGGGATCAAGGTACTCCTTTTTCTTCTGGCAATTGGAGGATATTTCATAATAAACAAAGACGAGCTTTCAGCGCTAAGGGCTCTGTTTATTCCGAAAAAGTGGGATCTTTTCAAGGGATTTGGGATAGGAATAGCTATATTCGCATTTCTTCTCGGCGCGTATTTTCTGCTTCGCGGATATATAGATTTTTCGGTAATAACGGGAAAGCTGACCGCCGACACGGGTGTGAGCAGGGATAATTTTTTATACGTTTCCCTATATATATCGGTGGTGAATTCACTGCTTGAAGAGCTGTTTTTCCGCGGACTCAGCTTCATTATATTGAGAAAAAGCACGTCGAGGCTATTCGCTTATATATTCAGCGCGTTCATGTTTGCGTTCTATCACAGCGGAATGACATCGGGATATTTTAACGTAGGAATATTTTTGTTCACGCTTTTCGGGCTCTTCGTCGGTGGATTGATCTTCAACTTTTTGAATGACAAGAGCGAAACGATCTACGCCTCGTGGCTGACGCATATGTTCGCAAACCTCGGAATAAACACGATAGGTATGATACTTTTCGGGATGCTCTAAAGCGTTATTTGGGACATACTGATACTTTATGTATAAATATGAAACGGTTCGTTACTATAGGTACAAAAACCAAGCGGCTCTCGCGAGCCGCTTGGTTTTTGTATTGACTAAATATTGACTTGAATTACTTAGCAGCGTTAAGTCTTGCTTCGAGAGCTGCGAGCTCGTCGTACATAGCCTGAGGAACTCTGTCGCCAACCTGAGCGTAGAATGCTCTGATGTTGTCGATGTCAGCAAGCCAAGACTCTACGTCTACGCTGAGAAGCTCCTTGATGGTATCAAGGGTTACATCCTTCAAGCCCTCAACACAGATGTCCTCTGCGTTAGGAACGTATCCGATAGGAGTAATGTTAGCCTCAACCTTGCCTTCGCAACGAGCGAGGATCCACATAAGAACTCTCATATTATCGCCAAATCCGGGCCAGATGAAGTTTCCATTGTCATCGGTTCTGAACCAGTTAACGTGGAATATCTTGGGAGGATTGGGGATGAGTGTACCCATCTTGAGCCAGTGTGCCCAGTAGTCACCCATATCGTAGCCAACGAAAGGTCTCATAGCCATAGGATCGCGACGAACTACGCCGACAGCGCCTGCTGCTGCTGCAGTTGTCTCGGAAGCCATGATAGAACCAACGAACGCACCGTTCTGCCAGCTTGTGGACTGGTAAACAAGGGGAGCGGTCTTTGCGCGGCGTCCGCCGAATACGATAGCCGATACGGGAACACCTGCGGGATTATTGAATTCCTTGGAGAGGCAAGGACAGTTGATAGCAGAAGCTGTGAAACGGCTGTTGGGGTGAGCGCCGCAAGTAGACTTATCAGCCTTATTGTACTTGGTGTAATCCCACTTGTTACCCTTCCAGTCGATAGCGTTTGCGGGAGGATTCTTATCAAGGCCTTCCCACCAAACAGTGTTGTTATCAAGGTTATGAACAACGTTTGTGAAGATAGTATCTCTCTTTGTTGTATAGAGAGCGTTGGGGTTGGAGCCCTCGTTTGTTCCGGGAGCAACTCCGAAGAAGCCGTTCTCGGGGTTTACAGCCCAAAGTCTGCCGTCAGCGCCGACACGGAGCCAAGCGATGTCATCGCCTACGCACCATACCTTGTAGCCTTGCTTCTTGTAGAATTCCGGAGGAATGAGCATTGCAAGGTTGGTCTTACCGCAAGCAGAGGGGAATGCAGCGCAGATATACTTTGTCTCGCCGTCGGGATACTCAACACCGAGGATGAGCATATGCTCTGCCATCCAGTTCTCCTTACGTCCGAGGTAAGAAGCTATACGGAGTGCGAAGCACTTCTTTCCGAGAAGAACGTTTCCGCCGTAGCCCGAGTTTACAGACCAGATGGTGTTGTCCTCAGGGAAGTGGCAGATGTATCTGTTCTCCTGATTGATGTCAGCCTTTGCGTGGAGTCCCTTGATGAAGTCTCCGCTCTCACCGAGAGCCTCGAGAACGTTTGTACCAACGCGTGTCATGATAAGCATATTGAGTACAACGTAGATAGAGTCGGTAAGCTCGATACCGTACTTAGCAAAAGGAGAACCTACGATACCCATAGAGTAAGGAATAACGTACATTGTTCTTCCCTTCATAGCGCCTGTGTAAAGCTTTGTGAGCTTTGCGTAGCACTCAGCGGGAGCCATCCAGTTGTTGATGTTACCTGCATCCTCCTTTTTGGAAGTACAGATGAATGTTCTGTCCTCAACACGGGCAACGTCGTTTACTGCTGTTCTGTGGAGGTAGCAGTTAGGAAGAAGCTCTTCGTTGAGCTTGGTGATCTCTCCTGTGGAGCAAGCCTCTGCACGAAGCGCCTCTGCCTGTTCCTCAGTACCGTCGATCCAAACGATCTTGTCGGGCTGTGTCATGGCTGCCATCTCATCGATCCAGCCAAGAACATACTTGTTTGTGGTCATAGTTTTTCTCCTCTTTTATTAAAATTTTATTTTTGACAGATTTTTTCGGACAAAATTCAAAATTTGTTTTTTTGAGCTTTGACTTTCGTTTTTGCTCAAAATTAAAATTTTGGATCTTTTTGAGGATATTTCCCCGTTGTCCACAGTATATTTTACTTGATTTTCCAACAAATTGCAATAGGTTTTTGCGAAAGGTTACAATTTGTTAACAATTTTATTTTAAATTTCGGTTTAGATCAAATTCTGCCCATTTTGCAAGTTTTCACCTTGAAAAATTCATTTGTCTATATTTTCACATACTTTTACTGCCATTATTCGCCCTTTCATTGCTTATATTTACCAAAAAGCGCTTATTTATTATATATTTTCGTGCAATTATCCGACTATTTTTCTTGCAAGCATATTTTTCCTTTATTTACGCATACTACTCTTACAATCAAAAAAGAAAGGACATAAAAAATGAACAAGCCTCAAATAGTCAAATGCTGTGCGAGAGAAATTCTTGACTCGCGCGGAAATCCCACGGTGGAAGCGTCCGTCTTTCTTGCAGACGGTACAGTGGGGATGGCAAGCGTGCCATCGGGTGCTTCTACGGGTATCTACGAAGCCTGCGAAAAGCGCGACGAAGACGCCGAGCGCTACGGCGGAAAGGGTGTGACCGACGCGGTCTGCGCCGTCTGCCGTGTGATCTCCCCTGCCCTTATAGGTGTCAGTGCGGCGGAGCAGAGCGAGATAGACAAGCTGCTTCTCCGCCTTGACGGAACAGACAACAAATCAAAGCTCGGCGCGAACGCCACGCTGTCGGTATCCTTAGCTGTCGCGCGCGCCGCCGCGAACTGGTATCACATTCCGCTTTTCCGTTATCTCGGCGGAGTTGACGCCTACCGTCTGCCCGTACCGATGATGAACATTCTCAACGGCGGTGCTCATGCGTCGAACAACGTAGAAATACAGGAATTTATGATCGTTCCAACGGGCTTTTTGAAATTTTCCGAAGCGCTCCGCGCGGGAAGCGAGATATATCACGCTCTCGGCAAGCTGTTGCGCGAACGGGGCTACGCCTCGACTGTTGGAGATGAGGGCGGCTTTGCTCCGAGCCTCGGCAGTGACGAGGAGGCGCTTACTCTCATTTGTGAAGCGATAGAAAGTGCGGGATATTCTACCGACAATATCCGCCTTGCTCTCGACGCCGCCGCATCGGAGTGGTACGATGAGGGCAACGGCTCGTACCGTATGCCAAAGCGTGGGATGCGCTACACCTCTGACGAGCTATGCCGTTATTGGGATGAGCTCTGCAAGAAATTCCCCGCCATTATGTCTATTGAGGACGGCCTCGACCAAAGGGACACTACAGGTTGGCGCGAGCTGACGCGTCTGCTCGGCGATAAAATAATGCTTGTAGGAGACGATCTTTTTGTTACTAACACGAGCCGTCTGCGCATGGGAATAAAAGAAAATATTGCGAACAGCATACTAATAAAGCCAAATCAGATAGGCACGCTGTCCGAAACGCTTGACGTCATCCATCTTGCGAAGAGCGCGGGCTACAGATTTATTCTTTCGCACCGCTCGGGCGAGACCGAGGACACGACGATCGCCGACATTGCGGTAGCTCTCGGCGCGCCCTTTATCAAGACGGGCGCTCCATGTCGGAGCGAGCGCGTGGCGAAGTACAACCGCCTTTTACGCATAGAAGCCGCCCTCGGCAGCGGCGGCAGCTACGGATTTTCGGATATGCCCGAGGCTGTGGCGGATAGGGTTGATTTGGTATAAAGCACAAAGGGGCTGTCTCAAGGCAGCCCCTTTATGTCTATTCAAATTTGTCGGAGAAAATAGCGAGCCTAAAACGAATAAAAAAACGTAGATTTTGTAGGGATCAGCGTCTTCGACAGTCCATTTCGGGCATTATGTATCTAAAAATGTAGATACTTCGGTAATTAACGGACCGTCGAGGACGCCTGTCCCTGCGGGTAGGTGAGAAAACAATCACGGGGGAGTGTTTTTTGGATATGCCCTAGGCTGGGGTGGGTAACAACCTCACCGTATCAGTCTGTCTAAAGTTACTCCCGATATATACAGATCAAGCTCGAACATTATCGACTCGTTACTGAGTGTCCATACTTCGAGAGGTACATCTGCTTCTATACAGGCTTGAATTCCTTTTTCGGTAACGGTATAATATCCGTCCAAAAACACTTCGTTTTCATCGGTCTTTAATGATGCGGCTAATTGTGCGCGTGCCGCATTTACGCCATCAACGACATATCCGAGTCTTGCGGAGGGATCATAATTTTTCACATATTCAAGATATTTCAATTCGAAGGATATGTAACTGACCTTTCCTTTCATACCGCATCTTTCGACTATATCAACAATCGTTTGTATTTGTTCTTCCGTATATATCGCGGATGATTTTATTTCGATATACGGATGTAAGCCAAGATTTCGGCAGAGTATTACAAATTCTTCAAAGGTCGGTATTTGTTCTCCAGAGTATTCTGAAGATTTCCAAGAGCCAAAATCCATAGCTCTCACCTCTTCAAACGTCAGCTCGCCTATATTTCCCGTACCGTCCGACGTTCTGTCCACCGTACTGTCATGCAAAAGCACAGCTACACCGTCCGAGGTAAACGCAACATCGCATTCAACATATTCAAAGCCTTTTTCTTTTGACAGGCGATACGCAGACAGCGTATTTTCGGGAGCATCCGCATAACCTCGGTGATTGATAACGTTAATATTTTTATTTCCAAGAATAACTGCCTCTATACGAGGAACGATCTCCTGTTTTACTATAGTTTCGTTACAGACCGAGCAGTGCTTACCCTCGGTAAGTCCGCCGACGGTATAGGTAGGCGATACCGCGGGATCTATAATCTCAGTATGTCCCGACGCCGGGATAACTTCTGCTTGAAGCGCTTCTTCACAAGTCAGGCATACTCTATGCTTTGCTCCGTCAAGCGTACAAGCCGAGTCGGAATCAATTATCCATTCGCCGTAAATATGTTCGGTCTCATCAATTACTGTCTGTCGTACAAAAATTTCGTTACACTCAGAGCAATGCTTTCCCTCGGTAAGACCTTTTTCGGTACAGGTTGGAATTACCGCTTCGTCGGTAACCTCGGTGTGTCCGAGTGCGTTAACTACTGTTTGCGGCGCTAAAATTTCGTTACATACAGAACAGTACTTCCCCTCTGTTAGTCCGCTCTCTGTACAAGTGGGCGCGGCAGCTTCTTCTATCACTTCCATATGTCCGAACGCTTCGACGACCTTTTGTACCTTGAGAACTCCATCGCAAACTGAGCAATGTGTGCCCTCGGTAAGGCCTGTTTCCGTGCAAGTGGGTGCAACAGCTTGGTCAACAACCACCGTATGACCGTTTTCGCACGGATCGCTATCGCTACATGATGCAAACAATAATAAGCAACATAACAGCGATGAGCATATCAAGTATTTTTTGAGTTTCATGGCAAACTCCTCCTAAAAAATACACCTTTATAAATGTTCTATTCATTTATGTCGCACATATATTTTACCGCATTTTTGGGTTTTTGTAAAGATATTTTCATAAAATTATCCAAAAGCAAGGGTGTCCCATATGAGGGACACCCTTGTTCTATTTTGTTTTTAGCCAACAACAGTTTCTGCCTCGACCTCTTCGGGTTCGGGCTCTTGTTTAACTACGTCGATGTTATGGTAGCAAGCCATACCCGTACCTGCGGGGATAAGCTTACCGATAATGACGTTCTCCTTAAGTCCGACAAGGTGGTCGACCTTTCCGCGGATCGCCGCCTCGGTAAGAACCTTGGTGGTCTCCTGGAAGGATGCCGCCGACAGGAAGGACTCTGTCTGGAGAGATGCCTTAGTGATACCGAGAAGCACAGGCTTACCTTCCGCGAAGCGGAGGTCGCCCTCGCCAGCGTCTATTCTTGCCTGAACCTTATTGTTCTCGTCCTCAAACTCTGTCATATCTACAAGCGAGTCAAGCAACAGATCTGTATCTCCGTTATCGAATATACGGATCTTTCTTGTCATCTGACGCGCGATGATCTCGATATGCTTATCGTTTACGTTACAGGACTGCGAACGGTAGACCTTCTGTGTTTCCTTGATGATGTACTCATATACCTTATCAAGATATTCGCGGTCGTTTACGTCATCGGGGTTATCGAAGATACGCATAATGTCAGCAGGTGCCTTGCTTCCGTCCGTAAGAGCGTCGCCCTTGTGGACCTCCTGGCCCTCCTTGACCATTACTCTCTTACCGAAGGGAACATTGTGGCGTACCACCATATCCGTATCAGTTGAGCGTATATCGATAAAGTAAGTGTTGGGAGTATCGCCTGCAAGTATCTCCTGTACTGTACCTGCTGTTTCGGCAAGCACGCAGGTCTTCTTAGGTGTTCTTGCCTCGAAGAGCTCTTCAACTCTGGGAAGACCTTGGGTAATATCCGATCCTGCGACACCGCCCGAGTGGAAGGTACGCATCGTAAGCTGTGTACCCGGCTCACCGATAGACTGAGCCGCGATGATACCAACTGCCTCACCAACCTTAACGGGGTTACCCGAAGCAAGGTCTGCACCGTAGCAGTGCGCGCATATACCGTATCTCGAGTGACACTGAATAGCTGTTCTGATATATACCTTTTCAATACCTGCGTTGACTATCTCGGCAGCCTGCTCGTCTGTAATGAGCTCGTCGTCGCCTACGATCACCTCGCCTGTTACGGGATTCTGTACAGCGCCGATGGTGTATCTGCCGACAATTCTGTCTGCGAGAGGCTCAAGAACCGTTCCGTTGTTCTCGTCGATGATCTTTTCTACCCAAGCACCCTTTGTTGTGTCGCACTTCTCTTCGTGTACGATGACCTCCTGAGAAACGTCGACAAGACGTCTTGTAAGGTATCCCGAGTCAGCGGTACGGAGCGCCGTATCCGACAGTGACTTACGCGATCCCTTTGCACCCATGAAGTACTCGAGGATATTCAAGCCTTCACGGAAGTTGGATTTAATAGGAAGCTCGATGGTCTTACCGTTGGTCGCAAACATAAGTCCGCGCATACCCGCAAGCTGACGCATCTGCGCAATAGAACCACGGGCTCCCGAATCAGACATGATCTTGATAGGATTGTATGCATCAAAGCCCTTCTGGAGCGCATCAGTTACCTCGTTTGTGGTCTTTTCCCAAACCTTGATTACGTTATTGTAACGCTCGTCGTTTGTAAGCAGACCTTCGTTGTAGCATCCGTTGATCGCATCGACCTTCTTCTGTGCCGCGTCGATGAAGCCCTTCTTTTCCTTAGGTATGGTCATATCGTAAACCGAGATAGAGAAGGATGCTCTTGTGGAATACTTATATCCCATTTCCTTAACGCTGTCAAGCATCTCTGCGCAGACAGCGAAGCCGTGCTTCTTGATACACAGGTCGATCATCTGTCCGAGCTCCTTCTTCTTGACGACCTTCTGGATCTCAAGCTCGAACATATCCGCCTCGGTCTCTCTCTTGATTATACCCAAGTCCTGAGGAATGGGCGCGTTGAAGATGAGACGTCCGAGTGTGGCGTTTATCATTCTTGTTTTCTTTACTCCGTCGATCTCCTTTGTCACGCGAATTCTGATGGGCGCGTGCAGACCGAGAGCGCCGTTGGTATAAGCCATCATTGCCTCGTTGAAATCGCGGAATGCTCTACCCTCGCCCGGCTCGCCTGCCTTATCCATTGTAAGGTAGTAAGAACCGAGGATCATATCCTGTGAAGGAACGGCAACTGCGCGTCCGTCCATAGGCTTCAGAAGGTTATTAGCCGAAAGCATCAGGAAACGAGCCTCTGCCTGCGCCTCTGCGGACAGGGGCACGTGAACAGGCATCTGGTCTCCGTCGAAGTCGGCGTTGAACGCTGTACATACAAGGGGGTGAAGCTTGATCGCTCTACCCTCGACAAGCACAGGCTCAAATGCCTGAATGGAAAGTCTGTGAAGTGTAGGTGCACGGTTCAGAAGAACGGGGTGCTCCTTGATAACGTTTTCGAGCGCGTCCCAAACGCAGGGATTTTCGTGCGCCTTTTCGATCTTCTTGAGCGCATCCTTTACGCCGGGAACTCTCTGCATCTCCTCAAGTCTCTTAACAACGAAGGGCTTGAAGAGCTCGAGAGCCATTTCCTTGGGAAGTCCGCACTGATAGATCTTCAAGGAAGGTCCTACGACGATAACCGAACGTCCCGAGTAGTCGACACGCTTACCGAGAAGGTTCTGACGGAAGCGTCCCTGCTTACCTCTGAGCATCTCGGAAAGAGATTTAAGGGGACGGTTGGAGGGGCCCGTTACGGGCTTTCCGCGTCTGCCGTTATCAATGAGGGAGTCAACAGCCTCCTGAAGCATACGCATCTCGTTGTTGACCATCATCTTGGGGGCGCGGATCTCTATCATCTTTTTAAGGCGGTTATTTCTTGTGATAACGCGTCTGTAAAGCTCGTTGAGGTCGGACGATGCAAAGCGTCCGCCGTCAAGCTGTACCATAGGACGGATCTCGGGGGGGAGAACGGGGATAACGTCAAGTATCATCCATTCGAGCTTATTGCCCGACTTTCTGAATGCCTCGACGACCTCAAGACGCTTGATAACGCGAGTCTTTTTCTGTCCCGTAGCTACCTGAAGCTCATTCTTAAGCTCTGCGGAGAGCTGTTCGATGTCTATGCCCGCAAGAAGCTCCTTGATGGCTGCCGCGCCCATTCCGACGCGGAAGTCGTTTTTATAGTAGTTATAATTTTCCTGATACTGATTTTCGTCAAGCACGGTTCCCTTTTCAAGAGGTGTCGAGCCGCCGTCAAGCACCACGTAATCGGAAAAGTAAAGAACTCTTTCGAGGTACTTGGGGGATATGTCGAGCACGAGCGCCATTCTTGAGGGAATAGCCTTGAAGTACCAGATATGGGATACGGGAGCGGCAAGCTCGATATGTCCCATACGCTCGCGGCGCACCTTTTTAGTGGTTACGTCAACGCCGCACTTTTCGCACTTATGGGGCTCTTTGTTGTGGGAATTCTTGTACTTTCCGCACATACAAGCGCCGTCCTTTGTCGGGCCGAAGATACGCTCGCAGAAAAGTCCGCCTATTTCAGCCTTCAGTGTCCTATAATTGATAGTCTCGGGCTTAGTTACCTCGCCGTAAGACCACTCTCTGATCATATCCGGAGATGCCAGACCAATTTTTATAGAATCAAATTCGATATTCTCCATAGCTGTTCTCCTTCACTTATTAAATATTCTCGTCATCGTTTTCGTCTTCAAAATCTCCAAAGAGATCGCCAAGGTCGATGTCCTCGCCAATGTCTTCAGCCTCTTCTATCTGGAAGCTGTCGTCTATCTCGGCCTCGTCTGCGATGTCATTATCCTCGAGCAGCGCCTCTCTTGCCTTATTGGAGTAAGGAACTACGTCGTCATCGTTGCAGAGAGTTGAGAGCTGTATCTCATCTCCGTTCTTATCAAGAACACGGATATTGAGCGCCAGCGACTGAAGCTCCTTAACAAGCACCTTGAAGGACTCGGGAACACCAGGGGTGGGGATATTCTGTCCCTTGATGATAGCCTCATAAGCCTTGCGGCGTCCGTTAATATCGTCGGACTTGACTGTAAGGATCTCCTGAAGCGTGTAAGCCGCGCCGTACGCCTCGAGCGCCCAAACCTCCATCTCTCCGAAACGCTGTCCGCCGAACTGCGCTTTACCGCCGAGAGGCTGCTGTGTTACGAGAGAGTAAGGACCGTTGGAACGGGCGTGGATCTTATCGTCTACAAGGTGGTGGAGCTTGAGGTAGTACATGATACCTACTGTTACGGGGTTATCGAAGGGCTCGCCCGTTCTACCGTCGTAAAGTATGGTCTTACCGTCGATAACGCGTACCTTACCCGTCTCATAGAGCGCCGCCATTTCCTCTTCGTTAGCTCTCTGCTCGGGAGTGATATGCACAAGGTCGGTCTTACCGTCCTCGAGCTCGGTCTCAAGGAAGAGCTCCTTGCCCGCTACGTTCTCACCGGGAAGTATCTTTCTGCAGTTGCCCGCCATACGCAAGCACTCTACGATCTCTTTCTCGTTTGCGCCGTCAAACACGGGAGTCATTATCTTCCATCCGAGCTTTCTTGCGGCAATTCCGAGGTGCACCTCGAGCACCTGTCCGATATTCATTCGGGAAGGAACTCCCAAGGGGTTAAGGACTATATCAAGAGGAGTACCGTCCGCAAGGAAGGGCATATCCTCGGGAGGCATGATACGGGAAACGACACCCTTGTTTCCGTGACGTCCTGCCATCTTGTCTCCGACCGAGATCTTTCTCTTCTGCGCGATATAAACGCGTACTACCTTATTTGTTCCTGCGGGGATGTCGTCGTTATGCTCATGTGAGAACACCTTAACATCAACGACTATACCCGATTCTCCGTGAGGCAGACGCAGAGACGTATCTCTTACCTCTCTTGCCTTCTCACCGAAGATAGCGCGGAGAAGTCTCTCTTCTGCAGTAAGCTCTGTTTCTCCCTTAGGAGTGATCTTACCAACAAGTATATCTCCAGCACGGACCTCGGTTCCTACTTTAACTATACCCTCTGCATCAAGGTCTTTAAGCGCGTCCTCTCCGACGTTGGGTATCTCTCTTGTAATTTCCTCCGGTCCGAGCTTTGTGTCTCTCGCCTCGTGAGTATATTCTTCTATATGAAGAGAAGTATACATATCTTCTCTTACCAAGCGTTCATTAAGAAGGACCGCGTCCTCGTAGTTATAACCTTCCCAGGTCATAAATCCGATAAGTGCGTTTTTACCGAGCGCGACCTCACCCTTTGACGTTGCGGGTCCGTCGGCAATTACCTGCCCTGCTGTAACCTCATCGCCTTTGAATACGATAGGTCTCTGATTGAAGCAAGTTCCCTGGTTGGTACGCTTGAATTTTACAAGCTCGTAAACATCCTTATGTCCATCGGCACAAGCGATCACGATCTTATCTGCCTCAACGCGCTCTACTACACCTGCATTCTTTGCTGTAATAACAACACCGGAGTCAACTGCCGCGTTATACTCCATACCTGTTCCGACGATAGGCGAGTCTGTAACCATAAGCGGAACCGCCTGCTTCTGCATGTTCGATCCCATAAGCGCACGGGAGTTGTCATCATTTTCAAGGAAGGGGATCATTGCAGTTGCTACAGAAACGACCATCTTAGGAGATACGTCCATAAAGTCGATCTTTTCAGCTTCGATCTCGATTATCTCGGCTCTATCTCTTGCCGCAACTCTTTTATTTACAAAGCAGTTATCCTCATCGATGGGTTCATTTGCCTGCGCAACAACATAATTATCCTCAACGTCAGCGGTCATATAAACGACTTCGTCGGTAACTCTATGCTTTACGTTGCCGTTTTCATCTGTGATGTGCTCTACTTTACGGTAAGGCGCCTCGATAAATCCGTAATCACTGATGCGCGCGTATGTCGAAAGGTACGAAATAAGACCGATATTAGGACCTTCAGGTGTCTCGATAGGACACATTCTTCCGTAATGAGTATAG
>JAFTYG010000004.1 GCA_017461365.1 Clostridia bacterium | reverse complement strand
CATCAAAATGATAGAAAGGTATATGCCCGACACCTTGGGAGTTCAGGAGGCAAACAACTCTTGGATCAATGCTCTTAATAATGCTCTGGGTGATACCTATGCGTACGTAGGAATAGGTCGTAACTCTACGAGCGAGAGCGCTGATGGCGAGCGCTGTGCTATATTCTATAAAAAAGATAAATTTAATCTTTTGGATAGCGGTACTCAATGGCTGTCGGATACTCCCGAACAGGTTTCAAAGTATCCGGACTCAACCTACTATCGCATATTTACTTATGCGCTTCTCGAACGTAAGTCGGATGGCAAGCAGTTTATGCATGTAAACACGCATCTTGACAACGAGGCGCTTCACGAAACCAAGCTTAAACAGGCAACGGTTATCACGAATTTTATTAAATCATACAACAAGGATGTACCGATAATTTTTACAGGAGATTTCAACTGTAATGTGGGCGCTCTTGCAGGAAAACACATTCTGGCGTCGGGCTTTGATGATTCCTCGGCGGTAGCAATAGGTAGTAACGGTTCGCTCGGTGGAATAGATATTATATTCACATCGAACGGAGACTTTACAGTATACGAAATAATACGGGACAGCTCGCAGATAGACGGTGCACCCCCGTCTGACCACTCCCCCGTGATTGCAAAATTTGATTTCAAATAAAAGATTATATATAGGGCTTGTAAGGCGCATGGTCCTATGTATAAGTGATTTAATACATTTTGATATAACACGGTCATCTTCAGCCCCCCTTGGACGAGCCGTGTTAATCTAAAAATCAAGGAGGTAATTTTATGCGTTGGGTGACAAACGCATCACTACTCGTCAAGAGTAGTGATTATGACCTTGCGAAGAGGGAGTAATCCTTCGCATACAATTAAATATCCGAGTTGATAGGACATTTACTGATCGGCTAAAAACAAAAGAACCGAGAAGTAAATGTCCTTTTCTCTTTCTCTGCGAAAAATGTAGATATTACTCGGCTCGTGCGCCTCCTAATCGATTTTTGTAATTTTTAGGAATTATAAAATATCGATTTGGAGGATAAAAGATGTATAAAAGGAATAACGGCTCGACCGAGCAAGAAAAATATCAGAATAAGTTTACCGCTTTTATAACCGCTTCAATAAGAAACGAGCGAAAAGCATATTTAAGAACAATATATCGCAGTAAAACAAATATTTGCGATATGGAAGAAGAGCATTTTGCGATGATACCAGACAAAACAAATTTCGTTTTGGAGATCACGGTATCGGATACACTTGAAAAAGCATTAGCAAGTCTTACAGACAGGGAACGGTACGTGCTTATTTCAAGAGTAATTCAAGAAAAGAGCTTTGAGGATATTGCGGATAGTCTCGGTATGAAATATAACGGAGTTGCCACATTATACCATCGAACCGTTGTCAAGCTTAGAAAGAAAATAGGAGGTGGAATATGAAGAATTTTAAAGAACTTATTTTAAAAGCACAGAGAGGCGACCACAACGCACAGGAAGAACTCCTGAAAATGTATAAACCGTTACTTATAAAAGAGTCGGTGGTTGACGGAGTATATGATGAAGATCTGTATCAAGAGCTTTGTTACAGATTTCTTGTCTGCATAGAAAGGTTTGTCTTCTAATACATAAAGGCGGTGCGGCAGGCGTAATGCTTGCCGCACCGTTGATTTATATAACAAATATAATTTACACATTTAACTTGAAAGATTAACGCTTATTTGATATAATAATATAAATAGATGTGAAGGGGAGAACAATATGAGCGAATACATAGATTGGGAAGCACTCACTTCCGGAGAAAAGAAAAATCAACTGTTTCTAAAACAGAAAAACACCCTTGATTTGCTCCTTGAGAGAAATGCAATCTCGGAAGAACAATACAATAAAAGTCTTGGCTACTTGATCGATAAGATGAAGATAGACATTGATACCATAAAATGAAAAGAGAGCCTGCGGATTTTGTCCGCAGGCTCTTGAACTTATACAGGTATAACAGCGTTTTTAAACATCCAATGCCTTAATTGCATTATCCTTTTGATTCTTTCCTATGAGATAAAGGAAAGCAAAAGCGGGAATGCGATAAAGCTGAGTATCCTTTCTTTGGCTTAATCCGAAATCAGTAGCGTTTTTGGTTATCACGTACCCAGGGATATCCTTCATACCGTAAATAACGATACCATTATCGTCCTTTACCGTGGAATTGTTACGCATCTTCGCTTCTATATACTGTATCGGCTGTCCTGCATACTGAACGGCAACGTCGATCTCTGCTCCGTTTCCGTCACGAACGTAGCCGACCTGATACAACTTATTTATTGAAGTGAAATAGTCCTTTACGTGCTTGAATACTGTAGTCTCAAGCGCATATCCCAACTCGTCTGCCTTAGTGAAAATATTTGCATCAAGAACGACTGCTCCGCGAATGCCGCTGTCGGCAATGTATATCTTGTTCTTGCGCTTCAAAACCTTTTTGCCTTGGATATTCAGTTGCTCGCTGATATTTATAAGATTAGCGTCGGCAAGATACTGAATATACTTTTCGATGGTAGGCTTGGATACGCCCTCAAACTCCTTGCACATAGCCTCCACGTTTATTACGCTGGAGCTGTTGTAACAAAGATATACGAACACCTTTTCAAGCTCGTCAATGCTTCGTATCTCATGGAGCTTGGGCAAGTCGTGCTTTATCGCTCTGTCCATTACGTCTTCTCGGATAAGGGATTGAGCATATGCAATATCTTCCGTTTTTACAAGCTCGGGAAAGCCACCAAGCTGAAGGTAACGCATAAGATGTATCTGAAGATCAGAGAGTCCCATAATAATACGGGTTTGCTCTTGCTGAGATAACGTGTGTAGCTTGAATACGTCTTCGCATTCTACCTTTATGTCGATACCCTTGATCTGACAGTACTCGTAAAAGGAAAGGGTAGGGATACGTATAACAGTCCAACGTCCCGCACCGCTTTCACGGACACCTTCTTCAACGGCAGCACTTGCAGAGCCCGTTGCGACAGCACGCATTTCGGGGTTCATATCATACGCTATCTTAAGATAATGTGTCCATTCCTTATCAAACTGAATTTCGTCAATAAACAAATAGAAGCATTCGTCATTTGAAATGTTTTCCTTGTATATTGACAGTATCTGCTCAATTCCCGCCGCGCGAACAACGGGATGGTCGAAGGTGAAGAACAGAATATTTTGGGGCTTTACGCCTTCTTCCAAAAGGTCTGAGATTGTTTGATATATAATAGTCGTTTTTCCCGTTCGTCTTGCACCGCTCATTACAACGATCCTGCGAAGGTCGCTTTTCAATGCCTTTTGGCAGGTGTAATAACCGCAACGCTTGAAATCGCGGATAAAAGCCTTTGGAACTATTCCGCTTTGCCACCACGGATTGTAATTTGTGAGGATGGAAAGTATATTTTCTCTGGTTACAACTGACATAATAGTACCTCCTATACTTGTATTCAATAATATTATACCACTATTTCAAATAAATGTCAAGATAATTACAAATATACTTATAATTGTTACCAAAATAATTTAAAACATACATTCATATATTACATCATCTAAGGAGATTACGGGCATCTGCCTTGCTAATGATGTGATAAAGTTTACCCGATTGCCATTGCTGTCACAAGAGAATACGTGCTCTGTTTCTGCGGCAGCATTTAATTCTTTCACGTGAACATATATTTTGCCGTCCTTGTCTATCAGATATTTAGAATTAGGAAAAATTCTGTAGTTGCCCGCGACTATATGAGCCGAGTCGGGTATCAACATAAGTAATTTCCTTTTTAAGGCGAGTTTGGAAGATTGCTGTTCCATAGGTACCCAACCGCAATCACCAAACATAGATATTTGCTTATCTCGTTCTTGTTCTCGAATATAATCAAAATGTTCGGTTTCAACAGATATCATTTCAGATATACGCTTAATATTGTTTTCAACCGCAAGCATATCAATATACTCGTGTCTGCTATGCTCATTGAAATATCCCGCGCTGATGTTAACTGCTGCTGTTTTCAGGTGAGGCGCAATTACCGAAATATCCGAGAAAGTTCCGTGGTTTTCCGTAAATCTAAAGTTCAGAACAAAATCTACGAAATCAGGATTGTTACAGCGATAAAATACGGCGTCGTTGCTCCCGCGCCTATCCATCTCAACAATATAGTTAACTGAGGGGCGTATAGCACTTTTGGTAAATGCTTTTGCTCCGTGTCCACCTATTTCTTCGTCCTCGCAAAACAGAACGTGGCAGGGAAGTCTGGTTATTATTTGCATAATCATATAAACTCCGCAACGGTCGTCGCCGCCTATACCCTGCGGGGACATTACGTACCGCATATCCGATGAAAAGCATATTATGTCCGCTGTTTGTTTGTGGACGGTATCGAGGTGCGCTACCAAAAGTACGGGAATTGAGCCTTCGGCATAAAGAAAGCCTTTTTTACTTATGGGCGTATATCCCTTATCTTGCAAATGAAGCTCAAGATAATGTTTTAGCGTTTTCTGATCCATCTGGATAATATCTCTTAAAACATCGAAATCATACTCCATTTAAGCTACCTCCAACTCAGAGATCACTGCCGTGCGCGGACACAGGGAATTTCCTATGATGCCGCAAATGCTCTTAACACTGCAAGCAAAGCAAGGCTCGTGAGACAAGCTGTAACAATCAAGGCATACCTCGATAGGTCTGCCTCTTCGGTCAAATGCCGGATACATTCTGTCGTGAGTGGTTTTACCGCAAGCCGCGCAAATATGCAGACAAGCCTTGCAGTGAAAAAATCCGTCCGTATAACTTGCCATCAAAGACTGTACGGTGCGTCCACAGTCCTTGCAAACTACCGTTTCCGTGCAAGAACACTTTATTTGCGAGTGATTACTGAAACGCCGTCCGCAGTTTACGCAGATAGGCTTACTCCCGATTCTTATTTTGGGTATATCCTCGGTACCTTTGAAAAAGGATAGGTTTCCGTAACTGTTATAATCGGGATAATGTGTGCTGCCCTCAACCGTTTCACAGCAGTTTATTTCGCGAATATTGGTTTTAAGTACCCAAAGATTTGGCGTTTCAAGACATTCGGAAAGGATCTTTTGTACTACAGCTCTGTTAGGCTCGTCAACATCACTGGACCCCTTGGGATAGCACTTTGATTGAAACAGACAATTACCCTTATAGAAAAACATTTGCCGTGTTCTTCGCGCGGCTTTATAAAAGCGTTCCTTTATGTCGGGATCGACTGTGAAAAATATCATACTGACGCTATCTGTCATATACGACAGTGTTCCGCCCTTGTAGCCACCGTCACGAAGATTGTGGCAGGAAGTCCAAGTGTTTATACTGCTCGACATCTCAAGGAAGTCGCAAGGATGCAGAGATAGCACAGCAGTTCTCTTAATATCTATTGGATTGAGCGCATCGGAGAGCTGTGCGAAAATATGATTATATCGAGAATGGGTATTGAGTCCGAAGGCTTTGCATATTTTTCCGATGATACGGCTTGCTTTCTCGCCCTCAACACAGCGTATGTTCGCATTGCTCCGAATGACAGTCAGCGTGTTTTCGTTGAGAGTTCTGCTATATTCACCAACAGCAGCCTTGAACGCTTTTCGAAAGGCTTCTATTCTTTCTGCGGGGATATTATCTTCCGCAATTTCCAGCATTTCATAGGATGCTTCGTCAACAATGCTTCTGTCAATCTCACGTCCTTCCTTAAATTCAAGAACAACTGCTTTTGCTGCTTCGTCCCAGTTAGGATGACGGCGCAAAATATCAAGTAAAGGGGATTTTGCACTCGCCCAAGCGTTCAGATTTGTCATAACGCCGTGTTCACTGAAGGGCTTTCCGTATTTATACATAACGTCGTAAAAAGCTTTTTTTAATTCTTCCATTTTCTTTTTCCTTTCATAATAAAAATTGAGGGAGAAGAAACAAATCCTCTCCCTCGTTTGTTTTACCATATTGAATATTGTGTGTTACGCACTTTGTCCGCCGAACGTCTGAATTCTTCAAACAATTCGGGGTCGTGCACATCAAGGTCGATCACCTCTGCCGCGATATCCTCGTTGTTCGAATATACGCCGGTCACCTGACCTTTCTCAACGATTACTGTAACGTCGTCGGACACAGCAACACGGTATCCAATGTCGTACAGATATGCCGCAATCGCTACATTTAACACTCCCTCACGCGATATATCTTCAGAAGAGAAATCTGAAATATCATATTTCTCCCATATTTCTCTCGCATGATTTACGCATTTTGCCATAGTTAAAATGTCACGCTGTCTTGCGTCCTCTTTTTCATTCTTCATGCTGCTTCACTCTCCTTTCTATGCTCGGTTTCTTTACCGAAATTTAATTCTTTTACGATTTTGCGTATGGCAACATCATCATCCCATTTTGCCGTTGCAGTTTCTCTCGTTGGTCCCGCACCGTAGTGAACGGACACCACACCGTTATGTATCTGCAACAGCACGTCCTTTTTCGTGGCACATACAATAGCTAAATTTCCAAGCTGTTTCATAAATCTCCTTTCTTATGCTGCCAACTGTTGGGGCGCATATATAACTTGTTGCTTCCATAGGTCTATAAACCTTTGGAGCTTTGGCGTAGGAGGATCGTTATTTTGAATTCTTGCCTGTACAATATTTCCGTTTCTTATTTCTACCGTGCAGTATGGCTTCTTCGGTGCCGATGCTTTGCGGATAAAAAGAATGATACATTCTTCTTTTACAACAGACGGAATGTATCTTCCTACGCAGTGATGAAGCTTGTCGCCCTCACGCGAAATGTCTTTAGACGTTGCGGGCGGTAGCACCATAAATCCCATTTTATTGTAACCGTAACGGGATTGAAGTCCATTGAACATCTTTGCAATTTTTCGATCGTAGGCTTTTGTCGTTTCAGCCTTTGTCAATTCATTAACCCGATCGTGAGCTTCCTTTAAGTTATTGGGGTAGAGAACAAAGCTACTTTTCATATCATGCCCTAATGCTTCACTCATACATAAATAATCCTTGTAGTCCGAGAGCACGTCAGATAATCTGTAATATCCACCGTCACCGTATGTTTTTCGCCTATGAGTTGTGAACTGATCATTAGCGTATTTCATTAGCTTGTAAGGTGTCATAAAGCGCAGAGGAATAGTGATATGCTCACTTTGTTCCACATCCTTCTGCGAGCACCATTTCATTAGCTCGGTATCAGGTACTATACCGTCGTTCAGCATAGCTTTTATCATTTTAAATTGCTTGATTCCGGGATCGACCTGACGGAGAAATTGGATATGCTTTTTTTCAACTCCAAGAACCTCTGTTATGTTTTTTCCGTTTGTATTTATCAGATGCTCCCAATCGGTGAAGTGGTGTCCGCTGGAGTCGCCGTAAACTATATATGTGGCGAGTCGAGTGAATTTTAACTTTACGAGATACTCTAATATCGGATATGACAAGTAGGTCCGTAGATAATCTGGTATGTATAGCGGTGTAGGATCCAAATTGTAGTATTCGTTCAGTGCGCAATATTTCCAAGGTGTATCTCTGAGTTCTTTATCAAGATTGCGCTGATAAAGGAACCCGCAAAGATCGTTTTCAAAGTAGTAGCACCATCGGTTAAAACGTGGGCGGTCTCCCCGACACCAAGGAGTTAATGTATCGTGACTATAGGAATAGTAAAAACGATCCCATTTCACGATTTTATTATCTTTCCAACGGATAAAAAGCCGAGCGGTCTCATATACGCTAAACGCAGGTACGTCACATTTGTAGTAGTTACAATACGCTTTTATAAAGCGGACAACGATTTCATTTTCTCCTGTTCTTTGAATGACCTGGGCTGTGGAACGGTCGTGAAAATGTCCGCGACGCCCACGGCTCTTAAATGTTACGTACCTTTTACAATTTGGACAGAAGCCTTTTTCGTTGTTCTTCTTGCCTACAACACCGACCTCTTTCTTACAAGCGGTGCAATACCCCTTCATAGGCGCTTTGCTTTTATGGTAATCATAGAAAACGTAATGGGGAAGTGTCTCCATATACATATAGTTCCTGATGTTGCGTGGGAGTGCTTTTACAACCTTCATTCTGGCGGCTATCGTCTTTTGGTTGTTAATTTCTGCAAGACGAGTCCGTTTACGAACGATGGCATTTTGAACGGCATTTAAGCATCTAAATCCTTTATATGCGGTATTTTTAAAGAACCTTGCAACTCGTTCTTCTTCAGCGGTGGAATAGAAAGCACATTTATCGGTGAAGTTCCAATATGGACCAAGATTTTGAAACATTGAAGTTCGCCATTTTGTTTTGTCTCCCTCGCGACAAAGTGTTATATAATCTTCTTTTATATGAAACATCGTCCAACGAGGAGTAAGATCGCCGTCAACTACCTTTTTCTTTTCATATACGTACAAAACGAGAGTGCGCTTGTGAGCAATGTTTTTAATAGCAGTACATACAACGTACTCGATCTGTTCGGCGCAAAATATACCTGTTCGAACATCTAATTTTCTCTTTGGTATGGATTCTTTACGTAAGGCTCTCTTATCCATTTAGGCAGTACCTCCAAGCATAGAGAACATATCCATTTGTCCCTCGTTTTCAAGCGATTTAGATTTGAGAGTTTCTTTCTTTGGCTCAGGTTTCTTTTTTTCTGCTTTTTTCTTTGGTGTTGTTACCGTCTTTCCCGTATAAGGCTTTGGAACGAATTTTTCCTCATTTGGATCCTTGTCTTCGGGAGCGTCCATATCAAAGAAATAGTCAATCGCCCATTGATAGCACACTCTCTGTGGAATAGCGCTTCCGTAAGCTATATTGCGCGGTTCAATTCCATTTGCCATCATTTCTTTCTTTACGTATTCTTCTGCTTTACGCCTTACGTATTTGAAGCAATTCAACATGCTCTTTCGAGGATGGTATATCTGCCTTACCAAATCAGAATCTTCAATGCAACGCGTCTGTAGCATTTCAGAAATGCTTAGCTCCAGTTCGTGGTGCGTGAGCCATTCCACTTCGTCGGAAACACGTCTCATCGCACTTTCTGCAAGAGGACCATCGATAGAAGCAATGGCGGTTTCCCACTTAAATATCTCCTCTTCTTCTTTTGCCTTCTGCTTAGCCTCCCATTCGGCTTTTCGTTTTGCCTCGGCTTCTTCGTGCTCTCGGCGCTTTTGTTCCTCGCTCTTTTCTTCCTTTTTGTCTTCCTTTGAGGTTTCCTCGGATAGTTTTTCAAGAGCTGCCTGTGCGTCTGCGGCTTCAGCCTCTTGGCGAGCATCGTCAAGTTCCTCGGCAAGCTCTAAAAGCTCGGTTCCATTTGCCATTCTATCGTCATCAGAAAAATTTCCCATAATAATCTCCTTTTTAATATAATCAGGGATACGGCAGAGTATTTGTACTCCGTCCGTATCCCTTTTGTTTTGTAGGCAACAGCCTTATTTCATTTTCTTTACAAGCTCCGGCGAGAAGCTGACCTCGCAAAAGTTACAGATGTCGCAGTAGTAATATCGACTGCCGTCCTCGTCATAAAGTTCGATCACATCTGACGGCGATACAGATCTGCCGACGTAGTCTTTCGGCAATGTATCGTTGAACCTATTATATATAAGCTCAAGACAGTACCTATCACACTCATTCTCAAAGCAGAATAACGTTCCCTCGTGTATCAGCGCGTATTCCGTAGCGGGCGGCTGTTCGTAGCCAGCATTTCTTAAAGCCTTAATGCCTGCAAAGGCAAACGGTTTTGTCTTGCCGTCGCTGAAATCAAGCTGATAGATACGAAAGCCAAGCTCACGCCGTTGTGTCAGTATGTCACGCATAAACGTCTCGTCGTCAGCCTGACCGTATGCGCAGAATTCTTCCTCGGTAAAGCCAAGATATTCCGCAAGAGTGCATTTAGGTTCTGCGATATGTTTCCATCTTTCAATCTCCGCCTCAATCGTGTCGAAAGCACATAATCCGTAAACAAAGCGTTTCTTAAAGTCCATTCTTTTATAACCCTCCTTTTCATCATTTTTTCTTTTTAAAGCAAGCTGCCAATCGTCAATACCCTTGTAATTCGGATTCCACGTAAGACGCCTGAATTCAAGTCCGCATTTCTTTGCCGTCATATAGATGTTCGAAACACCGCGACTTACGTTCTCGTTGCGGAACTTGTCCATATCGGCAGCCTCGACGATTATCTGCGTACCGTTCGCCTTTAGCATATTGAATATCAGCTCCAGCTTTGCGGTGTTATTGATACCCGCAATAGCAAGAAAGGAACGGTTCATAAGATAGTGGCTGACGTCGGCTTTGAGAAATCCCTCGGTAATAAAGACAGTGCGGGCAAATGGATCTCCTACAAAGTGTACGGGAGAGCCTGATGATACACCCATATCCTTACCCGATGAAGAGAGCCATACGTATTTCGTACCGCTTTTGTCTTCGTCAGCGCCCTCGTCCTTGATAGGTACGTCAAGCCGTATTTGCATACCGCGTATCGTTCTGTCAATTCCACGCACGGGAATAAGAATGCCCGAAAGTTTAGAGGAAAAGCTGACCGTCCACACACCGTCTTTTACATAAAAGCCGGGAACGCCTTTGACAGTATAACCTTTTTCTATAAGAACTTTTGCTATCTTTTTGCCGTAATAGAACGGGGGTGTACTTCTGTACTTTAGCTCATTGATCTGCTCGTCTGTAAGCCCGCGAACATTCTTCAGATGCTCTCTGTGTGCTTTTGTTAATGTCAGCATATCAAGCATTGCAGAAAGGGTATTATGTACGGTCTTAATATCCGCAAGCTGTGTCTGTACCGTCTGCTCCCGCTTACGAGAAGCAGGAGCAGAGGCATTATAGCTGTAAGAGGAATATTCGCCGTTCATCAATATGTCGCAGATCTCCCTATAGGCATCCGACGTGCTTATATGCTTTATCCTTGCATAAAGAGAAAGCATACCGCCGTGCTCGCTGCAATAATTACATCTCCAAGTGTCGATCTCGGTATTGATGCTCATCTTGCCGCGCTTATCTCCACAAAAAGGACAGTCATAATAACCGCCGCTTGCGTGAGGACGGCGCTCCTGTAAACACAGTATCATAGCCACATCTAAAATTCCAAATGGGAAATCATACGATTTTGCCATTGATATCCCTCCTTCCAACATTTTTTACTTAATATGCGTTCAGGCAGCCTTACTTTCTACAATACTCAGCATAATGGTTGCCGCAGCTCTGAGAATATTATCGTTGCCCTTATATCCCGAAAGATAGAACTTAAGGGAAGGGAGTCGTCTTGCCGCAACCTCTTCTATTCTCCAGCCCGTACAACTACCTTCGGTAACAACGTAATTTTTCGCTTCCTCATTCGTCATACGAGCGAGGATATCATTCACGGGCATATCCTTTGTGTAGCTTACGCACGTTTCTTTTTCACGTATCTCTGTGACTTTGGCTACAGGCTCTGTCATAGCTTTAGCTACGGGCTTGGGAGCTTGAACAGGGGCTTCTGTAATGGGGGCAACCGTCTGCTCGGGAGCGGCAGCCTGAGTAGGTGCAACAGTCTGTGTGGGAGCTGTCGTAACAGGTGTCTCGACAACCGTTTCCTTTTTCACGGGCTTTGGCTGTGGCTGTTCTCTCACGACGGGTTCAGTCTTGACAATAGGCTTCTCAACCGTTCTTTCGGGAGGCTTTACCGTAGGTCTTGCTACCGTCTGAGGTGTAGCCTTTACAGGTTGCTGTTGCGCTTGTACTGTATGCGGTGCCTCGCTTGCCGGAACAAACTGAATGCCAAAGCCAGCCAAGGACAGCGCCTCATCAATAGCGCTGTGCTGAGCGCATTCGATATAAAGTCCGCCTGGGCTGTTTTCCTTATATCTTTGTGCTGTGTAATTGGATACGGACTCCTTATCGTTCTTGTCAAAATAGACACGAGCCTCAATGATAGCAAGCTGTTCTGTTATTTTCAGGTGTGACAGTTTAATTCTGCCGTTGGGATATCTCATTCTGAACCATAGCTTTTTTACGCTGAGATCCAGTTTAGGACCGTCCTTTGTCCTACGGAGATACCTTGTGGGGTCAAAGCCTCTTACCTTGTTAAGCTCTGATACTGCGGGAACTGCCTGATACATTGTTTTTAAGTCTTCCATTTTTTTATAAAACTCCTCTCAATAATAAAATAAGAGATACATTTGCTTTTTTTGCAAAAATATCTCTATTAACTAACTTTTTTCATTTTTTCTTGTTCGGTGGCAAAAGCAGTAAGATATTTGCCTATACGCTCGCCGAGAAGGGTATTGCGGACACCCGTATCGTTCTTCTTTATTGCCATATAAAGCATACGCTTTTCTCCAACAAGCACGACACGTTTTTTCGCACGGGTAATTGCCGTGTAGATAAGGTTTTTTCTCAGCATAATAGCGTGACTGCGGATAACGGGAATGATAACGATGTCGTACTCTGACCCCTGAGCCTTATGGATAGTAGTAGCATAGGCAATCTCAATATTGCTCATATCCTCCATACCGTATTCCAAAACACGGTCGGTGCCGAAATCTATCGTTACCTTCATTTCATTCTTATCGTCAACTCCGATCTTACGGATAAATCCGATGTCGCCGTTGGACGCTTTTGCGTTGTTCTTCGTCTGCATTACCTTGTCGCCTACACGGAAATAACGACTGCCGATCTTCAGGTCGGGTATTTCTTCATCCTCGGGCGGGTTTACAAGCTCGCGGATAGTTCTGTTGAGATGATCCGCTGCCGCCGAACCCTCGGTGCGAAAAGGGGAGAGTATCTGCACCTTTTCGATGCCGTGTGTCTTTACAAGGGCGCAGAATTGATTACAGATAATATCTGCCGCCTCGTCCTGTGTTTCACTTTTAAGAAACATAAAGTCGTCCCCGTAATAAAGACTTGTGCTGTCCTCATTGATGGCTTTAGCATTATGAGCAATAAGACTATCCTTTTTCTGACGGAATATCTCATTAAGGACGGTGACTGGTATCTTTCCACAGTGTATAAGCTCACGGAATACGTCGCCCGCGCCTACGCTCTGAAGCTGATCCACGTCTCCTACAAGAATTACTCTTGTCCCCGGTTTTATGCGGGAAAAGAAGTGATCCGCAAGTGACATATCTATCATAGAGCTTTCGTCCACTATGATAAGGTCAGCGTCAAGAGGCTCTTTCTTTTTGTCCTTGACGTAGCCGCTCTCACCGAGAAGCCCCAAAAGACTATGCAAGGTTTTAGCATCGTTTCGCCCTGTGCTCTCTGCCATACGTCTGCTCGCT
>JAFTYG010000022.1 GCA_017461365.1 Clostridia bacterium | reverse complement strand
CAGTTCGCTTTTCGCGCTCGCGCTTGGATTCAATTTTCTGTTTGCTCATACATCTTTCCTCCCACTACACGATAGATACGATCTTCGATCGCCATCGTGGAATCACGGTGGGATACGAGAATAATGCTTTTCTTGTTTTTCTGCTCTTTGAGTGCTTTGAGAATAATTCCTTCGTTGATGCTGTCCACGTTGCTCGTCGGCTCGTCGAGAAGGATCAACTCACTTCCGCGCAAGAATGCACGGGCGAGTCCGATGCGCTGCTTTTCGCCTGCGGAGAGGTTATCTCCAAGCGCGCCGACACGGGTTTTATAACCGTCGGGCAAGGTGAGGATAAAGTCATGAATAGATGCGAGCTTGCAAGCCGCTTCGATTTCATCCTGTGTTGCATCCGGCTTTGCGATGCGGAGATTATCTTCAATGGTTTCGTCAAACAAATACGTTACCTGACTTACCATCGTCACGTTATCGAGCAGGCTGTCACCGTCGAGGTTATCAATATCCACGCCGTTGTATTCAATATTGCCGTGGCTCTTTTGCCAGAAGCGAAGTAATAGCTTGAGGAAGGTAGACTTACCGCATCCCGATTCACCGACAATACCGATGATCTCGCCCTTTTCAGCGTTCATACAGATGTCGGTCAATACCTCGTTTTCTCCGTCATAGGAGAAAGAGAGGTCTGTTACTTTCAGGTCGTTATATTCGATTCTTTCGCCGTTCTGTACGGGATTTACCGCAGGTTCCTCCGAAAGAAGATTCAACACTCTGTCGCCTGATGCAAATGTCTGTGTGAGGTTTCCGGGCAGAGCCGAGATGGCAATCACGGGGCCGAAGGAAGAAAACACAGTAACAACGCCAACAATCATATAACCAACGGTTAACATTTCGTTAGCGACCAAAAGGATACCGACAGCAAGGGTTGTTAAGATAGACATTGACACGGCAAGCTCAGTGAACGCCGCAGCTTTGGTGGTATCATGCTTCATCGCCTTAGTTTCACGGAGCAAAATGTCAGAACGGTCGTTAACCGACTTTTCACGCTCCTTGCCTGCGTTATTGAGAACAATATCCTTGATTCCCTTGATACTGTCAAGGAAATATGCATTAAAGGCAGCAAATTCCCCGCGGTAACGAACACCCGATGCTTTGAGCCTTTTGGATGCAATCAGCGGAACAACAATACCGATCATAACATAGGCAAGAAACGCCACGAGTGCGAGATACCAGCTTGATATGACTCCTACGAAAATGAGGACAGAAACAGAAACGATTACCGCAATGCAAATAGGTGAGATTGTGTGCGCGTAGAACACCTCCAGCGTTTCGATATCCGAGGTGATCATTGCAATGATACTTCCCTTTTGCTTGCTCTCCAGCTTTGCAGGGCAAAGTGTACGAAGTGCGCCGAATATCTTATCACGAAGAACCGCAAGCAGACGGAATGCGATATAGTGGTTGCTATATTGCTCAAAGTAACGGAGCAGACCGCGAAGTACACCGCAACCTAAGCACAGCCCGATAATCAGTCCGTAAGAAAGTGCAACACTCTCTCCGAGTGCCTTTGCAACACCCAGCGCACCGAACACGGTAACACCCATTGCCGACACAAATCCAAGTGATCCGTTCATAACAGCAAGGATCATAATATAGGCAAGACTGCCGAGAAGAAGAATGAGATTCGCCATAATCACGGCGCCACTTCTGCGAAGTTTTGTTTGCTTTTTCATAACTTTTACACCTCCGCATATCCTTCTTCAAGATTTTTCTGTGTGGTATAGAGCTTTGCGTAACCGCTGCCCTTTGCCATCAGCTCGTCGTGCGTTCCGCTTTCCTTCAGCTCGCCCGATTCCATATAGTAGATAAGGTCGGACGGCACGACATTGGCAAGACGGTGAGAAATGACGATAACCGCCTTTGATTTTGAAAGCTCCTTGATGTTCGCCATAATGATGGCTTCGCTTTCAATGTCAATGTTGCTTGTGGCTTCATCGAACACGTAAATGTCCTTGTTTGCCACGAGGTTGACTGCAAGAGCAAGTCTTTGCTTCTGACCACCCGAAATGTTGGAGGCATCCTCGGTGATCACCTTGTGGGGACCTCCGTTTTCACGGATAAAGTCTGCAAGATTGACCTTTTCAAGTGCCGTATAGATTTCCTCGTCGGTCACGTTTTTGTTGGCGAGCATAAAGTTTGCTCGCACGGTTTCATTGAAAATATAGGTGTTGTAGCTGACAACCGCAAGATGCGAGTAGTAAGACTCACGGGAAAGGCTTTCAAGCGCTTTGCCGCCAACCGTAACAACACCCGATTTTGGTCTGAACGCGCCGAACAGCATATTGACCACGGTAGATTTTCCGCAACCCGATTCACCGACGATAGAGGTCATGCCTTGTTTAGGGAAGATCATAGTCACGTTCTTCAGCACGTCACGCTTACCGTCGTAGGAGAAGGTTACGTTTTCCACCTTGAGTTCGGTATCGGTCACCGATTCCTCACCCCAAACGGGATCGGGCTGTTCAAGTAAGGATAGTATTTTCTTTCCGGCGGATGCGCCGTTCATAGCGATGTGGAATGCCGAGCCAAAGGCACGAAGCGGAAGGAAAAAGTCCACCGCTACAAGAATGAGGAACAGCGCTGCGATAGGCGACAGATCCCAAAATATAACCGACAATATCGCCATAGCAATACCAAGTCCTGCGCCGCCGTATGCCACCAAGTCCATAATGGTGGTGCTTGCGAGCTGCATCACGAGAACCTTCATTGTGATCTTGCGGAAATCCTCGCTGGTTTCGTTCATTTTGCTGTGCTGTGCTTCATCGGCTTTGAATATTTTGAGTTCCTTTAAGCCCTGAACGCTATCAAGGAAGGAGTCGCCCATCGAGGTGTATTTGCCCCAATACTTTGCAAATATCTTTTTTGCGTATTTAGATACTGCAATAATGGAAACGGGGATCAGCGGAACACAGCAAAGGAGGATGACTGCTACGCGCCACTCGATTCCTACCGTAATTCCAAACAAAATGAAGGGAGCAAGCATAGCGTAAAAGAACTGCGGAATATAGGAGGAATAATAGAGGTCAAGCTGCTCTACGCCCTCCATCGAGACCTGCGTCAGCCCCGCCATGCTCATACCGTCGGTAGAGCGGACGCCGAGCTTTACGATCTTGTTATATACTCTCTGCCGAAGGTCTTTCTTTGCCTTTCTGCCGAGAGTATCCTTGAGATCACCGACGAGGCGAGAGGTTGTGTATCTTACCGCAATTGCGACCGCCGCACAAACGGCAGGCCACAAGAATATGATAGCCCCTCCGCTGTATTCGTTGTAATGAATGGCGAGGTTGATTGCCCAACAGATCGAGGCAGTGATACCTACGTTTGCGAACAAACCAAGCACCATCAATGCGACGGTGTAAAATATGTATTTCTTGTTTCCTCCGAGCAGGCGGAGCAAATTTTTATCGATCATTGTTCTTCCTTTCTTCTATCGGCTTTACCCGATTTGATAAACTCAGCAAGTCCGTGTCTGCTTTCATCGCTCATAGCACAAGCCGCATTGATACCGTCGATCCGTGCAATCTCCTCGGGAATATTACAGTGATACTGCAAATGACTGCAAAGCCATTCGATCATAATTCTATATTCCGCAAGCTGTGCAAAGCCATACTCGGTAATGACGATCTTATTTCTGTCATTTTTCCTGATATACCCGCCCTTTTCAAGACGGTCAATCGCACGCGATACGCTTGCCTTTGACACCTTGACCACACCCGCGATCTCTGTAAGCCTGATGCCGATAGACTTATCCTCTCTCGCATCATAGAGCTGTTTGGAGGCAACCAAGTATTTGAAATCTGCTGAAGTCATATTTTTTCCTCCTGTCATTTGTTACCCATAGGTAACACTTGGCTATTAAATTAAGATAGCCGCATACTCCGAGCTATCTTAATTTCGTTAGCCATAGGTAACAAACATCCATAAAATATAGAGTTCTCAAAAACTCCTGCATTATTATATCACAAATCCATCTCCAAGTCAATAAAAAATTAGAGAATGGCTAACAAAATTTTTAGCCACCCTCTAACATTTATTTATCTTCACATTTTCCTATATGTTTTTTGATCAATTCCATAAGCTCCGGGGATACGGCGTGCTCGATCCTGCAAGCATCACGTTCAGCAAGCTCTTCATCTGCGCCAAGCAGAAGCAACATCTTCTTTATGGTATGATGCCGTTCATATACGTTTTTTGCAAGCAATTCACCGTCGGGAGTGAAATTGATTACGTTGCGAACAACTTCAATATATCCCTTATCTTCAAGACGCTTCATCGCGCGCGATACACTCGCTCTGGAATAATCAAGCTCTGCCGCAACATCGACAGCGTGAACCTCGGAATTTTTATTTTTTAAGAGCAGTATCGTTTCAAGATACATCTCTACGGATTCATTATGTTTCATACCGCTTCTCCGTTTTTCAGATATAGCAGTATTATATCACATTTTTCTCCGTCTGTAAAGAGGAAAGGCTTAAAAAGTTACCTATGGGTGATTTTTTTATAACACTTTATTGCATATTCATCTCTTACACGACTCTTGAATGAATTCTGTTTTATATGCTAAAATCAGCAGAAAAGAAATAGGCGAATACTTTCTTCGCCCATTTTTTAGTAAATTGTTCGTATTTTCTTCGTCTAACGGATTGTCATCGCACAAAGCTTCAAGGACAAACCTTGCGCCAAGCCGAAAGCCGTTGATGAAGATTTCTTTTTCTACGATAACTGTCATCTCTTGCTCGTTGTCATCCCATTTTTGCAGTATCTCTTTCTGCTCATCCGTCAGAGTTTCTTTGAGTTCTGTTCGATTCCTTGACAGCAGAGAAAGGAGATCCATAACCTTGGGATTGTTACGCTTGCATATCTGTTGGGGTTCTATGTTTCCGTACCATAATGCTTCGAACGTTTTTCTCATGTGACCACCTCCTTTAGCACAACACAATATAATGGTGGATAATTATAATTAATTGTTGCAAATTTGTCGGCTGTATGGTATACTAAAAACAGAAAAAATCCCTTGCGACGGGGCAAGGGATTCGAATATTTTCGTGTATATCCAACGGCTAAAAACGGCGGAAAAATCTAAAATTGCATCTAAAGGAATCCATTGGACAATCCTTTAGACATCGACTATCGTTGAAGTCAAGTATTTCAAAGCGGTTCGAACTCCTCGGCGGTCAAAAACGGCATAAATCCTTGCCACGCCTGACTTTTACGGTATCTTTCATCTTCCGATAAAGTCGCTCAAAATCGGCTAAATTCGGAACGCTGTAAAAGACTTGAAAAACGTTTGTCCTTTGGACACGTGGGTTCGAATCCCACACCTCCGCCAAAAATCGACAGGTAAAAACCTGTCGATTTTTTATCCAAGCCGCAGACTTGGCATATACCTTCGGTGAATGACGGGCTGCGCCCTTATTGCATCACGACGCAGTCGAACATATCATCAGCCCTTCGGGCCGTATCTCATCACGCGTCAGCGTGTATTCTCCTGCGGGTTGATGATATTTTATTCTTTAAAGCTCTGCTCATGAATTGTCAGCGTTGACATTTCAACGGGAAGGAAGAAGCAGAGTCCGTGGGCATCTGTACCTACTCCCGCCTTTTCCTTGATCGCTTCGGCAATCTTGATCGCCACGTCCTTTTCCACCACACTGAGGACTATTTCCTTTTCGGTGTCGATCGTAATTCCGAGAATCGTCTTTGGCTTTGCGACAGATCCTCTTGCATTGATAATGGTCGCGCCCGTTGAGCCGAGAGAACGGGCGATCTCAACGACCTCAGATGAAAACCCTGCGTTTACTATGATATATAATGCTTTTAATTCTTTCATTTGAACTCTCCCTTCTTAAAATGCCATTCCCTCTACTGGAACGCTGAATGCAATTCCTGTATTAGGCTTATCAAATTTATAATCTGAATATAAAATATTGAGTAGCTGCTTGGCTTTTTCATTTTTCAAAAGACAAGAAAGCATTACCTTTTTCTGCTCAGATTCAAATCCGAATGCGGCAGCAACAGCGCTTGGACTCATTGATCCGTGAGCATATACAACTTCAATTCCACGCGCATCGTATTCATCGAGAAGAGCTAAAAATTTTTTCTTTTTATTTTGTTCCGCTATGATCACAAAATATTGCAAACCGTTTATCTCAACATCACGCATTTGTGCATTTCTCACTTTCATCAGTATTTTGTTTTCTGTATTCCGCCTCTGCTTCCATAGCAAAGTTTTCGAGGTCCTCGAAGGTTTCTTTTGCGGTCTTAGCGGCAAGCTTCATGCGGATATTGTATATAATTCCAAGCCCTTGGATAGCGATCAGAGGCGTTACGGAAATAAAGGAGATAATACCGAAGCCGTTCGTAAGTATAGACAGCTCTCCGCCCCGAGCTTCCGCAACCGATTGCGCGACACTCAGTGTCAATGGCGTTAAGAACGCGGAAGTAAGCGCGCCTCCCGTAACCCCGCCCGAGTCGAACGCAAGAGCAACAAACAGCTTAGGTGTGAAGATCATCATTATCAGCGACAGTGCGTAAAGCGGGACGAGAAAATAAAGAATATTTATCTCTGTCAATATTTTAAGAATTGAAAGAAGTGACGCAAAGCCTATGCCGATCGCCAGTGTGATTCTGATAGTCAGCTTTTTGATATGTCCGTTGGTCAGCTCTTCGATCTGATCGCCGAGCACCGTTACAGCAGGCTCGGAAACCGTGATAGCCGCGCCGAGAATAAATCCGACAAGCAAAAGCAACCACTTGAAGTTTTCGGGGCGGGAGGGTTCAAAGAACATCTGACCGATATACTGTCCGACAAATCCAAAGCCAAAATCTATACCCGACAAAAATATCAACAATCCGAGATACACGGGAATAACGCCGAGCATCAGCTTTAAGAACGTTCTTTTCGGAAGCTTAAGCAGGAGCAGAAGGAACGGAACGGATATAAGGATAATGGGCAAAACCGCCAAAGCAACGTCACCGAGATTGCCAATGAGTATCCCTCCGAGTCCCTTTTCCGTCGTCATATCGTAAGCGTTTTCGGGAGGAAGTGTTCCGCCGTTTACCGCTTTTACGATGATACCGTAAATAAGAACCGCAACGATCGGACCGACGGAGGATATTCCGATAATGCCGAGAGAATCGTCATTGGTCTTACTTTTGGAGAAAGTCGTAGAAATACCAAGACCGAGCGCCAATATAAACGGCACCGAAACGTCGCCCGTAGTAGCTCCGCTTCCGTCAAACGCAAGCGCAATAAATTCACTCGGTGCAAAGATAACGAGCAGAAACACGAGTATGTACAGCACACCGAAAACAAGCTTGATATTGATATTTTTTACAATTCTTACAAGCGCTATCGCAACGCCGATTCCAATGCCGGTGGCGGTTATCCATATAAACAGCGTGCTGTTCACGAGAGGCATGATACCGCCGATCTGCTTTGCAAGGACCGATAGCGCAGGCTCGGCAACGGTCGCGAGTAATCCAAAAACAAATCCGAACGTAAGCACGAAGGCGAGCTTATTATATTTAGCGAACGAACCGCCAACCATTCGCCCAATCGGCAGAATACTTGTTTCAAGACCGACAAGAAAGAGCGCCTGCCCGAATACGACACAAGCATACCCAATTAAAATTTTAAAATAATCGCCTACAGAATTAAGTGGTGCTATGAGTAGGCAGATCACGATAATAACGGCAAGAGGAAGCGAGGAATAGAACGTTTCCTTCACCGTTTGAAAGAATTTGGATTTCATTTAGTGACCTTTCCGCTTTGTAAATCTATGTTGGTACATTATAACACAATTTTATGAACTTTTCAATCATTTTGGATTTTATTTCTGCCTCCGACCTTATAAAAACAGGCATCGGATTTCTTCGATGCCTAAGTAGTCTGATCGTCTCACCATTGGTGAGACGATCGTATTTTTATATTCCTCTTGATCATTCCTCTGTCTTTGGCTCAGGGAGGCTGACGTGGAGCAGGTGGGGCAGATGGTCGCTGACGGTACAGGAGATCCTGTCTTTAAGCAAAACGTAATCTATCACCTTTACTCCGCTTTGATCTCCGCCGAGCATCGCAAAGTCTATATTTCCCGCTGCCTCGCGGAGGTGGAATTCCTCATATCTGTATCTCTTCTCTTCCTCGAAATACTTGGGGTATCCGTTATAAGCGCAAAAATCGCAATAGGTTTTATCCGTCAGCACGTCGCGGACGTTCACAAGTCCGCCCTCGGTAACTACGCGTATAGCCTCGGAGCCGAGAAGCGAGTTGTAGTCGCCTCCCGTGAACACGGGAATACCCGGATAGCGCTGCTTGGTCATCTCAACGACCTCAACGACTATCTTCGCATCATCCGCGCGGTACTGATCTCCGAGCTGAGGATCGTTATTGGCATTAGAGTTTGCCGCAAAGTGGGAATTGAGCACGGCAAAGGTCTTTCCTCCGCTTCTTTTTATCTCGAACACGCTCCACGTAGTTCCCTTATCTCCGGGGCGCGCGGTCTTATATCCGCACTCTAAGAGCATGAGCTTTTTGGCGTTATAATATATGGGATTGCCGTATCCGTATCTCGGGAAGCGTATCTCCTTATATCCAAGCTCCTCAAGCGCGTTTATCGTGGCGATGGTATCTCTGTGATAGAAGTTCGACACCTCCTGAAGTCCGATGACGTCGGGCATATATTCCTTATATATCTCGAGTCCCATCTCGGCGCGGTTGTGGGCAGGGTACCAAGGCAGGTATCCGAGTATGTTATGGTAAAGGATACAAAGGTCATATTCCTCGGGTACCACGGGAGGATTTGAAACCTTTCCCGATATTTCCGTACCGTCGGACAGAACGGTATCTCCCTCTGCGGACAGCGCCCGTCCGAGCTCGGCTATAATATCGTCAAAGCCTGTTGCCGTATCGGTAACAGCCTCTACGTAGTCGCCCTTTACAGCTATCTTATACGTGTATTTTTCCTCGGTCTCGAGCGTGGTGCGGTTAGTCTTACCAAGACGTATCTCACGCTCGACAACAACGTATTCGTCACTGACCGCCTTTACGGTCTTACCCGTAGCGTCGAGTATCATTCTTGAAAGCTCCTCGGCAAGAAATTTTTCTATCGCCTTGCCTGTGGGATATACGATAATAAATCTTTCGACGTCGTGACCGTTGATGATAAACTTCTTTTCCATAATATTTCCTCCGTTCGGAATAATTTGGTAGATGCTATAATTATATCACAGTTTTCCGCGGGTTTCAATATTTTTATGCAAAAATAAAATTCTTTATCTCTTTAAGCTCAGAAACACGGCATTCGGTCTCAAGCTCGGGATAATATCCCTCATCATCAATAAGGATCCCTTCAAGTCCCGCGTTTTTGCCTGCCAGAATATCAATATCACGGTCGCCTATCATCACGCATTTCCCAGCGTCAAGCCCGTGTCTGTTAATGAGGGTAAGCAAGGCGTCGGGCGCGGGCTTTCTCGGATAGCTCTTGTCCCCAAGCATATAGTCGGTAAAGTACTTATCTATGCCCCATCTTTTTGAGTTGTGGAGCACCACGTCTCCGCTGTGCGAATAAACGTAGCTCTTACCGCCGTTTTCGGCTATTATCTGCAAAAGCGCCTCTGTTCCCTCCATAGCGGTCGCCTCGCTCCTCAATATCTCATCGTAGAGCTTTTTAAATTCCTCATATGCCCCATCTCTGAACTGTCCCAGCTCCAGCTCATCGAAGAGACGAACGGTGCTGTATTTTTTCAAAAGGTAGTATATCTTCTCGTCGGTGATCTCTGCACCGTATTTATCGGCAACGATTCTTGCCGCCTTTACGAAGGCAGGGTAGCTGTCCGACAGTGTGCCGTCAAAATCAAATATAAAATGCTCGTATTTCAACATAAAACGATTTCCTTTATTGTCTTATTTTTATATTCTGCTTTCAAGGTATCCGCAAACGTCACCGACGGTTTCAAATCTTACAAGCTCGGTAAACTTAAAGTCAAAAGCGTCCTCTATCTCCATAGACATCATCATAAGCGCCAGCGAGTCAAAGCCTAAGTCATCTATAAGCCTTGTATCCTCGGTGACGACCGACATATCCACGTCGGGAAGCACCTTTGAGAGTATCTCCTTTAATCTGTCAAGCATCATTTTTCTCACTTTCTATCTTCTTTATATATGATCTTCTGCGCTTGTGCTGTCTTGCCGTGAAATACTTCCACTGCGCGATAACGGGCGTGTTGGTTTCAAGATTGAGATTTGTCTCGCACCTCTTCACCTTGCCCTCTTCAAGTATATTCAAAAGGGCATCGATTATTATCGCGTTGAGCCCTGCGTTCTGATATTCGGGGCGGATAGCCACAAGTCCGAGATCTATCGTTTCGGGGGATCTTACCGCCGACAAAAGTCGGCAGAGTGCTACGGGCGTCAGCCTGCCGCCGCTCTTTTTGAGAGAGTCGCCTATACCGGGGAAGCAAAGCCCGAAGCCGACCACGCGCTCGTCCTTATCGCATATGAATACAAGATACTCGTTATTGAGTATCAGCATAAACTGAGAGATCAGCTCGTCCTGAGCCTCCTTGGAGATCGGCACCGTTCCGTAAAGGTGGCGGTAACATTCTTCAAGACAATCAAAAAATCCGTCTCTGTATTTGCCTATGTACTCCTTTTTTGACATCCTTGTATCCGCGACGTGCAGCTTGTTGAGCTCGAGCGAGCGTTCGGCTACTCTGTGGAGCATCGCGTTTCGCTTTTCGGGCATTGACAGCTCAAACTCCAGCCAATCAACGTCCTTGCAAAAGCCCGCCGCCTCGACGAGCGCACCGTAATATTCAAAGTTGTACTGCTCCTCAAAGGTCGAGTTTTCCTCAAATCCCTCTACAAGAAGTCCCTCTCTGTCAAGGTCGCTGTAGCCGAGAGGTCCGCAAAGCTCCTCCATTCCCTTTTCTCTGCCCCAATTTTCAAGAGCCGAGAAAAGCGCGCCCGACACCTCTTTGTCGTCTATCGCGTCAAAGCGGTTAAATCTGAGTTTGCGGCAGCCGTGAAGCTCGTTGTACTGCTTCTGTATAATTCCCTGTATTCTTCCGACGGTCTTTCCGTCCCTCTCAGCAAGGAAAAACACCGAGTCGGCAGTATCGCTGTTACCGCCCGAGCGGAGCAGCTTTTTTTCATCTCCGTAAAGTGGCGGAACGAAATACGGACAATCCTTATAAAGTCGCAAGGGGAGCTCTATAAATTCCTTTATATCGCGGCGTCCCTTTACCTGTCTGACCTTTACCACTCTCAGTCCTCCAAGGGCTCGTCGTCGCGGCGCAAGAATGCAAGTCCGTAGCCCGCAAGCCACGGGCCGTTGTGCGCTCCGCTGACGGGAGACATAATGACCGCTTCGTGGTTGGTCTTTATGCCGTATTTACCCTCGAGCTCCTCAAGCACCTTTATAAGGGAAGGTCCTGTGTAGACGTGCCAAAGCAGATAATCCTCGGGCGCGCGATCGCCTATCTTCTCCTTTATGAGCTGACAGGTACGCGCAAGCGCCTTTTTCTGTGTGCGCACACTCTCAAGCGCAACTATCTCACCCGCATCAGAGAAGTGGACAACAGGGCAGATATTCAGCATTTGTCCCATAAACGCCTTACCGCCTTTAAGTCTGCCGTTGTATATAAGGTAGTCAAGCTTTCCGTCAACGCCCATAAAGACCTGGCGCTTCATCATCCATCTGATCTCTTTGAGTATCTCGTCCGAGGACATACCCGCCTTTACGAACTCAGCCGCCTTGATGGCAAGAAGTCCCTCTCCGAAGCAGGTGATCTTTGTGTCGATGATATTGAATTTGATCTTATCCTCATATTCCTTTGCGATAAGGCAGAGCTTGTCGTAAGTACCGCCGCATCCCGAGGATATAGCGAATACCATTATCTCGTCGTAGCCCTCATCAATTGCCTTCTGATAGTGAGCGCGTATCTCCTCGGTCTCGGGCATACCCGTGCGGGGCAGATGGTTCTTGGGATCCTCCAGGGTTTCAAGCTCGGCGTAGAAATCGACGGGATCGAGCCCGATACCCTCAAGATATTCCTTGTCGTTGAAAAAGATGTGTATTCTGATGATGTCGATACCGAGCTGTCTGTAACGCTCGGGGGCGTATTCGATACAGCCCGTTGATGTGCACATAACCTTGATCTTTGCCATTGTAAATTCCTCCGTAATTATGTATTTGAATTATTTGGTCAACGTTCAAATTTGAGTTTATCGGTGTGTTGATATGTTCGCACGAACTTCGACAGCCTTCTCCTGTGGAGAAGGTGCCGAGCTTGCGAGGCGGATGAGGAGATCGCTATTTGTACAAGTCTCGAGCTCCTCATCCGTCACTCCTTCGTCGTGCCACCTTCTCCACGGGAGAAGGCTAAATGT
>JAFTYG010000021.1 GCA_017461365.1 Clostridia bacterium | reverse complement strand
TTTTTGACGACGTTGAGCTTTGGGAGCCCGGCGCAGTTGTTTACGAGACCTTGGAGGTTGTAAACGAGGGTACTCTTGCTCTCAAGTATCAGCTTTCGGTAAACGTAGCAAATGCAACGGCTAACGCAAACGGCGATACCCTTGCAGACGTACTCAAGGTAGGCGTTATCGACGGCGGCGCGACAATAACCGACCGTGACGCTCTCATAGGAGAGGTTAAGGATTGGTCGTCCTTGGCAAGCTTTACAAAGTACGGTAAGTTGGACCTTTCGGACGATAACAACAAATCCGATACTTACACGGTAGTTATCTACTGGGAGCCTTCCGAGAATGACAACGACTACAATATGAACAATGACAATAAGGTCGATGCTCTTACTGTTGAGATTGGCGTAAATCTCTACGCAACTCAGCTTGAGTCTGAGAGCGACAGCTTTAATAACACTTACGATGAGGATGCGTGGATGGACGGCATGATCGTTTTCTCCGAAGCTGACCTCAATGCGGCTCTTGCAAATGGCAGTAACATAACGCTTGGTGCGGATATTGCTCTCAGCAGTGCTGTTACAATTTCAGAGGATGCGACCGTTAATCTCGATTTGGGAGGTAAGACGCTTTCTTCCGCTTCGGGTAACGCAATTGTGAACAATGGTGCACTAACCGTTACTAACGGTACTGTTAGCGCAGTTTCCGCATATGCAATCAGCAACAACGGTTCTTTGACTGTTGACGTTGCTACGATTGAAAGCGGCGTTTACAACTCCGGATATATGAAAGTCAATAGTGGTAAGGTATATACCACCAGAGGTGGTTCTTCTCATGCGATTTATCACGCTGGTACCATGATAGTAGTGGAGGGTGGCGAGTTCAGCGGAAACGGAAACGAGATCATTTACGCTACAAATTCTGCTTCTATCGTTATTAACGGCGGTACATTTGATAAGGTTGAAAAATCCTCGTATTTGGTTCGTGGTACTCGCATGAGAATCAATGGCGGTACATTCTATGCTTATGATGAGAATGGCGCAGATCCCGTAGAGCACTATGCTCAGGCTGTCAGTGGAATTTACGGCGGTACGTTCAACTATGATCCTACTTCTACCAATCAACTTGCTAACGGTTACACCGCTGTTGAGAATAACGACGGTACCTACACCGTTCTTCCTGAGGTCGAGGGCGCAGAGCTGACCTGTGTGACTAACGGTCTATACACCGATGGTACCAACTACTACATCAACAATGCGGCAGGCTTGAAGGCTACCAATGACATTCTTACTTCCACTGATGGCCGATACAGCAAGGGCTTCAACAGAAGCTATATCCTGATGGATGACATTGATGCTTCCGGTATCACTTGGAAGACCGCTTGGATGGAGGGTAACTCCGCTACCGATGTAGCTCTGACACTCGATGGACAGGGACACACCATCAGCAATCTGACTACTACCGGCGCATTGCTGTCCGGCAACTCCAATGGCGCTGTGATCAAGAATATTACATTTGACAATGTAACGGTTGAATCCTCGGGCTACCATGTTGCGGTTATTTGGGGTGAAGCCTACGGCAGTATGAGTTTGCAAAAGGTTAAAATCATGAACTCTTCTGTGACCGGTAAATGTAATGTTGCCGCTCTGGTTGGTTCTACTGCTCAGGATGTGAGCGTTACATATATAGCATGTAAAGTTACAAATACTACCATCACTTCTACCGGCACTCATAGCGGTGTAGTAGGCGATTGGTCTTGCGATCCCACGGGCGCGAACGTCTTTATGGGTAGAGCACTTGGTGGAACAACGCTTAAGTTCAGCGTTTGCTCTTCGGAAGACAATACCGTTACAAACAAGAACGGTCTCGTCGGTGGCGGTATCTACGGTTATACTGCTATTTCTGACGGATGGTGGACAGATACCGGCAGTTGCGATACCTTTACCAACTGGGACGGTATCACTGTAGGTTAACTCTTCCGATACGCTTGTTACTGCGATTGCAAACGGCGCAACTAATGTTGTATTTGGCTCAGGTGATTACAGGATAAGTAATGCATTGGTAATTTTCTGAGTTTATTCTTAACAGAGGGGGCTCGGCGGCAACGCTTTGACCTTTGGTAATACATGAATTTTCGCAGACTAATATCCAACAATTGCGAAAACGGGGGCTATCTCATAAATGCGTGAGATAGCTCCTTTGTTGTATAACGAACAAGGCTGAGATTAGCGTCTCAGCCTTGTTATATTTTTTGTCACATTATTTATTTTTTAATTAAACCAAACATCCTCATCTGTAAGGACGTTTCCGCTGTCATCGGTGAATTTTATATTGCATTTTTCAGCACTCATTGAGAACATTCCGCCTATCCATTTTTCCTTCTCCGGACGGGATGCCGCCACTACCGTACAGGGCTGTCCTAAGTGGTCGCGCTCACAGCCTACCTTATCGATATAGCAGTGATGAACGTGTCCGCAGATCATAAGCTGAGGCTTTACGTTCTCACGCAGGAGCGTACACCATTCGGTATAGGTCTCCTTTTCAATATCAAAGGGTGGGGGCAGCTGACGGCTGAAGGGATTATGGCATATTACAACTCTGTTTGTAACGCCGTCTGCGGCATATTCGTCATCGGCGTTGGCTATAACTTTTTTGATAAACGCGGTCTGGCGTCTGCGGAACGCCTCGCAAGCTACCGTAAAGCCGTATTCAGGATGGTCGTCGGGCTTATCCTCTCCGCAATCGAGCACGATGCCCCACAAACTTCCGAGACGGAAAGTAAAGAAAGAGTTTCCGTTCTCCACGGGAGTATGCTCGCAGATATTTTCAGCGTAAATTCCTCTCATATCGTGATTTCCGCGTGAGAACACAACAGGTATCTCGCCCTCGGTTATCTCGGCGGCTATTTTATGTATTGTGGTAAAATATTCTATTTTTCCGCTATGATTCGGGACGTCTCCGTTAAGCACCAGAAAGTCAAGCTTTTCCTTATACGGCGCCGCCGCGCGAACAGGCTCATCGACTCTGTTATGGGCATCCGCAATATGATAAAACATCACATCTCCACTCTTTACGGGACGGAAATTTGACGTATAGTACATCTCGTCGCTTACATCCGAAAAGTAGGGCTTTCTTTCATTTATTATTCTGTATCCAACGGTATATTCTCCTGCTCTGTCGAGAGCCTCCATAGGCAGAGTCATTCTGTGTGTGGTACAGCGCGAACGGAGAATTCCGTTTACGTCATCATAGTAGCGTTCTCCGCAGACCTCTACCCACATAAGAGTTTCCTTGTTTACGGGAACCATTATCTGATAATTTTTTCCTACCGCATAGACTATAGGCGCGGTATCAAAGCATTCGGGTATCTGCTTCATATATCCCTCCGATGAAATAAAAATATACTTTTTCTACATTTATTATATTATAATACGTTATTCGCTTTCTGTCAACTATTTTGTTTGTATTTCCGTCTCCGATCTTTGCACGACCTTACCCGTTTTCAGGTCAAACGGTCTCTCGGTGCTTCGCTTGAAGCTCTTCTTTGCATATTGAAGCGGAGTCACGCCTTTCATATTTTTGAAGAACTTACAAAAATAGCTGACGTTATCAAATCCGACGCTTGCGGCGATCTCGCTGACGCTGTATCCGTATTTGAGAAGAAAGAGCGCCTTATTTACTCTCAGCTCCGACAAAAACTGATGGAACGAGACTCCCGTATATTCGGCAAAATCGCGGTTGAGCTTTGCTCGGCTCATAAAAAAATGCTCAGCGACCGACTCGGCGGTTATATCCTCATGAAAGTGCTCGGACATATATCTGAGCACCGAGACCATATGATCCATCTGGTTTCCCGCGGTTATGAGCTTGCAGGAATCCTTATTTTTTGCCAGAACGTGCATACTTGCTGTAAACAGAAGCTTTGAGAAGAGCGGATCGTCCGAATTCTCAAGAGCTTCCCCATTAAGCTCAAGGAGTCTCGGCACAAGCTCATCGGGCAGCAAAAAGATCGCCGCGGCGGACTGTCTGTATATTTTAAAGGAGTCAAAGACCTCGGAATACTTCTCCATAAAGCTCTCGTCGACGTAATAGAGGAATCGGTGAGTTCCCTTCTCTCCAAGGTAGTGGAGCTGATGGAGACAGAACGGCGAAAATATCGCTACGTACGGGCGGTCGGTGTAAAATCTTTTTCCGTTTACAGATATTCTTGACTTGGAGCTGTCAAGTATCACCATTATCTCATAGTGAGGATGGATATGCTGTCCCGGGGGCGCGTATTCGGTGTGATTATATGAGCCGACGACATAGTCGGATTGGCAGTCATCATAAAAGGGCATCGTATTTTCCTCCTTGTGAGACAAAAGCGTTATTTTTTCCTGCGAAATTGATACATTATTATCTTGATTTTTTTACTGTATATTGATATAATTATCGTAGGTATATTTTACTATATTAGTTGTGTAATGTCAACATAAAAAGCTATATTTGTGATAAAATTTCACACATAAATGTAAAAGTAGCCCCGTAAGAGCACCAAAAGAGGGAATTTTCAACAAACAGCTGTACATAATCGATAAAAGTACAATGTTAAATTTATGGAAAGTTCACAACAGACTCTAACACAACATCATTTTGGGAAAATAATACATTAGTGTTATTTTAAATATAAAAATTAAAAATTCTCCGCAGATCGGCAGCACAAACGAAGAAAGGACGGTGACGAAAAAGCGCGATACTCACGCAGAACCGAGCGGAAAAGAATTTTATTTTTTCAAGAAAGGAAAAAAAGAAATGAGCAAAAAAACATTGATCAAAGCCATCGTGGTGCTCCTGACACTTACCATGGTAGCCGCAGTATTTGCAGGCTGTAACACAGACAAGAACACCGATGGCAATGAAAGCAACAGCGGCGACGTTGTTGACACGAACGATACAAGCAGTAACACAACCGAAGAGGACACTGCAAGATACGACAGCAACGGTTATCTTATGGACGATCTTCCCGACGACCTCTGGTACGACGGAGCCGACGTTACCATCCTCGGTTGGAGCGATACCGCTTGTACAGAATTCGACGTTACCGAAATCTCAAAGGACGCTATCAGCAACTCGGTCTACAAGAGAGACCAGGCTATCCAGACAAAGCTCGGAATAAAGATGAAGTACACTCTTACCGCAGGCGGCGCTAAGAGCCTTACAAACTTCAAGACAGCGGTCTCCAACGCATACTACGGAAGTACACCCTACGACATCATCGCAAGCTACACCCGTTCGACCGCTATCTGCGCTACGGACGGTATGCTCTACGACCTCAGCTCTCTGCCGAGCGACTCTTACCTTAATTTGAACAAGCCTTGGTGGAACGATTCGGTTATCGAAAAGACAACCACGTCCACAGGCAAGTTCTACTTTGTCACAGGCGACGCATCTACAAGCCTTGCGCAGATGATCTACTGCGTATATTTCAATGCCGACGAGGTAGACAGAATGCGCGAGACCTCGCCTTATGAGCTTGTTGAAAGCAACGAGTGGACGCTTGACACCATGATGACAATGACAAAGAACTACTACGTTGACTTGGATGAGAGCAAATCGGTAAGCATCAAGGACAAGATAGGCGTTGTAGGCTACTACTACGACTGGCCCGCTCTTCTCCATGGTTGCGGAGTAGGCTTCGTTACAAAGAACGGTCTTGGCGAATTCATTCTCGATCCCAACATCAAGACAGGTAGGGGACTCGACGTAATGAACGATCTTCTTACATGGACAACTACTGAAAAGAGCCTTTGCCGCGGACGCGACGCAGAGGGTAACACAATGTCCAACTTTGCCGCAGGTAACTCTATGTTCATCATAACACACAGCGGCGCGGCTATCACAGACCTCAACGACGTACAGTTTGAGTACGGATGCGTTCCCTGCCCCAAGTATGACGAGGATCAGGAGACCTACTACTCGGCAGTCCGTCAGCCCGTAACCTTCTTCGGAATTATGACAAACGTAAAATCCGACCGTGTCGAGATGATCACCGCGGTTCTTGAGGCATGGGGCAGCGAGGGCTACAGAACGACCACTCCCGTTATCTTTGAGAAGGCGATGAAGGACGCGAGCGCAACCTCCGCATTCATGTCCGATATGCTCCAGCTCATAAGAGATACCGCTTGGTTCGACTGCGGACGTATCTACGCTCAGGAGATGCTCTACATCTGCGATAAGCCCGGTGACTATCTTGCAGCGGGAACATCGTGGGACAACTACGTCGGCGGTGAGATTGAGGACGTTGAGGAGCAGGGACTCACAACGCTCAACATCATGCTTAACGACTAAACCCCAATACTGAATTTTCAATCATTTTAAAGATATGAAGAAATTATTATCATTTCTTTTGGCGCTTGCCTGCATCTGCACAATTTTCGTCGGATGCACGCAAACGCCCGATACGCCCGTCGACAGCGACATGAACGAGACCGAGAGTTCGGAGGACACTGCCGACGAAACGGGCGGACAAACAGACACTCCCGTTGAATTCGTTATGACCGAGGGCGGAGAGAGCAAGATCTCGATATGGGTAGATCAAACGCTCTATTCTACAAGCGACGAGCTCAGAACCTACGCAAAGAAGCTTGAGGAGCAATTTGAGCTTCAGGCAGGCGTTTCTATCTCATCCTCAGGCGACAGATATTTCACCGACGAGGACGACCAAAATCCCGCTATACTTATTGGAAGCTCGGACAAATCCGCAGATCAGCTCGAGTTTGACGAGGAATTGAAGCTCGGAGATTTTGTTCTCGCGGTCTCGGGCAACAAAATAATCATCTACTCCGACTACGCCGAGGGCTGTGTGACGGGTATAAAGTATTTTATCAACAAGATACTTATTCCCCAAGGCAACGTTGACAAGCTGATATTCAACAGCTCTCAATGTCTTACATACCACAGTGAATACGGAATAAGCAGTATTGAGTGTCTTGGAGAGGATCTCTACAAATACTCAATAGTTATCCCCAAGAATGCAGATCTTGAAACAGAGCTGCTTGCTTACACGTTCAAACAGCATCTGCGTGACAACTACGGTCACGAAATCGAAGTGGTTACCGACGACACTGCCGAGAGTGAATACGAAATACTTATCGGAGACACCTCAAGAACGACGGCAGAGCCCGTAGAGGACGGTTATACCGTGCTTGCGGCTAACAAGAAGCTCCAGATCTGCGCCGACGGAATGCTCGGCTACGAAAACGTATGGAAATATCTGAAGAAAACTCTGTTTGCTTCGACGTATGAAGCAGAGTACACTCTTAACGAGGGCTTTGTTACGAACGGTGAGGCGGTCGGAGAGCTTTCGGACGGTACGTATTTCATTTCCGAGCGCGAGGGCGACGTTCGCTATATGGTCTACAACGTGTATGGCTACGGCGAGGGCGCGCCCATGAACGTACGCATGGAATTCCAGAAGGAGATCGTAAGCGCGTATCTTCCCGACGTTATCGGATTTCAGGAGTACACAACGTCCTACCACAGCAAATTCACCCCTGTGCTTCTGGAGCTTGGCTACACGCAGGTTCCCGTAAGCACAAAGATCGACGGCAAGGAATATCTCAATTACACTCCGATGTTTTACAGAGCCGACAAGGTGACATTGAAGGACTCAGGCTTCTTTATTCATTTCAATAACAGCACCGACTATTCGAAGTCAGCAACGTGGGGCGTATTTGAGACGCTTAGCGGCAAGCAGTTTGGGGCTATCGCAACGCACTTTATGTGGAGCGGAGATCCCTCCGAGCCTAACTACCTCGAGGTCCGCAAGGATCACGCGGCGAAGATAGTTGAGCTTAAGGACAGCATCGTAGCAAAGCACGGTGTTCCCGTACTTTTCGGCGGCGACCTTAACTGCTCCTCTGTAAGCGATCCCGTGAAGATCCTCATGGACGGCGGCTTTACGCTTGCTCAGACGGCGGCTCCCGAGGGCGCTAAGAACGACAACAACGGACACCATGAGCATCCGACCTATAACGGAGCTAAAAAGTATTTTACCACGCTCTATATGCCTACGGGAAAATACACCGCGTCTATCGACCACATTTTAGTTTCGGGTAACGTGACGGTTTCGGGCTTTGCCACAATATGCAGTCCGTATGCCGCGTACAGCTCAGACCACTCACCTCTGATGGTCGACGTGACACTGCCGTAAGAAAGGACATGGTACTGTAATGAAGCTGAAAAAGATATTTTTAGTTCTCCTTGCGTTCTGTATGCTTTCCACCTCTATGGCAGTAAGCGTAAGCGCAGCGGATGAAGCTACTCTCGAAGAGATAATGCTCCCCTCGGACGTGTTCAACGCTCGTAGATGGGTAGAGCGCACCAAGTCCACCGTATATTATGAGGATATGGAGGGCTTACGCGTAAACCTTTGCGGCGACAGCTATCTCAAGGGAAACAATATGGCTAATGCGGAGGACCTCATATGGCCCGCGCTCCTCTCTTACAAATACGGCTGGGAGCTTAACAACTACGCTCAGAACGGCGCGCCCGTAGCTACGAACGTACAGCTCAGCTATAGAGCGGACAGTCTTGTAAAGATAGTTCAGGATATGCCCGCCAACGATCCCGACGTTGTAATATTTGACGGCGGACGCAATGACTGGAATAATGAGGTGCCGATAGGAACTGACGACAGCACTGACACGACTACCTTTAAGGGCGCTCTTAACACCATTATTGATACGCTGAAGGAAAAGTATCCCAACGCAGTTCTTATTTACACGACGGTATGGAACTTTGACGGCGAGAACGACGCGGGACGCAACTATGCGGCTTACGCTGCGTCGGCAGAGAAAGTATGCAATGACAAGGGCGTTTACGTCTTTAAGGCATACAACCCAAGTATATCGGGTGTAAATATGTCCTCCGAGACCTTCCGTTCGCTCTACTGCTTGAAGCCGACCGACAGAAGCCACCTCAATGCTGAGGGAATGATGCTCGTTGCTCCCAAGTACGAGGCGTTTATCGAAGAGGTACTTGCGGCGAGCGTTGAGGACGGCGACACTGACGGCGCTACCAACAACGGAAACGACGCTCCGACGGGGGATAATACCAACGGTGATACAGACAACAATAATGGCAACGGCACGGTCGAGCCCGACACGACGCCGATAAATCCCGCAGAAAGCGAGACCGACTCTTCTGAAGCAGTGCCGAACGACGGCGGAAATGACGGAGAGAGCGGCAACGGCGCGGGATGGATAATTGCCATAGTTGCGGTCGTTGCGATAGTCGCAGCGGCGGCGCTTACGTTCTTCTTTATCAAGAAGAAGAATAAATAAAAGATTTTCACCGCGTGCGCGGTAGAAATAAGGCTAAGTTACAATTAAGTATTGAAAGGGCGTCGAGATCCCTGCCTCACTCCGTTCGTTGATTTGCCTCAAATTCGACAAATTTCGGCTACGCTCAGGATGACACCTTCGGTGAGCGACGCCCGATCGGTGCTCGGTTGTGACAAGGTCAAAAATATTTTAAAAGGAGAAAAAAACAATGAGAAAGACAAAATTACTCGCATTTATCATGACACTTGCAATGCTCTTGTCTGCACTTCTCGTCCCTGTCAGCGCGGTTGTTAACGCAGGTGACGGTGACGGCGCATACTCGGGCGATCCCACAGCGCTCCTCCTTAAAAACACAACACTTGACGACGGATTCCAGGAATCCTCTTGGGGTACTGCTACCATAGACGGTACAAAGGATGACGTCTACAAGGAGTACACTCACGTTAAGAGCAATATCGACAACAAAGCAAGCGGCGCAAGCTTTGACGTTTGGTATGTAAATGACGGAACGTATATATACTACTATCTGAACGTCAATATGCCTTCGTCCAAGACAGAATACGCAGCTAACGACCAAATACGTTTTTACGCTGACTTCTACAACCAGCACGACAAAGTATATGTTCAGAAAACGCCCGACAACAAATATCAGGTATATCTTGAGGATGACCGTCAGGATTATGCAAACGTTGATACACTTCGCTCCGCTCAGCTCCAGTATGGCGTAAAGAACGAAAGTGTAAGCGCCGCTACATACATGGGAACAAAGGACACAGACTATAAATTCGTAAAGGAAACTACCTCTTACGTTCTTGAGGGCAGAATACTTCTTCCCAAGTACATTCAGACCGCTATCGCTCAGGGTGAGAGACCTGTTATAGGATGGGGTTATGAGATAAGAAATAACACACAGGCTCCCCAGTACGTTCTCGGATATTTTGATCCTGACTCATATGAATATTTGAAATCAGACGAATTTAATTACATTTGGGATGACTATTCCCTCTGTGCCGATATGGTACTCTCTGCTGAAAACAACAACACACAGTTGAGAACAGTTACGCCCGAGGCAGTTGCAAACGTAAATATTACAGACAAAGCATTTGAAGTTAACGGCACTATGGACGCTAACGAAGGCTGGGCTTCGGCTCCTTACTTTACCTTTGGAGGACAACTTGACTCAGTAACTAATCCTTATGCAGATATTTACCTCAGCACCGACTACGAAAATCTCTACGTATATATCGACGCTCATGCTCCGATCAACAGAGCGTATTTCTATCTCCAGCTTGACGATACGATAAGCAAGATAAAAGAAGGCGGTTTTGACAAGTTCCTCGCATTGACAGTTCAGGGTAAGTGTGTAGGTACAGATACTATGCAGCACTCGAACGGTACAGCTTATTCTACTACGGACGGCTCTGCATTCGGTCAGACCACATACAGCTTCAACGAGGAGTGCTCCACGCTTGAAATAAAGGTTCCCATGACGACCGCTATGAAGGAGACCTTGGGAAGCGGCGACCTGACATTCAAAATCGGAAACATAATTCGTTTCTGGGACGGAGACGGTACGGCGTCCGGTGACTACACCACACAGATAGGCTCCAATAATGCTGCTTCTAACAGTTTGAACTGGAACAACGGTACTCTTCCCGTTACCATTCCTCAGCTCCCTGCTGACTCTACTGTTGAGGTAGAAGGCTTCCAGACTCGCAAGGAAACAACGACAGACGTTCGTTTCGTTGCTTCTCTCCAGGGTGAGTACACAGACTACGAGGCTCTCGGCTTCGAGTTCACTCTCAACGGAAACA
>JAFTYG010000020.1 GCA_017461365.1 Clostridia bacterium | reverse complement strand
GAACATAGTTCGTGCAGTCTGTTCTTCAAAATTGAGTTTGTGGGGGAGTAATATTTGTAATTTTATTCCCAATGAAGACAGTGCAGTAAAGCGACTTCGTCGCAAGATCCTTCGACTGTTTCTTTAGACACCCCCATAAGCGGTTCGGGCTCAGGATGACAAGTTAGTTTGTGAGAAGTAATTGTATAAAGCACTATATTACAGTGCGACTAACGTATAAACAACCTTCGCCATTTCTCATTTCGTGTCATCCTGAACGGCTTGCTACCCTGCAAGCCATGTGAAGGATCTTTTTTGCGTCAGCAAAATTTACCTTAGATTTGCTGGGGTTTGTTTTCTTGTTGTGCCACATTCAAGCGTAGCAACTTTAAATCCAAACTCCCCGACAAACTCCAATTTGAAGAACAGACCGTACGAACTGCACGAACTTGTTCGTGCCTTTTCGCGTAAGCGAAAAAGGAACTCCAATTTATATTACTAATGCAATACGGGGCTGTCTCCTTGTTAATGAGACCGCCCTTTTTTTATCCTCAAAACAGCCGCCGTATTTTACGGTATTTTATTATATATAATATATATAAAATATTTGAAGAAAATACGAAAAAATCCTTGCAAAAAATGCGCTCTTGTGGTATAATATTATGTGGATAAATTTTTCGATTTTTATATATTTCGGGCAGAATATTTTGCCCTCTGATTTCCACAGATAGGAGTTATTTTATGTCTTACCACGACGATTTCGTTTCGATCTGGGAATCGGTAAAATTGTCCTTGAAGGAAAAATATGCTCCGTCATTTGTCAATCTGTGGTTTGAGGAGCTGAAATTTCAATCCTTTGAGAATAACAAGATAACCTTTTCCACCATTTCGGAGCTCAAATACAATTTTATCACCGAAAATCATCTTCCTCTGCTCAAAAAGGAATTCTCGCTCTTTCTCGGCTTTGAGCCCGAGATCGAGCTTGTATTTCTCGGTCAGCCCGTTACCGCCAAGGATATTATGGACAGCGCCCGCAGGCAGGATGCTCTCGGCGGCGCGGAGGAGGTTCGCAAAAAGGCGGATATACCTACGGGCATAATTCCGCAGAATTACAAATTCGATTACACCTTTGAAAATTTCATTGTCGGAAACTCGAACAAGTTTGCTCACGCCGCCTGCACAGCCGTTGCGGCTCACCCCGCGGAGAATTACAATCCCCTCTTTATCTACGGACCGAGCGGTCTCGGAAAAACCCACCTGCTCAGCGCTGTTGTAAACGAGATAAAAAAGAACAAGCCCTCGACGCGTGTGCTTTACATCAAGGGCGACGATTTTACAAATCAGATGATCGTGGCTCTCGGAGAGCAGCAGATGCCCGAGTTCCGCGAAAAATACAGAAATTGCGACGTTCTGCTTATCGACGATATTCAGTTCATTGCGGGAAAGACCTCTACTCAGGAGGAATTCTTCCACACCTTCAACACGCTTTACGAGGACGGAAAGCAGATAATCCTTACCTCCGACCGTCCGCCAAAGGACATAAAGACCTTGGAGGACAGGCTTAAAACAAGATTTGAATGGGGCTTGCTTGCCGACATTCAGCCGCCTGACATTGAGCTGCGCGTAGCGATAATCCGCAAAAAGGCGGAGCAGGTAGCTCTCACGCTCCCCGACGAGGTTTTGAATTTTATTGCCGAAAATCTCTGCTCGAATATCCGTCAGATAGAGGGAGTCATCAAAAAGCTTAAGGCTCTCAGCTTTTTGCAGAACAAGCCCATCACGATGGAGATCGCGAAGAGCTGCATCACCGAATTCTTAGGCGGCGCCGAGCCCGTAAACGTGACAATCGAGAAGATATTCTCCTCTATCAGCAGCCGTTACGGTGTATCAAAGGGAGAGCTTACGGGCAAGAAGCGCACAAAGGAGATAGCCTCGGCGCGTCATCTTTCGGTCTACGTTATCCGAGAGATAACCGAGATGTCTTATCCGAGCATTGCAAAGATATTTGACCGCGACTATGCGACGATCCACGCGTCCTTTGAGCTTGTAAGTAAAAAATACGATACAGATCCTATATTCAAGATCGAGGTCGACGAATTGATAAGAGAAATAACCGGGTAACTTACTCCACTACGCTTCGTGGCAAGAACAGAGTTCTTGCAAAAGAAAACACTGCATTTATCAATGGACAAATTTACAACAGTAGGGTATGACCGTTGATCGTCAAAAAACAAGTATTTCAAATACGATCACAACGTATGTTAATACGACATTTTTACATTTTTCCCATACCCCGAAAAATCACGGAATTTTCCACAGACACAGTGTAGAAAATTTTTCGCAAATACCTTTTATTTCAAGGCTTTGCGATTATCGAAAGACTTTTCAACGGCTATGGAAAACAGAATGTCGCACCTACGACATTTTCGGAGTTTTCCATAGGCTGCAGCGACAAAAAAATTTCCATATACGGGGTATGGAAAATTAAAAAAACGGATTTTTTCGTTTGATTTTGATTTTTTCGCGATCGTCGTACGACATTTCGACTTTTCCACAGTTTTGTACACAGCTTTGTCGCACCCGTGTACGACATTTTCAAGAACTTTTCATTTGTCGCACCCCTTGTATTTAAAGGCTTTTCACGGCTTTCCCATATTTACCACACCCCCTATTATTACTACTACTTGTTAATTAAGTTATTTTATTATATTTATTTTATTATGAGGCAGACAAAAATACCGAGACGTTGAAAAAGATCACTCTCAGCTCTGCCGAAAGGAGTTTCCGATGAAAGTAATTTTTAACCGTTCCGAGATCAGCGCCGCTGTCGCTCCCCTTATGTGCGCAGTTTCAGGCAAATCCACTCTCTCTACCATTGAGGGCATCCTTATTGAAGCGAAATTCCCCGACACCTGCGTTATGACGACCTTCGATCTCGAAAAGGGAGTCCGCATAACCGTCGAGGCTAAGGTAATAGAAGAAGGCAGATTTATAATAAACGCGCAGAAATTTACGCAGACTCTCAGAGTTATGGAGGGCGAGGAGGTCACTCTCACGGTCGACGACAAGCTCGTCGCCTGCATTTTCAGCGGTAAGTCCTCTCATAAGATGAGCGCGCTCAAGGGAGAAGAGTTCCCCGCTATTCCCGACCTTGTAAGTGACAGAAGCTTTATCGTAGGTCAGGCGGTAGTAAAGAAGATGCTTACGAAGGTGTCCTTCGCTATGGGCGTAAACGACCAGAGAGCGGTGCTCAACGGTACGTTTGTTAATATCTCGGACGACAGCATTATGATGGTCTCCTGCGACAGCTACAAGCTTGCAAAATGCAAGACCTCCGCAGAGCTCATAAATAAGAATACGAACGGAAACGCTCACCTTGAATACAAATTCATAATCCCCGTAAAGACGGTAAACGAGGTAGTGCGTCTGCTTTCGGACGGCGATGACGATCTGATGCAGATATACGTTACGAGAAAGCACATAGTGTTCCTCATCGGAGAGCTTACCTTCTTCTCGCGTCTTGTTGACGGAGATTACATTGACTATAACAGAATAATATCCACAACTCACAGAATAAAGGTCGAGATAGACAAGCGCGAGCTTGTTTCGGCTCTCGAGCGCGCGTCGCTTGTTACCGAGGAAAGAATAGCGGGAAGCGTACGCTCACACGTCAAGCTCGACGTTGTCGGAGATCTTCTCAAAATATCGGCTGTTTCGAGCGCGGGAAGCACGTATGACGAGATAAACATTGCCCACGAGGGCGACGATCTGCTCATAGCGTTCAATAACCGTTATCTTATAGACAGCGTAAGAGCCTGCGGAGCAGAAAGACTTGTGCTTTCGATGTCCTCGCCTCTGGCAAGCATGAATATCGCACCTCTTGAAGAAACAGAGGGCAAGGAAGAAATATTTATGCTCCTGCCTGTAAGGATGAAGGACTAAAATTTAAGGTAAATTTTGCTAACGCAAAAAAGATCCTTCACTGTGTCTGCAAGGTAGCAAGCCGTTCAGGATGACACGTTCGTTAGGTTGTAAAACTTTGTTTATACTATTGTCGCATTACTCTCTGTATCTGTCATCACAGAGCATTTTTGCCGTTGGCAAAAGGAACCGCTTATGGGGTTATCAGCACATTGAGTCGAGCAAGAACTTGTTCTTGCCATTTCGCTAACAGCGAAATAGGCGTATCGGAGTAGAGGATCTTGCGACGAAGTCGCTTTACTGCACTGTGTTCATCGGGAATACCATTTCGCAGAAGTCTAAGGTAAATTTTGCTGACGCGAAAAAATCCTTCACTGTGTCTGCAAGGTAGCAAGCTGTCACATAGTACAGTAAAGTAGTGATACGAAATGGAATGTGGAGAAGATTGTTTATACATTCGTCGCACTATTCTGAAAAATAAATCAAGGAAAGATCAGCAGATGTACTGCAAAAAAATAAACGTCCGAGGCTTTCGGAATATCGAAGAAGCCGAGGTGAGCTTTTCCGAGGGTGTGAATATCCTTGTCGGAGAAAACGCCCAAGGGAAAACAAATCTGCTTGAAGCGGTGTTCTATCCGTCGGTCGGCAGGAGCTTTCGCGGAGCGCACACGCCCGAGATGATCGGCTTCGGAAAAAAAAGCGCCGAAATACTCGTGGATTTCCGCGACAGCAAGCGCGATCAGAATATAAAGGTCACGCTTTTCAAGGATAAGCAGAGAAAAATAGAAAAAAACGGCATAAAGATGGATAAGCTCTCCGATATAGTCGGCTCGTTCCGCGCGGTGCTATTTTGCCCCGAGCATCTTTCTATGATAAAGGACGGCCCGTCGGAGCGCAGAGTATATATGGATATGGCGATAAGCCGAATGTATCCGATGTATATGCACTCTCTGCAAAAGTATTCGTATATATTAAAGCAAAGAAACGCCCTCATAAAGGGAGCTTATAACGACAGACGCGCGTTCGACGCGACGGTCGAGCTCTGGAGCGCACAGCTCGCGCACGAGGCGGCAATAATAGCCGAGGCTCGCTTGAAATTCGTCCGACGGGTTTCGGGCCACGTTGCCGATATTTTTGCTGAAATGACGGGCGAGAGAGAAATACCGACGCTCAGATATAACGGCTGCTCGGGACAGGCAGAGGACGAGTACCTTGACAGAGAGGCTACCGAAGAAAAATATTTTTCGCTCCTTATGTCCTCGCACGACCGAGAGATAGCCATAGGCTCAACGCTTTACGGCATCCACAAGGACGATCTTGATATTTTTCTCAACGGCAAGAGCGCGCGCCTGTTTGCATCGCAAGGTCAGCAGAGGTCTCTCGCACTTGCACTGAAGCTCGCGGAGGGAGAGATCTGCTGCGAGGAGTTCGGAGACAACCCCGTTTTTCTGTTTGACGACGTTCTTTCAGAGCTTGATGAGACAAGGCGGGATTACCTGGTACACAAAATACATGGCAAACAGGTTATAATAACGTCATGCGAGGCAGGACTCTTTTCGGGTATGGACGGAGTCAAGCGCATACGGGTGGAGAGTGGGGAGTATTTTGAATAAATGCACAATGCAAAATGCACAGTGCACAATTATTTACTCACATATATATTTACCCACATATCCGTATGGGTGGTAAAAAATATCGCGTGGCGGGTTCGGACGACCAATGGTCGCCCCTACAATAAATTTAATCTCCGACTTTAATCCATGTCGGAATAATAAATTATAATTAAAAAATGCGTTTCGTTTACGAAAAGCTACCGAAATTGTGCATTGTGTATTGTGCATTTAATTAAAAGGAATTATTACTATGTTTCTTCACGTCGGCAACAATAAAAACATACGCACGCGGGACGTCATCGGCATATTCGATATGGACAACGCGACAGTATCGTCCGTGACAAGAAAATTCTTAAGCCGAAAGCAAAAGGATCATCTTGTCGAGTCGGTATCCATAGACATCCCGAAATCATTTATACTTTATTCGGACGGCGGAGAGCAAAAAATATGCTTCTCTCCCCTGTCGGCTTCTTCCCTCAAGGGAAGATTGAATTCGGATATATAAAAGAGCTCTGACGGCTCTTGTCTCGCATACGGGAGGGGCATACGCCCACGTAAGAAAATGCTACTATCTTAAGTAAAACAATCCTCTTATGTCCCGGATGCAACTCCCGGCATTTATGAAATGATATACTTCGCTCTCGGCGAAGTGTGATATTTACGCAAGGCGTAAATGATATTCACGCAAAGCGTGATTGATATGTTTCGCTTTCAAGCGAAACATTAAGGAAGAAATTTGCCGAAGGCAAATTTCAGAGTAATTATTAAATAAATTCTTAAAATTTGAGTTTATCGCTGTGTTTGTATAGGTGTCGAACTAACAAAAAGCCTTCTCCCGTGGAGAAGGTGCCGAGCTTGCGAGGCGGATGAGGAGATCGCCATTTGTACAGATTTTGTTCTCCTCATCCGTCAATCGCGGCAAGTGTAAACACTTGCGGTTCACTTCGTGAGCGCGATTGCCACCTTCTCCATGGGAGAAGGCTTAGCAGAGAGTTCGCTGTTTCTAATGACAAACTCCAATTTAAGAATTATCCAAACAATTACATTTCAAATCATTACATTTCAAACGATCATATCAATTATAATTGGCTAAATACTGAAAGGTTGGTAAAAAACACATGGACAACAACACAAACCAGGTCTATGACGAAAATCAAATACAAGTCCTTGAGGGCTTAGAGGCGGTAAGAAAGCGCCCGGGTATGTACATCGGTACTACCTCGATACGCGGACTTCACCACCTTGTTTATGAGATCGTAGACAACTCTATCGACGAGGCTCTTGCAGGCTACTGCGACAGAATTATCGTCACTATAAATAAGGGCAACAGCGTGACCGTCGAGGATAACGGAAGAGGTATCCCAGCCGCTATACATCCTAAGCAGGGCATCCCCACGCCCGAGGTCGTTTATACGATACTCCACGCGGGCGGAAAATTCGGCGGCGGCGGATATAAGATCGCGGGCGGTCTCCACGGAGTCGGCGCGTCGGTCGTAAACGCACTGTCCGAATGGGTGGAGCTTGACAACTGCTATGAGGGCAAGAGATACACAGAGCGCTTTGAGCGAGGCAAGGTTGCCCGTCCCTTCAAGGATGAGGGCGAATATCCCGAGCGTCCTCACGGCTGTAAGGTAACGTTCCAGCCCGATCCCACCATCTTCGAGGAGACGGTGTTCGAATATGAGATACTCGCAAACCGTATGCGCGAGCAGGCGTTCCTGAACGGCGGTATCCGCATAGTTCTTCGCGACGAACGCGGAGACGAGCCCATAGAGAACGAATACCACTTCGAGGGCGGCATACGTTCTTTCGTAACCTATATGAATGAGCAGAAGGCGTGCGAGGTCATCCACCCCGAGGTTATCTATATGAGGGGCGAGAAGGACTCAAGCGTTGCCGAGATAGCTCTGCAATATAACGACAGCTATAACGAAGCTCTCATGACCTTCGCAAACAATATGAACACCATCGAGGGCGGTACGCATGAAACGGGCTTTAAGTCGGGACTTACTAAGGTCATAAACGACTACGCGCGCAAGGCGGGCATACTTAAGGACAGCGACAAAAACCTTTCGGGCGAGGACGTCCGCGAGGGACTTTGCGCTATCGTCAGCGTCAAGCTCGAAAACGCGCAGTTTGAGAGCCAGACAAAGGCAAAGCTCGGAAACTCCGACATCCGAACGCTCGTTGAAAATACGATGACCTCAAAGCTCTCCGAGTATTTTGAGGAAAACCCCGCTGTTGCGAGAGCCATCCTTGACAAGGCACTTGCGGCATCGAGAGCAAGAGAGGCGGCAAGAAAGGCAAGAGAGCTGACACGCCGCAAGGGACTTTTTGAGGGCTCGTCGCTCCCCGGTAAGCTTGCCGACTGTAACGAAAAGCGCGCTGAGCTTACAGAGCTTTATCTCGTAGAGGGAGACTCCGCAGGCGGATCTGCAAAGAGCGGACGTAATTCTAAATTCCAAGCTATTCTTCCCCTGCGCGGAAAGGTGCTCAACGTAGAAAAGAGCAGACTTGACAAGGTATATTCAAACCCCTCGCTCATCCCGATAATTCAGGCTCTCGGCTGCGGTATCGGAGAGGATTTCGACATCACAAAGCTCCGCTACGGTAAGATAATCATAATGGCGGATGCCGACGTCGACGGCTCGCACATCAGAATTTTGTTGCTTACCTTCTTCTTCAGACATATGCCTCAGCTTATAAGTGAGGGACACGTATTCCTCGCTCAGCCTCCTCTCTACCGCGTTTACAAGCGTTCGGGCAAATCCCCCGAGCTCTACGCGTTCTCGGATGCTGAGCGCGATAGGTGCATCGCAGAGCTTGGCGGCACGAACGTCGAGGCTGACAGATATAAAGGTCTTGGTGAGATGGATGCCGAGCAGCTTTGGGAAACGACGATGGATCCCGAAAAGCGTACGCTTCTTAAAGTGACCGTCGAGGACGCTATGGCTTGCGATCAGACCTTCTCCCTTCTTATGGGTGATAAGGTCGAGCCCCGCCGCGTCTTTATCGAGGAAAACGCAAAGTTCGCAGAGAATTTGGATATTTGACCTACTTTTCTTTTGAAAAAGAAAAGTAGGCAAAAGAAAACACTGCAATAGGCTTATACAAGCTTCAATATTTTTAAAAGAAATATTAAAAAAAGAAAAAATTAGGCAAAAGAAAACACTGTAATAGGCTTATACAAGCTTTAATATTTTGAAAAGAAATATTAAAAAAAAGAAAAAATTAGGCAAAAGAAAACGCTGCAATAGGCTTATACAAGCTTTAATATTTTGAAAAGAAATATTAAAAAAAAGAAAAAATTAGGCAAAAGAAAACACTGTAATAGGCTTATATAAGCTTTGATATTTTGAGAAGAAATATTTAAAATAAAGAGAAAATAATGATACCAAAAAGATATTATCTAAAAACAATAAAAGTTTTATCTATCGGCAACAGCTTTTCGCAGGACGCGCAACGCTATCTTTACGGAATTGCCCGCGCCGACGGAATAGAAATAAAGGCTGTAAACCTCTATATCGGAGGCTGTTCTCTGTCAAAGCATTGCAGAAATATCCTTTCGGAGGACGACGTGTATTCCTTTGAGATAAACGGAATATGCAATACGGGAATAAAGGTGTCGATGAAAGAAGCTCTTCTTTCGGACGATTGGGATTATATCACCATCCAACAGCAAAGTCTGGAAAGCTGTGATTACGATACCTTTACACCCTACTTGGAAATACTCAACGAATATGTCCGCAGACATTGCCCGAAGGCAAAGATATTGCTCCTTAAGACATGGGGCTATAAAAACGGCTCGGAAAAGCTCGAAAAGGCGGGATATTCCTCGAACCGTGAAATGTTTGAGGATATAGAAAAGGCTTACGCAAAGGCAAAGGAAAGGATCAGCGCAAAAAGAATTATTCCGCTCGGAAACGCCGTGGCGATGGCTGCGGAAATGGGAGCCGAGAATATATACCGCGATGAATTCCATATGTCCATGGGCTTTGGCAGATACCTACTCGGACTTGTGTTTTACGGCTCACTGGTAGGCAGACCTGTGGACATCAATCCATTCTGCGACTTCGATAAGGACATATCCGACGAGGACGTAGCCTTGGCAAAGAAAATTGCAACAGAAGTTTTGAAGAAGTAGTTTTTTGTAAGGTAAAAGGTAAATTTTGCTGACGCAAAAAAGATCCTTCACTGTGTCTGCAAGGTAGCAAGCCGTCACGTAGCGCAGCGAAGTAGTGACACGTAATACAGTGTGTACGTATTTGTACATACTATTGTCGCATTACTCTCTGTATCTGTCATCCTGAGTCCGAACCGTTTATGGGGGCATCCTCGGAAACATTCGAAGGATCTTGCGACGAAGTCGCTTTACTGCACTGTGTTCATCGGGAATACCATTTCGCAAAAGTCTAAGGTGAATTTTGCTTACGCAAAAAAGATCCTTCACATGGCTTGCAGGGTAGCAAGCCGTTCAGGATGACACGTGCGGTAGTGCGGAGAAGGTGTTTATACATTCGTCGCAATGTACTTCGCAGTTTATACAATATATTTATGCAATATAAATTTAGGGTAAGTTTATGAACACATACTATATTTACATTATGTCAAGCTTCACTAATTCTGTGCTGTACATAGGCGTAACAAATGATATTGAACGGCGAGTTTACGAGCATAAAAATAAAACGTTTGAAGGCTTTACAAAAAAATATAATGTAAATAAGCTCGTTTATTATGAAACATACAGCGATATAAATGAAGCCATTTACCGTGAAAAACAACTCAAAGGAAAAAACAGAAATTACAAAATAAATCTGATTGAAAAAGAAAATCCACAATGGTCAGACCTATCAAGCAATTTTTAATACTTCCAAATAATCAACAGGCAGGTAAAAAACATTGGAAAACGAAAACATAGAATTCAGAGATCAAAAAATAGTTGACGTGGAGATGGACAAGGAGGTCAAAAAGTCCTTCATTGAATACTCTATGTCAGTAATCGCGTCGCGTGCGCTCCCCGACGTCCGCGACGGTATGAAGCCCGGTCAGAGACGTGTTATGTACGCTATGTACGAGGATCACCTCACCAACGATAAGCCCTTCCGTAAGTCGGCAACCACCGTCGGTAACGTGCTCGGACGTTATCACCCCCACGGTGACTCCTCGGTTTACGGCACTATGGTTCGTATGGCTCAGGACTTCTCGCTCCGCTATCCCCTCGTTGAGGGACACGGAAACTTCGGCTCGGTAGACGGCGACCCCCCTGCGGCATACCGTTACACAGAGGCGAGAATGTCAAAGATCGCCGACGAGCTTATGAGCGATATTGATAAGGACGTTGTCGACTTTATGCCGAACTTCGATAATCGACTTAAAGAGCCCAAGGTACTTCCCTCCCGCTTTCCCAACCTTCTTGTAAACGGCTCGGTTGGTATCGCCGTCGGTATGGCTACCTATATTCCTACCCACAACCTCGGCGAGGTCATTGACGCCACGATCTACCGTATGGAAAACCCCGAGTGCTCGGTGCTCGACCTTATGGAATACATCAAGGGCCCCGACTTCCCCACAAGAGCGACCATATACGGCGTAAACGGCATAATTCAGGCTTATACCACGGGTAAGGGCAGAGTTATGGTCCGCGCAAAGGCTGAAATTGAAGAGGACGAGCATAGAATAATCTTTACCGAGATCCCCTATCAGGTAAACAAGAGCCTTCTTTGCGAGTCTATCGCAAATCTTGTCCGCGAGAAGCGTATCGAGGGTATCACCGACCTTCGTGACGAGTCGGGCAGAGACGGTATGCGCATAGTTGTCGATTGCCGCAGAGACGCAAATCTCCAGGTCATCCTCAATCAGCTCTACAAATATTCTCAGCTCGAGGACACCTGCGCTATCAATATGCTCGCGCTTGTAAACAACGAGCCGAAGATACTTTCCCTCCCCCAGATACTCGACGTGTACATCGACCACCAGAAGTCGGTCATCTACCGCCGCGTAAAGTTCGACCTTGAAAAGGCGAAGGCGAGAGCGCACATCTTCGAGGGCTACCACATAGCAAACGACAATATCGACAGAATAATCGAGATAATGAAGACCTCCAAGTCTATCCCCGAGGCAAAGGAAAGACTTATGTCCGAGTTCTTCACCATATCCTATGAGGACGGCTACGAAAAAGAGCTCGGCAACGTCCGTCAGCTCTCCGAAACTCAGGCTCAGGCTATCGTTGAAATGACTCTCGGTAAGCTTACGGGCATGGAGAGAGAGAAGATAGAGGAAGAGCTGGCAAGGCTTCACGGCATTATTATGGAGCTGACAGCAATTCTCAACGACGAGCACAAGATAGCCGAGATCATCAAGGACGAAATGAACGAGATCAAGCGCAAGTATTCCGACGAGCGCCGCACCGAGATCGTTGCCGCTACCGATGACATCGAGCTTGAGGATCTTATCGAAAAGCACAACTGCGTTATCACCATGACCGAGGCGGGATACATCAAGCGCCTGCCTGCCGATACCTACTCTGCGCAGAGAAGAGGCGGTAAGGGCATCATCGGTATGGCTACAAAGGAAAATGACTTTATCGAGAAGGTCATCGCTCTTCACAGCCATTCCTACCTCATGATGTTTACCAACAAGGGCAAGGTGCACACAAGAAAGGCTTATCAGATACCCGAGGCATCGAGAACGGCAAAGGGCACGAATATCGTGAATGTTGTCGAGATGCTTCCCGAGGAGAAGATAACCGCTCTCATTTCCATCGAGGGCTTCAACGAGGGCGAATACCTTACAATGGTAACCAAGAACGGCGTTATCAAGCGTACGCTTCTCACAGAGTATGAGTATCAGCGCAAGGGCGGAAAGATCGCTCTTAACCTTGACGAGGGCGACGAGCTTGTCTTTGTAATGCACACGAAGGGCGACGGACAGGTCATTATCGCTACGCATAACGGCTGCGCTGTTCGCTTTGACGAGCAGAACGTTCGTCCTATGGGCAGAACGGCTCGCGGTGTCCGCGGTATCTCTCTGCGTGATGGAGACTATGTAACTGGAGTTGCGATAATTGAAGAGGGTAAGTCTCTGCTCACGATCACCGAAAACGGATTTGGTAAGAGAACTCCCTTTGACGACTTCCGACTTATGCTCCATCGCGGCGGATTTGGCGTGACCTGCCACAATATCACCGAAAAGACGGGCAAGCTCTGCGGCATCCGCGCGGTCGATGATGGCGAGGATATTATGATGATAACCGACGGCGGAACGGTAGTCCGTACACCCGTTGCCGATATTCCCACCTATTCGAGAACGGCGGGCGGCGTTATCGTTATGAGACTCTCCGAGGGACAGAAGCTCGTCAACTTCACGGCGGTTGCCAAGGAAGAGGAAGAGGATGAGACCGAGACCGATGCTGATGTAGTTGAGGCTGTTGAGATAACCGAAGCGGCAGAAGCTCCCGAGACACCCACAGAGGAGTAAAACAAGCAAATATTGAGTTTGTATAGAGAATTGAAGCTTCTGGGTGAGTATGTTATTCAATTATACAGATAAAATCTGTTTGTTTTTTCTCTAAGGTAAATTTTGCTGACGCAAAAAAGATCCTTCACATGGCTTGCAAGGTAGCAAGCCGTTCAGGATGACAGATAGTGTATATAGTGCGATGAACATACGTGCAAACCTGTATATGCGTACAACGCACTGTACTTTGGGATTACATTTTTTACCTTTTCTCAACTAACTTGTCATCACAGAGCATTTTTGCCGTTGGCAAAAGGAACCGTTTATGGGAGTCGCTATAGGTTGAACCGAAGGATCTTGCGACGAAGTCGCTTTACAGTACTGTCTTCATCGGGAATATATTAAACAATACACCCCAAAAATTTACCATTCCCACAAAAAAGAGGTAATTATGAAAAAATTCCTATCCTTAACACTCTGTCTGCTTATGCTTGTTCCAATTCTCGCCTCCTGCTCAAATCCCCCCGAATACACCGAGATCGAGGCGCGCTTTCGCGAGCTTGTCGAGGCGTCGGGCGAGATAAATATGATATTCTTCGGTGACGGTCTTGCAACCTACGAGCGTATCACCGATCCGAAATCGACTACAACGCTTGTCCGTGAGGATCCCGTGTATGACGAAAACGGCGAGCCCGTCCTTGACGTGAATGGAAAGCAGAAATACGAAAGACATTACGTTTACGAGGTGCCCGACGAGACCTACGGCACGGTCTATGCCTATAGAAAGGGCTATACGGGCAAATATACATACCTTTGCGTCCTCTCTTCCCCCGATACGTCAAAAACCCTCTTTTATGAGGACGCGGAAAAGTCGCAATACGTTTACGTCCTTGAAGGCTACACCGAGCCCGAGTATGAATTTTTCTATACCTCGGACGATCCCACCGATTACGATTACGTTCGCTCCGACAGTAAATATACCACTGTCGCAGAGATAAAGGCGGCGGCGGAAAAGGTATATTCCACAGATTACCTCGAAGCCATATATGAAACGATGTTCGTCGGAACGCTCTCGGCAACCACCGACGTAAGCGGTCTGTCGGCAAAATATATTGATTACTCCGACGACGAGGGAAACATCAGCCTTATGAAGTCGAACACGTCTGAGGCATTTATTACCGAGATAAGACAGTACGATTTTTCGACCGCTAAGATAGTAAAGCCCGCAAACGCTGAGTACGTGACTATCGAGATAGAGTCCTACCTGCCCTCAAAGCCCGCAGAAAGACTTACAGTCGAGCTGTCGATGATACTCGAGAACGGTCAGTGGGTGCTCGACGCGGCAACATATTGATAACAATGGATAACAGTAAAATTATAGCGGCACATAAGTTTAGTTCAAACCATAAAAAAGAATTGAAAAAAGACAAAATATGCGGTTGCTTTTTTTGTTTGGAAATTTTTGATCCTAAAGAAATAAAAGATTGGATAAAGGATTCCAAAGGAACTGCGATATGCCCTTATTGCGGTATAGATTCAGTTATAGGAGCTCATTCAGGATTTCCTATAACAGTCGAATTTTTGTCTGAAATGAAGGAATATTGGTTCTGAAAAGATAACCCCGACAGACCTTAAAAATCTGTCGGGGTTATCTATTATTTACAACTATTTTCTTTCCATTTGAATATTTCCTTGAAATCATTGTAGCAAGTCGGGCATATCCAATAATAATTATCTCCTTTGTTTTTTATCGCCTTGTATTACAAACGCATTGGAGAAGCTCATACCCTTAAAGATGTACGTGCGCATCCACATAAGGCTCCCTCCCGGAGGGAGCTGGCGCCGTAGGCGACTGAAGGAGAGTGCGTAAAATAAAGTTAGTCTAAATCTAAAGTCACGCAGGCTCCTTCCACCGCTATCGCGGTCCCCCTCCCTCTCGGAGGGAGGCTTTCACAACGGTTCGCATACTCCTATAAAATTTGTGTTAATTTGCCTGTTTGTAAAACGAATTACTTTCAAATCGTATCCTTCAAGGACTTTAGTTCGGAATTCGTCTTTGTATTACAAACGCATTGGAGAAGCTCATACCCTTAAAGATGCACGTGCGCATCCACATAAGGCTCCCTCCGGG
>JAFTYG010000019.1 GCA_017461365.1 Clostridia bacterium | reverse complement strand
GTAGGTTGTACCCATGAGCATTGTAAAGCAAAGCAGAAGCGAAATTACACTTGCTATCAGTGCTCTTTTTGTGGATTTCTTATTAGTCATTTTTTCTTTTCCTCCTTAAATTTTTATTTTGGGTGACTAATATCTAATTACCATTATAGCATATTTCTCCAAAAAGTCAAGATATTACTCCGATTTTTGTAGCATTACACATAAGAGACTTCTTATCATTGTGTAATATTGCGCATAAGGCATAACAGACTTCTATAAAAACAAAAAAAAAAGAAAGAGCAACGCAAAAATCCGCGTTGCTCTTCCGATAATAATTTTTAATTTCAATTTACTTTATAAGCTCAAGATCCTTCAGCATCGACTCAACGTCATCCCTCTGACTCCTCGTCACGTCGGAATTCTCCTTAAGCTTATCCATAGATTTTTTCGTTCTTCCGTGAATTACGATCGAGCACCATCTCCGAACCTGATAAAAAGGAAACAGCACCTTGTGCTTTTTCAGCGACGGATACCTTATCACCATATTTTCATACGGCAAAAATATCATATTGAGCGCGCGCTTGGTCTTACCGCCCTCGGATATTTGGTTCCACACCAAATTATTTTCCTTTGTGCCGTATATGCCGTTCTGCAAAACGTGCCTCGCCATTCTCAGCGTCCGCTCATTATGCGCTCCGCCCTCAAACCATATCCTGCAAAGCTCCGCCGACACCCGCTCAAAAGTCAGAAGTCCGCCTCGCAAAAGCATCGCTTCCCTTTTTTCACGGTCATGATCGATACGGTTCAAAAGCCACATATCAAGGTAAAACCGCACTCCCACACCGCCGTATTCATAATGCTTTGCCATATGCGCCACGTGGTAAAAATAAAACAGATCGTCACCGAGAACAAACCTATGCGCACAGCCCTCTTTTACGTACGCGTGCTTCCAGATGTCCGCCAATACCTCCTTGGCATTGACCGCGCAGTATTCCTCGACCGTAGCAAAGTGAAGCTCCAGATGCACGCCGCTCGGCGCAAACATCGAAATATCGTGTTCGTGCTTTTCGTTGTCGGTGGTATAGCCAAGCTTTTCGGCTATCACATCTCTCGCCCTATCAAAATCCTCAATATGCACCAGCATATCAATATCAGCGCTCGTCCTCATCCAAGGCTCGAGATAATACTCGCGTATCACAGAGCCCTTCAGGGGAATGTGGTCTATCTCCGCCTCCTCAAGCACACGGCAGATCTCCGAAAGCTCGTAATTTATGCGCTCATATCGAAGCACCGCAAGCATCTGCTGCTTTTTGAACTTCGCGCCCACCTCATCGTTTTTGAGAAGTCCCTGACGCGCAAGCTCCGCCGCCACGATATGCGCCATGTCCTGATGCTTTGAGAGAACGTAAAGCGCCTTTATTTCCTCATCGGAAATATTTTTGTTTATTTCATATTCACAGCCGCAAACCTGCGCCCGTATTGCGCCAAGCATAATATCAGCAATATTATTCATTTGCGACCTCCAAAAATTCAGAATTTTCTCCAGACCATTTTGTTTACAACGCCCGTGTAGGACTGAATGATCTTTACGACCTTAGTCGATACGTTTTCCTCAACGTAGTTGGGAACAGGGATACCCACGTCACCGTTTTCGTTCATCGACACCGCCGTATCGACAGCCTGCAAAAGACTGTTCTCGTCAATTCCCGCAAGTATAAAGCAAGCCTTGTCAAGCGCCTCGGGACGCTCGGTCGACGTTCTTATGCAAACGGCGGGAAAAGGATGCCCAACGCTTGTAAAGAAGGAGCTCTCCTCGGGCAGAGTTCCGCTATCCGAAACCATCGCAAATGCGTTCATCTGCAAGCAGTTGTAGTCGTGAAATCCGAGGGGCTCGTGACGGATAACTCTCTTGTCAAGCACAAATCCGCTCTTTTCAAGTCGGTTTCTGCTTCTCGGGTGGCAGGAGTACAGAATAGGCATATCGTACTTCTCCGCCATCTTATTTATAGCGGTAAACAAGCTCTCAAAGTTCTTCTCCGTGTCGATGTTTTCTTCACGGTGCGCCGAAAGAAGGATATATTTTCCCTTTTCAAGTCCGAGGCGCGCGTGAATATCACTTGCCTCTATCTCCGCAAGATTTGCGTGAAGAACCTCAGCCATAGGCGAGCCCGTAACGTAGATGCGCTCCTTGGGAAGTCCGCATTCGTGAAGGTATCTTCTTGCGTGCTCGGAATATGCGAGATTTACGTCGGAGATTATATCCACGATCCTTCTGTTGGTCTCCTCAGGCAGACACTCATCCTTACATCTGTTTCCCGCCTCCATATGGAAGATCGGTATGTGAAGCCTCTTTGCCGCAATAGCCGACAGACAAGAGTTCGTATCTCCGAGTATAAGCAGAGCGTCGGGCTTTATCTCGTTCATCAGCTTATAGGAACAGTTGATGATATTTCCAACAGTTGCGCCGAGATCGTCACCTACCGCATCCATGTACACCTCGGGATCGGCAAGCTTCAGGTCCTTGAAGAAAACGCCGTTGAGATTGTAATCGTAGTTCTGTCCCGTGTGGGCAAGTATAGTATCAAAATACTTACGGCACTTGTTTATAACCGCCGCCAACCGAATGATCTCGGGGCGTGTGCCAACGATGATAAGCAGCTTCAGTCTGCCGTCGTTCTTGAATTTTACATCGGAATAATCAAGCTTTATGTTCATTATACCACCTCAAAGAAAGTATCGGGCTTTTGAGCGTCAAACTGCTCGTTCGCCCACATAAGTGTCACAAGATCCTCGGTATCCGAAAGATTTATAATGTTATGAGTGTAGCCGGGAAGCATATGGATAGCCTCGATCTTCTCTCCCGATACCTCAAAACGGAGCACCTCGTCCGAGCCTATTTTTCGCTCCTCAATAAGTCCGTGTCCCGAAACAACGATAAAAAATTCCCATTTCGTGTTGTGCCAATGCTGTCCCTTTGTGATGCCGGGCTTTGATATGTTCACGCTGAACTGTCCGCACTTCTCTGTCCTCAGCAGCTCTGTAAAGCTTCCGCGAGCGTCTACGTTCATCTTCAAAGGAAAGCATACCTTTTCCTTGGGCAGATATGAAAGATAGGTGCTGTACAGCTTCTTCGCGAAAGAACCTGCGGGTATCTCGGGCATAACAAGCGTCGACGGCTGCGCCTTAAACCCTTCAAGAAGCTCAACGATCTCCCCAAGCGTTACCTTGTGCGTCACGGGAGCCGCGCAATATCTTCCTCCGTCGCAAAGGACAGTATCTATACCGTCAAATTCGCAACGGTGCTCCCTGCCCTCAAGCGCCGACAGCATCTCGTCAATAAGATCGTCAATATACAAAAGCTCAAGACAGACCGACGGATCGCTTACGGTAATGGGCAGATCGTTCGCGATATTATGGCAAAATGTAGCCACAGCGCTGTTGTAATTTGGTCTGCACCACTTTCCAAACAAATTCGGAAAACGGTAAACAAGCACCCTCGCGCCCGTCTCCTCGCCGTAAGAGAACACAAGCTCCTCCCCCGCCTTCTTGCTTCTTCCGTAGTCGCTGTCATATCTTCCGATACAGGTCGCCTGTATCGATGAGGAGATCATCACGGGACATCTGTTTTTGTGCTTTTTAAGAGAGTCAAGCAATTTACTTGCAAAGCCGAAATTGCCCTCCATAAACTCACTTGCGTCCTTCGGGCGGTTTACCCCCGCAAGGTTAAAGACGAAATCACAGCGCTCGCAGGCATAGTCAAGCTCTTCGTCTGAGCTTTCGATGTCATAGCAGAATATCTCCTCGACAGAAAGCCCTGAGTGCGTTCTGTCCTTGCCGTCACGAATATTCTTCAACGCTTCGGTGAGATTTTTTCCCACAAAGCCACAAGCGCCCGTTATCAGTATTTTCATAGTCTTAATTTACTTCCTTTGCAAGCTCTTCCTGAATATATGCAAGGCTCGCGATCTTCGCCTTCGTCTCCTCTACAGTGAGAAGCTCGGTATTGTTAGAGTTAAACTCGGTAAGAGTGTTTCTCTCGGCATTACCCTCGCTGAAATATTTGTCATAGTTCAGACCTCTCTTGTCGCAGGGTACACGGTAGAAGTTGCCCATATCAATAGCGTTCGAGCACTCCTCGTTCGTAAGAAGTGTCTCATACATCTTTTCTCCGTGGCGGATGCCTATGACCTTGATGTTTTCCTTGTCACCGCCAAAGAGCTCGCAGACAGCCTCGGCTTGAGTCTGAATGGTGCAGGCGGGAGCCTTCTGAACAAGAATATCTCCGCTCTCACCGTGCTCGAACGCAAACAGAACAAGATCGACAGCCTCGTCAAGAGACATAATGAAACGCGTCATGCTTCCGTCTGTAATGGTAATGGGCTTTCCGCTTCTTATCTGATCTATCCACAGAGGAATAACAGAGCCACGCGAGCACATTACGTTGCCGTAACGGGTGCAGCAGATCTTTGTCTTTTCGGGAGATACCGTTCTCGACTTCGCAACGATGACCTTTTCCATCATTGCCTTTGACGTTCCCATAGCGTTAACGGGATACGCCGCCTTGTCGGTAGACAGACAAACAATGTTTTTTACACCTGCCTCAATAGCGGCAGTAAGCACGTTTTCAGTACCGAGAACGTTGGTCTTTACCGCCTCAATGGGGAAAAACTCACATGAGGGCACCTGCTTGAGCGCCGCCGCGTGGAAAATGTAATCTACTCCGTGCATAGCGTTGCGAACGGATTGAATGTCGCGAACGTCTCCAATATAGAATTTTATTTTTTCCGAAGCCTCGGGCATCTTTGCCTGAAACTCATGGCGCATATCATCCTGCTTCTTCTCGTCACGCGAGAATATGCGTATCTCGCCAATGTCAGTGCGGAGAAAACGGTTCAGCACCGCATTTCCGAACGATCCCGTTCCTCCGGTTATTAGTAATGTTTTGTTTGTAAATAGGGACATTTTACGCCTCCTAAATTATTATTTTCTTAAATTCTCTTTTATTTGAGTGGTACTTATCTCAGGAGTTCTCGGAAGATATACGACCTCAACCCCCTCTTCCTTCAAAAAGTCAAACTTCCCCGCCCAGTCATCACCCATAACAAAGGTATCAATATGGTATTCGTGCATATCCGAGCGCTTTTGCTCCCAATTCTCCTCGGGTATTACAAGATCAACGTACCTGATTGCTTCAAGCAATTTCTTACGCTGTTCATATCCGAAATAACACTTTTTTTGTTTGGAATTCCAATTGAATTCATCTGTCGACAAGGCTACGATAAGATAATCTCCGTGCTCCTTGGCGCGCTTTAAAAGATTTATATGACCGTAGTGCAACAGATCGAATGTTCCGTAAGTAATAATACGCTTCATCACTTGCCTCCGTTTAAATATACAGTGTACGGCTTTTCGAGATCTACTGCCGCCACATAATGGTGAGGAACTCTTTTTTCCTTTGGCGGAAGCTTCATATAGTCACCGTACACCTGCGTAAGCCATTTGTCATATTCCTTGGGAGCACTTACCTGTATGCCCTCAAATTCCAGCATCACTCCGTCGCCGTACCAATCTGCGGGAACGATCTCCTTCTTTCCCCACGCTCCACAATAATTCGCTAACAGATTGCTTTTCGCAACCGACTTGAACAGCTCCTGCCTCTTACGCAAAACGTTTTTTGACGAGGGATACATGAGCTTCAATATTGCCGATATTGTCTTTCTCTTAATTCCTTTTTCCTCAAAAGAATATTCAGAGGCTATACGGCGCGTGTAAAATCTGTTTTTTCTGTCGACCGTCCTCTGCCCCTTTTCGTCATCGGGATAGTAATCCAACGGAAACACGTCTATATAAACACCGTGATTTACGCGACAGTGCTTTATGCTTTCTTCAACAAATGTCGTATTGGAATTTCTGAGCTTGGCAAAATTCATAAGTAACTCAGGTTCTGTTTCTATAGACTGTATAAAAAGTCCTTCCGACAAATACCGCTGTCCATCGGATATAAATATCTCATAGTCACCGCGAGGCATACCTACGTCTATATCGTCATCCCAAGGAATAAACCCCTTGTGCCTTACCGCACCCAAAAGAGTTCCGCCCAACAGATAATATTTTAAATTGAGTTTTTCGCAAACGTTTATAAAATTACGAAGCAGATCAAGCTCAATAATCTTTATGTCCTTTAATTGCTGTGATGTTAACTCCATTCGGTCATCTTCTCCTTCTGATCTATTAAAAGAAAATTACGGATAAACTAATTATGCTTCTTATCTTTCTTTTTTATAACCAATTCAAGTATGATAAACGGATTAAGCCCCTTAAACATAAGCCTGTTATTTCTCCGTATAGGCTTTATGATAAATCCGATGATAACGTTCGTAAATATCTGTGTTACGAGAGACGCAAACGCCGCGCCCAAAATTCCAAATTCGGGGATAAGAATAAAATTCAGTATAACGTTGCCAAGAGCACCCGAAAGATTGATGATCCACAGATATTTCTGCTTCTGTTCCGCCAATATCCAGATATTGCGGACCGAGCCAAGATAAGAAAACGTCGTGTACCACACTATAAGCTGTAATGCGGGAATTGCAGGATAATATGCCTCCCCGTAAAGTATCCCGATCACAGGCTTTGCAAGTATAGTCATAAACAAGCTCTGCAAAAGCGATACATATATGATTATACAGTACAGCCTGCTCATATTTTTTTCAAAAGCCGCCTCATCGGTCTTTCTGCTCTCAAAAATAGCAGGTCTTGCCGAGTCGATAATAGCCGAAAAAACAAAGCTCGTCATTCCCGCGCAGGTAACGGCCGCGGAATAATAACCCGTTGTGGTATCGTCCTTCATAAGCATCAGCATTATCTTATCGGTCTGAGCAAATACAGTCACCATCATGCTTGATACTATATAGTATTTGCTTGACGAGAACATCCTTTTCGCCGTCGTCATCGAAAAGCTGAGCCTCTGACCGCCAAGCTTTTTGTATATGATCAAAAGCGATATTGCGATAAGCAGATAGTCTATCGCATTCGAAAGAGCAAACCAATATACACTCTTCCCCGTTATCAGCAAAAACAGCTTGTACACCGAAACGACAACGTAGGCGCACAGTGAAACTATCGAAACGTATTTCGACGCAAGCTTCGCCTGATACCAATACTGTATCATTTCAACCGCTTGACAAATAAGCAAAGCGCTGTATAATATGCAAGTGATTATAGTCTCAGTATCTCCAAAATTCGCAACCGATACAAATCCGGCAATTCCTATGATGCAAAGCACGGATGAGCACATACTCATAAGTATCGACGTACCGAATATCTTACCCTCTTCATCTGAATGCTCTACCGTCTCGTGAACCAACGTGTTGCTGAGCCCCAACTGCATGATGGGCACGACAAAAGCGACTATCGATGCCGCATAGCTTATAATTCCGTAGTTTGACGGCCCTAAATACCGAGCCGTCAGCATCGAGATTATAAGACTGAATACCGATTGCATAATTCTGCAACCCACGATCCACGAGGCGTTGCGGAAAATCTTATTTTTTAAAATATTCATTTATCCGACCTGTAACCGATCGTTCTGCGCAACATAAAAGCGAGAATTTCTCGGGTAATCATAAAATCTCTTTGTATAGCTGAATATACTCGTCAAAGCGTTTATTCATATCAAAATCCTTGGCACGTATCAGACAATCCTCGGCGTAAAACGGCTTAGCCGAGGCAATACGGTAAATCTCCTGCTCCATAGCGTCTATGTCATCGCAATCCACCACGCTTCCACAGGTCTCGTTGAGACTTTCGGGACTTCCTCCCGTACGGAAAGTCAACACGGGTGTACCGCAAGCCAACGCCTCTATATTTACCATTCCCAAAACTTCTTCTCGTGTGGGATTCACAAATAGATCTGCCGCGGAATATATCTGCGCAAGCTCTTTTTGATTATTAGTCCGATGAATAGAAAGTACCGTATCAGGCAACGTTTTATCAACCTCGTCATCGGTTCCCACCAAAACGATCTTAAATCTCGATCTGTCAAGACGCTTGGATAATTCAATAAATACGTCCAAGCCCTTTCTCACACCCCAACCAAAAGAAACGCCTAATAAAATGAACTGCCCCTTAGATATACCGTTCTTTTCTCGGAAATCGCTTTTTATAGGGTTAAACGCGCAAAGGTCAATACCGTTGTTTATAACCCTTGTCTCATATTCCTTCAAAAACGATTGATGAACCAAATCAGCCAGCCACTCCGACGGAGTCACAAGCGTCATATTCTGAACGCCCGTAAACCATGACCTCTTGTATCTGTACATGGTTTTGGTACGGTCAACGCGGCTTGACGGGTACCGTCTGTATTGAGGACAACCGAAGCACCCAGTTTCCCATTTATCACATTTTTCCAACGTAAAATACGGACACTGTCCCGTAAAGCTCCAACAATCGTGCAAAGTCCATACTACCGGTATATTGTGCTTTTTGATATAGTTAAAAAGCATCGGAAGATTTATATAGCAATTATGCAAATTGTGCAGATGAATAATATCAGGCTCGATTTTTTTGAGCTTTCTCAAAAAGGATGCCGTTGCAAGCACTGAAAAGCAACCGTTGAAGCCCGTAAATTCCGAAAGCAACAGATGCAAGTTTCTTGAGATCCGCCCACCTATAATTATTGAATTCCGTACCTCTATTTTCAAATTTTCTCTGCTTTTAGGATAACAGCAGTACACGTCATATCCACACGCAGTTGCATTATCCGCAATCTGACGCATGATCTTTCCTGTACTGCCAAAGGTACAGCTATTTATCTGAACAATTTTGAGACAAGACTTCTTCATCTTTCTTAGATCCATTTTGAGGCACGACTTCTTCATTTCTTCTAAATCCCTCTAAAATAAACAACATGATTATGGGACTGTTCGTGTAGTCTTCGGATATGATGCTCAATAAAAATATACACAAGCATATAAAGATACTGAGCTTGGATTGAGTTATTTTTCGTATAAGCTTATACGTTCCGCACGACATTATAACGCCGAAGAATACACCGTACACCGCAAACCAATTCACAAAAGTACAGGTGTTCATACCGTTAGTATAATCGTACAGAATATCGCGTAAATTTTCGTGTCCGCAGCCAAATATCGGATACTTAAAGAACACTCCTATCGGGCGAATGACAGAATCAATTCGTATAGATACGGACGATACCTTCTCTCCGTAGCCTCCCGATTTAAAGAAGTTGATGATCTTACCGAAAACAGAATATGTGCTCGTGTCAAACAGAGTCTGCCACAAAAGCAGCAATACCACAACAACTCCCGCAATGATAAAAGCTATACGCATCTTATCCTGCTTGTTTGGCGATTTTTTGTTTTTCTGCATCAAAACGTAAAGAATATATACTGTGACCGCAAAGATGATAAAATAGCCCGTAGTCGAAAAAGTAGTTACTATGGACAAAATAAATACTACTATGCGCTTAAGACTCATTTCCTCTTTATTGATCTCTATCAGAAGCGCCATAGTAATAAAGGTCTGAAATGCTCCGGGCTCCCAAAACATTCCCTGATTTCGCGGCATTCCCTGATAATTTACCGCGGTCGAAAAGAGCCACAGATCGTTATACAGATTGCCCTTTGCATTTTCAACGACAAACCAGTTTCTCGACGAAGGAACTACCCAAAAGAATGCCCACAGTATCAACGATATTACGCATAAAAATGTCATTATTCTTACGTAAGAGTCCGCAAACACGTCATACCGTACTTTATTTGCATACAAAAAGGCTACTGCAAAGCCTATGCAATAGAATACGGCAATTTTTAAAGATGCGTCATTCAATAACGTATTCACCGCGATTATCAGACAGATCGACGCAGTGATAATAACAAGCTTCCGATCAAACCTTTTCGTTCCCATAACGATCAAAAGCGCGACCACACCCCAAAGAATTCTTGTAAGTGTATTGGGCATAATGTCATTTGTAACAGTAAAGCCTGCAGACAAGAATAATATCAAGAACAGAGTTATATCGTTAATAATACGATCTCTGTTAGAATCCACTTTTTTCATAACACTCCTAAATCAAATATTTATAAAACCGAGTTGAAATCAAGTTAATCCAACGCTGTGCTCACCGTATCCGCAAATCGACTCGGTGTATTCTCCAAAAACAATATATCTGCATTCCTCCGTTGTCCATCCCAATTCGCAGTCAACGTATCGTAAAGGATACCGCCGTTGTCTGCATCGCTGTCATATATTTTCAAATTACAACCGAAATCATATCGCTCAAAATACGGAAGAGATACGTCGTTTTCATTCGTCACAAAATTGATCACGGGCCGCCCCGTGGAAAAGAGCTGAAATATTTTACTCGGCACCATATCAAACACGACCTTGTTACCTACGCTGACCAAATAATCTGCTCGGCAAAGAAGCGAATAGACGTACGTGTAATCAATGTAACCGTGATAATCAACAAAGTCTTTATTTTTTTCTATCAGGCGCTCAACACCCGCAACGTTTCCCCATATGTGAAACCGTAAGTTTACCCCTCTTGATCTGACGTCCGATAAAAGCTCGAATATCCGACTTGGATTTCTGTTATTTTCATCCAACGAGCCGACGTAAACAAGATTTATAGCATCCTTATCGAATTGAGGATCAAATTCTTTGTCGCCCGTTTCTTTCACATACAAGGGGAAATCGAAAAATCGTATATTTTTGCAGCCGTGCTGTTTCTCAATTCTTTTTCGCTCGGATACGGGAAACATTACAAGATCTAAGCTGTTAAGATCTTTTTTCAAAGATCTTCCGGTTTTATATTCATATAATTTTTGCCCGTAAGAATGATTTCTACGTTGCAGCAACAGATCAAGATACACAGTCACACACTTAAGCTTTTCACCGTATCTCTCCTTTAACTTTCTCGCCGCATAAACCGACTCATACGGTCTGTATGCACCTATAACAATGTCAATATTTTCTTTTTCAACGATTCTTTCTGCAAGCGAAAGCACCTGTCTTGATCTTATAGGCGACGTATTGGGATATATCGGAATTAAACACACATTCCGCAAAAAATGAACTATACGGCATAGCCATTTAGCATATCCTTGTCTGTTGCCGTATTTTTTCAAAAACCGAGAGAACCAAGCATTCTTTACCCGATATATGCGGATACCTTCAATTTCTTCATATTCGGTAACATCATCCGCCTTCACGGCTATGCAATAAACGCTGTCACCGCGCTTTATATATTCTTTTGCAAGATTATATACACAAATGCCGTTGGCATCAGCGTCAGGGACAAATGCGCTGGTTAAAAATAAGATTTTCTTCATATCTGCACTCTACTACCTCTGAACCGTTATAAACAAATAAATATAAGCCGTCTGTATTTATTTCAAACGCGGTATCGCATACTTAAAATAAGATCTGCTCGGCAGTTATTTTAATCACGTCGGAAAATATCCCTTGTATATACCTTTTCAACCACGTCGTCAAGAGATGCATCGTATCTGTTAGCGATTATGGCATCACACATTGATTTGAATCTTGTAAGATTGTTTACAACTTCACTGCCGAAAAACGTCTCGCCATCCGTAAGCGTAGGCTCATAGATAACAACTCTTGCACCCTTTGCCTTGATCCGCTTCATTATACCCTGAATTGAGGATTGGCGGAAATTATCCGAGTTGGATTTCATCGTCAGACGGTACACGCCGATAACGGGAGGAACTTCCTTTGACCTACTATATGTGTTATTTTCTTCGTATCCGTAATATCCGGTCATACGAAGCACGCGGTCTGCTATGAAATCCTTACGGGTTCTGTTAGATTCCACAATGGCGGAGATCATATTCTGCGGTACGTCCTCATAATTCGCAAGAAGCTGCTTTGTATCCTTGGGCAAGCAATAACCGCCGTAACCGAAGGATGGGTTATTGTAATGTGTGCCTATTCGCGGATCAAGACAAACGCCGTTGATTATCTGTTGCGTATCAAGCCCCTTTATCTCAGCATAGGTATCAAGCTCATTGAAATACGACACACGAAGAGCAAGATAGGTATTAGCAAACAGCTTGACAGCCTCAGCTTCGGTATGTCCCATAATAAGCGTATCAATATTTTCCTTGAGCGCTCCCTTTTGCAAAAGCTCCGCAAAGGTGTTTGCAGCTTTCACAAGACGGTCGTTTTCAAGATCCGTACCCACAATAATCCTACTTGGGTAAAGATTATCGTAAAGAGCCTTGGATTCACGTAAGAACTCAGGACTGAAGATAATATTGTCACAGCAATACTTTTCTCTGACGGATGCGGTAAATCCAACTGGAATGGTAGATTTGATAACGATTATTGCATTCGGATTGTATTTTATTACAAGCTGAATTACCGATTCTACAGCAGAGGTATCAAAAAAATTCTTCTGAGTGTCGTAGTTTGTGGGAGCGGCGATCACAACGTAGTCAGCACTCTCATATGCGCTTTTTGCATCGAGAGTTGCCCGCAGATCGAGCTTTTTTTCAACCAGATATTTTTCTATGTATTCGTCGCGTATCGGTGATTTCTTATTATTGATAAGCGCTACCCTCTCAGGGACAATATCAACGGCTGTAACTCTGTTGTGTTGCGCTAAAAGCACGGCTATCGACAATCCGACGTAACCTGTTCCTGCTACTGCTATATTCATAGTTATTCTCCTAACTCAGTAATTTGAAAGTATAAACCGACATACTCCTCATAACCTGCGCTGTTTACATTTATGAACGTTTTCCGCACATCAGCTTATACACACGTATAAAGTTTCCGTGCGCTTCATAGCTTTTTCTTCGCCTGAACGCATCTTGCAGACAAAGCAATTTCCACCATTTTTTTGACAACGTGCGGTAGAGGATACCCTGATCTCTGATATATTTTTCATCATATCCATTGTTCCAACTGGAGGCGCGTTCTTCGGTAAGAGACGCGATATATTCGGGGACAGCTACGATCTTCAAACCCTTCTTCAAGCATGAGTTAAGAAATATGTTGTCCTCTCCGTGACAATACTCCGTACCTCCGCCGAAGCATTGATTAAAATATATCCCGTTGCGCTTTACACTCGACAGCCTAATGGCAACTCTTGCCGTACCGTATCTGAGATAATTAAAATAGCCTACATTCGTTTTCTTTGTGATAATCCTTCTTGTTACAACATTTTCTCGAAGATTGAACACTATAACGTCAGCATCGGGATTTTCGGAAAATGCTCTTTCAACGGTCTCGGCATAATTGTTTTCATATACCATGTCGTCATCGGCAAACAAGCACACGTCCGCATCGGCTCTCATCAACGCATTATTGCGGTTAAGTCCGACGCCGCGCTCGGCAAAGCTGAGATATTTTATGTTGTGACCGTTCAGGACAAAATCCTCTACTTCATTTCTGTCGCACTGATTTCCCACTATGGCATCTGTCTGAATATTCATTTTTTCAAGCAAGGAATGATCTTTCTGGTGCATAGTTGCTATTAAAACCTGAATTTTCATTACGTCAACCTCTTACATATTTAAATTTTTTGATCACTCCGAAAAATAAATTTCTCACCGTCAGAACGAGCGACGAAATGGGATTTCTCCCCTCTGCATTACGGTACAGTCTGTAATGCCATTTGATCAGCTTCATATACCCGTGATTGCTTATCGAACCGCTTCTTTTTCTGTACCTTGCAAGTGTTTCGTTCAACAGATAGCAATCTGACATTCTGCACACCTTCAGCCACATGGCATAATCGTTGTTTTTCTTAATATCTTCAATTTGTATCAAGCCTACCTTTTCGGCATCATACATGACCGTCAGACACCCCATCCAACAGTAGTTATACATTCCATGCTTCGTAATACGCTTAGGCCCTGTTACGCTCTTCCCGTTAGGTCGTGACTCTTCATCTATTTCAATGTAATTTGTGTATGAAAAATGATAGCCGTTATCTTTCATAAAAGAGATCTGTTTCTGAAGCTTGTCAGACTCCCACAGATCGTCGCTGTCCAAAAAAGCGATCCATTTTCCCGTTGCCTCTCTAAGAGCTCGGTTTCTCGATACTGCGGCACCGCTATTTTTATCATTTTTCATATAGCGAATTCTCGCATCGCCGAGAAATTGACATATAACCTCGTCAGTATTATCCGTTGAACAGTCATCGACAATAAGCAATTCCCAATTTTGGTACGTCTGCGCCAAAACAGATCGTACCGTTTCGGATATAAATTTACCCGTGTTATATGATGGCATTACAATTGATACTTTATCCGTCATTTTTAACCGTTACCCTTGTATCTGATTTTATTTCTCTTTGTATTCTCTGCTTAAAGACTCCATCTTCAAAACTGCATTGATCTTATGTACTGAGGAAAATCCGTCAAATCTTGCAAACAGCTTTCTGAAAAAATATGCGATCGGAACAAATGCGCGTATTTTAGGATTGTACTCTATATGGAGACGGCAATATGCCTTTCTGAACCCAAAATATTTTTCAAGATAATCCTGAAACGCAGTTTCATGATTGACATTTCTTGTGCCATCGCATATAAATCCTCCGTCGAGCAATAGAGGTTTAAAATGGCTAAGGATGCCTTCTACCAAAGCCGCATTGACCGAATATTTTTCAAACTCGGGCTTTGCTTTCAACACCTTAAAATCTACGTAATCCCCGTTCTCCAAAGACAGCAACGCATATCCCGTCAATTCGTTTGTTTCTCGAAAAAACGCGCCGAACACAATGTATCTGTCCCAATTGTCTATATCCGAAGCAAACGAATTCTTTTCAACGGTAGGACGGTATTTTTTCGGATATGCGGAGAATGCGGCAACCTGAACAATATACAATTCTTCCCTATACTCTTTTGGATCTATAACTTTAACGTCAAAATTTTTAAGTCCCCTGTTGACCTCATATCTTCTTTTTGCTTTCAAAGACGATATGTCAAACGGAGTATCCTTTATCACATACCACCAATTCGTTTCGTAGCCACAATCAAAATTCGAGGTCCAACGCGCGAAAAACGCAGACGGATATCCCCGCCAGAACTCACTCTTCTTTACGATCGATGCATCAATTTCCTTGTGAGGAGCAACGTCAGGTATCATAGCATGATTATAATACCTCCACCCGATTATTCCCATCTCACACCCTCATCAATTCCTTAGCCTCTGCCTGTTTTTTGTCATAGGTCTCCTTATCGACCTTGCCGTTCATCACGAGCCAATCGCCGAAGTCCATATCGCTCACGGTTCCCTCTCTCACAGTGTCCTCGCGCTTGAATACCTTGACCACAGTCTGCACAACTATCCTCGCGTCTCCGAGAAACGTGATCCTGTCTATGTACCTCAGATCGTATTCAAATTTTTCTTCCCACGTAATATTATTTCTTCCGTTGACCTGCGCAAGTCCCGAAAGCCCGGGGCGTACGCTGTGACGCTCCCTCTGAGCGTCGGTCATAAAGACCATATCTCTTACGAGCTGAGGTCTCGGACCTATAATAGACATATCTCCCACAAGAATATTCAAAAGCTCGGGAAGCTCGTCGAGCGACGTGGAGCGCAAGAATTTTCCGTATCCGTTAAGTCTTACGTCATCGGGCAACAGATTGCCGTCCTTATCCTTGGCGTTCGACATAGTTCTGAACTTTATAAGTCTGAATATTTTCTCTTTTCCCGTCTTTTTGTCCTTTTTTCCCGGTCTTTGCTGCGTAAAGAAAGGATTTCCCCTCATCGCAACAGCCCCGATCACAATAAGAACGATCAGCACGGGGGAAAGCACCGACAGCGCCAGCAAAGACAGAACAATATCGAGAAATCTCTTAAAAAATTTTTCGTACATATTCCGATCTCCTTTTGAGCCTATTCAAAATTATTCAAAGCAAGTCCTTACGATCTCGATTATGATGTCCTGCTCCTCTGCGGTCATTTTATTGTCACTCGGCAAACAAAGACCTCTGTCAAAAATATCCGCGCCAACATCTGCGCATCCTCCCGCTATGTACGCGTTCGTCCTCGCACGTCCGTTTCCGTCGGCTGTCACAAACCTGTGCATACGGTACATCGGCTGCATATGCATGGGCTTCCATATCGGTCTGCCCTCGGCATTGTACTCGGCAAGCCTTTCAAGTATCTCTGTCGGACAGCTCTTGCCGCGCTCCTTGATATAGCAAGCCTCGCTGTCACTCCTTACCTGACGGCACATCGCCTCTTTGTCGATAATAAGGCAGGACAGCCAGAAATTCGGCTCCATAATACCCTCGATATAAGGGTTCATCTTAACGGGCAGATCGGCAAAAGCCTCCTTGTATCGCATATATATCGCCTTTTTCTGCGCAATGTGCTCCTCAAGATAAGGTATCTGTCCGCGAACGACGCCTGCAATAACGTTGCTCATTCGGTAATTGTATCCTACCTCCTCGTGCTGATACCAAGGCGCATTTTCCCTGCTCTGCGTAGACCACTTGCGTGCCTTGTTAGCCGCATCAAGGTCATCGGTAAGAAGCATACCTCCCGAAGAGCCCGTGATTATCTTGTTTCCGTTAAAGGAAATGGCATTGTATTTTCCGAAAGTCCCCGTCTGTCTGCCTCTGTAGGTGGCTCCAAGCGACTCGGCAGCGTCCTCAATAATAACCGCGCCATATCTTTCGCATATCGCCAAGAGCTCGTCCATCTTTGCGGGAGTACCGTAAAGATTGGCTATAACGACCGCCTTTACGTCGGGATAGGTCTTAAACGCCAGCTCAAGCGCCTCGGGAGACATATTCCAAGTTTCGTATTCGGTGTCTATGAATATAGGCTCGCCGCCCTCGTAGACAACGGGATTAAGCGTCGCCGCAAAGGTCATATCGGTGCAGAAAACTCTGTCGCCTGCTTTGATACCCGCAAGCTTTACCGCAAGGTGAAGCGCCGACGTACCCGCCGACAGCGCAACGGCATATTTGCAGCCAACCTTTTCGCAGATAAGCTTCTCAACCTCGTTTATATTCGCGCCTACGGTAGACATCCAGTTCGTCTCGTAAGCCTCGGTAACGTATTTCAATTCCTCTCCGTGCATAGTCGGAGTGGACAGATATATCTTTTTTTCAAAGGGCTTAACGTCTTTCATAAAGACCTCCTCTTTTTCTGTATTCGGCGCGGTACTACGACGCATACCGATACATTTTAATATTATATCACGTTTTTTTACAATTGTCAAGCCAATTCGGAATATCTTGTCCGTTTGTCAAATAAAGGCACAGCGCTTTTCAATTGTAAAATTTATGCAATTCATACATAGGACTTATATAATCATCACAAAACAAAAAAATAATATGTGTTGACATTTGTGAATGTTTGTGATATAATATGTTGAGCTGAGAGTCGGAAAGCGACCTTTTTCGACTCTCAGCCATAGAAAATTTAAGAGGAAGATATGAACAGCAAAGATACAAAACAGAAAGGCGGCGCGACCTCCGAGCGTCTGCACAGAGTGGGCAGACAGTGGATAATAGGTCTTTACGACCTTGTCATTTACTGCGCGGTAGCGATACTGCTTTTGGTCATCTACGATGGCTCAGTCGCCTTAAAATTCAACGAAGTTCTTTATCAATTTGTTCTCAGCGGCGCGTTTATCCTTGTGTCAAGACTTATCTTCAGAGTCTATAATCAGATCTGGCGTTACGGAGGAATACAGTGCTTCATCCGCCTGCTCCTTGCCGACGGCGTAGCATTCATTGCATACTATCTTGTGGAAAGACTTCTCGATATTCCCCTGAATATCACGCACGCCTCTTTCCCGAGAATACTTTCGATAAGCTGTATGACGCTTCTCGGCTCGTTGGCTATCCGTATGTGCTACCGATATGCCTACAAATGCTGTAAACGCGACACAAAGCTCGGAAAGCTCATGTGCGTATGCCTGCGCATTTTTGCGGGAAAAAAGATACTGCTTGAGGAAAACACCTACAACACCAAGATAAACGTCGCAATAGTCGGCGCGGGAAACGTAGGCGTCGGACTTGCAGAAGAGCTTCTGAACAATAAAAACTCCACCTATAATCCCGTTTTCTTTATAGATACCAACGCCGAAAAGATCGGACGTCAGGTGTTCGGACTCAAGGTATATTCCGAAGAGACCGCAACAAAGCATATGCTCAGAGAAAATATGATACAGGAGATCATATTCGCCCTCCCGCGAGAGGACGATGAAAAGAAGCAGGCGCTTTATCGGCATTATATGGGCATGGGCTTTAAGGTAAAGGTCTATGACTTCCCCGTAATACAGCAGGCGGGCACAAAGAAAAGACATCTGCGTGAATTCGACATCGAGGAGCTTCTTTTCAGAAAGCCGCTCGACGTGACCGATAAATGCATAGAGGAATTCTACCGCGATAAGGTAATTCTTATCACGGGCGGAGGAGGAAGCATCGGAAGCGAGCTGTGCAGACAGATCGCCGCAATGAGCCCCAAGCGCCTCATCATCCTTGACGTTTACGAAAACGGAGCCTACGATATACAGCAGGAGCTGAGAATAGCCTACGGATCGTCGCTCGACCTGAACGTAGAGATACTTTCGGTATGCAACAGACCTGCGCTTGAGAAGGTATTCCTGCTTTATAGACCTCAGGTCGTCCTACACGCGGCGGCGCATAAGCACGTGCCTCTGATGGAGCATAACTGCTGCGAGGCAATAGAAAACAACGTGTTCGGAACGCTCAATACAGTAGAGCTGTCCGAAAAATACGGCGTCGAGAGATTTATGATGGTCTCCACCGATAAGGCTGTAAATCCCACCAACGTCATGGGCGCTACAAAGCGTATGTGCGAGACTATCGTGCAGAGCCACAGCGCCACGTCAAAGACCACGACCTATAGCTGTACACGTTTTGGAAACGTCCTCGGAAGCGCAGGCTCGGTCATCCCGCTGTTTAAAAAGCAGATACTCAAGGGCGGACCTATAACCCTTACGGACAAGCGTATCATAAGATACTTTATGACTATCCCCGAGGCAAGCCAGCTCGTCCTGCAATCGGCGGCTATGGCAAAGAACGGAGAGCTCTTCGTTCTCGATATGGGTAAGCCGATAAAGATACTCGACCTTGCCGAGAGCATGATAAAGCTGAGCGGATACGAGCCGTATAAGGATATTGATATTATAGAAACGGGACTTCGCCCGGGCGAAAAGCTCTATGAGGAGCTGCTCGTCAAGACCGAAAAGCTGACAAAGACCAAAAACAGCCTGATCTTCATTGAGAAAGATCACCCCGTCAGCCCCGACGTCCTCTCAAAGAAGCTCGCTCTTCTCCGAATAGCAGTAGAGAGAGGCGACGACGAAGCGGCAAGAGAGGCGCTCAGAGAAGCTGTCTCAACCTTTAAAACGCCCGAAGAGGTCAACGCCGACGCATCACAGTCGGACGAGATCAAAATGGCGGAAAAAACAAAGGTTTAAAAAATATATTATTTCGGATACGCAACTGCGTATCCGAAATTTTTGCAGCTCAAATTGGAGTTTCTACTCCGCTACGCTCCGTGGCACGAACGAAGTTCGTGCGGTTCGTACGGTGTGTTCTTCAAATTGGAGTTTGGATTTAAAATTGCTACGCTTGAATGTGGCACAACAAGAAAACAAACCCCAGCAAATCTAAGGTAAATTTTGCTTACGCAAAAAAGATCCTTCACATGGCTCGCAAGGTAGCGAGCCGTTCAGGATGACACGAAGTGTAGCGTGTGCGTATTTGTACATACAAATGTCGCACCGTACTTTGGTGCATATATATTACTTCTCATACACTAACTTGTCATCCCGAGTCCGAACCGCTTATGGGGTTATCAGCACATTAAGCCGAGGGATCTTGCGGCGTAGCCGCTTTACTGCACTGTGTTTATTGGGAATACATTTACACACATCAAACTCCCCGGCAAGTTCCAATTTATTTCCTCAATTCAATCCAAAAAAAGAAAATACAAAAAAACTATTGACAAAAGAAATTTATATGGTATAATAATGGGTAGTTGGTACACATCAACGACAGACGGCAAAAGCCGCTGTGAAATTTTAAGGAGATACAAAGTGGGCAGTAGCGACGACGGTAACGGTCGAAGTACATACTCAAAAATTTATCAACGCATAACCTTCGTGCGATAAAGGCACAGGCTATGCTTTTTTGCGTTGTACCGAAACTTTGTATATCCCATTAAAACGGTCCGCCGTAAGTATTAGCGGAATTAGTTTTCAATCTAAAGCAAGGAGTCATTATGTTAGTCGAAGACCATTTATTACCCCTGTCAATTATGCTTATCTGCCTTATTTTTTCGGCATTCTTCTCTGCCACCGAAACGGCGTACACCTCAATGAACAAAACGAAGATGAAAAATCTCGCCTCCGAGGGAAGCAAAAGAGCCGAAAGAGTCCTCAAACAATCCGAGAACTACGACAGATTGCTTTCAACTATTCTCGTGGGCAATAATATCGTTAATATTACACTCTCCTCTGTCAGCACGATGTATTTCGTTTCTCTGCTGGCAAACACTTCAATAGCAAATATGGCGGCGACCATCTCAACAATAGTCGCTACCGTGGTAGTCCTGCTCTTCGGAGAAATATCCCCGAAATCCATCGCAAAGGACCACCCCGAGGGATTTGCTATGGCGGTGTCGGGCTTCCTCGGCTTTCTTATCACAATACTCACACCTATAAACGCTATCTTTATGCTTTGGAAAAAGCTCCTCTCCAAGATCTTCAAGCCCTCAGATAACGACACCGTTACCGAAGGAGAGCTTCTCACACTCGTCGACGAGGCTCATGAGGACGGAAGCGTGGACGAATACAGTAAGGAGCTCATAGAGAACATATTCGATTTCGACGACCTTTCCGCAGGCGAGATAGCAACCCACCGCACCGAGATCACCATGCTCGCCTCCGACGCGCCCGTTGAGGAATGGGACACCGTCATCGGAAACAGCAGATTTTCACGTTACCCCGTTTACGGAGAGGACGTTGACGACATCATCGGTATCCTCGACGCGCGCGAATATTTCAGACTCGAAGAAAAAAATAAAGAAAATATCCTTGAGCACGCCGTAAAGCCCGCGTATTTCGTACCCGAAAGCGTAAAGGCAGACGTTCTTTTCAGAAATATGAAAAAGAATAAGGAGTTCATCGCCATAGTCCTTGACGAATACGGCGGAGTCCGCGGTATCATTACCTTTACCGACCTTGTCGAATGCCTTGTCGGAGAATTCTCCGAAACGGACGAGGATACGGAAGCGATCGAGCCCATCGTAAAGGTAGAGGAAAATAAATGGGCGATCAACGGCTCGGTATCGATAACCGACGTCGAGGATGCACTCGCGATCAAATTCGAAGATTGCGACTCTGATACCTTTAACGGATACGTTCTCGGCAACCACGGCTCTATCCCCGACGACGGCTCTACGTTCGAGGTAGATACCGACGTTATGACGGTAGAGGTGCTCGAATTCAGAGACCATAAGATAGAAAAAGCCATCATTACCGTAAAACAGCCCGAAGAGGAAGAGGACGAAGAGGAAAAGACTAAGCTCTTCAAAACCGAGGCGTAAATTAAATAAAATCAGGATGTCTCCGAAACGAGGCATCCTTTTTTTGGTGGAAAATAGAAAATGTAAAGTAATACAAATTGGAGTTTCTACTCCGCTACGCTCCGTGGCAAGAACTTCGTTCTTGCACTGGTATGTTCGATATGTTCGCACACCCCCAACGGGGCAAAGTAACAAAAAGCCTACTCCCGTAGGAGAACTACTCCGCTACGCTACGTGTAAAGTTTGCAAGCAAACTCTAGGTGGCACGACGAAGGAGTGACGGATGAGGAGATCGAGGCTTGTACAAATGGTGTTCTCCTCATCCGCCTCGCAGGCTCGGCACCTTCTCCACAGGAGAAGGCTTTCCTTTGTATGTGCTAACATTTCAAACATCCTACCGCAAGAACAAAGTTCTTGCCACGGAGCGTAGCGGAGTAGAAACTCCAATTTGAAGGTTTTAAATATGCGTAAAAAGCAAGGAGCCGAACCACTTTACGGTGACTCGGCTCCTTATGTTTAATTATCCCATTCTCCCTATCAACACGCCGCCGTTGCGCTTTAACCACAAACGGCTCTCCCTGTAATCGGGCAGAACGCGGCCAACCTCCGCCCAGAAGCGAGGCGAATGATTCATCTCCTTCAAGTGGCAAAGCTCGTGCACCACAACGTAATCAATAACGTCCTCGGGCGTCAGCATAAGCAGGCAGTTAAAATTCAGGTTTCCCTTTCCACTGCAGCTTCCCCAACGCGTCCGCTGATTGCGCACCGTTATCCTCCCGTAGCTCACACCTACAATAGGCGCGAAATACGCCACACGTTCGGGGATATATTCAAGCGCCCTTTCGGCAAGAGCTTCAATATCCGTGTGCGTCAACGGCTCCGCACTCTCGGCGCGCTCCCGTGCATCTTCGACCTTCCTCTGCGCCCGCTCTATCCACTCTTCCTTTCCGGAAACAAAGCGCATAATGTCCTCCTCGGACATACGCCTCGGCGCGCGAACAACAACAGAGCCGTCAGCCTTTACCTGTATCTGACAGGTCGAGCGGTCGCTCCGTATAAGGTCGAAATATATCCGATCATCGTTCATTACTTGTCTGCCTTTTCGGTCGTGTAGGTAAGCGGAATGTGATATTCACTTTCGTATATCTCTTTCCATACCGCATAGTTCTCGTCCATCATCCTCTGCATATTCTTGCGGTAGCTAAGACCGTCCTCGGGATAAATGGGAGGCGCTATGTGAATTGTGTATTCCTGCACGAAATATCCGTCCTCGCCCATAATGTCGCTGTCCTTCATCGTAATAAAGCAAGGCAGAACGGGCACACCGCTCTTAGCGGCAAACATATACGCACCTGACTTTAAGGGCTTAGGCTTGCGGTAATTCCACCACATACTCTGCTCAGGGTAAACGAGCACGAAATTGCCCTCCTTGAGAAGCGTCTCAACCGCCGCCGTAAACTTCTTAAGTGTCTCGCGGTTGGAGGACAGCGGAAGGGTGTTGCAATGTCTCATAAGAAATCCGTAGAATCCTGGGAAAGACGTATAGTTGCCCTCTCTTATGACACGGTAAAACGTCCTGTTGGGCTGCTCTGCCGCCTCATAAGCCATCTGTATCGCAAAGCTGTCGTATGCGTTAAAGTGGTTGCAGGTAATGATAGCTCCGCTGTCGAGCTTTTTGAAATGCTCTATTCCCTTTATCTCCTTGATGATCATTTTCTTTTCGTCAATGAGATTATTTACAAATCGGCGGGCTATGGTATAGGCAAGAGCGGTCTTGAGCTTCTGCGTCATGCTCTTGTCAAGATAGTCTATGTCCTCGGGCATCAGCATCTTTCCGGGGGGATCTGCCTCTACGTCCTCGTCAAAGCGTCCCTCTCTTTCGTACTGCTCTATCTTCTTGACAATATCAACTCTGTCCTTCGAACGCTCGGAAAGATTGAGACGGTTGACAAAATTGTCCTCCTTGTTCGTCTCGGTGACGGCAAGCGCCAAAAGATTGTCCATACTGCGCGCGTCGCGCTCCTTTTCGGCATCGGTGTAGCTGTTCAGCACGTCCAGCATCTCCTCATACACCGATGTCTCCTTGGCATAGCTCCAGAATATATCCCCATGACGGCAATCCGCATAATGCCACGGCTTGTTTACCATAATGTAATGGAGAACACAAGCCTCCTCAATGGGGTAATCAATATTTCCGAATATCTCGGTGTTCCATCTTTGATCAAGCCAATAAACGTGGTCCTTGCAGATAAGATTGAGATAGTCCTCATCCTGAGTTACCACAAAATTGTAGGTGTGAAGATACTGTATAAACTTGTCAAGCACAAACTTTATGCGGAACTTGTCACAGTTGATAAGCAGAACGCCCGCATTGAAGAAATTGTATCTCGAAACGCCCACAACGCGCTCAGCGTACGTGCCGTATTCGTCCACCTGAACCATAGCCTGCTCGTGGCACGCGCCAACGTATGCCTCTCGGATGTTCGTACGGTACATCTTGCTTATGTCACCCTGCACTATCGTGTCGCTGTCGATATAGATAGCCTTGTCATATTCGGGGAACATCTCGGCAATAAACATACGGAAATATGTGGTCTTTGAGTAGTAATCGCGCAAAGGCAGCTTTTCGGCTATCGAATCGAGATATTCGGTAACGTCCTCAAAGGAGATCTCAAAATTGTCGTTTGCAAGCGCATATACCTTCTGCTTTGTCTCTTCGGTAATGTCGGTATGAAGAACGTAAACGTGGTATTTGTAATCCTTTGACGCGTTCTTTATCATCGAGTAGAGTGAGACCACCGTATATTTGACAAAATTATTGTCGCAGGCGTAAAATATCGGAATGTGTGAATTTGTCATTTTTTGACCTCTCTTTTGTATTTTTCATTCAGGTATATATATTCGTACAGCACGTCGTCAAAGGCGTAATACCGAAAGATCTTATGTACACTGCTTACCTGCCACTGCTTTATGTTAGCGGTGTGGGGATATGGCAGCCAGAAGAGCCTCTTTGAAAAATGCCTTACGACCGTGTGCTTGTGCAAAAACTTCTGATCGTTGAATTTCTGCGGAAGCATCCTTTTCTTCGTTGTCGAGCGTATGATGGCGCTCTGATCGGCAAAGGTGAGCTTTTTTGTCTTTATAAGCTCGCGCGCCTTTGAAAGCAAGCCCGTTTTGCGAATCTCTGCCATATTGAAGAGCAGAACTCCCGCGTTTACGTAGTTCGGACTTATGAGATATTTTCCGTAGTGATCTCTCGCCGCCGCATACTCATAGCCCTCGACGTCGGTGTCGTACAAAAGATGAACGTCGCGGTTAAAAAGTATATCCGCGTCAAGATACAACAGCTTATCGGGCATTCCCTCCACCTCATCGGCAAAAAGACGGATAAGCGTATAGGGAGAGCAATACGCCCCCTCGTTCGGACATCCCGAAAACTCTTTTTTGTATATATCGGTCACATCGATCTTCACGGCGCGGTTTTCGGGATTGTAAGCCTTTATCACATCCTCAAAAAAGCTCACCTGAGAGTCACTGACGGGAAGATAGGTGTCCTTTATGTCGGAGACGTCCATCGTGTATATATAAAACGTAAAGGGCTCTCGGCTCTCGGTACGTCTGAGTATAGACAAGGTACAGGTCAGCATCCCGTCAAACACCTTGTCATTTCCGCAATACAAGATATTAACCATCGTTATCTTCTTTCTTGATATATTTTATCTGCTCCACATCCGAGAGCTTAGCCCTCTCGCACATACACTCATACACCCTGTTGCGCAGATCGGTCTTTTGCTTGCGCGGATGCAGAGACGTATCGGGATAAAACGGGCCGTCGATATAGGTCACGATACGCGGCTTCTTTCCGAAACGCCGCTTCTGATAGGTATTCGTAAAGCAGAACACGGGCGTTCCGTATTTTACGGGATAGTGAAAGGACGTGTCGGGAAAAGGGCGTATCTTTGTGTAGTACGGCCAGATATGCGCCTCGGGATAAATGATTATTCCCTTTTTTTCCTCTATCCTCTTTTCTATCGTGTTCACAAAATTAACGTACGCCTCTCTGTCATCGGGCAAAGGTATCGCGCCGAGATAGGGCGTTATCCTGCCGAGCACGGGCATCGATACGTTGTTCGGGTGAACTATAACGTAGTTGTCCTTTCGCACGCTCAGCACGTTGGGAATAAAGGCGTCGGCAATGTCCTGCGTGTGATTTCCGTATATAAAATAGCCTTCCTTCAAAAAGGGCTTCAGGACCTCCCTGTTGATGACCTTGTGGTGAAATACAAGCTTCGGATAGATATACGCTATCGGAATAGCGATCATACGGTACGCAAAAAAACGCGCAAGCCTTTGCCACGGCTTTTCTCTGTAATATTCATAAGAGCCGTCTATCTTCTTGGCGGTTATCTCTGCCACCGAGAATTCATCATTACATTCATCGCTGTAATAAATGACCTTTCTTTTATCCATATCATACCTCGAATGTAGTTTGCGATACTATATTATCACGTTTTGTTTAATTTGTCAATAGGAAACGGGAAATTTATGTACTTTTTTTAAATAAGAGTTGACAGCGCGTCTCGGATGTGATATGATAGATCCGATAAAGTAAACGGGGGCTTGATCGAAATGAATATAAAAAAGAAAATAGACTTTCACGTACATATTATGAGTGACCTTCCCGTAGAGGAGAGCGCATACTATTTTAAGGATATGTGCGAGCGTCACGGCTACTGCGGCGTAAATATCGCGGCTCTTTCGTATAACTTTGAGGGCTGTAATGAGACCTGCCTCAGACTCCTTGAGCTGATGCCCGAGTCCTATGCCTTCGGCTGTCTTGAGCCCAAGGGCACAGACTACGTAAAGCAGGCAGAAACGCTTATGGGAAGCGGCTTTTCGGGAATTAAGCTATTTCTCGGAGGAAAGCCGAATTTTTATAAAACCTACCCGCATTTTTATGAGGATGAGCTCTATTCCGACTTTTTTGCGCTTTGCGAGGAAAAGCAATATCCCATTATCATGCACAACAACGATCCCGCGTACTGCTGGGATATAACCAAGGCTGACGAGCGCGCCATAAAAATGGGATGGATATACGGCGATGGTATCCCCTCTCACCAAAGATATTTTACGTCAGCAGAAAACGTACTTATGCGTTATCCCAAGCTGAATATCGCCCTTGCGCATATGGGCTTTTACTCCGAAAATATAGAAAAAGCCTTTGAGCTTATGGAGAAATATCCTAACCTGAAAATGGACATCACTCCCGCGCTCAACATCTACTCCGAGCTCTCGCAGATACCCGAAAGAGCCGAGGAATTTTTCAGAAAATACCACAACAGAATAATTTTCGGAACAGACGCTACAAATAAGCTCGTCGGAGAGGCAAGAGCCTACAACGACCTGAAAAACGAGGTAACGTCGCATTTTCTCACGGGAGAGGGCGAAAGAGTCATCGGCACTCGAAAAATACACGCAATACGCCTTGATGAAAATATGCTCGAAAATATTTATTATAATAACGCCATGCGCTTTATCGAAAAAGCCGAATAAAAATTAAGGGACTGCCTTGCGAAAACGTAAGACAGTCCTTTTGAATTAGGTTAACATTTATAGCTTGAGCGAAACAGCACCGCTAGCTCCATTTTTTAATTTTCCTGCTTCAAGCTCACCACAAGCTCCGCGCTAACGTCATTTACCCTCTTGTTGTACACCTTGATAGGTTTCTTTTTACCCTCAAGAAACAACAAATAAAACCTGTCCCCGATCTTCGAATATTCGGTTATGCTCTTTTCGTCAGACATAGAAATAACGTATCTGCCGTGACGCATAAAGTAAAATATCTTTTTCAGACGGTAACGGAACATCAAACCGTATCCCACCTCCTCGGCAGTACGCGTAAGCTCGTCCTCAACAACGTAAAAACGTCCGCTCTGCACCTTGATCAGATCTATGAGCTTAGGTATCAGATATAACAGAGGCAGAAACGCTATCGGCACAAACGTAATATACGCAGCCAGTTGTCCCGCAAACAAAAACAGAAACGCCGCCACAAAGAACCAGATACCCAACGTAGACAGGCCGCCAAAGATCAACAGCATCTTGTTTTGGTCAACAAGCTCCTTTTTGATAGACTCCCTCGTAAGTACACTGCGTTTTTCCTTATCCATCCTTCACCTCAAAAAGCCAAGTATTTTTATAATTATAACATAAGAAACGAAAAAAGTAAATAGACATTTCAAAAAAAGAGCCGTTCCACAAGATAAAAGTGAAACAGCTCTTTTTTCGGTCAGCCCAAATGCTTTTTGCAAAACTCCTCGCAAAAACGGCTTTCGGCATCAAAATCCATACACGCCTTGTATATGTCCTCTAATTCAAAGTGATATTTTCCCGCCTCACGGAGCGCATCCACAGCCGCCGAAAGCAGAGCCTCGTAAAGCCTGCGGTTGTGCCTGTATTCCGCCTTCACCCTGTCGATGGCATCTCCGTCCACAAAACGGTTCATATTCACTCTCACCGCGCCCTCGGGAAGCTCGCCGTCGCAAAGCACGAAAGCAATATTTCTCTCGGGAAGATATATCCCGTCGGGCTTTTCGGGCTCTAACGGATCGTAGGAGATCTGAACTTTCAGCTTCTTCTCTGACGCGCGCGCCGCCACAGCCGCAAGAAAATGCCATCCAAGCCCGTAGCTGTCAAGCACACAGTATAGCTTTTCGGCTTTCTTTTCAAAGGAGCAAATATGCGCCATACCGCTCATTCCTATGGCGTTGACAAAGCCGTACTCAAGCCGAGCCTCCACCCCGTCGGGTATTCCGCTAAGTATTCGCCTTGCCGCCGCCTCGGTCTTTTCACGCTTTAAGGCGGTCGAGGCAAGCGCCTCATTTATCTCGCTTACGTTCATCGCCGCCGATAAAAATTTGTACGACTTTGCGTAGATAGACGACCGTACAGCCGAAAGTCTTGCAATATCGCCGTATCTCTCATAGAGCTTTTCAGCATCCCAGAATACCCCGAGATTTACTATCTCATCCTCCGCGCCCGCAATCCTCGGCTCATAGACGTGAGGCGCAGTGCCGTCAAATACGGCTATGCTCCCGTCGATTATTATGCCGTCGAGCGATGCAGGATCGGAGGAGCAACGGAAGTATTCCACCTCCCTGCCCCTCGACTCCGCGTATTCCGCCGCGCGCTTCATAAAGCTGCTCTTTCCCGTCCCGGGACCGCCCTTTATTATGTACCGTCTTTTTATTTTCCCGTCCCCGAACACGTCGTGAAAGTAGCTTATAAAGCCCCGTCCGCTGTTCACCGCCGCAAAATGCGTATTTGTCGGCGCATTGTCGATAATATTGCGATCTATACTTTTCATAGGCTCACACCTCCCTGCACTAAAGCATATGTTGCTCCCGCAGTATGTGTTAAACCTTATCTTTCGATTATCGTGATATTTACGGGGCTTATGCCTGCCTCGCTGTACACTATCTCGTTTATCTGAGAGATCTGGGATACATTGAGACCGTCGCTCTTTACAACTATGCTCGCGCCGTCGCCGCTGATAACGGCAACACACTCCTCAAAGCCCTTTGCCACGATAAGAGTTTCAATGTTCGCCTCGGTAGCCATAACGCTTGCAAGCTTGTTGATCTCAGCCAACGCCTCATTCTTTGCCGTCTCGGTCGAGGACTGATTGTCAACAACAGCCTGAAGCACCTCTATCGCCTCGTCACGCGTGCGCTGACGGCTTACCTGAACGCTCGAAAAGTAGGAGTCTGCCGACACATCGGTATCATCTGATGTACCCGCATTCGTTGTGTCGCTCGGTGACATTCCCGCAGGGGAGTCGTAGTCATAGCCGTCATCCTTGCTTTGCGAGTTCACAACAGCGCCTACTACCACCGCGCCCACTATCAGTACCATAGCCCCGAAAATAATGAAATTACGCTTTCCTACCTTCATGCAAAAATTTTTGACCTTTTCTTTCAAATTTTCAAATTTCATAATTCGCTCCTCCGAATTTTTTTATTTACGCTAAATATATATGGCGCGCTCCCGACTTTTATGACTGCGGACTGAAAGCAACGTAGATCTTATTCGTTCCGATCGAAAACGCCGCAGAAACAAGCGCGATAACGTCTCTCTTTACGCGCTCGTCCTCACGGCAAGATAGCACTATGCCTATGCCCGAGATCTCGGGATTTTCATAACAGACGAGCACAGCCCCCTCCGAGCTTCCGCTGCCCACAAGCACCATGCTGTTCTTGTATCCCGTCCCCGAGCTCTGAGAGTCGGAGGCATATACCGCTCGGTATCCTCCGCTAAGACTCACCACGGCATCCACAGAGCAACCGCCCGCCACTCCCTTGCAGATGCGTTCTACCTCGTCCTCGATCTTCTCGGCGTAAGCATCGGGATCGAGCGAGGGCTCGGATGCCGCCGCGCTCTCATCCTCCTTTTTTGAGGATGCAATACTGCCGTATAGCAAGAGCCCCAGCCCCAAAAGACCGATAAGTATAAAAATAAGTATTTTCCCATCCTTTTTTGGCGTAGTTTTTTCTCCCATATCCTTCTCCTAACCGTAAACTACCGTACAGGCACAGCCGCAGATCTCATTGACAAACGCCGAGATCTCCCTCGGATCGGCAAAGACCGCGCTGCTGTGCAGACTCACCTCGGCGCTTTCCACAAAGTAAGCCTCTCCGTCATCACCGAGCGTAAGACTTACGTCAAGACTTTTCTCGGAAAGCTCGAAGCTTTCGCATATCCGCCGCTTGAGCTCTGCCTCAGCATTCTCCTTCGCCCCCGCGGCAAGAGCGCTTTTATATATGTCCTCATATTCCGCCTCCTCCCCCTCCGAGTAGTCAAAAAGAGAGCCAATATCTATCTCTCCGTCCGACAGTATGCCGTATATAGGCGAGGCAAGAGCACATAAAACGCAGAGAGAACCGACAAACCGCACGTATTTTTTCGTATCACCGTCAGGCGAGAGCATACCCATAATACCGCCGAGCAGCGCAACGGAAATGAGAGTTATTATAAATGTGTTCATAGAGCACCTTTTTTGTTAAATTTAGGTTTGTCGGGGAGTTGAAGTTACATTTTACAGGCTAATACCCGTTTTTCGTGGTAATCCATTCGTTCTTTTTTTTCTAAGGTAAATTTTGCTTGCGCAAAAAAGATCCTTCACATGGCTTGCAAGGTAGCAAGCCGTTCAGGATGACAGATAGTGGATGTTTGGCGATGAACGTATGCATAAGCATATAATAAGGTTCCCGTAATAAACTTTGGCATAAACCTATTTATTTTATCTCAACTAACCTGTCATCCTGAGCCCGAACCGCTTATGGGGGCATCCTCGGAAACATTCGAGCAAGAACTTGTTCTTGCCATTTCGCTAACAGCGAAATAGGCACAGCGGAGTAGAGGATCTTGCGACGAAGTCGCTTTACTGCACTGTGTTCATTGGGAATAAAATTACAAATACCAAACACATCGATAAACTCAAATTTTAAGTACAAACCAATTTTGAAATTTCTTTCAATTCTGCACCGCGCCTCAAAGTATTGCAACAACAGTTTTCGAAAATATCGTCAGCGCGAAAATAAACATAACCGAGCTCATTGATACAACCGCGACCATAATGGCGTACACTCCGCCAAGCTCCGAGAGCAACCGCCCCTCACTCTCACAACCGAGCATATCCGCAACTCCGCTTGAAAGCAGAAAGGCAAGCCGCGTAAGTATAAGCGACAAAAGCGTCGGAAGAAGCAACAAAGCGATAAATACTATCCCCCATATGCCCACCACACTTTTGAGATATTGCACCCCCGTCGCCACCGTTCGGAGCGTGTCGCCCACCGAGCCGCCAACCACGGGAATGACGTTCGCACTCACAAGCCGCGCCGCCCTTGCGGCAGTGCTGTCAGCGGCGGCGCTTAGAGTCGTCTGAGCAGACAGCGAGGCGATAAGCACCGTCATTATCATCCCAAGCCCGAACGTGTATATCTTCCTCATCGCCCCCGAAAGTCCGCGAAGCCCCATCTCGGGAGAGAGCGTGTTGCAGAGCGCCAAGGCGGTAAATATACAGCAAACGGGCACGACGCTCTTCGCGCATATCCCCTCGCAAGCGCTGATAAAAACATAAAGCGCCGACGTACCCACAGATGCCGTGCTCACGTTTCCACCCATCGCCCAAACAGTCCCCGTTATCGGAACCATCGCCGTCATAAGAGCCGTCAGACGGTCGAAAAACAGCCCCACCGCCTCTATGTGCTCCTTTTGCATATGTATGATCGAGGCAAATATCGCCGTGGTCGCACAGAATTTGACAGCCCCCGAAAGACTATCCGAGGACAGCGAGCGCCCGAGAGCCCCGAAAACGGCGGATATAAGCAAAAGTCCGCAGATCTTCGCAAAAAGCACTACTGAGGACGTAAGCTCGTCCGTAAGCATATCGGATACCGCCGCAAAGATATTTTTACTGTCCGTCATCTCGGAAAGTGCTTCCCCGACCTCCTCGCCGTCCTCGGAAAATATACCGTCGGGAAGATATTCCTTTACCTCCTCGGGCAGACTGTCGGTAAGCTCAGAAAAGCCCTCGGGAAGTTCCGCCCCAAAAACGGGAAGAGATGCGAAAAAGCAGAAACATACAAAAAGGCTCAAAAATAAAAACAGCTTGACCGTATTTTTCATATCTCCCCCATCCCGAGAAGAGAGGCGGCATACCCCATAAGCTCGCGTATAAGCGGCACGCATAGCGCAAGTATGGCGAGCTTTCCGCCAAGCTCAATGCCACTGCCCACCGAGCTCTCGCCAATATCTCGGCAAATGTCGGCGCACAGCTTTGACAGAAGCGCAAGCCCGAGAGCCTTTAACATAATGCCCCCGTACCCCGAAAGCTCCTCCCCGAAAAACTGCGCCGCTATCTCGGAAAATATATCCGCAGCGACAAGCACGAGCGCTCCGAATATGATAACGGTACCGCCCACCCTGACAAGAGCCGCGTATTCGCCCTTTATCTGCTTTATGATCAAAGCAGTCAGCGCGCAGAGAAGTCCCACACCGCACAGCTTCAGAATATCCATCAGAAGCCGAATACCGATTGCACGGTGTCGAAAAGCTCGCCTATCTCCCCGACGAGCATAAGCATAACGGCAATAAATCCCGCAATAGTCACGAGCATCGCCTGCTCGTCCCGCCCCGATTTTGAAAGTATGGCAGAGGCGCTTGAGACAAGCACCCCCACCCCCGCTATCTTTAAGATAAGACTTACGTCCATTTTTTCCTCCGTGATCTTTACATAAAAAGTATAAGCAAGCCGAGACTTCCTGCAAGACAAAGCGTCGAATTGAGACGCCGCTTTGACGGAAGCTCCGACCGAAGCTCCTCTTTTCTTCCCTCCATAAGCGAAAGATAATAAGCGCATCTGCCCACCTGCTCTGCGCGATAGCTCTGCCCGAAATCCGAGATAAATCCGCGCGCTATCCGCTCGGTCTCCCTGTCAGCCCACCGCATCTTTCCGATAAGCTCCGAAAGCGTCCTCGGAGCTCTCTGCGCCGCATATCCGCAGGAGATGAGCAGATCTCCGTCCACCCTTGAGAGTATCGCAGAGATCGGAAGAGAAAAGCATTCGACCTCACTCTTTATTTTCCCGATAAGCGCCGCCCACGCCTCAGCCCTCTGCAAAGCGGCGGACGCGCGTCTGTTGAGATAGAGCGAAAGCATCACTCCGCTCCCCGCCACAAGAGCCGCGCCAAGTATCTTATAAAAAAGCATCGGCATCCTCCCTTTTCGTAATATCGTAGCAAAAGTCCGAGCCCGACGCAGAACGCCTGATACCGACGTAGTAAGAAAACACCGCCGCCGCGTGAAGCCGCGCGATACCCGACCTATGCAAAAGCGAGGAGATACTGTCGGCATGAGCGCTCGCAAGTAAAGGCACTCCGCAGTTTGCGGCTGAAATTATCGCCTCGGTCTCCTCCGCTCCGCCTATCTCATCGCAGACGGTAAGCTCTGCGTTCATAGTCCGCGCGGCGATCTCTATGCCCTTGTCCTTCGGATAGCCGAGAAGAATATCCGCCGTATCTCCTATACTGCCCGAAATCAAAGAAAGCTCTCCGCGCGTGTCCACAACGCAAACTCTGCGCGCCCTCTCACCCGTGGACATACGCGCCGCCACCGAACGCAAAAGCGTCGTCTTTCCCACACCCGGCGGCGAATAAACCAGCGCAGAGCCCCCCGAACGAAGAAGAGCGCAAAGAGGCTCGCCTATACCCAAGATCAGCGAAGGCAGACGAAAATTCAAGCCCGAAATATCATATATTCCGATCATTTTTCCACCCTCAATAGCGGCTCGTCCGCATACTCCCACGCGTATTCCACCCTCAACGGTGACATATCCCTCGATAAGAGTCTCCCTGTGCGCGTAAAGAGAGCCGCCAAGCAAACGCTCACTCATCATTTTCATATCCTCAGAGGTGCACACGTAAGAGAGCCCCACGTTTCCCTTCTCTCCCGTCAGATACGCCCGCCTGCCGAGCCGACAGCGTACCTCCTCGACTCTCCCCACAAAAGGAAGCTCCTTTAATATCGCGCCGTAGAGCTTGTACGGCAATATCTCGGCAAGAGAGGACGGCAAAGCGCCCCTTTTTTCTTCGCGTTTTTTCGTGCTTATAACAGTCGGCATTCCGATACCCACCCGTCCTTTGCTTTATGCTCTTTACGCTAAAATATATGTGCGCGAAAAAATTTATATTACCCCGAACAAAAAAATTCACAATTTAACGTAATAACAAAATTTAATACGACATTTTGCCATCCTACCTACGACATTTTTCGGCAATTATGACAGTTTTTCACTTTAGCGTTAACGGTTTGTTCACGATTATTTAATAATATACTGTTGTATAATTATAATATATATGATAAAATAAAGTATAATGGATTGTAATATATGCTCTATGGAGGTATCTATGTTTTTTAAGAAAGAAATGCGCCCCCAAACAGCAGGCGCTCCCATGCCCGAAAGCAAGTGGACAAATAAGCTTTCCTCGGTAATGTTCAGCGCAAGCTCTGCGGACTCATCGGATTTCGGCTCGTTCGGAGACGAACCCGAAAGGCCCTCCGCTCCCTCGGGACACGCAACAAACAAAAAGAAGGTCTTTAACATAGGAGGCTTCAGCTTCGATATGAAAACACTCATAGTCGCGGCTGTCGCGGCAGTGGTCGTCCTCGCTCTTGTAATAGTCCTTATAGTCGCTCTCTTTTCGGGCAGCGGCGATATTGAATTCGAGAACAACGCCTATATGACCTACGTTGACGGTCAGGGCTCGTATCATGTGCTTGCAAACGGCGATCTTGTAGATCACGTGTTTGAGGGCGAGGTCGAGCTCATCCCCGCAGACGATAATTCCTTCGCATACGTTTTCGATAACGCGGGCGACGGCGTTTATATGTACATACTCAACGGCAAAAAGCTCGATCCCGTGTCGGATAACGCAGTTGAGGGCTATGTTGCCACCGCAGGTCTTGAGCCTGGTATCGTATTTACCGAGAACGCAAGCTCGGGACTCCAGTATATGCTCTATAACGAGAAATTCGGAATAGACATAATCGTCAAGGAATCAAAAGATCCCGACGATTTCGTCATCTCGGGAGACGGCAATACCGTTGCATACACTATCGCGGACGATGACTCGGACGACAGAATTCTCTATATTTACGAGGACGGAATTCCCGAGCTCGTAACGAATACAAGCTGTGCTCCCGTGGCTCTGTCCAACTACGGCGATTACATCTACATCAAGCGCCAAGTCGAGGGCGTAAACAAGCTTTACGTCAGAGACATGAAGAAGAAAGAGACCTACCCCGTAAACAACAGCGACAAATTCCTTGCGATCCTTGAAATGAACGTCAAGGGCGATGAGGTCATCTTCTGCACAGGGGAGGGCCCCGAGGACATCGCAGACCTCTTTGACGGAGACATCTATGAGGTAACGTCTTACCTTTACAGACATAAAGCGTCCGAGGAGGACTCCACAACAGAGCTCGGCCCCAACTACGTTACAAGCGTGTCGGTCGACGGAAGCATCGCTGTCAATAAAACCTTTGCGGACAAGTATTTCGAAACTACTGTTGTAGAGGATCTTGATGCAGATAAATATACATACCACCTTACAAAGAAGTATGTAAAGGAAACACTCTGCAAATACAGCGGAAAGTTTGATCCCGACGGAGATTATTTCTATTATCTCAACAGTGACGATGAGCTGATACAGCTCGATCTCGGAAGCAAAAACCGTGATACGAGCTACGCTTATAACGGAAGAGTAATGGATTTTGCCGTCACGGAAAAGGGCAATGTCTATCTTATCGACGACGGACATTACCTCTGGTACGTCAAGGCGTCAACCTTGGGTAAGGAAAGACCCGCCTCTTACGCTACGGCAATGTCCTTCTATAACGGATCTAACAAGGTGTATTTCTCCGAGGAAGAAGCCGAGGTAATTTACATCAGTGAAGAAGGAAGCGACAAGGATATAGCTAAGTTCGGCTCTTCCGAGCTCACCGCAGTTCCCTACTTCTCCAATCAGAACAACAAGAAGTGCTACGCCGTCGTTTACGATGAGACAAAGGAAAGCTATTCCATATTCTATACGTCCAACGGTAACAGCTTCAAGATGATCAAGGATGTAAATGATTGCGACGAAATAGTTTACGGAATAGAAATTCCCGAAGCTATCGAATGGTAATTGAATAAACGGTAAAATAAAAGGGGCTGAGTCACTAAAATGTGGCTCAGCTCCTTGCTTTTTTCAGATTTCTAACCTTCAAATTTGAGTTCCTTTTTCGCTTACGCGAAAAGTCAAATTTGAGTTCCTACGCCGCTACGCCTATTTCGCTGTTAGCGAAATGGCACGAACGAAGTTCGTGCGGTGGGATATTTGATATGTTAGCACAAACGAAGGAAAGCCTTCCCCAGCGGGGAAGGGGGACCGCGCAAGCGGTGGATGAGGTGTTCTTTGCGAACATATCAAACATCCCACCGCACGATATTCTTACCACCTATCTGTAGGGGCGACCACCCGTCGTCCGCCCGTAAATTACACATTTTTTCGGACGACCAATGGTCGCCCCTACTACACCGTTAATACTAAAACTTGATAAAAGCAAGGAGCTATCTCACTTTTTTATGAGACAGCTCCCTTTTTTATATCTTATATCTTCCCTATCAACCTACCGATAAGATTTTCCGCATAAAACGAAAATCCGTTGTCATTCGGATGTAAATATCCGTCCTGATAGAGCTCGGGACGGGGCGGAACGAGCGTAAGGCCGTCAATATGCTCAAAGCCGTACTTCTCCGCACTCTCGATAAGCACACTGCGGCAGCCCTCAAACGAGCCCATAGCCTTGCCCTCGCGCTTGTCTCTCCATATCGGAGAAATATAGAACAGCTTCTTGCCCTTGTATTCCTCGGCAATAAGAGCCATATGCGCCTCGGCGTGAGCGCGAAGCTCATCATAGGTCTTGTAATGTCCGAAATCATTCGTTCCGTACGCCATAATAACGGCATCGGGATAAAAATCTATATGATCAAATGAGTCCTCGTGGAAATACGCGCCACCCGTTCCCTGAATAACGCTCTCCGCGTTAAAGAAATGAGACACTCTGTAAGCGTAAGAATAGAATTCGTGTGAAGACGCATATCCCTGCGTTATAGAGTCACCGATAAAGAGAAGCCGTCTGTCAAACCTGTGAGGCTTTATATACGCACCGTCGTCAAGCTCAACGTATTCGATAACCGCAGGCTCGCCGTGGCTCGGACAAATAACGGTAACACGGTATTCGTCCTTCTTGACACCTATAGGATCGGACAGCTCAAGGCTTATGACCTCGCCCGCCTCGGGAGTGTACTGACGAAACATAAGACCGTCAACAAGTATCTCATACTTCTTTCCGCCGAGAACCTTTACCGAGACGTTCTGAGAATTCGTGTGAAGGTCAAGGCGAACGCCCGTGGTCGCCGCGCAGTTGACGCCCAGCGTCGGATTTTTCTGTCTCCATGACTCGATCTGCTTTTTTGTGCACTTTGCAAAATGTATTCCGCCGTCGCGCTCCTCAGTGTCAACCGAGCCGACGGTAACGCTCTTTATCTGTTCAAAGGTCAGTTTCATAAAATATCTCCTAAAAAATAAAATTACAGATAAATTATAACAGACATAATAAAAAAAGTCAATAATGAATACAATAAAAATGCGAAAACCCGACAAATTCATCGATACGACGAAAAATATAGATTGACAAAATCCTCAAAATTTGATATAATGGAAAATAGATTATTTTCTGTTGTGTTTTCGAGAGGCGTAATTTTTACGGAAATTCAAAGCCTTAATATAAAGACTTTTATTCCGTATAAAAGACATGAAACGGAGGAAAATAATAAATGGGAAAATATTTTGGCACTGACGGCTTCAGAGGTGAGGCAGGTGTCACGCTGACCTCAGAGCACGCCTATAAGATAGGACGCTTTCTCGGTTGGTACTACGCAGAGGGCGGAAAGAAAAAGGTACGCGCGGTAGTCGGAAAGGACACCCGCCGCTCAAGCTATATGTTTGAATACGCTATCGTCGCGGGACTTACCGCGTCGGGAGCCGACACGTATATGCTTCACGTTACCACCACCCCAAGCGTATCCTACGCAGTGGTCGGTGACGATTTTGATTGCGGAATTATGATTTCCGCAAGCCACAACCCCTATACCGACAACGGTATAAAGCTCGTAAACGGAAAAGGCGAGAAGATCGACGATACGACTATTGAGAAAATAGAGCTATATCTTGACGGTAAGCTCTCCGAGCTCGGCATCGAGGGTGACGATATTCCCTTCGCCACGGGCGCGGATCTCGGACAGATAGTAGACTACTCGGCAGGAAGAAACCGATACATCGGCTATCTTATCTCACTGTCGCGCTACTCCTTCAAGAACTTCCGCGTAGGACTTGACTGCGCAAACGGAAGCGCTTGGATGATAGCAAAGAGCGTGTTTGACGCCCTCGGAGCAAAGACCTATACAATAGGTACCGAGCCCGACGGACTCAATATCAACAGAGGTGTAGGCTCTACGCACGTCGAGGTGCTCGCGGACTATGTAAAGGAGCACGGACTTGACATCGGCTTTGCCTTTGACGGAGACGCGGACAGATGCATCGCTGTCGATGAGCACGGCGAGATCGTCAACGGAGATCACATCCTTTATATTCTCGGAAATCTTCTGAAGGCGAGAGGCGACCTTGTCGGAAATACCGTAGTGACTACGATAATGTCCAACCTCGGTCTTTACCGCGCGCTCGACGAGATAGGCATACGCTATGAGCAGACCACCGTCGGAGACCGTTACGTGTATGAAAATATGCAGGAAAACGGCTACTGTATCGGCGGAGAGCAATCGGGACATATCATTCTTTCCAAGTACGCAACCACAGGCGACGGCATACTTACGGCTATCAAGGTAATGGAGGCTGTCATCAGCTCAAAGCTGCCGCTCTCAAAGCTTGCAGAGCCCGTAAAGATGCTCCCTCAGGTCACAAAAAACGTGCGTGTGTCCGATAAAGCGGCAGTAAAGGCGAACGCGGCTGTAATGGCAGCGGTCGAGGCTGTCAGAGAAAAGCTCGGCGCTGACGGCAGGATACTTTTGCGCGAGAGTGGCACAGAGCCCCTTATACGTATAATGGTCGAAGCCCCCACAAAGGAGCTTTGCGAGAGCTATACGGATGAGGTCGCAGACGTTCTCCGCAAAGAGAACCTTGCGTAAGGGAGGGCAATATGGAAAAGCTTTTCGAAGAACTTACCGTATCCGCGCTCTACGCATACCCCGCGCATTCCGTGGCATATCCCTTGCTTGAAAGATACACCTACCCGTGGGAAGCGCTCGATGCCCTTTCGGATTTTATCCGAGAGCTCGGCAAGAGCCTTTCCGAGGACGAATATGAAAAGCTTGACGGAGACGTTTATATTTCAAGATCCGCGAAAATAACTCCCACCGCATATATCGGAGGCCCCGCGATCATCTGCGAGGGCGCCGAGATAAGACATTGCGCTTTTATAAGAGGAAGCGCCATAGTCGGAGCTGGAGCTGTCGTGGGCAACTCGGTCGAGCTTAAAAACTGTATTCTGTTTGACGGAGTTCAGGTTCCCCACTTCAACTACGTGGGTGACTCTGTGCTCGGCTATAAGTCGCATATGGGCGCGGGGGCTGTGACATCAAACGTCAAGAGCGACAAAACGCCCGTGTCTGTCAGATACGGAGACGAAAGAGCCGAGAGCGGACGTAAAAAATTCGGAGCTATGCTCGGAGACTTCGTCGAGGTCGGATGCAACAGCGTCCTCAACCCGGGAACGGTAATAGGCACAAATACAAATATCTATCCGCTGTCATCGGTGCGTGGATACGTTCCGAAAAACAGCATTTACAAATCCCGTGAGGCTGTCGTAAAAAAACGCTAAGCCTCGCAAAAATATCTGTCTGACCGCAAGCGGTCAGACAGGAATTCGCCTCGAAAAACACATAAGTAAATTTCTCCCGTAAATCAGGGTAAATGATAGCGCCAGACAGCTTCGTGGGACGTTTATACGGGCTGTTAACGAGGTAAGAGGTTATCGAACGTTTCGGCGGATGCCTCTTCGGTGTTACGAGACATCGTAAAAATAGGGTAAATATGCGGGCGACCGCAAAACAATCCCGAATATTCTCTAAAATTAACATACGCAAACAAAAGGTTCCCAAAAAGTCGAATTTTGCGAACGTCTTTTTGTTGCGCCCAAAAATTCAGAGAAAGGTATATCTGCGCCGTTTTAAGCAATATAAGGCTGACGGCTTTTTCGCTGTGCCCAAAAATAAAATAAACGGCGCATTTTCAGGATTTAAACACTATGTGCGGAATAATAGGATACACGGGAATCGGCAACGCAGTTCCCAAAATAACCAAAGGACTTTCGGTTCTTGAATACCGCGGCTACGACTCGGTAGGACTCGCGGCAAAAACAGATACGGGCATCAAGACCGTAAAATGTAAGGGACGTATAGGCGCGCTTGAGGAAAAGCTCGAAGCCTCACCCATAAAAGAGAGCGGAACGGCAATAGGACATACGCGCTGGGCAACGCACGGAGGCCCCTCGGATACAAACGCCCATCCCCACAGCGTGGGCAAGACGGTGCTCGTTCATAACGGAATAATAGAAAATTACAGAGAGCTCAAATCGGAGCTTGAAGCAACGGGCGTGACATTCGTATCCGAGACCGATACAGAGGTCGCGGCGGCAGTGCTCAACGGAGAATATGAGAGAGTGGGCGATCCAATCTCAGCAATACGCACGGCAACCTCCCGCATGACAGGCTCTTACGCATTCGGAATACTCTTCTCCGACAAAGACGGAGAGGTGTTCGCCATCCGTTCGGGAAGCCCCCTGATACTCGCGAAAGGAGCTGATGGCTACTATCTCGCGTCGGATATGACAGCACTCCTTCCCTTCACCAACGAATATTACTGCCTTGTCGAGGGCGAGCTTGCGCGCCTGACACCGAACGGAGCAACCGTCTACAGCGCTGATAATACCCCCTCCGAGCCCGCTTGGAGCGTAACGTCAATGACCGCAGAGTCGGCGCAAAAGGGCGGATACCCTCACTTTATGCTTAAGGAGATATACGAACAGCCCGAAGCAGTCGTAAAATCGGTCTCCCCGAGAGTCAAGAAAGGTCAGCCCGACTTCTCCGCCGACGGGATAGACGCAGAATTCTGGAAAAAGGTAAAAAATATTCAGATAGTCGCTTGCGGCTCGGCAATGCACGCAGGACTTGTAGGCATACGCCTGCTTGAAGATATAGCAAAGGTCCCCACCGTCTCCTGCATCGCCTCCGAATACCGTTACCATCCCCCCATAGCGACAGACGGCACGCTCGTCATCGTCATTTCCCAATCGGGAGAAACAGCAGATACACTTGCCGCTCTCCGCTACGCAACGGATGCGGGACTCCCGACGCTTGCAATCGTCAACGCGGTCGAGACCACCATCGCCCGTGAAGCAGATAAACGCATCTACACCTACGCAGGCCCCGAAATAGCAGTGGCAACCACCAAGGGCTACTGTACACAGGTGTCCGTCCTCTATATGATAGCGGCGGCTATATCAAAGGCTAAGGGACTCATAGACGACACAGAGGCGGCGGCTCTTGTAAAGGGCATCACCGAGGACGCGCCAAAGGCAATATCCGATATGCTTGAGAACGTAGAAATGCTGCGCGGACTTTCGGAGCGCCTTGCCAAGAAGGAGCACGTGTTCTTTATCGGAAGAGGTACCGACTACGCGATGTCCGAGGAGGGCGCGCTGAAGCTCAAGGAAATATCCTATATCCACGCAGAGGCATACGCCGCAGGCGAGCTAAAGCACGGAACGATCTCGCTTATCGAGGAGGATACCCCTGTCATCGCCATTTCGACAGAGGAAGCGCTTTACGATAAAACAGAGAGCAACGTGCGCGAGGTAAGAAGCCGAGGCGCGTATGTAATATTGCTCTGCAGAGAGGACGCAAAGAACGCCGAAGCCTCGGCAGACGCCGTCATCCGCCTGCCCGTAAACAGCGCGGCGGCAACACTGTTCGCATCCTTGACCGCCGTTCAGGTCCTCGCATACGAAACAGCCACCCTCCGCGGCTGCGACATCGATAGACCGAGAAACCTCGCAAAATCGGTAACAGTCGAATAATAAGCTGAATAATAACATCCAAATAAAAATCAGGAGCTACCTCACCCAACGTGAGATAGCTCCTTTTGTCAATGCGTCAATCTTCTTTTAAAATATCCCTTCTTGCCGCACTCGGGGCATTTGAGATACCTTCTCGTAAGCGTATGCGGGCCCGCAAGATACGCGCCGAACGTCGGAACAAAGCGCGTGCCGCAATGCTTACATTCATAAGTACCCGCGCTCATTTCCAAGGATGCCGCCACGAATATTCCGCCCACCAGCACCACAAAGCCAATGACCAACAGTATCACCCTAAGCGCCACCGACATCTCAAAAATCCCCGACACCAAAAACAGCGTAACAGACGCCAACATCGTAATAACAAGCGTCACCGCCATCAGCGCTATCTTCCTTTTGCTCTCTTCTCTTTCCTTTACAAGATCCATAATATTTTCCTCCGCTTTCTTTTTGTAAAGGTCGGCGGAAAGTCTCTCGCCCGACAAAAGCTCGCTTACGCTTATGCCGAGAAGCTCGCACAGGGGTATCATCAATGAGATCTCGGGCATACCCTTTCCCGTCTCCCACTTGCTCACCGTCTTGTCACTGATATTAAGTCTGTCGGCAAGCTGACGCTGTGTCATTTCCTTTTCGCGTCTCAGCTCTGCAATAAATCTTCCTGTTTTCGTTTGATCCATCATCTCGCCTCCTTTCTGCGGATATTATAGCGCAAAATTGCCGCATTGAACGCCCCCACGCCGTAGAAATACGCCGATTTCCGTATCTCCGAAGCGTAGAGTCGGTCAATTTTCCAATATTTCGTCAAAAAAAGCGCCAATTTCTGAAAGATACGTGTCGGGATCTGTGGGATAAGCCACGCCGTGCCCCGCACCGCGAATGGCAACGAGCTTCTTCTTTTCCGAGGAGCACGCCTCAAAATTTCTCACACTCATATCATAGGGCACAAATCCGTCGGCATCTCCGTGAATAAATATCACAGGCACCTTGCTTTTCTTCAAGGACTCAATAGGAGAGGTCTCGTCAATATCAAATCCGCCGAAAAGCCTGCCGCCGAGCCTCGCAAAGGGATAAAGCAACCGAGGCGGAAGCTTCATATTCCGCATAGTGTTCTTTATTATCTCCTCAGCCGAGGTGTAACCGCAATCGGCAAGCACCGCCACCACGTTTTTCGGAAGCTCATCACTGCCCGCGGCTATCATGACCGTCGCCGCCCCCATCGAAATACCCGTAAGTATTATCCTCGCATCACTGTCTATCTCTCTTGTCACACAGTCTACCCACGCAAGACAATCGCGGCTCTCATTGATACCAAAGGTCACAACACGCCCCTCGCTCTCACCGCTCGCGCGATGATTGACGATAAGAACGCTCCGTCCCTGCTTGAACGCGCGTATAACACCGCCGCAAAGGTCTCTTTTCGCGTTGCCGCGATAGCCGTGGAACATTATCTCAATGGGCGCACCCTTTTCGTATTCATAGTAATAGCCCCTAAGCCGCAAGCCGTCAAATGAGGTTATCTCCATATCCCGCGCGTCCATTCCCTCGACCTCGCGCATCCATTCGCCTATCTGAGGACGGAATGGCGCAAAGCCGTCAACCACGGGAGCCGTGATCTTGGTCTTTTCCTTGACCTTTCCGCGCCTCGATGCGTAAAATATCCGCACAAAACAAACGTAGGATACCGTCAGTACGAACAAAAGAATAAAAATCAAAACAGAGCCTATAATTATCCACTTTCCCATTTTTTACCGTGTTCCTTTCAAAGAAGCTCTTTACTACCTGATATTTTAACATACGCCCGATATTTTTTCAACTTTCATTTTGAAAAATACATAATTTTCTTAAAAATTATTCAAAAGCCGTCTATATTTGTAATATTTTGAGTTTGTCGGGGTTGTAACAGCGAAACAAGATCGTAGGGATCGGCGTCCTCGCCGGTCCCTACGGTTTATGTGCAAAAACCTCCCAATAAATACCAACTTATAACAAAAAAGGAGCTATCTCACGCATTTATGAGATAGCCCCCGTTTTCGCAATTGTTGGATATTAGTCTGCGAAAACACGTGTAATAACGTATAATCTTAGTTAAGAGTATTATTTTCGGCAGTATTATTTTCAAGCACTACCGAGCTATTTGCGACTCTGCCAACTATTTCGCCTATTCCGTTATAGTAATTGCCCGTCGGTTCCTCGCAGGAAATTGTGCAGTTGGTAACAGTATTATTGCTGATAGTGTTGGAGCCGTCAGCCGTAACCAATCCATAAAGACCGCCGACAGCATATTTACCGCTTATCACACAGTTGTCAACGCTGTTTTCCATATTCTTGCCTGCAGCAGAGTAACCGCCGAGAGCACCCGCATAGTTACCTATGATGGTGCTGTTCGTAACCTTGCAGTTCTGAACAGATGCATAACCTGTGCCGACGATAGCAGCAGCATGATAGTCACCAACAACGTATGCGCCGTCGATATTTACGTTTTTAACAGTACCCGTAGCAACACCAAACAGACCTGCCTCGTAAGACTCAACGTTCATGTTGGAAATCGTATGTCCCTGACCGTCGAACGTACCGCTGTAAGCCCAAGAGGTAGCGATAGGTGTCCAAGAAAGACCTGCAAGATTAACGTCTGTAGTCAAAATTGCCTTTGCGCTCTTTTCACCGTTGTTTACCAAAGCCGCAAATCCCGCAAGCTCTTCGGCAGAGGTAATAGAATAAACACCGTCTACCTTCTCTATCTCGGTATCAATGCTTCCGTCCCAAAAGTCAACACCCTCGTAAACAGTGTTGTTTTCGGTAGTGTTATTTTCAAGAACAACAACATCGCTTGCAATTCTTCCGACTACCTCACCGACACCGTTATAAGAACTACCTACAGGCGCCGAGCAATAAATACTACTATTTTTTACACTGTTATCTGTAATGCTGTTTGAGCCGTCAGCCGTAACCAGACCGTACAGACCTCCGACAGCATATGTGCCGGCGATCACGCAATTATCAACGCTGTTTCCTGTATTTGTACCCGAAGCTGAATATCCGCCGAGAGCGCCTGCATAGTTTCCGACGATAGTGCTGTTCGTAACCTTGCAGTTTTGAACAGATGCATAACCTGTGCCGACGATGGCCGCAGCATGATAGTCACCAACAACGTACGCATTATCAACGTTTACGTTTTTAACAGTACCCGTAGCAACGCCGAACAGACCTGCCTCATAAGAATTTACGTTCATATTGGATACCATATATCCCTGGCCGTCGAATGTACCGCTGTAAGCCCAAGATGTAGAGATAGGTGTCCATGAAAGACCTGCAAGATCAACGTTAGTAGTCAATTTTGCCTTTGCGCTCTTTGCTCCGTCATTGACCAACTTTGCAAATCCTGCAAGCTCCTCGGCAGACGTGATCACATAATAACCGTCAGCCTGCTCTATATCGGTATCAACACTGCCGTCCCAAATGTCGATAACGTCATAATCCTTGCCAAAGCTGTCGCTCTCAGAGTCAAGCTGAGTTGCGTAGAGATTTACGCCAATCTCAACAGTAAGAGCATCGACCTTATTGTCATTGTTCATATTGAACTCGTTGTCATTCTCGGAAGGCTCCCAGTAGATAACTACCGTGTAGACGTAGGACTCCTTGATCTCAAGATCGCCGTTCTCGGTGAAGCTTGCCAAGGACGACCAATCCTTAACCTCTCCTATGAGAGCGTCACGGTCGGTTATTGTCGCGCCGCCGTCGATAACGCCTACCTTGAGTACGTCTGCAAGGGTTTTACCGTCTGTGGTAGCCGTTGCATTTGCTACGTTTACCGAAAGCTGATACTTGAGAGCAAGAGTACCCTCGTTTACAACCTCCAAGGTCTCGTAAACAACTGCGCCGGGCTCCCAAAGCTCAACGTCGTCAAAAAGCTCTGTG
>JAFTYG010000008.1 GCA_017461365.1 Clostridia bacterium | reverse complement strand
TTTTTTGGCACCCGCAACGGGAATCGAACCCATAACTACCCCTTAGGAGGGGGTTATTATATCCATTTAACTATGCAGGCAAATATTTTGTTTTTATTCACGATTCTGTAATGGTTTTGTGCTATCATATCAAGGTGTTACCAAATCGCAACGTTTATTTTACCACATATTTTCAGAAAAAGCAATAGTTTTTTCAAAATTCAAGGAGTTTTTGATGACAAAAGACCGCAAAATTCTCATAAATATACTTCGTATATCGATCCCGATACTGCTGACCGTTCTTTGGCTTTGTTTTATCTATGGCAATTCCCTTCAAACAGGAGTCGAATCGGGCGAGCAAAGCGGACGGGTATATGAGCTTGTAAACAGCATAACACAAGCTCTCGGACTCGGAACACCCATCTCGGAGCATTTTATCCGCAAAGCCGCACATTTTACCGAATTTGCTATTCTCGGAGTCCTCGTATGCGCCGATCTCTGGGCGTGTCGCGCGATCACTCTTGAAAAGCGTTTGTACATATCCGCATCCATTCTTCTCTGCTCTGTTCCGATATGCGCTCTCTTTGCCTCGCTCGATGAGTTTTTACAGAGCTTTGTTGACGGCAGAGGTCCATCGGCAAAGGATGTGCTTATAGATGCCTCGGGCGCGTTGTGCGCTACAATTTTATTTGTTGTGTTTTTTGTAATTACATATATTTTTAACAAAAAATATGTGTTGAATAATGCAATAAAAAGCAAATAACAAACATGTGGGAGCTATCTCTAAAAACGGGATAGCTCCGTGTTTTTTACATTCTTCCACATGACAAAAAGTAAAAAATCTCTTTACATAAGAGAATTTTTATGATATACTATATTTATTATGATATACTATATTTATATGGAATAATTTTTCAAGGAGTAGGACTATGAAAACAGATATTGAAATAGCAAGAGAAGCAAAAATGCTCCCGATCGCTGACGTTGCGAAAAAGCTTGGCATCGAGGATGACGAGCTTGAGCTCTATGGCAAGTACAAGGCAAAGATAAACGACGAATTTTTAAAGAGAACGGCTGACCGCAAAAACGGTAAGCTCATTCTCGTTACCGCTATAAATCCCACCCCCGCAGGCGAGGGCAAGACGACTACGACGGTTGGTCTCGGCATGGCTATGAACAAGCTCGGCAAAAACACGGTCATCGCTCTGCGCGAGCCCTCTCTCGGCCCCGTGTTCGGAATTAAAGGCGGAGCGGCAGGCGGCGGCTACGCTCAGGTCGTTCCGATGGACGACATCAATCTCCATTTCACGGGCGACTTCCACGCGATCACTGCGGCAAACAATCTGCTCTCTGCCGTTATCGACAACCACCTCCAGCAGGGCAATGAGCTCGGCATCGACCAGAGAAGAATACTCTTCGCCCGTGTCACCGACACCAACGACCGCGCTCTCCGCAACGTAACGGTAGGTCTCGGCACTAAGGTCGACGGTATTCCGAGGCAGGATCACTTTATGATAACCGTCGCAAGCGAGATCATGGCTATCCTCTGCCTTGCCGAGTCCCTCTCCGATCTGAAAGAAAGACTTGGCAATATACTTGTGGCGTACACATACGACGGCAAGCCCGTATATTGCCGCGACCTTCAGGTAAACGGCGCTATGGCGGTACTCCTCAAGGACGCTATCAAGCCCAACCTCGTTCAGACGCTCGAAAACACCCCCGCCCTCATCCACGGCGGACCTTTCGCAAATATCGCTCACGGCTGTAACTCGGTAAGAGCTACAAAGCTTGCATTGAAGCTTGGCGATTACGCTATCACCGAGGCAGGCTTCGGCGCAGACCTTGGAGCTGAGAAGTTCCTTGACATCAAGTGCCGCAAGGCAGGGCTCGTTCCCGATGCGGTGGTGCTTGTCGCTACAGTCCGCGCGCTGAAATATAACGGCGGCGTTGCAAAGGCTGACCTTGTAAACGAAAATCTTGACGCTCTCAAGGCGGGAGCTGTCAACCTTGAGGCGCATATCGACAACCTCCGTAAGTTCGGTCTGCCCGTAGTCGTTGCGATCAACCGCTTCGGAACAGATACAGACGCAGAGCTCGACTACGTTCGTAAGATCTGCGAGGATAAGGGCGCGGAATTTGCGCTTTCCGAGGTGTTCGCCAAGGGCGGAGACGGCGGAATAGAGCTTGCCGAGAAGGTCATCAAGGCTTGCGAAGCACCCAAGAGCTTCACGTTTATGTATGACGACGATATGTCTCCCATTGAGAAGATCGAGGCTATCGCGAAGAAGATATACGGCGCAGACGGCGTAAAGCTTGACGCATCTGCGGCTAAGGCTCTCTCTGAGATAGAAGCGCTCGATCCCGAATACAAAAAGCTGCCCATCTGTATGGCTAAGACACAGTATTCCCTCTCTGACGATGCTTCAAAGCTCGGCAGACCTACGGGCTTTACACTCACTGTCCGTGAGATAAAGCTCTCTGCGGGCGCGGGCTTTATTGTAGTCCTTACGGGAGCTGTCATGACAATGCCCGGACTCCCCAAGAAGCCTGCGGCATACTCGATAGACATTGACGATGACGGAAATATCACGGGACTTTTCTGATATGCTCATACCGTCGGAAATTCAAACTCATTCGGCTGAAGAGACCGAGGCGTTGGGCGTAGCTCTTGCATCTCTTATGCTCTCCGACAGCGCCCTTCCCCGCTTCGTCGCTCTATACGGAGACCTCGGAGTAGGCAAAACGGCGTTCGTCCGAGGCTTTACCTCAAAAATTGCTCCCACCTCGCGTGTAAAATCCCCCACGTTCGCCCTTGTCAACGAATATAAGGGAGAAAAGCTGTCGGTATTTCACTTCGATATGTACAGGATCGAGGATGAGGACGAGCTCTACTCCATAGGCTTTTACGACTACGCCGACAGACGCGGTATCTGTCTTGTCGAGTGGAGCGAAAATATTGAAGAGTCTCTGCCCGACAGCTATATCCGCGTCGAGATAGTCAAGGACTCACAAACCGACGTCGACAGCCGAAAACTCACAATATCAAAGGTTGAATAAAATGAAAATTCTTGCTCTTGACAGCTCGGCAACGGTTGCCACGGTCGCTCTTACGGAGGACGAAAAGCTGCTTGCCGAATTCACACTTAACAACGGAAATACACATAGCGAAACGCTTCTGCCTATGGTAGAGACTATACTGAAAATGTACGGAGAGAGTATCGACGGCATCGATGCCTTCGCCGCTACCACGGGCCCCGGCTCGTTCACGGGAGTACGCATAGGCGCGGCAACCGTAAAGGGACTCGCATTCGGCACGGAAAAGCCCTGCATCGAGGTGTCTACGCTTGAAGCCATAGCCGAAAATCTTGCGATACGCGACGGGCTTATCTGCCCCGTTATGAACGCTCGGCGCTCTCAGGTCTACACGGCTCTCTTCCGCTCCGAGCACGGAAAGCTTACACGTCTTATGGATGACAGCGCGCTGTCTATATCCGAGCTTGACGAGCTGTTGTCAGCATACGGAGAGCCTGTGAGCTTTTCGGGCGACGGCTACGCTATCACGACAGAGGCATTAAATAAGACGACCGCGCTTCCCACACCCGAGAGATTGCGCCATCAATCCGCGGCATCCGTCGCGGCTGTGGCTTACAGAAAGTATCTCAGTGGAGAGACCGTCACAGACGCGGAGCTGAAGGTCACATACCTTCGCCCCTCGCAGGCAGAGCGCACAAGGCTTGAAAAGGAAGGTAAGGGTTAAATTACCAACTTTTTCGTAGGGGCGAACTGTGTTCGCCCGCAAAAATTGCATTGTGTGTAACGGGCGAACACAGTTCGCCCCTACGGTGCAGTTTTGATAATGGATAAACATTCTCACCTACGGTAAAATTGAATAGACAAGAACAAAAAAGTTAAAAATAAACAGAAAAGGAAATTGAAGATCATGAAAATAGTTATAGGTTGCGACCACGCAGGATTTGGAATTAAGAACGCAGTTAAGGAGCATATCGAAAAGAAGGGCTACGAGGTAGTTGACGTCGGTACGAATTCGGCAGACAGCTGCCACTATCCCATATATGCCGACGCGGCTTGCAAGAAGATACTCAGCGGTGAGTGCGAGCTCGGAATACTTATCTGCGGTACGGGTGTCGGAATGTCTATCGCGGCAAATAAGCATAAGGGCATCAGAGCCGCTTGCTGCTCCGACGTTTTCTCTGCAAGACTTACCCGTGAGCATAACGACGCAAATATGCTCTGCTTTGGCGAGCGCGTAGTTGGAATAGGAACGGCTATCGACCTTGTAGACGCTTTTCTTGACGCAGAATATATGAACAGCGGCAATCACGTTATCCGTGTGGCAATGCTTGCCGATATTGAAAACGGCAATCTCTGATAACTCAAAAAAATTATGGAGGATAAGACCTTGTGCATAAAAAAGATCGCGGGAGTTCTCCGCGCAGTGTCGGGCTCGCCTCATCCTAAAAATTACACCTCTGCCATCATCGCCGCCGCGGGAATGTCAACGCGCTTCGGCGGAGATACCACCAAGCAAATGACAGAGCTTTGCGGAAAGCCGCTTTTGCTCCACACGATAATGGCATATCAGAATGCCGAGTGCATCCACGAGATAATACTTGTGGCAAAAAAAGAAGAGATACCCGAATGGGAAAGGCTCTGCAAAGCGCTCTGCGTTCCGAAGCTCTCAAAGATAATAGAGGGCGGAAGCACCCGACAGCTTTCTGTGATGAACGGTATCGACGCGGTAAGCAAAAAGTCGCGTTACGTGGCGATCGCGGACGGCGCAAGATGTCTCACCACACCCGAGCAGATAGAAGCCGTTTGCAAGGAAGCCTATAAATATAAGGCGGCAACGGCGGCGCATAGGTCGACCGACACCGTAAAAATAGCCGATAGGCGCGGATTTACCGAAAGCTCCCCCGACAGAGATACTGTGTGGCTTGCGCAAACGCCGCAGGTGTTCAAGACCAATCTTTACAGAGCGGCGGCGTACACCGCGTTCAAGGAGGGCTTTGAGGCGACCGACGACAATTCCCTTGCGGAGCATCTGAACGTTCCCGTAAAGCTCGTCGAATGCGGAGCAAACAACATAAAGATCACCACAAAGGACGATCTGCTCGTTGCCGAGGCTATACTGAACGAAAGACAGAAAGGCGGAAATATCGTCATATGATGAGGATAGGTCACGGATACGACGTACACAAGCTCGTCGAGGGAAGAAAGCTGATAATCGGGGGCGTGGATATTCCCTATGAGCGCGGACTTCTCGGTCATTCTGACGCGGACGTTCTTCTCCACGCAATATCCGACGCGCTTCTCGGCGCGGCGGCTCTCGGAGATATAGGGCATCTCTTTCCCGATACTGATGAAAAATACAAGGGTGCGGACAGCCTTATGCTTCTTCGTCAGGTAGGCATACACCTGCGCACGGCGGGATACAAGGTAGTAAATATCGACTCGACGGTAATCGCCCAAGCCCCTAAGCTCGCTCCCCATATAAGGCTTATGCGCTCAAATATTGCAAGAGCGCTCGGCATTGACGTATCAGCCGTCAGTGTAAAGGCGACTACTGAGGAAGGTCTCGGCTTTACGGGCGAGAAAGCGGGCATTTCTGCGCACGCGGTGTGTCTTATAGAAAGCGATGAATAATACAATAACGGCTTGCAAAAGCAAGCCGTAAATAAAAGTACGGAGGATGAGCGCCAAAGTCTTTCACGTCGCTCTCTTTAATGTCCCTGCGCGCCCCTCCGTAACGGATATTCAATTTTATAATATGCCGCGCTGTTCTTTTTTGACAGTAGGCAAAAGGAGTTCTCTTATGATAATCATTTCTCCCTCGGTCCTCGCCGCAGATTTTTCAAAGCTCGGAGAAGAGCTGAAGAAGGTCGAGCAAGCGGGTGCGGAATACATACATCTTGACGTAATGGACGGACAGTTCGTGCCCAACATATCCTTCGGCGCGCCCGTTATATCGGCAGTACGCAAATGCTCGTCGGCGGTGTTCGACGTTCACCTGATGATAGTCGATCCTCAAAGATATATCGACGATTTTGTAAAGGCAGGCGCAGATCTTATAACCATTCACTATGAAAGCTGTGACGATCCTGCATCGGTACTGAAATACATCAGATCAAAGGGGCTTCGCGCCGCAGTGGCAATAAAGCCGAACACCGACGTAAGCGTGGTCTATCCTCTTCTCGACGAGGTCGATATGGTGCTCATTATGACCGTCGAGCCCGGCTTTGGCGGACAGAAGCTGATACCCCACACGATCGAAAAGGTACGAGAGCTGAGAGCGTATATGAACGAAAAGGGCGTATCGCTTGATATTCAGGTAGACGGAGGCATCACTCCCGAAAATCTGCCCACACTCATTGAGGCCGGCGCAAACGTCATCGTCGCAGGCTCGGCAATATTCAAGGCAGAAGATCCTGCCGCTGTGATCGCGGAAATGAAAAAAATATAATTCCCATCGGGGCTGTGTCAATTTTTGCCGTCGGCAAAAGGACTCAGCCCCCATTTTGGTTGTATATTTCCACGAATTGGGGTTTGTCGGGGAGGTTGTATAGGTGGGGAAACTAATATTTAGCCTTCCCCAGTGGGGGAAGGGGGAAGGCTTTTTTGTTAGTTGTTCCACCGATACAAACTGCTCGACAAACTCCAATTTAACCGCACCTACTGCACGAACTTCGTTCGTGCCACGGAGCGTAGCGGAGTAGAAACTCCAATTTGAGACATTGAGCTATACACGGAACGCAGTCTGTCCGTAACCGAATTATTTTAATCAAATGCTCTTTAGTGGTTGAAAAAATGCCAAAAAGATAGTATAATATAAGTAACGACAATTCAGGGAAGGCGGTAATATATGAAATACACCACTGTGCTTTTTGATGCCGACGGCACACTCCTCGATTTTGGGCGAAGCGAACGCGAGGCGGTTGCAGAGGCTTTTTCAAACATCGGAGTTGAGACCGACGGCGAAATGCTTGACGAATACAGCCGTATTAACGATCGTATGTGGAAAAAGCTCGAGCTCAAAGAAATAGATAAAGACACGCTCATGTACCGCCGCTTTGAGCTGTTTTTCGAAAAATACGGCATAACAGCCGACGCGCACAGAATGGCGGACGAATATCTGAAAACGCTGTCGCATAAGGGATATATCCTCGACGGCGCGGATGAGCTCTGCAAAAGGCTGCGCGGAAAAACAAAAATGTATATCGTAACCAACGGAGTAAAGGCAACTCAGGAGAAACGGCTCTCCCTTTGCGGTCTGCTCGATTGCTTTGACGGAGTGTTTATTTCCGAATGTGTGGGCATCGAAAAGCCGCAGAAGGAATTTTTCGAATACGTCGCAAGCCGCATCGAGGGCTTTGACAAGGAACGTACTGTCATCGTCGGAGACTCTCTGTCCTCCGACATTAAGGGCGGTGTGAATTTTGGCATCGACACCTGTTGGTATAATCCATCGGAAAAGACCGCTCCCGAGAATATCGCGGGCAGTATAACCTACGTCGCAAAAAGTTATGACGAAATTTACCAAATCCTCACAAAAGGAGATACCAATCTTGAAAAATGACCTTTATTCAACGCTAGTCGACGCGAAAATTGCCTGCGAACAGAACGTTCCGCTCTCAGGATATTCAAGCTTTCGAATAGGCGGCAGAGGAGAGCTCGGAATATTCCCGAAAAGTGTCTCCGAGCTTGTTTTCTGCATATCCAAGATCAAAAGATCGGGCAAAAAATTTTACGTCATCGGCAACGGCTCAAATATCCTCTTCGGTGACGGCGAGCTCGACGGAGTATTCATATTTACAAAAGGGCTTTGCGGCGTGCGCGTAGAGGGTAACCGCATTTACGCAGAGGCAGGGGCTTCTCTCTCGGCAATTGCCACGGCGGCAGAGGAAGGCTCGCTTACGGGGCTTGAATTTGCAAAAGGCATCCCCGGAAGTCTCGGCGGTGCCGTCTATATGAATGCGGGAGCTTACGGGGGGCAGATGTCCGACGTAACAGTCAGCTCCACCGCCCTCGATACCGAAAATGGCGAGACCTTAACGCTGACCGAGCACGGCTTTTCTTACCGAGACAGCGTTTATATGCGCTCCCCCTCCCTCGTCTGCCTCTCGGCGGAGCTCAGACTTTCAGCGGGTAACGGAGACGAGATAAAAGAAAAAATGCGTTCCCTCGCAGTTCAAAGACGCGAAAAACAGCCCCTCGAATTTCCGAGCGCGGGCAGTTACTTCAAGCGCCCCGAGGGACATTTTGCGGGAAAGCTCATCGAGGATTGCGGACTCAAGGGCTTGCGAGTCGGAGGCGCGGAGGTCTCAAAAAAGCACGCGGGCTTCATTATAAACGTCGGAGGCGCTACGGCGGCTGACGTGTCAGAGCTTGAAGAAAAAATAGTATCCGCCGTTTACGAGCGTTTCGGCGTAACGCTTGAGAGAGAGGTCAGGTTGATAAAGTAATGTCATTTACAAGCGAAGTAATCAAGGAGGCATCGGCGCTTCCGATAAAAAAGACCTGTTGCAGACGGGCGTTTACCTTGGGGCTCTTTTACGGCGCAAAAAGAACTGATGAAGAAAAACGTCTCGTATCATCCTTTGCGCAAGAGGAAACTGCAAATGCCGCCAAAGACCTACTCGGCAAGGTCTTTCGCTCAGACGCCGAGATAAGCCGACAGAACATAGCGGGGCGCATATCCTACGCCGTCAGCTTTTTTTCGTCGGGTATTGCCGATTTTCTGAAGAATATCGACAGCGGCGACGACCGCCCGATACATATAGCGGCTGGCTTTCGTTGCGAGGGCTGCTTTTCGGCATTCTTGCGCGGCGTGTTCATCGCTTGCGGAAGCGTGACCGATCCGCAAAGATCCTACCATCTTGAGCTGTCCTTCCCCACCGCAGAGCGCGCAGATTTCATTGGGCGCATACTTGAGGATAAGGTCGGACGCGCGGGAAGAATACAGAGAAGCGCGCGCGTGGGACTCTATTACAAAAATAACGGCGCGATAGCCGATCTACTGTATTTTATAGGATGCGCAAGAACGGGACTGCTTGTTACAAACAGTTGGATAGAGCATGACATCCGCAACAACGAAAACCGAGCGACAAATTGCGTGGCGCGTAATATCTCGCGCTCGGTCGATGCGGCGCAAAAGCAAATATCGGCAATTGAGGCGCTTATAGAAACAAGAAAGATAGATCAGTTGCCCGAGGAGCTCCGATATACGGCAAAGCTCCGTATCGAAAACGACTCCGCCTCACTCTCCGAGCTTGCTATGCTCCACGTTCCGCCCATCACCAAATCAGGGCTCAACGGCCGCCTGCGAAAGCTCATGGAAGCGGCGAAAGAAGAATAAGAAATGGCTGTCTCGCACGCGAGACAGCCATTTCTCCGTTATGTAGATATTTTAACTATGCTTTCGCTCTTTCTTGCTTCCTCGGCTTTGAATACCGCTCTGTGGCTTATAACCGAGTCCTCGAGAGTAGCGCAGGAGACCGACAGCTCCTTGCCGTTGAGGTAGTCGATAAAATCGAGAATGAGCTTCTTATCTCCGCCACCGTGACCGCCCATCGCACCGATCTTGTCACCGCCCTCGTTGAGGTCGTACACCGTCTCCTCATATCCCGACTTTGAGCTCGGAACCATTTTTCTTACTATATATCTCGAATCCTCAAACGTTCCTTTGATCTCTCCATTTGTACCTACAATATGAATGTTCCGCTCGGACTTCGCACTTCCGCCTATCATACTGAACGTACCCGTAGCGCCGTTTGCAAAATTTATTATTACTGTCTGATGGTCTACGTTACCGTCGCGCTCAAAACCCCATACGCACTTGCCGTAAGGATTGTCGGTCATCAAGGAGCGCGCCTTTTTTTCGTCTGTGAGGTTTTCATCCCCCTCAAGGCTCTTCCATACATAGTGCTTCCATCTCGGAGCGGCAAGGTAATTTGCCTTGGCTGAGAAAATACATTCGTCAACGTACGGACAGTCAACCATACAACGCTCCCCTGCCCCCTCGGGCTTTCTTTGCGCGCCAAATTGGAAATCCGAGCCGAAGCTTGCAACCGCCACAGGCTGAGTCTCCCTCATCATCCAAAGCATTATGTCAATATCGTGGCAGGACTTGGCCAACAGCATAGGCGCGAAGCAGATCTTCTCGGAACGCCATTTTCCGCGTACATACGATACTGCCATGTGGTGATAATTAACGTGCTCGCAGGTCTCAATGGAAATTATTTTTCCTATCTCGCCCGCCAGGACGCGATCCTTTATGGAGCGGTAAAAATCGGTATATCTCAGTACGTGACCGATAACCACCTTGCTTCCGTATTTTCTCGCCACCTCTACGAGCGTGTTCATCTCAGCCTCATTCACCGCAAACGGCTTTTCAAGCAACAGATCGTAGCCCTTTTCCAAAACGGGAATAGACGTCTCAACGTGCAGATGATCCATAGTTCCGTTGATCACCGCATCGGCAAATTTTTCTCTCTTTACAAGCTCCGAAACGTCATCAAAGCAATTTTCCGAGGGCACGCTATACTTCTTTCGCATAAGCTCGCGTCTGACAGCGTCGGGATCAACTATTCCGACGACCTCCAGAAGCTCGGGGCGTTCAAAGCATATGGATGCGTATATATCTGCTCTGTTTCCTGCGCCGAGTAATATGACCTTTATTTTTCTGTTCATACAAAATCTCCTTATAACACTTGACTTTTTGTGATTTTTATTATATCATATATAGAGAGTAATTGATAGCACAAAACTGCTTTAGTTTAGTATAAAAAGAGGATTTAAATATGAAAACGACCTACGAAGCTCTTCCGATGTCGTCCTATCCCGTAAGAATACAAAGGTTTGTCGACCATAGAGGCTCGCGCGTTCATTGGCATGAGGAGATCGAAATACTGTTATTTACAAAAGGAACGGGTACCGTCCTATGCGACCTCAAAGAGCTTTCGGTGAAGCAAGGCGAGATCGTTATGATCAACGGAAACGAGCTCCATACGGGAAGCATAAACGGTGAGGGGACGACATATTACTGCATACATATAAATACCGACTTTTTTCACAATCTTATAGGCAACGAATACGTAATATTCGAGCATATAATAAATAACGGCGAATGTGAAAGACTCCTCAAATCCGTCATAGAGAAAACACGGGAGGGCGGATTTAAAAATATTACCGCCGTAAAGCGGATGCTGTATGAATTTTTCAATCTGATCGCGGAGAAGTACGTAAGCTCGGTGCTCAACGAAGCCGAATATAAAAAGCATTTTCGCCGCCTCGATACCTTTAATTCGGTCATTGAATATATAGATCTGCACTACGACGAGGAGCTGAGCGTTCAAAGCCTCGCAAAGCAATTCTATTTGAGCGCATCATATTTTTCGCATATGTTCAAGGAGCGCGGAGATACAAGCGTTATGGAATATATAAACGAGGTAAGAATAAGCCACGCAAAGAATTTTCTTGAAAGAGAGGCGCTGAGCGTCGGGGAGATAGCCTGCCGCGTGGGATTTAACGATATAAATTATTTCAGCAGAAGATTCAGGGCAACCACGGGAATGACACCGAGCGAATACAGAAGAAAATGCGGGAAAGCATAGGAAAAATTTGTATGATGAACACTGTAAATTGAAGTTTATCAATGTGTTTGATATGCGTAAATATATCCCCGATGAGGACAGTTCAGTAAAGCGACTTTGTCGCAAGATCCCTCGAATATTTCTTTAGATGCCCCTATAAACGGTTCGGGCTCGGGATGACAGATTAGTTGAGATAAAGAAAATAGGTATGTGCCAAAGTTTATTACGAGCACTTTATATATGGAGTTATGCATACGTTCATCGCCAAACCTACACTATCTGTCATCCTGAACGGCTTGCTACCCTGCGAGACACAGTGAAGGATCTTTTTTGCGTCAGCAAAATTTACCTTATAAAAAAGAACGAATGGATTATCACAAAAAACGGGTATTATTCTGTAAATGTAACTTCAACTCCCCGATAAACTCCAATTAACCGCACCTACCGCACGAACTATGTTCGTGCCTTTTCGCCAACGGCGAAAAAGACAAACATCCAATTTAATATCCCAAAAAATCAAAAGGTTGGCTTTTCAGCCAACCTTTTGATTATTCGTCTGTTTTACGCGTTATGAATTCCAAGCGCAGCGTCTGCGTTATCCGCGTCAATGCCGTACTTTTTCGCCTTACGGTACTCGAAGAATTTCAGCGCCACCTGCTCAAAGAGCGCGTAGGAGAGAACGTCCTCCTCCTGCTCCATATAGGGCTTTATCTTCTCGCGAAGTGTGTCAAGCTCGGGGGCGAGAGCGTCCGCGGGACGGCAGGTGATCTGCGGCTTATCACCGATGATCTTTTTAACAAACTCGGGGGATATATCAACGGGAGTCTTTCCGTACTGTCCCTCAACAAGTCCCTTGAATTCCTTGGTTACCATCTTGTATCTCTCGCCGCCGATAACGTTGAACACAGCCTGTGTACCTACGATCTGCGAGGAAGGCGTTACAAGCGGAGGATAGCCCGCGTCGGCTCTTACTCTCGGTACCTCTTCGAGCACCTCGGTAAGCTTATCCGACTTGCCCGCCTGCTTGAGCTGCGAAACAAGATTTGAAAGCATTCCTCCGGGAACCTGATAGATAAGCGCGTTTACGTCTACCTTAAGCATCTTGGGATCGAGCTGACCGCTTGCAAGATATTTTTCGCGCAGAGGTGTAAAGAACTTAGTTATCTCATCGAGCTCGGAGAGCTTGATGCCCGTGTCGTACTCCGTGCCCGCAAGGGTTGCGACAAGCGCCTCCGTGGGGGGCTGAGACGTACCCATAGCCATAGGCGAGATAGCCGTATCAACAATATCGGCGCCCGCCTCTATCGCCTTAAGAAGCGTCATAGAAGCAAGACCTGAGGTGTAGTGCGTGTGGATCTGTATCGGTATCTTTACAGTCTCCTTGAGAGCCTTTACAAGCTCATACGCATCGTAAGGACGGAGAAGTCCCGCCATATCCTTGACACAGATAGAGTCTGCGCCCATCTCCTCAAGCGTCTTTGCATAGCTTGTGAAGTATTCGGTGGTGTAGACCTCACCCGTTGTATAGCTTATAGCCGCCTGAACGTGTCCGCCCTCTTTCTTTGTAGCGTTTATCGCGGTACGCAGATTTCGGGGATCGTTGAGCGCGTCGAATATTCGAAGAATGTCAATACCGTTGGCAATAGACTTCTGCACAAAGTATTCGACAACGTCGTCCGAATAGTGACGGTAGCCGAGGATATTCTGACCTCTGAAAAGCATCTGCAGCTTTGTGTTCTTTACGTGAGAACGGATAGTGCGCAGTCTTTCCCAAGGATCCTCGTTAAGGAAACGCAGGCAGGAGTCAAAGGTAGCTCCGCCCCACGCCTCAAGTGAATGGTATCCGATATTATCAAGCTTTTCGAGAATGGGAAGCATTTCCTCAGTCGTCATTCTCGTAGCTATAAGTGACTGATGAGAGTCACGAAGTACAGTTTCAGTAATTTTTATCTGTGACATTATTAACTATAACCTCCATTAAGCAAACATTGACAGGAACACACCTGCCGCTACGGCAGAGCCTATAACACCCGCCACGTTGGGCCCCATCGCGTGCATGAGCAAGAAGTTGGACGGATCCTCCTCCTGACCAACCTTTTGGGAAACTCTCGCCGCCATCGGTACTGCCGAAACACCCGCAGAGCCGATAAGGGGATTGATCCTTCCGCCCGACAGCCAGTTCATTATCTTCGCCGTGAGAAGTCCTCCCACAGTAGAGATCGCAAATGCTACAAGTCCGAGCGCAATGATGAGAAGCGTCTCAAAGCGCAAAAAGTTCTCTGCGCTTGCAGTAGCTCCCACGGTGATACCGAGGAATATGGTGACAATATTCATAAGCTCATTCTGAGCGGTCTTTGAGAGTCTGTCGGTAACTCCGCACACGTTGAGCAGATTACCGAACATAAGACAGCTTACAAGCACAAGTGCATCGGGAACGATAAGAGCAACGACCACCGTAACGACAATGGGGAAAAGTATCTTTTCCAGCTTCGATACGGGACGAAGCGTAGTCATCCTTATCCGTCTTTCCTTCTTCGTAGTCAACAGCTTCATAATAGGCGGCTGTATCATCGGTATGAGCGCCATATAGCTATACGCCGCGATAGCGATAGCACCGAGGAGTGAGGGCGCAAGCGTTTTTGTTACCGTGATAGCCGTAGGACCGTCCGCTCCGCCGATAATACCGATGGATGCGGCTTCTGCAAGTGAGAATACTCCCGAGACCACCGCGCCGCCGAAGGCGACGAATACTCCGAGCTGAGCGCCAGCTCCGATAAGCAGGCTCTTGGGATTTGCTATAAGGGGAGTAAAATCCGTCATAGCGCCGATGCCTATGAATATAAGACAGGGATAGATACCGAGCTTTACACCGAGATATAGCAGATCGAGAAGTCCGCCGTATTGAACGACCTCGATAATATCGAGCGCAAGGAACTGCGAGCTCACTCTTGCCGACTCGAAGGCGGAAAGTGTGATGTCCTCTGTTATCATCAACGTATTTACTACGTCAAGACTTACTATATCCGCATCCCTGAGAACGTCAACGATCGGAAATCCTTGCTCCGTAAGCGCCTTTATCTCGGCTACTGTCAGGACGTTATCCTCAAGCGCCAGCTTTATGGCATCGATCGCAGATTGCTCGGGAATAAACAGATCGAGATGGAAGAGCTCGCCGCCCGGAAGATTTGTCAGAAGCATACCTATCGCTATCGGCAAAAGCAAAAGCGGCTCGAACTTTTTTCCTATCGCAAGGTAGATAAGAACAAAGGAGATGAGAATCATCACCACCGTTTTCCACCAATCGCCGTCAAGCGTAAAATCGGTAACGCTGGTTATCGTTTCGGATTCCTCGGACAATAGCTTGAATATTCCTGTATCCGCCAAAAAATTTTTTAACGTATCAAGCATATTCGACTCCTTTCCTTTTTGTTACACCGTTAAGTTTTCGGAAAGTCGTCAGTTCAGTGTAACAAGCGTAGCGTCGGTCTCGACAGTCGCGCCCTGAGATACCTCAATGCTTGCGACCGTTCCGTCCTCGGGAGCGCAGATGTCGTTTTCCATCTTCATCGCCTCAAGAACGACGAGCACGTCTCCCTTCTTAACGGCAGCTCCGACCTTAGCGTTTATCTTCATAATGTTACCGGGCATAGGAGCCTTTACAGCTACCGAGCCTGCGCTTCCCTTGGGAGCGGCGGGAGCGGGAGCTGCCTTAGGTGCAGGCGCAGGAGCTGCTGCGGGAGCAGCCGCGGGAGCCGCCTTGGGAGCGGGCGCGGGTGCTGCTGTGGGAGCCGCTACGGGAGCGGATGCAACGCTTCCGACCTCTTCAACGTCAACAACGTATGTGACACCGTTTACGGTTATATTGTAAGTTTTCATTTTTAATACCTTGACCTTTCAAAAATTATTTATTGGAATTCCAAGCGCGGCCCGCGTTTACTCTCCTGAAGGAAACTACGCGAAATCCGCCAACTTCGGCGGCGTCCGTTCCCTCCTCTGCGGCTCTGTACGCCGCAACAGCCGCGGTTATAACGGCTATGAGCTCACCGTCGTCAACAGCGGCAGGCGCCGACATTGTCACAGGCGCGGGAGCGGCAGTCTTTTCCGCCGCCGTCGCTTTCTCTGCGGGAGCTTTTGTATCCTTTTTAAATACGAGTTTAAATATAGCCAGCACGCCCCAAAGGATAAGAAGCACGGCAAAGACCATTCCCATTCCGATAAGCGTTACCTCTGCCGCCTTAGCCCATGCCGCGCCCGAAAAGGCTTCGTATTTTGTGTCCGCGCCTACACTCAGCGCGTAGCCTGCAAGCATCTGAACGTTCATAAGCACCTCCGTTTAAAGGGGCATATTTATATGCTTACGAGAGGGAGCTCCCTCTGCCTTTGCCGAAAGCATGGAAAGAGCCGCGCATATTCTTTGGCGAAGCTCAACGGGATCGATAATATCGTCGATCTCGCCCTTATCCGCTGCATCCTCGGCAGACGCGCACTTTTCACGCCACTCAGCCTCAAGCTCTTCTCTGCTCTTCTCGCCTACCTTATCGTTCCATACGAACGCGACCGACGCCTCGGGAGAGAGGACGCTTATCTCAGCCGTGGGAAGCGCAAATACCATATCCGCTCCGACCGCCTTAGAGCCGAGCAGCGTAAACGCCGAGCCGTAAGCCTTCTTCATCACTACCGTGACCTTTGCGTTATCCGACGACGTATAAGCAAACGCGAGCTTTGCAAGCTCCTCTGCATACGCCGCCTCCTCGGCAGACGCGTTCGTCTCAGTACCGATACTGTCAACCAAAGTCACAACGGGTATTGAGAAGCTGTCGCAGAAGCCTATGAGCTTTGCCGCCGCTCTCGCGCTCTTTATATCTATCGCTCCGTCGGTCTTTGAGTTCGACGCTACAACTCCCGCGAGCACTCCGCCGAACGAAGCAAATCCGAATATCATATTATCCGAATAATCCGAGAATACTCTCACGAACTCGCCGCCGTCGGCTATCGCGGATATTACCGTATCGGTGTCCGCGCCCTCAACGGCTACCTGTCTGTTAAGGCTGTCTGCGCTGTCGGTATATATGCTGTCTGCATTGTTTGATGGAAGCATTCCGACGAGCTTCTTTACAAACGCCATAGCGTCAGCCTCGCTCTCAGCATCGTAGCAGGAATGTCCCGCCTTCGTACTCTTTGCCTCAGAGCCTACCGTAAAGGGTGCCTTTACAAAGAGCTTTGATTTATCCTTTACCGTTACGACAAAGTCAAACATTGCCGCCGTGACAGCCGCCGCGCCTCCGCAAACGCCGTCTATAACAGCTATCTGCGGTATTATTCCCGAAGCGCCCGATACGCTCTTCATAAGTCTGCCGTATGCCGCGAGCGCCTCAGCTCCGTCATATACCGAAACGCCCTTGCTGTCGAATATACCGACAACGGGCGCGCCGTTCTTTACAGCCAAGGAATAGAGTGCTTCTATCTTTTTAGCGTGTCTGTCGCTGAAAATTCCCTTAGTTCTCTCTCCGTCCTGCGCAAAAGCAAATACGAGCTTGCCCGACACTGCGCCGTAGCCGCAGCTCACGCTCTCGGGCTCGTCCTTGCCCTGCGCGCGCTTGGTGTACGCGGAAAGCTCAACAAATGTTCCGCTGTCAAATAAAGACTCAAGTCTTTCTTTTGATACGCCATACGCTTTTTCGTCATTTTGTACCATAAATCCGCCTCCGTTTTGTGCATTTAAGAGTAGAAATTCTCCCCGTAAACGGTTCAAAAAACTTTACCCCAATTTTACTTATATTCTATCACAATGTACCCTTTTTTTCAAGAAACACCAATATTTTCTTTTGTTAAATTTCTATGAACTTACTTTTCTTTTAGAAAAGAAAAGTAAGCAAAAGAAAACTCTGCAGGGGGAATTCAACTGATTTTCTGTAAAAAATTTAAAGCAAAAGAAAACTCTGCAGGGGGTATTCAACTGATTGTCTCTAAAAAATTTAAAGCAAAAGAAAACTCTGCAGGGGGTATTCAACTGATTGTCTCTAAAAAATTTAAAGCAAAAGAAAACTTTGCATGGATATTTCAACCGATTGTCTGTTCAAATTTTAAAGCAAGCAAAAGAAAACTCTCCATGGATATTTCAACCGATTGTCTGTTCAAATTTTAAAGCAAGCAAAAGAAAACTCTCCATGGATATTTCAACCGATTGTCTGTTCAAATTTTAAAGCAAGCAAAAGAAAACTATGCATGGGATTTCTAACCATTTCTATTGACAATGGCAATTTCATTTGTTATAATTACCTTAACAAATATTTTAATTCTGTCCAACGGAGGAAAGAATAAATGAAACATCAGAACTGGATCAAAAGCCCCGTAAATGTCGAGGGCGCGGCGCTTGCCTTCAAAAAGGGCTTTTCCGAAGCTCGGAGCATCGCAAAAGCCACCCTCCGCGTATCCTCTCTCGGTATATACAGAGCCGCGATTAACGGAAAAAAGGTAGGCTCTCAGGTCCTGACACCCGGACTCACAAGCTATGACCACCGAGTACAGTATCAGACCTATGACGTCACCGATATGCTTTCGAAAGACAACGTGATTGAGATAAGCGTAGCTCCCGGTTGGGCTGTGGGATACTATGGGCTCAAGACATCCAAAAATCTTTGGGGCGACACTATCGAGGCTGTAGCAGAGCTTGAAATAATCCTTTACGACGGCTCGACAGAATACATAATCACCGACGAGTCATGGCAAGTGTTCACCACCGAGGTAACACACGCCGACATCTACCACGGCGAGACGGTAGATATGACTGCCGAAAAGAAATGCCTTGGAAACGCCGTCTCGGCAAAGGCATTTCCTCTTATTCCGCAGGAAGGCGCCGATATAATCGAAAACGAGATACTTTCCCCTGAGGCTCTCATCATTACTCCCAAGGGTGAGCGTGTCATAGACTTCGGTCAAAATATGACGGGCTACGTCTCGCTGAAGATCAAAGGAAACAGAGGCGAGCGCATCTCTCTCTCCTTCGGAGAGGTTCTCGATAAGGACGGCAATTTCTATAACGCAAACTACCGCTCGGCAACAGAGCCCGTCATTTTCGTGCTCAGCGGAGAGACGGACATCTTCAAGCCCGCCTTTTCATTCCAAGGCTTCCGCTACGTCAGACTCGACGAATATCCCTCCGAAAACGTAGATCTCGGCGGCTTCCGCGCGATCGTCGTTCACTCAAAAATGGAACGCACAGCGCGCTTTGCCTGCGGAAACGACAGAATAAATCAGCTCTACCACAACATAATCTGGGGACAGAAGGGCAACTACCTCGACATCCCTACCGATTGTCCGCAAAGAGACGAACGCCTCGGATGGACGGGCGACGCGCAGGTATTCTGCCGCACCGCCGCAATAAACTTCGACGTCCGCAGATTTTTCAAAAAATGGCTCGGAGATATGAGAGCCGAGCAGCGCGAGGACGGAGCTATTGCAGGCGTCTGCCCCGAGAGATTTTCACACGGATATAAAACGCGTATCTCGGCAGGCTGGGGCGACGTAGCCACCATCGTTCCGTGGACGCTCTACGAGATATACGGCGACGTGTCCTTCCTTTCGGACAATTTTGAAATGATGAAGCGCTGGGTAGGATATATCAGATCGACGGGCGACGAGGAATATCTGTGGCTCACGGGATACCACTACGGCGATTGGCTTGCAATGGACGCAGGCGAGGACTCCTACGTCGGAGCTACCTCCAACGACCTCATTGCCACCGCGTTTTACGCGTACTCCACCGAGCTTGTCGTAAAAGCGGGAGAGGTTCTCGGAGAGGACGTCTCCGAATACCGCGAGCTCTACACGAATATAGTAAAACGCTTCCGCGAATATTTTATGGAAAACGGAATGCCCAAGGACGAATTCCCTCTCACCGAGATATTGCCCGAAGGAAAGAAATCCTCCGCCGACTCTGTCAGACGCGGAGTAACACAGACGGCTATCACGCTTATACTCAGATTTAATCTCTGTCTGCCCGAGGAGAGAAAAGCTCTCGTCGATAAGCTCTGCGAATTGATCAAAGAATTTGACGGCAGAATGGCAACGGGCTTCCTCGGAGCGCCCTATGTGCTCCACGCCCTCTCCGATTGCGGCAGGCACGACGTGTCTTACGACCTGTTCTTCCAGAACAAAAATCCCTCTTGGCTCTATTCGGTAGACCACGGGGCAACGACCGTTTGGGAGCACTGGAACGGCATCAAGGATGACGGAAGCTTCTGGAGCACCGATATGAACTCCTTTAACCACTATGCATACGGCTCGGTTGCAGAATGGATGTACGAAACGATCTGCGGAGTCAAGCAGACGGAAGTAGGATATAAAAAGATAGCCCTCGCACCCGTACCCGACAAGCGCCTCGGCTTTGCAAAATGTGCGATTGAGACGGTATCGGGAAGAATAGAGAGCCATTGGTATTATAAAGAGGACAGAATAGCATTTGAATTTACTGTTCCCGAGGGAGTCGAGGCTGAGGTCACTCTGCCCAACGGATATACTGAAAGGATCGGCGGCGGATGCTATACCTACGCCGTTATGCTTTGAGATATGAAGTGGTTCAAGGATAGATTGCAAAGCGAATACGACAACGAGCAGGTGCCTCTGCACAGAGCGTACGGCAGATGGAGACGCGAGCATCCCGTACTTGACAGAGTGGTATTTTATTCCATCCGCGCCGTTGTCATATTCGTCCTTATAGTGCTTGGTGTCGCGGTGTTTTCAACCGTCTATTCTCTTCTCATGTACGCCGACGCGCTCGTAGCGACCGTATTTCTTGTCGCCGTTTTCTCGGTTCTCGCCGTGATATTCACAAAAATACCGCGAAAGAGATACAAGCTCATAAGAAAGATCAAAAAGCTCTGCAAGACAGAGAAATACCGCATAAAATTCTGCCGAAAGACACTTCGCTCCTTTTCTTGGAGCGATGCCGAGCCCGATTTTATATTGGAAACGGGAAGATACGTCTATTACGCCCACTTTCTGACGGTAAATAAATACAATTCCACGCTGACCTTCAAAACCCCCGAGGCTATTGAAAAGGTAAGCTATCCGCTTGATAATAAGTTTACGATAATTTTCGAATTCAAGCCGAAGCGAAAAATGCTGAGGACGAATTTTAAGCCTTTGCCCGAGACAGACAGAAAAAAATATGTCCGAGCGATAATAGTAAATCCAGTCTGCCGCGAGATGTACGAAAGCGACCGCGACGGCGAGCTCCTTGCAACGGGCAACGGAATGGAAAAATTCGGATATACCGTCTATACGGGAAGCGGATTTGTCGAATCGGTCAGGCGCAACGAGAGTATGCAGAAGGATATACAATATTAAATAAATATGAGGCTGTCGAATTAACAAGTGAGATAGCCCCGTATTGTATTAGTAATATAAATTAGAGTTTCTTTTTCGCCGTTGGCGAAAAGTGTAAATATATTCCCGATGGAGATAGTGCAGTAAAGCAACTTCGTCGCAATGATCCTCTACTCCGATACGCCTATTTCGCTGTTAGCGAAATGCAACGGCAAAAATGCTCTGTGATGACAGGTTAGTTGAGATAAAATAAATAGGTTTATGCCAAAGTTCATTACAGGCACCTTATGTATGGATTTATGCATAGGTTCATCGCCAAACATACACTAGCTGTCATCCTGAACGTCTCGCTACCTTGCGAGACACAGTGAAGGATCTTTTTTGCGTTAGCAAAATTTACCTTAGAAAAAAATAATGAATGGATTACTACGAAAAACGGGTATTAGCCTGTAAACTACAACTTTAACTTACCGACAAATTCCAATTTGTAACAAAAAAACAAGGAGCTATCTCACGCATTTATGAGACAGCTCCGTTTTTTATTCTCCAAGCTCTCTATCAAGATACTCGATAATATCCGCGATAACTCCATTTTTACAATGGCAAAAGCACTTGTGACACACAGCCTTTACCCTGTCGTTCGCATTCTCGGGACAATAGGCTCTGTCCGCGCTTTTAAGCATTTCAAGGTCATTGTCAAAATCTCCCGCCACGCAAAGCGTCATTTTTCTATCGCCAAAAATGAGCTTCAACATCTTTTGAATACTCGACGCCTTGCTCACTCCGTTCGCGTTGAATTCATAATAATTCGGAGACGCTTGCGAAATGCAAAGCCTGTCCTCAAAAAGCGGATCAAGATACTTACGCGTATTCGTTACCGCTTCGCCGTCTCCCACGAAGATCGCCTTGTGTATGTCGTGATCCTTCCATTCTTCGGGGGGCATGATCTCGTAAAGATCCTCTTTTATGTGCTCACACCTGTATTTGTCTATAGCACCTTCGATATTTTTTTTATGCTTGAAGAATACCGACTTGTGGTCGTTTGCCGCATTTTTGCATTCTTCCTTTCCAGCTTCAAGCTTGGCAAAATTTCTTTGAAGCTCATACACTTCCTCGTAATCCATCGAAAACGATGCTATCTCTCTATCCGCCTTCAGGTCATAAAGATACGCTCCGTTACAGCATATTACAGGCAGATTTGTTATCTCTGCCGCATCGGGAGCGGCAACCAAAAGCGTGGGCAAAGGCCTTCCCGTAGCAAAGGTGAAATGTCCGCCGTTCGCCTTGAAATATTCTATAGCCTCGCGGTTACGTCTGTCGCCGTCCGCGTTGCCTGCTATGTAAGTGCCGTCCATATCACTGACTATCGCTATACCGTCAAATTTTCCGCCCATTTTATCCTCCCATATATTCCTTTCGCATAATATCCGTAAGCGTAACGAATTCCGTTGGCATATCAACCTTAAAGGTCATAGCCTCACCCGTCCGCGGATGAGTGAGCCTCAGCTCTGTGGCGCAGAGACACTGCCCCGATATATATTTTTTGTGCTTTGCCTCAAAAGAGCTGCCTCCTCCGCCGTAGACCTCGTCGCCAAGCAACGGATGTCCAATATACGCCATATGCACTCTTATCTGATGTGTCCGCCCAGTTTCAAGCTCGCAACGAACAAGTGTGTACCTACCGAACCGCTCAATAACGCTCCAATGCGTCACGGCGCTTCGGCTCTTGCGATCGGCGTCGCGTATGACCGCCATTTTCTTTCGGTCAACGGGATGTCTGCCTATCGGAGCGTCCACCGTTCCGCTGTCCTCCTTGAAGTTGCCCGTGGCGATGGCGTAGTATATCCGACTTACCTTATGCTCCTTTATCTGCTCCGCAAGAAACAGATGCGAGCTGTCGTTCTTCGCCACCACAAGAAGCCCCTCTGTGTCCTTGTCAATTCGGTGCACGATACCCGGGCGCAGAACTCCGCCGATACCCGAGAGGCTGTCCTTGCAGTGATAAAGCAGAGCGTTTACAAGAGTTCCGCTCGGATTTCCCGCCGCAGGATGCACCACCATTCCCTTTGGCTTATTGACTACGATGATGTCGCTGTCCTCGTAAATTATATCAAGCGGAATGTCCTCGGGCACAGCCTCGTCGGGCTCCGCCTTGGGAATATCTACCGAGAACACGTCTCCTGCTCTGAGCTTGTAATTTTTCGGGAATTGCTTTCCGTTAAGAAGTATGCTCTGATTTTCTATAAGCCTTACGACCGCCGATCTCGTCAGCCCCGTCCGCTCGGCTATAAAAGCGTCGGCTCGCTTTCCGACGTCTGACGCAAGAGAGGCGAGCTCTATGCCGCCCTCATCAAGCATCTCTGCGTCGATATATTCTGACATATGCTCACCTCCGTTCAGGTCAATTATTCATCATTCTTCTCTTGGTCTTTTTCTTTGTCAGACTCACAGGGGGCCTTCTCCTCGGTCACGGCTTCTGTCGCATCCTCGGTGCTCACGTCCGCAAGACCTTCCGCTGTCGCTTTAACCGCACGCTTCGCCGCCCTTTCCTCCTTTGCCTCCTTTACGATGGATATAACACACCACAAAAAGAGCATACCTCCGCCCACGCAAACGCAAGCGTCAGCCACGTTGAACACCCAAGGCCAAAGCTCTCCGAACATACGGACGTCGATAAAGTCTCTGACGACCTTCTCGCCCACTGTGTCCCCCTGTATTCCAACGTAAAAAAAGCGGTCTATCATATTTCCCACGCCGCCGCCGATTATAAGTGAGAGCGCCGCGCAGGCAAATTTGCTCTTGGGCTTCCAGCCTATCATATAGACCGAAAGTCCGATAATAGCAACCGTCGACAGAGTTATAAATACCCATCTCTGATCATCCATAAGACCGAGAGCCATTCCGTCGTTCTCAACATATGTAAAATTGAGAATACCCGGAATGACCGTAACCGAGCCGTCGGCAAGATATTTTACCGCCAGCACCTTAGTTATCTGATCGACCGCCACGGCAAGCGCCGCCACAGCAAACCATATAATAGTCCAAATCATAAAAAGAACCGTCCTAAATGTATTTTTCCGCCTCGAGCCTGTATCTGCCCTTGCGCGTCTTGTCGCAGAGAGAAAGAACTCTGTATCTGCCAAAGCCCCGTACCGATATAACAGCAGGCGCATTTACAGCTCGGTCGGGGCGTTCCTCGGCTTCAAAGTCAAGCTCTACAAGCCCCGATACGACCGTCTCCCTCGCCCTCTCACGCGAAAGCGAGCAGATAGCCGCCACCACCGCGTCAAGCCTCGGCGCGGCAACCGTATCGTGTATAGGCAACGTGCGCTTCTCGGGCAAAAGCAGACTGCCGAGCGCCACTCGCGTTACCTTTACCTTGTCGTTAGCCACAAAAAGAAGCTCACCCGCAATAAAGTCGGATATAGCGCCGTCGCAAAAAACAGCCGCTTCCCTGCCACCGTCAAGAACAACTATGTCCCCGACAACGCTCCGCTCTATCCCAAGCCCCAAAACCGAGCCCAAAAAGTCGCGGTGGGTAAGCTGTCTGTATCCGCTTCCGCTTATCTTCAGAAGCGAAATATTCAAAGAATATCCGTATTCGGACATTTTATTTTCAAAGTCATCGCGCGCCTCATCTGAGGAAATCTCCTCCATATATTCGGGCAGAAGATATACTCTCTGCCTCTCGGCATCCGCGTATCCACCAAAGGAAGCAAATGCCGCCCCATTGCGCGAAAGATATTCACGCGCCATATGAAGCTCGCGCGGAGACAGAAAGGGCGTAATCCCCACGTCTCCCTTTGCCGCTCTTAAAGCAAGATCGTCAAGACGCGCGGCAAGCGCCCTGAGCTCTGTATCACGACTGAGATCCATCTTACGGCAAAAGTATGCTTATGATGAACAGCGCGATATACGCAGCGGAAAACGCCACGTCAATAGGTATATCCTGAAACCAATTCAAACGGTTGAACAGCGCGCGAAAAGGATATATGAACGGCTCGGTTATGCTGAACAGGAATTCCGTAAAGCCGTTCGGCTCTATGGGAAACCACGAAAGTATGGCGCGCAAAAGCATAGCGATCTGTATAACGGTCAGTATGACCTGAACTACCGTCGAGATTATATACAGTATCTCTTCCAAAATTTATCTCCTTCCTTGCAAAAAAACTGCTGTCCCTATCCTTGGGGGCTCTGTCCGAGCCCAAAGGATGACTGAAAAAGCATACGGGGATGCCGCGCAGATGCGGCATCCCCGTCGAAGCCTGTCGTATTTATCGGTTGCCCTTAAAAATCCGATCAGTCGCCGCTTACCATATCCTGAATGCTGCTTACGTCAACATTCTTGGGAGCGATCACGATAGTCGTCTTGCTGACCTTTGTCATAATGCCGCCCGCAACGTGAACTGCGCCGTTGAGGTAGTCAAGAAGACGGATAGCCTGCTCCTTTGCGATGCTCTCAATGTTGAGAAGAATGGTGTTGCCGTTGATGAGAAGATTTGCGATCTCTATTGCGTCCTTATACTCCTTGGGGTTAACGATCTTGAGCGCGGGAGCCGCGGGAGCAAATACCTCAGGCTCTGCGGGAACGGGCTGTACGTCGGAAGAAAATCCGTCGTCTACCACCTCGTCAGTGGTAAAGCCGTTGTCAAAATCGTCCTCGTAGGGGTTGTTTGTGTAGTTTTCGGTATTCTTCTTGAAAAGTCCCATAGTGTCCTCCATTTTTTATGTTTTTTATTTTTTTATTTTTCTTTTATTTTACAAAAAGGCTTCTGCCTATTCTGACTATGTCCGAGCCGCAAGCTATCGCCTCGCAAAAGCTTCCGCTCATACCCATCGAAATTATGGGCCTATCTATATTATGCAATTTTTTTGTCCAAATGTCAAGGACTTCGGCGTAAGTTTGTTGAAAATATTTTAAATATTCTTCACTTTTCTCACATTTCGGCGCCATCGTCATAAATCCGCGAAGTCGGATGTTCTCATATTTTCCGAGCGACAGACAAAAATCCTCCACCTCACGCGGGGCAAGTCCGCTCTTGCTCTCCTCCTCGCCCGAGTTTATCTCAACAAGCACGTCCATCACCTTGCCGTGCTTTTTCGCCTGCCTATCGATCTCGGCGGCAAGCCTTTCGGAGTCAAGAGAGTGTATCATACAGACCTTATCGATAATATACTTTACCTTGTTGGTCTGAAGAGTTCCTATAAAATGCCAGTTTATATCTTCTCTTTCGGGAAGAGCCTCATAGTGAGCGAGAAGCTGTTGAACTCGGTTCTCTCCCAAGTCCTTGATACCGAGCTGTCTGTGAAGATAGTCTATCTCGTCTGCCTCGGCGTACTTTACAGCCGCTAAAAGCATAACGCTTCCGCGCTCTCTTCCCGCCGCCTCCTCAGCCTGCGCGATTTTTTCGCGTACAGCCTCGGTATTTCTGTCAAGATATTCAAAGCTCATATCAATCAAGCACCCTTCCGTCAAACAAATTTTTTCCGTTAAGAATTATCATATCGTTGGAGCGCAGATAGGTCCTATCCTCGGTATGCTCGGCATTCGCGGCAACAAGATAGTAGTCGCTTCCCTCGTAGATGACCTCGATATATCTGAAATGCACCACACTTCCGCGAAGAATATATACGCCCTTATTTCCGTCATCCTTAACTACGACCGACTTGGGAACGTATATACCGCTGACGGTCGACAGAGTAAGGCTGACGCTCTGACATCTGTTAAACGAGAAATTCTCGGGCTGACGGTCACAGCTGAATACCAGAAGAACGACCTCAGAGCCCTCCTCTATCACTCTTTCAAGATAAAGAGGAATACTCGTCTGGTTATTTTCGGAGAAAAGCGCCGAATAGGTGTTTCCCGCCGTAAAATATTTCTTATCGGACGCTCCGATGGGAAGAACTATTCCCCACTCACTGCTGTCGGTAAGCCGTCCGTACGCATCCTCGGGAGTCTCTGCGCTCTCTGCGTAAGCCACAAGCTCGGCAAAGCTCCCGACCGTAAGATCTTTAAGAGCCGACATAGTGAAATACTCCTCACATCCGTCCGCACCCGAGAAGAAATATCCGTTGCTCGGAGTCTCGCATATCTCGCCGTCTCCGCTCTCGGAAAATATCCTTTCCCGCTCTGCGTAAAGCGCCTCAAGCGTCTCGTTAGCGTCGCTCTCCCCCGAGCCCGAAATAGCCGAAGCTCTGTTCATTCCGACAAGCAGCTTTTCTGCCTGATATGACAGCCCCCCCGTCTCGGACGCGGCAAGAAGCTTTACTATAGCGTCGTAGGTGTCGCTGTTCTGAGCTCTCACAGCCACAATATCCGTATTTTCAGACATCCCCTCAATGCTTTCCTCAAGTATGCGTATCTGTCCGTCAAGATCGGATATTCTGTTTTGCTTGCTCCTGCTCTCGCTATACACCACAGCCACCTGCTGTCCCTCGCTGACCTTCGTGCCGTCGGCTACCTTATAGTCGACAACTCCCGTATTGGACGAGGTGAGAAGCTGTTCGTCGCGGAACAGGTACCCGTTGTAAGAAAGAGCGGTCCTTTCGGTCGTAATTCCTGCGGCATACGTAGAAATATCCTCTCCGAAAATACTCGCAACGTGATATACCGTGTACGAGAAGATAACAACGCATACAACGCCGATAGCTATTTTCTGTATAAAGCCCGACTTGCTCTTCACGCCGCTCGCCTCCTTAGAATATTCACGTTACATACCTTTATATTTTACCATAAAATTAAATTTTTTTAAATAGCTTCTCCGCATTATTTACAATCTCTTCAAATGTTTTTTTACTCATATAGTCTACGTCAAGCCAATGGACGTAGCTCTTTGCCGAAAACCACGTCATCTGCCTTTTGGCATATCTTCGTGTCGCCGTCTTGAGATCCTCGGAGGCGACATCAAGAGCCACGTCGCCGCGAAGATAGGGCAATATCTCCTTGTACCCTATCGCCTGAGCCGCCGTAGCGTTCTTTTCAAATACGCCTGCGGCAAGAAGCCCGCGCGTCTCCTCGACAAGTCCCTCGGAAAGCATCATATCCACCCGTCGGTTTATTCTGTCGTAGAGAGCATCTCTGTCGGCATACCGCAGACCGATAACACAGGCGTCGTACCTGTCGCCGCACTCTCTCGATCTTCTGTCAAGCTCTGTCTTTGTCACTCCGCTGACGCGATATATCTCAATGGCTCTCGCAACACGCTTTACGTTGTTCTGATGCGTCGCCGCCGCGCTGTCGGGATCTATCCTTTCAAGCTCCCGCCAAAGAGCCTCTGCGCCCTCCCTCTCGGCATACGCCATAAGCTCCGATCGCACAGAAGCATCCGTCGTGTTCGGAGCGAGGTCACTTCCGCGAAGAAGCGCGTCAAGATAAAGCCCCGTGCCTCCGCAGACTATCGGCAGCTTTCCACGGCTTGCGCAATCCTCGACAGCCGCCGAGGCAAGAGCAACGTAGTCCGCCGCAGAGAAGCTCTCATCGGGCTCGGCAACGTCTATGAGATGATGCCTCACCTCTGCCTGTTCTTCCTTTGTGGGCTTTGCCGTTCCGACGTCCATACGGCGATAGACCTGCATCGAGTCACAAGAGATTATCTCGCCGTCAAGTTTTTTCGCAAGCGCCAGAGCAAGCGCGCTCTTTCCGCTCGCCGTCGGCCCTACGATAGCTAAAATTTTTGTCATTTATATGTCCTTTTTAATATCCGTATTGTGAATAGGGACTGTCCCGTTTGAGACAGTCTATAAGATTTTACCGATTGGCAAACTTTCACAAGCCAATCGGTAAACATCAAAACAAATCACTGTGTGTTCCCGTTCTGATAAGCTCAAGTATCAGCCGATCATCGTAGATTTTGTATATCAAAAGCCAATCCGGTTTGATATGACATTCGCGAACATTTCTATAATTACGGGAATTTTCAAGGGCATGATCCCTGTATTTCTCAGGAAGCGGTTGTTCATCCGCCAGAATCGACACCACCTTCATCAGTTCTTCGGGAGAGCATCCGCGCTTAACGGCAAGCTTATAGTCTTTTTTGAATTGACAGGTGAATTCAATCTTCAGCATTCAACGCCTCCATCATTGAATCTACACTGTCAAATGGACCATATGTGTTTTCCCTTTTTTCCGCCGATTCTATTGCCGCCAGCGTAAGCTTGTTAGGAATATCTCTGGTAATAGCAAAGGGAATTCCACCCTCGTATAACATCTGTTTCAAAAAAATATTCACCGCGGTAGAAAGATCCATTCCCAGATCAGCCAACATGATCTGAGCCTTTGCTTTTGTTTCAGCATCGATACTGATATTAGCAGATACTTTAGCCATAATATCAACTCCTTTCGATAACAGTATAGCATATTATCTCCGATTTGTCAACACATTATGCAAAATTTCAAACACATATGTATTGTTTGTGCGCATATTATGTATAAAATATGTTATAAAAATCCCCGAGAAATTTATTCTCGGGGGAAAAATCATCCTTGATTTTTAACAATTATGTATCACTGACCAAGAAAAACAGTTTTCCATATTTTTTCAAAATCGGGAAGAAAACCCGGTGCGCCCGGGCTTGATGCACCTGCAATAGCTATGGAGGTGTCACGGACAAATGCCAGAAATTCCTTACGACGCTTTAACGTATCTTCACTTTCCGGCTCCGCCTTCTTTTCTTCCTGCTTCTGTTTTTTTAGATCGATATACATACTGCGATAAAGATTCAACATTTGATTCAGCGTTTCCTCGCGTTGCGCAAACACCTTGCATATTTCCGAAACCTGATCATCGGTCAAGCACGAGCCCTCTCCTTCTCCGCGAGCATCATAAAGAGCCTCACTCAAACGATGCAACGAGGTAGGGGAATTTTCGGTCAACTGCTTTTGCAACAAAACTATCTGATCAAAAACCTCTTTTTCCGTTAAACCTGTGGGATTGGTTATATTTTCTTCCATTTTTTTATCCTCCAAATTTTCATTCGGCGGACACGCAAGGCATATCTTATTCTCATCTACGAAGCGTGCCCTGCCGTTTTTCACAAGACCGCGAGCCCTCTTTGGGTAGGTCGCTTCATATTCGTTTCCCTGCTCATCTACTACAATAACGTTTTTTTCGATGGGTGTCACCCCCTTATAAAGATCAGCAATAACGTGAATACAGTTTTTTGTTATGGGTGCCGTCCCCTATTCACATATTCATTATATAAAATTTATTTTGATTTGTCAATAGACAGATAAAATTATTTTATAAACATCGCATCCACGATGTGTACGGGATATAAGACGAGTATGCTGGTTAGTAGAAAATTCGCAAGGCAAGGCGTAAGGGCGCAAGGAAGGCGAAGGTGTAGTTACCTACTTCGAGCCGACCGCGTCGCCCGACAACGCAGTATTGCGGATTTTATACAATCAGCATCGCATCCCCAAAGGAGAAAAATCTATATTTTTCCTTTACGGCGGTGCCGTAAGCCTCCATTATCTTCTCCTTGTCATACAACGCCGACACAAGCATAAGCAGAGTGCTCTCGGGCAGGTGGAAATTCGTTATCAAAGCGTCCACCGCCTTGAATTTATAACCGGGGTAAATAAATATCCCCGTATCTCCGCACATCTCGGGAATATGCCCGTCCTCATCCGCAACGCTCTCAATTGTACGGCATGAGGTCGTACCCACACAAATGAGCCGTCCGCCGCGCGCCTTTCTCTCGTTGATAATATCCGCGCTTTCCTTAGATACGCTGAAATATTCGGTGTGCATGATGTGCTCGTCGATCCGCTCAGCCTTTACGGGACGGAACGTGCCAAGTCCGACGTGAAGCATTACGGGAGCGATAGCCACACCCTTATCTCTTATTTTCTGCAACAGCTCGGGCGTAAAATGCAAACCCGCAGTGGGTGCTGCCGCCGAGCCCTCTTCCCTTGCGTAGACCGTCTGGTATCGCGAATTATCACCGAGCTGCTCGGTAATATAGGGCGGCAGAGGCATCATACCTACTACCGACAGTATATCGTAGATGTTGGCGTACTTTTCCTTGTCGTATGTAAATTTTATTATTCTGTTGCCCTCTTCAACAATGTCAACGACCTCTCCGAAAAGTATGCCGCCAAAGACAGAGCGCGAGCCTATCCTCGCCCTCTTTCCGGGCTTTACAAGACACTCCCACGTGTCAAGATCGCGTTGTCTCAATAAAAGCAGCTCAAGAGCAGCCTCCTCTCTGCCCTCAGCGTGTCCGTATATTCTCGCGGGAATGACCTTCGAGTCGTTTATAACGAGCACGTCGTCGGGACGGAGATAATCTATAATATCGTAAAAATGCTTGTGCTCGACCTCTCCGCTGTCTCTGTGGAGCACCATCAGACGCGAATGGTCGCGCTTCTCCGCAGGATGCTGAGCTATAAGCTCCTCGGGCAGATCGTAGTAAAAATCCGACGTCTTGAGATCGGTGTGCTTCTTGTCGTTTATAATAGTCATGCTTTTTTCCTTCCGTTGCGATCACGCAAAACAAAAAATATAATAAAAATTTTCAAAAAGTTATTGACATAATCGTCTTTATATGCTATGATTATGTCAAAGATACATATAATTATGGTAGAGGTGCGCTGTGTCACTGCGCCACATCAAGGTTTCCGAGCCGCTTGAGATGTGACGTGAGGGCGTAGTGCCGAGGGCATACGTTTTCGGTAGGCGTGTGTACCGGTCTGACTGGCGAATAGCTTGCAGACTGTCATCATTATTTGATGGAGAGCTATCTGTTATTGCGCAGGATTTGCATACACCCGAGGGGCTATGCTTATATTATAGTACAATTACAGCTGGTTTTCAACCGGTTTTTTTATTTTTTATATGGATTTCTTCAAATTTTCAAGTTCAAGAAAGGAATTTTACCATGAGCAAGCTAAAAAAGAGCATTTTTACAGGCGCGGCAACCGCCATCATCACACCCTTCAAGGACGGAGCTATCGATTATAACAGCTTCGGCAAGATCATCGAGGATCAGATCTCGGGAGGCATCGACGCCATCGTAGTTGCAGGCACAACGGGCGAGGCGGCAACTCTTACACATGAGGAGCACTGCGAGTGCATCAAGTACGTAGTTGAGAAGGTCGAGGGCAGAGTCCCCGTTATCGCGGGCACAGGCTCAAACGATACCGCATACGGCATCGAGCTCTCTCAGTATGCCTGTGAGGTCGGAGCAGACGCGCTTCTTCTCGTCACCCCCTACTATAACAAGGCAACACCCAAGGGACTTATAAAGAACTTCCTTGAGACCGCCGATAAGACAAATAAGCCGATAATCCTCTACAACGTTCCCTCGCGTACGGGCTGTAACATTTCTCTGCCCGTATATAAGGAGCTCGCAAAGCATGAGCGCATCGTGGCTGTAAAGGAAGCGTCCGGCAACATCAGCTCGATTGCAGAGCTTATCGCAGAGTGCGGAGACAGCTTCGATATTTACTCCGGCAACGACGACCAGATAGTTCCCATTATGTCGCTCGGCGGTAAGGGCGTTATTTCGGTGCTCTCCAACATTCTTCCCCGTGAGACTCACGATATGACACAGCTCTGCCTCGACGGAAACTTCAAGAATGCCGCGGCTCTCCAGCTCAAGTACTTAAAGCTCATAAATACCCTCTTCTGCGAGGTAAATCCCGTTCCCGTAAAGACCGCCGCAGCTCTGCTCGGATGGTGCTCTGACGAGATGAGACTTCCTCTCTGCGAAATGGACGACGGCAACAAGGAAAAGCTCATCGCTGTAATGAAGGCTCACAACCTTATCTGATCCTTCGCTCACGCTAAAAGAAAGGAATACGTAAAATGGTCAATATAATTCTTTCGGGATGCGGAGGAAAGATGGGACAGGCGATCGTACGCGCCGCTGAAACAGACACCGAATGCCGCATACTTGCGGGTATCGACGTCAACGCAGACGCGGTAGCCCCCGCTTGTAAGTTCCCCGTATATCAGACAATATTCGACGTTCCCGAAAAGGCAGACGTCATCGTAGATTTTTCCCACCATACCGCCCTCCCCACACTTGCAAAATATTCCGTAGAAACGGGCACACCTATCGTCGTGGCAACAACGGGACACACCGATGAAGAAAAGGCGATCATGACAGACGCTTCAAGTAAGGTAGCCGTATTTTCATCGGGAAATATGTCTATCGGCATAAATCTGCTTATCGAGCTTTGCAAGAACGCGGCGGCGACTCTTGGTGAGAGCTTTGACGTTGAGATAATAGAAAAGCACCACAATCAGAAGCTCGACGCTCCGAGCGGAACCGCTATAATGATAGCAGACGCCATAAAGGGTGAGCGAGCAGAGACAGAATACGTTTATGACCGTCATTCGGTGCGTAAGGCGCGCGACAAGGCTGAGATCGGCATACATTCCGTCCGCGGCGGCACGATCGTCGGTGAACACGAGGTAATATTCGCAGGAACCAACGAGACCGTCTCGATCACACATCAGGCGGCGTCAAGAGAGATATTCGCAAACGGAGCGCTCCGCGCGGCTAAATACCTCGCAAATAAGAGCGCAGGACTTTACGATATGTCCGACCTTATAAACGGAAGATAAATTTTACTTAAAGGGGCAATCTCATTAACACGTGAGATAGCCCCTTTTGCGTGAAAGCCTTTTAAATTGGATTTTCATAAACAGATTATTTCACCGTTCCGTATCCGCCCGCATATTTGCTGACGTCCGACGCCACAACGAACACCTTGTTGTCGCAAAGCGTGCGAATCTCCTTTAACACCTTCGTCGCATCGCGTCTCGGAAGAACGATAAATATCATATTCATCTTATCAGTAGAGCCGTATCCGTCAAAAACAGTGTACCCACGCTCACGTTCCTTTAAGTATCCGACTATCTTCTCTGTGCTTTCGTCGTTTGCGATAAGCTGAAGGTTCGACGTACCAAGGGCTATCTTGCTTTCAATGGTCGAGCCGAGGAAAAGTCCCGTAGCATAACCCACGCAGTAGAAAAGCAAAAGCAAAATATTGTCTCCCAATGTTCCGATTATGGTCGATATAACAAGTCCCCATATAGAGCATTCAAGAAAGCCGAGCCCCGCCGCCTTGAGGCGTTGTCCCTTTACCATCATACAGGTCTTTAAGGACTGTATCGTTATTTCAACTATCTTTGCGATACATACAAGAAAGCAGACCGCAATCGGCGGAAGTATCTCCAAAAATTCCGACATAATAAATTCTCCTTTTTTCTTTTTTTACATTATATCACAAGAAAGCCGATTTGTAAAGACTCCGACACACAGAAAAACTCTTGACATATTCTGCATTTTGAGTTATAATAAGATCGGACGGTGGCAAAAGCTGCCGAAAACACAACGAAAGAGGTGTATCATTATGAAAAAATTTCTTAAATTAGCCATCGCACTGATACTTATAATCACAATAGTCATATCAACTTCGTCCTGCGGGCTTCTGATGATAGGACTTCTCAGCGGAGGTCTCGACGACTCGGACAGCCACCGTATCGCGGCAGAGGAATTTTACGAGCTTGTCAACGAGTCAAAGGGACATCTCGATACCCTTGCGGGAGACGTGCTTAATAATTGGTATTCGTGTATCTACGACGATGCGTACAACAATAACATAGACAAAGCAATAGAGGCGGCATTCACCGAAAACTCCGAGATCGTAAATTCCATATACGAAAACGACAAACGCATCACCGAGCTTTACCGGGAGCTTAACAGCGGAGGAGAATTCTGGTCTGAAGCGTACGATACCACACTTGCTTACAATACCTACTACACCGCTGTAATGAACGTAAGCAATAAGACCTATGACTTCTACCTTGAGAACGTACAGGAAGCAGATTACGCGCTTTCAGTAGAGCTCAAAAAGTTCCAAGCGGAGTTCTGACGAAAAACAAATAACGGGAACGTCCTGCTCTGCGCTACGGTAATCTCGGCAACGTCCTGCGGTATTGCTTCAGCCGCCGTTACAGGATTGCTCGGCGGCGGAAAAGAGGAAAAATTTTACGATCTTGTTTCCGAAACGCAGAATATTCTCTTGTCATAGAGGTCAGCGGATCATACAACGACTATTCTGCGGCAAAAGAGCCCGCAAAAAAAGCGCTCTCCACCGCGCTTAAAAATTATTATTCCGAGCTTTCATAAAACACAAGGAGCCGTCTCATCAACAAATGAGATAGCTCCTTTTTTAGATACAAATTTAAGTTTATCTTTTTCGCTTACGCGAAAAGGCAAGAACTTCGTTCTTGCGGCGGGATGTTTGATATGTGTAAATATATCCCCAATGAAGATAGTGCAGTAAAGCGACTTCGTCGCAAGATCCTTCGAATGTTTCTTTAGATCCCCCCATAAGCGGTTCGAACTCAGGATGACAGATACAGAGAGTAATGCGACAATAGTATGTACAAATACGTACACACTGTATTACGTGTCATCCTGAACGGCTTGCTACCTTGCAAGCCATGTGAAGGATCTTTTTTGCGTTAGCAAAATTTACCTTAGATTTGCTGGGGTTTGTTTTCTTGTTGTGCCACATTCAAGCGTAGCAATTTTAAATCCAAACTCCCCCACAAACTCCAATTTGAAGATTATCAACATCCATAATACGGCAAGGGGGGCTATTTCTTACGAGCCCCCTATTTTTTATTCAATATCTTCTATCAAGCTCGCCACCGTAGAATACACCCTCGTCCCAAGTGTCTCAAGATACGCCCCCGATTGGTGCCCGCGGCATATGAGCGCGCAATCCGCACCGATCGCCCTCGCCACCTGAAGATCGTGATCGGTGTCGCCTATCATCAGCGTACGCTCCTCTCTATGACGCGAGCGCCACTCGCGCGCTATCCCCTCCTTTGAAGCGGCGTGAATGTCATCCCGCCCCAACACCTCGCAAAAGGCTCCCGAAAGCCCGAGGTCGTCAAGCTGACCTTTGAGCATCGTAAGCTCGGTCGCGGACAAAAGCGTCTGCGGTATCCCACGCGCGTCAAAAAAACCGATCGCATCTCTTATATCCGAAAAGATCGGAGCATCTTTGACGTTTATCATATACTGCTCCACCCAAAGCGGCGCGATCACCTCATAAGGCTCACGCTCAAAATCAAAGCCGAGCTTTGCGTAATAGTCCTTTATCGGAAAACAAAAAACACTCCGATAATGCTCCTTGCTCCCGATTGTTGGCAATCCTCTGTCGGAGAGCAGCTTGTTTACCGACAGTATCCCCGTCTCCACGTCGTCAAGAATAGTCCCGTTAAAATCCCATATTATACGGTCGTACTTCATCTTACCCCCATAAATATATCAAGACCGACTGTGAAGAGTCGGTCTTGATATATTTTGATCATTTAATTATGTCATTATCCTTGAGCCACGATTCGTAGCAGCAGCTTATCGAACCGCAACGGTCCTCGGAGTCCTTAGATGTTCCGTCGTCCTCGTGCTCAGCATCCGCGCCAAGCTCGCAACCAACGTGCGCCTGAACCGCCTCGGATGCAGCAATTTTCTCCTTTGCGCTCTTTATAAACGCCTCAAGCTCAGCCTCGGTATTGCAAGCCTTAAGTCCCGCAAGTATCTCATCCGAAAGCGCCTTGACCGCCTTCAAGGACTCAACGTCCACCTCATAGCCGCACGCGTCAAGCGAGAAGCCGAGATCAAGCGATACCTTTGCCTCCTGATTTTGAACGATACCGTAGCCCTTGAGAGTAGCGGACTCGCCTACAAGAGGATATGCGATAAACGTGTTACCCGTCTTGTTGACGTCCATCATATACTTGTTCTCACCCGTCTCAAATCTCTCGACAGCCATAATATCCTCGCCGTATTCATTGTCAACACCCGTGTCAACGAGCTGATAGTGAACACCCTCAATTCCGTAAAGAACAAGGTTGCGGAAGTTGGCGTCAGTGTTGAGAAGAGTAAGTATCTTCATCGCTCTTCCTGTGTTAGAGGTGTAAGAGCAAACAGCGAACATATCGGAGTAGAGCTCTTCCTCTGTAAGTCTCGGATATTCAACTACAACGAGTTCATAGTCCTCGCCGTACTGCTCAACGACCTCCTTACCGCCCTTAACGTAACCAACGGCAAACTCCTGCTGGCCCTCTTCTGCGGTGTAGTAGCCGTCAAATTTATACTGCATGAGTGTGGTAATATCGCTGATAAACTGCTCGTTCTCAAAGAGATTTTCGAGCTTAGCGTACTTGTTGGCATCAAGATAATCGTCGTTTGCGCCGTAGTATCCGCCGAGAACCGAGAACGCCTCGGAAAGCAAGCCCTCATCGTCGACGCCCCAATACTTGAGGTTGCTGAGCATAAGCTCGATAGACTCAAGATTTGTGTAAAGAGGATAGTAATTCTTCGAAAGCTCACTGTCGGTATCTACAAGCTCAAGAAACTCCTTGACCATATCGCAGGTGAGAGACGTGTAGCCCTCATATGTGGTAGAGCCCGTCTCGCTTCTGAGGTACGCCTGTGTCATAGCGTCCTTGTTGAGAAGCAAATATGTATATTCACCGATAGGCTTACTCGTGGGAATAGCGTAAGTTCCCTTATTAAGAGACTTGATGTTGGAAAGATACTGGCTCGGAATATTCGTTGTCAGATCCTTCGACGAGCTGTTGATCTCGTCGTCAAGTCTTTGAAGTCTACCGTCAGCCTTGTACTTGTCGTACATTTCCTTGCCGCCCATGTAGAAAATATCTACCTGATAGCCCGTAACGGTCGGGTACTTGATCTCGACGATACCGTATTCATTTACGAACGTCTCGTCCTCACCCGTCTCAGCCTCGGTCTTAGAGGATACAAGAGTACCGTTAGCCTTGCGCTCGTCTCTCTCAGCGAAAGCGGCTTCGAGCTTTGCGTAATACTCTTCCTCGGTGTAGTAGTAAAGCTTAAGTCTTGTCTTGAACTTGTTTTCGGTTATCTTGTTGACAGCCTCCTCGATCTCTGCAACGGTATCCGCATCAACGGGCTTCTCGCTCATAAGATACATAGCAAGCGTTTCGGCATTCTCGGATGCCTTAGTTCCGATATTATTTACAGCCGTTTCATCATCCTTCTCTCCGCACGCGGTAAGACATACACTGAGAAGCATTATCAAGCCCAAAAACAGGCAAATGAGTTTCTTACTCATATCGTTTCCCCCTTTGAAACTTTTCTCATAAAAATATAATTATGACATTTTAGGTACTATAATATTTTACACTTTTTTCCCCGAATTGTCAAGTGAATTTTTTGTGACCGACTCTCGGCGCGACGTTTTTTGGACGGTTTGACTTACAAACCTTCCCAAAAAACCATCATTTTACACAATTCAAGATCTGTATTTTCTATAATTGTCACATTTAAATCATTACATTCACCAAACAGTCCGACCGTATTTTGGACAAAGTAACGATTTTAGTCCAAAAATCCGCGAAGATGTCTTGCGCGGCTGGGGTGTCTGAGCTTACGAAGCGCCTTTGCCTCTATCTGTCTTATACGCTCACGTGTGATGTCGAACTCCTTGCCGACCTCCTCAAGCGTTCTTGTACGTCCGTCGTAAAGGCCGAAGCGAAGCTTGATAACGTGCTCCTCACGGGGAGTAAGCGTGTGAAGCTCCTTCTCTATGACCTCGCGCAGAATTGTCGAAGCCGCCGCGTCAGCAGGCGCGGGAGTATCGTCGTCGGGAATGAAATCTCCGAGGTGGCTGTCCTCCTCCTCACCGATAGGCGTCTCGAGAGATACGGGATCCTGAGCTATCTTCATTATCTCCCTTACCTTGTCGGGGCTCATACCCATCTTTTCACCGATCTCATCAGCGGTAGCCTCGCGCCCAAGCTCCTGAAGCATCTGTCTCGAATATTTGGACACACGGTGGATCGTCTCGACCATATGAACGGGAATACGGATGGTTCTCGCCTGATCAGCGATAGCCCTTGTTATCGCCTGTCTTATCCACCACGTCGCATAGGTGGAGAACTTGTATCCCTTGCTGTAATCGAACTTGTCCACAGCCTTCATAAGTCCGAGGTTGCCCTCCTGAATGAGATCGAGGAAGAACATTCCCTTTCCGACGTATCTCTTTGCAATGCTGACAACAAGACGGAGGTTTGCGTTTACAAGCTCGTCCTTTGCCTCCTTCCTCAACTCCTCGTCGTCACAGCCGTTCATTATCTCGGCAAGCTCCTTCTCTCTCTCGGCGGTAAGAAGCGGAACGCGTCCGATCTCCTTGAGGTACATACGGACGGGATCGTCTATCGCAAGTCCCTCCTGCTCGAGGATGCGCTCCATATTCTCACTTGTGCCGAACGCCTCTACCTCAGACTCGATAGCGGTAAGCTCGGAGTCGGGAATATCGTCGGTCAGCGTGATACCGTTGTTCTCAAGCGTGTCGTAGAGCTTGTCAAGCGTATCGATATTGAAGTCCATCTCCTCAACGGCTTCCTCAATATCGTCGTTCGACAGCTTCCCCTGCTTTCCTTTCTCTATAAGGGACTCAAAGTCTATCCCTTTTTCCTGTTTCATTTCCTGTTCTGCCATTTTTTATTTCCTTCCATTTATGTATTCTTGTATTTTCTGTATAATATATTTTTGTATAATAATTATACGTTAATTATACGTTCTTTTTTTCCTTAGCCTGCTTGTGAAGAGCCTGCATACGCCTCAGATCGGCAAACGGATCGGAGCTGTTCCCCTCACTCTTGCCGCTCTCCTTTTTCAGCGAGTCGATGCTCGCAAGAAATACCTCTTTGTCGTTTCTCGCAAGCGCGCGGCGTTCCTGCTCTATTTTTTCTATCCTGCCAAGCTCGTCGATGTTGAAATACTCCCCGAGCATCGCTTTCGAAAATCCCCTCTCCGAGCGTTCAAGCTCGCAAAGAGCCTCGAATATCCTTCTACCGAGAGAGGTCACAAAATCGTCGGCGGAGAGTCCTACCGCTCCGCTTGCCGCCTCGGCGCGGAATTCGTCGTAGATGAGCATAAGACCGAGCAAGGTCTCCTCCGCTCTGCTCGCGCGTATGTTCTTAGCCGCGTCGGTGTTCACCCTGTCGCCAAAGCTGCGGATCGACCGCTGAGCCTCCTCGGACTCCCTCTTCTTCTCGGCGCTCCGCATCCGCCTTCTTGCGTGCTCGACGTCGTTCTGCATAGCCTCGGGCGACACTCGCAGTATCTCCGACGCCTTTCTGATGCCTATGTCACGCTCGACCTGCGAGGGCATAGCGGCGATCATCGAGCAAACAGCGCCCGACGCCTTGATAACGTCCTCCGCTAACGCAAGATTGTATTGCGATATTATGCTTCCAAGCTTGAAGTCAAAGCCCGAAATACCGCCCTCAAGCGCGCGTCGAAACGCATCCGCTCCGAATTTCTTGATATATTCGTCGGGATCCTTCGCGCCCTCAAGCTTCAGCACGCGAACGTCAACGCCGACCTCACCGAGCAGCCGTATCGCCTTCTGCGCGGCGGTCTGTCCCGCATTGTCCGAGTCGTAACAGATAACGACCTGCTTTGTGTACTTGGCAAATATCCTCGCCTGCTCCGACGTGATTGCCGTACCGAGAGTCGCGACCGCGTTCTCAAAGCCCGCGGCGTGGAGCGCGATAACGTCCATATAACCCTCGCAAAGTATCATCCGCTCCGAACAGCACCGTCTCGCAAAATTCAAGGCAAACAGATGCTTACTCTTCTTGAACGCAGGCGTGTCTGACGTGTTCAGATATTTCGGCTTAGAGTCGTCAAGCACACGTCCGCCGAACGCCACCACGTTTCCCGTGGTATCTATTATGGGGAAAATAACTCTGTTCCGAAAATAATCGTAGGGCTTGCCGCTGTTCTTTCCGATACCGCACAGAAATCCCGCAGAAAGCTCCTCGTCACTAAAGCCGAGCCTCTTCATATGGTTAGTCAGCGCCCAACCGCTGTCGGGAGAGCACCCGAGCCCGAAATGCCGTATCGTCGCCATGCTGAGCTGTCGCTTTTCGGTGAGATAGCTCATAGCCTCCTTGCCGTATTTTTCATCGGAAAGACACTCCCTGAAAAACCGAGCCGCCGCGAGGTTCATCTCATATACCCTCTTTCGGGGTATCCCGTGCTCGTCGGGAGGCTCATTGTCGTGAGGAATGGTTATCCCCGCCCGAGCCGCTAAAAATTCGAGAGCGTCAACGTAGTCGAGATTTTCCTCGCGCATAATAAAGCTTATAACGTCGCCCCCCGCTCCGCAGCCAAAGCAGTAAAAGCTCTTGGTCGCGGGGAAAACGGTAAACGAGGGCGTTTTTTCATTGTGAAAGGGACAAAGACCGTTCATATTCGAGCCTGCCCGTTTGAGTGTAACGTAGCTTCCTATTACCTGCTCGATGTCGTTTCTGTAAACGATCTCGTCAATAATATCTCTTGAGATCATATCTGCGGCCCCTTCCAGACCTTAGGTATGTAGAGTCCCGAATAGACCTCTATCGCATACCTGTCGGTCATTCCCGAAAGAAAATCGCAAACGCACCTCTCCACGGGCTCTGTCTCGCAGTTGTTTCTGTAAAGCTCGGGCATCTGCTCGGGATGTCTGACGTAGTGGTCGAAAAGCCTTATGAGCATCTCCTGAGCCTTGCTCTCCTCCGACTTCGCCACGGGATTTCGGTAGACTCTCTCGAACAAAAACTCACGAAGCCCGTCCGCCGCAGTCTGTACCTCTTCCTCCATTTTTATGTAGGGCTTGCCCGTGCTCTCCCTGATTATCGACGTTACCATTGTGTTGATGCGCTCCGAATAACCGTTGCCGAGTATGTTCCTTATCCCCACGGGAATATCGTCGGGAGACAGAATTCCCGCTCGGCAGGCATCGTCAATATCGTGATTTATATAGGCTATCCTGTCGGCGTATTTCACTATAACGCCCTCAAGCGTCGACGCCATATTCTTTCCCGTGTGATTTACGATACCGTCCCTCACCTCAAAGGTAAGGTTCATACCCTTGCCGTCGTTTTCAAGACGCTCGACCACACGCAAGCTCTGCTTGTAGTGCGTAAACGACGGATCGTAGCACTTCTGCATTGCAAACTCACCCGCGTGACCGAAGGGCGTGTGACCTATGTCGTGCCCGAGAGCCGCCGCCTCGGTAAGATCCTCGTTGAGCCGCAGTCCCCTCGCAATGATACGCGCCACCTGAGTTACCTCCAGGGTGTGCGTCATACGCGTTCGGTAATGGTCGCCCGTGGGGGCGAGGAATACCTGAGTCTTGTACATAAGCCGTCGGAATGATTGAGAATGAAGTATTCTGTCGCGGTCACGCTGAAAATCTGTGCGGACCTCACACGGCGTCTGATATTGCTCTCTGCCTCGGCTCTCCGAGGTCAGGCAGGCATAGGGCGACAAGGTCTGTCGCTCGTTTTCAAGAAAAAGCTCCCTTATGCAATTCGACCTTTCCATATACGTTCTCCTTTCTCATGCCGATTAAAGGCTGTGCCGCCGCGTCACAACGCGAAAGCTCCCCAATTTTGCCCTTTATAAATAAGATACGCAGAATTTTTTAAAAATACTTTTTTTCTGACAAAATTTTTTTAAAAATTTTTTTATTTTTATTTTCCCTTTCTCAGGGAAGCTATTTTTTCACCGCTCGGCGTAACGTAAGCCGTCCAATTCGTGTGATAGATAACGAACCCGGGCTTTGCACCCGCAGGCTTCTTTACGTTCTTCGCCAAGGTATAGTCGACCGCAATGTTGGCGCCCTCCGCCTTCGAGTAATAAGCGGCGATCTCTGCGGCAGTCGTAAAATCAAGATCGGTCGGCTCTCTGCCCTCTGTCACAAGAAGAACGTGCGAGCCGGGGACCTGCCTTGCGTGAAACCAATAATCAAGCTTTTCGGCAAGACGGTGAGTGATATATTCGTTCTGTACGTTGTTCTTGCCGCAAAGCACCCTCATCCCGTCGGGAGTCAGGAATTGCATGACCTGAGGCCTGTGCTCCTTGTGCGCCGAATAGCTCTTCATCCTCGACGCGTAGCCCGAGCGGTAAAGCTCGTCGCGTATCTCGGACAGATCGGTAGGACTCTCGGCTCTCGTCAGCGCCTCAAAAACCGTGTAAATGTATTCAAGCTCGCTCTCTCCGAGACTTATCTGCTTTGAGAGCTCGACCTTTGCGGTCTTTGCCTTGTTGTACCTCTTGTAATATCTCTGCGCGTTTGCCGAGGGAGACAGACGGCTGTCAAGCTCCACCCGAATTTTCGGAAAGCTGCCGTCCTCGCGCATATTTTCATAATCCTCAAATTCGGCAAAGCTATCGCCGCGCGAGAGTCTGTAAATGTTGGCGGTTATCATGTCGCCCATTTTTTTGTATTCGATACCCTTCTCACAGTCGGCAAGCTCGCCCCTTTGCGCTTCGAGCTTGCGACGGATACGGCTCTCGGCATTCGTCAACAGTCTGAGTATATCCGACGCGCGCTGATGTACCCTCTGCTCTTTGTCGCGCGTCTCAAAATAAAGATCGAACAGCTTCCCCGCAGACGGAACAGAGCGCACCTCCATACTTCCGTACTGCTCAAGAGGAATAAAGGAATATTCCACGGGACGCTCGCCGTCAAGTATCATGCAAGGCTCAAAATCCTCCTCGCGTATTCTGCGGACGACCTCAAAAAATTCCTTCCATATACCGTCGGCAAAGCAATATCTCTTGGGCGTGTCGGTGTGCCCCGTCGAACGAAAGACCATCTCACGGGCAACAACGGGCGCAATGCCCGAAAATGCGCCTACAATGAATTTGTCGCAAGGACGCTCGTCGGGCGCGTCATTCCAAAGAGCCATAAACCGCTCCTCACTCACAGTCAGAGGATCATCCTTATCCTGCTTCGGAGGCTCGGCATAGATCATACCCGATATGAGCTGACGCTTGCTGTCAAAGGACAAGTCGGCCGTACGCAAAGCCGTGATTATCCTTTTGTCGCCGTCTGCGAATATGAGATTGCTGTACCGTCCCATAAGCTCGGCGATAAGATAACGCTTGCAGGGAAAGCCCATTTCGTCGCGCGTGTCAAAGCCGAGATACGCCACACGGTCAAAGGATGCCTGAGAGACCTCGGAGAGCTTCGCCCCCTGCAAATATTTGCGCAGAAGCATACAAAACATAGGCGGATTTTGAGGATTTTCCTTAGACGTCTCGGTAAAGCCGATACGGGGATTTCCCGAGCCCGCATTTATTGATAAACGCTTTCCGCCCTCAAGACTTCTCATACCGAGAACTATCTCGTCCCTCTCGGGCTGATATACCTTTTCTATTCTCGCGCCGAGAGCCAGCCTGCGTATCTCGGATAGCGCACACGCAAGCATACCTGCATCAAATGCCATATTTTCTCCTTTCGGGATATGATATAATTTAGAAATCAGAATAAATTGGAGTTTGTAGCACAAACACAAATACAATTGTTTTCCTTTTCCATCTACGCAAAATTCAAGGTTGCTTCGCCAGTAGCGAAGCAACCGAAAAGTCATTCTCCGAACATCACCTTGTCAACGTCTGCAAGAGAACCGAACACAAAATCGGGCTTGTCAGGCACAGCCGCCGCGTCAACGTCCTCAGGCTGCGTCTCTCCCGAAAGAACGAGCACCGCCGTCACACCGAACTTCTTTCCGAGAGCAATGTCGGTGTAAAGCCTGTCACCGAAGATGCACATCTCCTCATTCTTGTAGCCCGTAGCCTCGCCTATCATTTCGATAGTCTCCTTGTAGGGCTTACCGAAATATGTGGGAGTCTTGCCCGTCGATGCCGTCACAAGAGCCGCAATAGCTCCGCTGTCGGGAATAAATCCGTTCTCAGTGGGACAGTTAAAATCGGGGTGCGTGGAAAGATACTCCGCACCGTTGCGAACGAAACGGCACGCATTGTTCAGCTTCTCATAGGTCAAAGAGGTGTCAAAGCTCGTAATAACAATATCAGCGCCCTCCTCATCGCCCCTCAAAAGTTTTATTCCCTTAGCCTTGTATTCCTCGCAAAGCTCGTCGGTCGCAACAAGATATACCGACTTGCCGTCTCTCTTTCTCTTAAGAAATTCATAGGTAACGTCGCCCGAGGTCATTATCTCATCCTCACTCGGCTCAAAGCCGAGACGCGAAAGCTTCTGCATATAAAAAGGCGTTGTATGCGACGCGTTGTTCGTAAAGAAAAGCACCTTCTTGCCGTTTGCGCGAAGATTTTTGATGTACTTTATAGCAAAATCAAAAGGGTTGCCGCCGAGATAGATAGTGCCGTCCATATCAAAGATAAACAGCTTCTTTTCATTAAGAATATCGGTGTTGGGATTTGTAAAATTCATAACGTTCCGTCCTTTTTATGTTTATTTTTGTCACTCATCTAAATATTATATCATATAGTTGATTTTTTTTCAAGAATATGTTATAATATATTTGTAAAATTTGATAATTTTTCCTTTTTCGGGAGGTTTTATATGAGAACAGTTATAGGAATAGACGTTGGAGGAAGCACCACAAAGATAGTAGGCTTCCGCCAAAACGAAAACAAAAGCGAGCTTATAGAGCCCCTTTTCGTCAGAGCCACCGATGCCATTACCTCGGTCTACGGAGCTTTCGGTAAGTTCACGCTTCAGAACGACCTCGCGCTCGACGATATAGATCGAGTGCTTATGACAGGAGTCGGAGCATCCTATATGGATAAGCCCATCTATTCACTCGAATGCCGTAAGATCTCGGAATTCGAATGTGTCGGGCGCGGCGGTCTTTATCTATCTGGGCTCGACGAGGCGATAGTCGTAAGCATGGGAACGGGTACAGCGCTCATCTACGCGGCAAATAAAAACGGAGCTACCGAAATGAAATACCTCGGAGGTACGGGAGTCGGAGGAGGCACACTGCTCGGACTTTCTCGCAGAATGCTCGGAGTCGATACGATCGAGCATCTTGAACAGCTCGCCTCGGAGGGAGATCTCGAAAACGTCGACCTCCGCATACGCGACATCTCCAAGGATAACAATTTCCAGATAAACGCAAATCTGACTGCATCGAACTTTGGAAAGCTCTCGGACATCGCCAACAATAACGACATAGCGCTCGGTATCTCCAATATGGTAGCAGAGACCATCGCTATGCTGTCGGTGTTCGCAGCAAGAAGCTTTAACGTAAAAACGGTAGTGCTCACGGGAAACCTCACCACACTTCCCTCTGTCGCAAGAGTGTTCGAGGGACTTGAAAAGAACTTCGGCGTAAAATTCATCATCCCCGAAAACGCTCAGTTCGCAACGGTCATAGGCGCGGCACTTGCCGATAAGGAGCTCAAATGAAAAGCGGCAAAGACGCACCTGAGCAAATAAAAAGCAGACTTTTATAGGTCTGCTTTTGCTTACTTTTTTAAAGAAAAGTAACTAAATCCATTGACAATATTTTCGCAAAGTGATATAATAAGATGATATAATGATTTTTTAAGAAAGCTGAGGCTAATTTTATGGAATGGACTTCCTTAAACGACCTGCGTGAAAAATATCTTTCGTTCTTCGAAAGCAAGGGACACCTCCGTCTCCCCTCCTTCCCGCTCGTCCCCATCAATGACAAATCCTTACTTCTGATAAACTCGGGCATGGCGCCTATGAAGAAATACTTCACAGGCGAGGAGATACCTCCTCGCAACCGCGTCACCACCTGTCAGAAGTGTATCCGTACCCCCGACCTTGACCGCGTAGGTCACACAGCGCGTCACGGCACGTACTTCGAAATGCTCGGTAACTTCTCCTTCGGAGACTATTTCAAGGAAGAAGCTATTCCGTGGGCATGGGAATTTCTCACCGAATGGCTCGAGATCCCCGCAGACCGTCTCTGGCCCTCTATCTACGAAAACGACGAGGAAGCCTTTGAGATCTGGAATAAAAAGATCGGCGTTCCCGCTGAGCGTATAGTTCGCCTCGGTAAGGCAGACAACTTCTGGGAGCACGGCTCAGGCCCCTGCGGTCCATGCTCCGAGATCTATTTCGATCGCGGCGAAAAGTATGGCTGCGGCTCGCCCGACTGTAAGCCGGGATGTGACTGCGACCGCTTTATGGAGATCTGGAACAACGTATTCTCTCAGTTCAACAACGACGGAAACGGCAACTACACCGAGCTTGCGCAGAAGAACATCGACACAGGTATGGGACTTGAGCGTCTCGCTTGCGTAATGCAGGGCGTGGACAACCTCTTCGAGGTCGATACCGTCCGCAAGATACTCAATACCGTCTGTGCTATCGCAGGCAAGGAATACGGCGCCGACGCTAAGGACGACATCTCCATCCGCGTCGTCACAGACCACATCAGAAGCGCTACGTTTATGATAAGCGACGGTGTTATCCCCTCCAACGAGGGACGCGGATACGTTCTCCGCAGAATTCTCCGCCGCGCTTGCCGCTTCGGTAAGCTCCTCGGCATCAATCGCGCATTCCTTTGCGAGCTCTGCGAGGTAGTCATCGGAGAGAACATTGGCGCATATCCCGAGCTTGGAGAGAAAAAGGACTATATCCTTAAGGTCATAGCTATGGAAGAGGAGCGCTTCGATGCTACCATCGACGCAGGTCTTTCCATACTTTCCAACCTCATCAGAGACACCCTCGCCGCAAGAGAAGATACTATCTCGGGCGAAGAGGTATTCAAGCTCTACGATACCTTCGGCTTCCCCATAGATCTCACCCGTGAGATCGCCGCTGAAAGCGAGCTCAAGCTCGACGAGGATACCTTTGTCGCTCTTATGAAACAGCAAAAGACACGCGCAAGAGAGGCAAGAGCCAATATCGGAGGATGGGACGAAAGCTCCAAAACACTCATCTCGGGACTTCCCAAGACCGAGTTTACGGGATATACCGAGTACAGAAGCACCGCCAAGGTCATCGCAATACTTACGGATGAGGGCAGTGTTGACTCCGTCGAGGGCGGAGATTGCTCGGTCATCCTCGACCGCACACCCTTCTATGGCGAAGGAGGCGGACAGATAGGCGACACGGGAACTGTCTACTCCGACAGCTTTGTCGCAAACGTCTACGATACAAAAAAATCCGACGGCGTTTATATCCACCTTTGCACCGTCGCAAACGGAACGCTTAAGGTAGGCGACACCGTAACGGCTGATATTGACAGCGCAAGACGTGACGCCATCAAGCGTAACCACTCGGCTTGCCATCTGCTTCAGGCGGCTCTCCGCACGGTTCTCGGCAACCACGTAGAGCAGTCGGGATCTTACGTAAGCAACGAGATCTGCCGCTTTGACTTCACACACTTCACCGCCCTTACGACCGAGGAGATAGAAAAGGTCGAGAGCCTTGTAAACCTGAATATCCTTGCCGCAAGCGGTATCGTCACCACCGAAACAGACATCGAAACAGCTCGCAAGAGCGGCGCGATGGCTCTCTTCGGAGAAAAGTACGGCAGTGTTGTCCGTATGGTCAAGATGGGTAATTTCTCCACAGAGCTCTGCGGAGGTACACACTGCGATAATACGGGCAAGATCGGTCTGTTTAAGATAGTTTCCGAGTCCTCCGTTGCGGCAGGCGTTCGCCGTATCGAAGCGGTAACAGGCCTCGGTGTGCTCAAGCTTATGGCGCAAAAGGATGCCGTAATCAATGAAACAGCCTCCGAGCTCCGCACACAGAACCCCGCGGATATTGTAAAGCGCGCCGCTCAGCTTCAGAGTGAGCTCCATACTATGAAGAAAGAGCTCGAAGCGCTCAACGCAAAGCTCGCGTCGACCAAGCTCGCGTCGATCCTTTCCTCTGCAACAGAGGTCGGCGGACTCTCCCTGATCACAGCGCGCCTCGACGATATGCAGGTAGATACGGCAAGAAATCTTGCTGACGATATAAAGGCTAAGGACGCAAAGGCAGTAGCCGTCCTCGCACTGACAAACGGAAATAAACTGAACTTTATCGCTGTCGCAGGCAAAGAAGCCGTAGCGGCAGGAGCGCACGCAGGCAAGCTCGTCGGAGCTGTCGCGGCTCTCACAGGCGGTAAGGGCGGCGGACGTCCCGACAGCGCGATGGCAGGCGGACAGGAGATCGCAAAGATCGACACAGCACTCGCCTCCGCGGCTGATATTCTCAAAGGTCAATTAAAGTAATTGAATATTTACCCTCCGCTCGGCATTCTCAGGCGGAGGGTAATTTTTTTAGAAAAGATATTACACAAAATTTATGCTTCAAATTTGAGTTTATCTTTTTCGCCGTTGGCGAAAAGGCACGAACGAGGTTCGTGCGGTGTGTTCTTCAAATTGGAAATTATCGGGGAGTTTGAATTTATCTAACCGATTGTAGGGGCGAACATATCAAACATTCCGCCGCAAGAACGAAGTTCTTGCCTTTTGCCAAAGTCAAAAAGATAAACATCCAATTTGAAGCTATAGCTGAATAGTTACACTCAAAATTGAATATTCAACACTATCACCATATATCATATACATGAAAAATCGCCCACCCCAACGGGGTGAGCGATTTTTTATTTGTATTAGTCTGCGGTAAGTCCCGAACGTTCGATACCCTGAACCAAATATCTTTGGCAGAAGAGGTACATAACGATCAACGGAGCAATTATCATAAGTCCGCAGGTATTGCGTATTGCCGAATAGTACAGGTTCTGACCTGCGTAGTCTGTTACGAGCGACGCGGGGATACCGATAATATCGGGCATAAGCAACGTATCTGTCGTGGAGGTGAAGAAGAGTCCCGTGTAGAACTCGTCTGTCCACTGCCAGGAGAACGAGAACAGGAATACCGTTATCATCATAGGCACCGACAGAGGAAGGATTATGGTAAAGAATGTACGCATAATACCCGAACCGTCGATATACGCCGACTCCTCAAGCTCATCGGGAACGCCTCTGAAGAACTGACGAAGCATAAAGATGTAAAGTCCGTTCTTAAATGCAAGTCCCGAAAGGGAGAGGATGATGAGAGGCCAGAAGGAGTTCGTAAGCGTAACTCCGTAGCCGTCCTGGAATCTCGACCAGATTCCCGTTGTGGACGAAGGAATAATATCTATCAGACCTTCAAAGAAGGTATGACCGAATATCTCAATTCCGCCTCCGTTGAAGAACTTGACAATTCCGAGAATATCGAAGTCAAGGAACTTCATAAAGAGCGAGAGCTGCAAGGTCTGGTGAGGTATCGTCAAAGAGAGGATGACCGCCAGGAATACGAGCTTGTTGCCCTTGAACTTAAACTTAGCAAGTCCGTAAGCTACAAGACAGCAGATAAAGGTCTGTATAAGCGCCGTGCTCACCGAGAGGAAGAAGGTGTTGATAAACGCCGACATATATTCCTGCTCTACCCATATTGCCGTGTACATCTCAACCGAGAATGTCTTAGGTATAAGTCTTACCGTTACGTCAACGAAGTCCTCGGGAGCCATAAAGGAGCCCGCGATCTTTGTGAAGAACGGGAACAGAACGATGTAAGAGATACCGACCAGCAGTACCAGACGGAAAACGTACCAAACTACCTTTTTCAAGAAGAAGAGTGAAAGGAATTTTGCCTTCAATCTATCCCAAAGAGGCGCACGCTCAAAATCAACGCGAATTTTTCTTTTCGTGTTCTTTTTCACTGTGGGTTTGTTATCAATATTTTGTGCGTTCATTTTTTCACCTCCTTAATCTCGTCTCTGGTAGAATACGAATGCCGAGAAGATACCTGCCACGATAGCGATTATCGCTATAACAATGAGGAAGTACATCCACGCCATCGCCGAGCTGACAACGTTACCGTTAGGCTGGTTGTACTGCTCGGATATAAAGGACATGACCACGTTGGAGTCGGTCGTAAAAGAGTCGATGATAGTATAAACCGCGTTTACAAGGATCATCGGGCTTATCATCGGGAAGGTGATCTTCCAGAAGGTCTCCCAAGCGGAAGCGCCGTCGATCTGTACCGACTCGTAAATAGCGGGAGAGATAGACTGAAGTCCCGAAAGGAATATCAGCATCTGAACACCCGAACGGTTAACGATGTTGTAGATATTGTTGATAGCCGTAGTAACGTACTCAACAAGACCTTCACCTATCGCCATTCCCGCGAATAGTTGTTCGACGTCCATCGAGCTTACAATATCACTGGCGGTACTTTGTCCCGAACCGTCGTCGATACCGCCCGCTTCCTCCATGTAGTCGCCCATGATGTTCTGAGCCTCAATGGACTCCATAACACCCGTAGCAAGGATAACGGGGATAAAGAATATAGCACGGAAAACAGCGCGTCCCGCCATCTTCTGGTTAAGAAGAACAGCCATAAAGAGCGAGAATATAAGGATCATAGGAATATCGAACGCCATGTTCTGCAAGCCCGTCAGCAAGGTCTCGACGTAGTCGGGATTTACAAACAGCGCTTCGTGATAGTTCTCAAATCCTACAAACTCAAATACAGGCTTTGCTCCGCCTCCGAGCACCTTCATTGTACAGAAGCTGTACGAGATGGAGTCAATGATTATAGGAAGATATATAAACAGAAATCCGATGACGAAGGGGGCGACGAACAGCCATCCGCCGCGCGCCTTTCTCTTGTCAAGAGAGGCTGCTTTTCTTCTCTTTGCAGGTTTAACACTCATTTGATTTGTCATTGTCAACCTCTCCTTTCTTATGCGTTAGCCGCTTTGATAACGATGTATCCATAAGCGTCAAGGGTATAAACCGTACCGTTCAGTTCAACAGTAACACGGTAGTCGTTGAAGTTGAGGAGGAATTCCTTTCCGTTGTCAAACGTCTCGTGAACTATCATGTTGTTGTCGGACTCATATTTCTTAGTGTTGGGTACGGGCTTTGCGACGGATACCGAAGACTCATCCTCTTCAACGATCTTCTCGGTCCAGCTGAACTCGGGAGATGTGAAGTACTTGGTCACATCTGTATTCAACTTATCTATTTCGTAGTCTTTAATCGGATCGAATGTAGCCTGAGGCGTTCCTGCCTTAACAGTCGCATCATATAGAGCCTTATAATCCTCAACAGCGGCGTTTATGTTATCCATAACGTCGTAATCGAAGATAGCATCATATGCAAGAGCGTTTGTCTGCATATAAGTCTCAAGCCCTGCGCAGATAGCAACGAGCTTTGCGCGCTCCTCAGAGCTGAACGCCTCTTTCTCGTTGATGAGAGCAAGCGCGTCCTTGATAGCCGCGAGAGTATATACCTCGTCAAGAAGCTCCTGAGCATCCTTTACCTCACCTGCCGCTGTGTAAAGCTCGTTAAGAGCTGCATCAACAGCTGCTGTTGCCTCGGAATACGCTGTCTTCTTAGCATTACGGTTGAACTGAGAGCCGCCTATTGCAGTGCCGCCGTATGTGATGCTGTAAACAGAATTTCCAATAAGCTCGGAAGAGTAAATTTCTGCAAGCTTAGTCTCAAACGCAGCCTTTGCCGCAGCGGTAGCCTCAGCATCGGTTCCTGCGCTCGCAGTGATATAAGCCTGCTTGTAGGGCTCGAGCTCCTTCATAGCCTTGATAGCATCGTAAGCGTCAACAGCATATCCTGCGTTGAGTCCGTTGAGAGCCGCTGTAGCAGCCTCGTATGCAGCCTTGAGAGCCGCATCATCGGGAGCCGCCTTGGAAGCAGCCTTAGCATCAAGCATTGCAACGAGCTTTGCGGAGTAATCAGCGCCGAGAATAGCAGCGTATTTTTCCCAAGCTGCCTTCTTGTCGGCATCGTCAGACGCAACCTTGTACGCCTCGTAAGCCTTTATAGCATCCTCGACCTTGTAAACAGTATTGTGAGCATCGCCAAATGCATTTGTCGAAATATCAGAATAGATAGCATGGAACTGCTGAACTGCCTGATATTCCTCAAGCACCTTCTCAGCGTCAGCGATGCGTGCCTTGAGTTCGCTCTCGGGAGCACCGTAAATACCGTTGAGAGCCGCGATCTTAGACATCAGACTGTCTGCGTTTGTACGATCGATAGCATTCTTCAATATCTCGCTACCCTTGATAACAAGCTGTCTTGCCTCGTAGATAGCCTTTCTTTCGCTCTCGCTTGTAGCATTCTCAAGAGCTATCTCATACTCGATAGCGTCCTTGATAGCCTGCTCAGCGTCAAGCATAAGCTCATCATCGTCGGGAACACGAACACCCTCAATAAACTCATGACCGATTATGGTGCTCGTCTGAACGTCCGCGAGAACGTCATTGAGAGCGTGATACATAGTAACGAGATCTCCGTTGCCGTTATCGTACCAGATGTCATAGTTCACAGAGTAGTATTGGCTGAGCGTTTCATAATCCTTGAGCTTTTCGGTGTTGCGGTAGGAAAGTATGAACTTCAGTGCAGAACCGCTTTCGAGCGACTTCAGGAACGCATAGTCAAGGTTACCTTCCATGTTGATAGGCGTACCTGCGATCTCGATGTATCCGTGAAGCACTATTCCGAGGAAAGGAACAGATGCAGAGGAGATCGAGAAGCGGCTGGAGTCAAGTGCGATGTCTGTGATGTGGTCAACGTACTTCCAGGAGTACGCGTTACCGCCCGATGTCATTATCTCAGTACCCTCGAGCTCGCTCTCAATGTAAGCGAATGCCTCTTCGGTGTACTTCTGGCTGTCAGCGCGGTTGTAAGGCTCATCCTCGTCAAAGTCGGAGTTCAGGTAGGATCCGAGAGATGCTACTGAAATACCGATAGGCGAGTATTTTTCATACTTGGGTACGAACTTCTCATAGAAGTGGCTGAAGTATGCGGAAGAGAGCGCAAGCTCATAGTAGCTTACGTATGTGTGCTTTGTCGCGCTGTATTCACGCTTACTTGTGTAACGTCCGTCGATTGTCTTTGCGGAATGCTTGTTGGCATTGAGTCCGTCAAAGAGAGTATTTGTGGAGTAGAATACGAAATCAAAATCAGGGAAAAGTCCAAAGCCCTCCTGCTTTGCGTATTCGGTGAGCTCCTCAAAATCCATCTCCTTGGATACCGCGCTCTCCCACTTGAGATTGTACGGTACGGAAGGACTTGTAAGACCGCCGTCGGTAAAGCCCTTCATAATGAAGTTTACGTTTGTGATCGAGTTGTCGCCAAGATCCTTGAGGTTAGTGTACATAGTCTTTATGTCCTCAAAGGTCGTCAAAGGCGTCATTACGTCGATCGGGATCGAAAGGAATTTTTCCGTGGTCTCCAAAGCTCCGAATACCTCAATGTAAAGAGGAATATCATCGCTTACGTCCTCGGATGTAAGTCTTGTAAGTACCTTGAGATCCTTCTCAAGATAGTCGCGGTATGCAAGAGCCATACCAACGTAAGAAGGCTCATAGTAAGTCTCGGCAACTCCGCCCTCAGCTATCGCCTTAGCGTTAGCCTCCTTGGCGATCTCGTCCTCGGTAAGCATTATGTAACGCACCTTGTAGCTGCCCGTGTACTTTCTTGCCGAAACGACCGTCCACTCGGTGTTCGAACCGACCGAGATAGCATCTGCGATGTTATAAGAGTCGGTAGGTCTGGGGTACACCGAAAGTCTTACGGTGTTGTACTCACTCGCAACGCCGCCGTGAGAGGAGGAAAGCTCGATAAGAGAGTCACCCTCTTCAACGATCGCTACAAATCCGCGATCCTTTGTGTATTCAACGGTAGTCTCGTTTCCGTCAGCGTCGGTCTCGGTCTTTGTGAGATTTTCCTTCTCATAAACACCGTAAACGGGATAACGGATAACCTCCTCATACATACCGGATACCTCATGGTAAGCGTAATCCTGACCGTAAACCTTACCCGAGATAAGCTGACGTGTTCCGAGAATTGCGATCTCCTGGAAATCAAAGAGCGTTCCCGAACCGTCGGGGAAGAAGGTGTAACCCTCGTTGGGGTTCATACCTGCTCCCATGTAAGGGAGTATCTCGATATAGTCGAGACGGTAGAGAGACTCGTTGAAACGGATACCGTTTGCGGGAAGTCTTACAACAAGTCCCGTGTCCTCAACGGTGTACTCAAGAGCCATCTTGAACAGAGGATAGTTCTCTGTTTCAGCCTCATACTCTACGTAAGCATGATCCTCTTCCATGTCCTGGAAGGTGTATTCCTTGCAGTACTCCTTGATAAGAGCCTCCTGCTTCTTGATGGTCTGCTCACCCATGTTTGCCTCGTCGAGCACGTAGATCGCAAAGCCCTCATAGGTGGGATCTGTCGCTGCAAGCTGCTCGAACTTCTCAAGGATGGGATAGTCCTGGCAGTACTTGTCATGCATTTCCTGGTTTATCGCATCGTCAAGACTGTATCTTGAGTAGTAAGCCTTGAACTGCTCGAGTCTGTGTCTTTCATCCTTTACCTTGCTCTCAGCGATCGTGCCCGCCGCAATTGCAGCCTCCATGTTCGCTTCGATGGTAGCGAAGATCTCTTCCATAGCCGTAGCCTCGATCATACGGGGCAAAAGGCTCTTGCTTTCCTCGCGTCCGATGGTGTATTCTACACGAATACCGCCCTTGATGTTCATTACCGATATCTGCTTTCTGACAGCCGCCCATGTGTAGCTGTAAAGCGTACCGCTTGTGTCAGCCTTAACATCAGTATAGTGAACTATCAGCTGGGACATGATCTCATCCTTCGTACTGCCGTCAGATGCGGTAGCCTTGGACTGACCTATGTTGTAGGGGTTAGTGAAAAGTGTCTCGCCCGTAGCCTTCGAACGGATGGCTACTTCTCCGCTGTACGCATCAACGTACAGCTCATATTTATCGGTGCCGTAGCGGTAGTCCATAAGCGCGATCTTTTCTTCCGCAGAATCGACTACCTGAGTTTTACCCTCAGCATCCAGATATTCACCCGTCTTGTACGCGTACGTATCGGTTTCCTTATCATATTTCATAAGGGAATTTCCGTTACCCGTGAGGGTGGAATATACAGGACCGCTTGTTTGGGATGTTTCAGCGCTCGCCAATATGGTAAACGCGCTCGCAAGCATAAGAACAGCCAAGAGAGTCGATATTAACTTTATTACTTTCATTATTAAAATCTACCTCCTATCTGTTTACATTCGGTATTGTAGCTCGGTCACTATGTTTGTAGCAAAGCTTACGAGCTTTCCGAGAAGCGTGGAGAACAGTATCGCAATAAACATTATGATTACCATTCCCACAATAGTTCCAAGAGTCGTTATCACGTTCTTACCCATAGAGTAATCGTGTGTGACCATTGTTCCAAAGAATATAAGTATTCCTGCCCAGATAAACGCTATCGTTATGATGAGAGAAAGTATTCCGGTCTCACTCGCAAGGATGAAGTTCGATGCGATAGTAGCGGGTATCATGATGATGGGCATAGGTGTCAGCGCGTAACAGGTAGCGATGAAAATATCCTTGAAGCTTCCCTCGCCGTCAAACAGCGTGGTAAGACACCAGTTAGCGACTACCCAAAGGAAGAGAGGAACAAGTACGCTCGTTATCGTCGAGAATATCGTCGAATAAGCGCCCGTAGGATTCATAATGTATCCCTGACCGATATTCTGATAGTAGAAGCCTGCTATCGTTACGGCAAGAATAGTTATCGCAGCTCTGAGAGAGCCTCTCTTTTCATGCTTCATATCCCAGAAACCGTCAAAGGGATGGAATATGACGTGGAACGCGAACATGATCTCCTGCCAGAAGGTACGCTTTTCTCTCGACGTAGAAACACGCTTGTTCAGCTTCTTCGAATATCCGAGGAACTTGCTGATTGCAAATACCAACGCGATAACGAATACGGGAATGAGAAGAATATACTTGGAGATCCAAGTCTTTCTCAGCTCCGCATAAGATGTGGAGTAGTTAGCGGTGTCGTAAGCAGCCTTATAGTATGTAAGAGATTCTTCATACTTGTTCTGATTGGACAGAGCGTTACCTATTCCGATGTACGCCGCGTCAAAGTTGGAGTTTCTCTTCAGTATCTCCTTCCAGTCCTTGATAGCCTGGTCGTTCTGACGGTTGTTCTGATTTTGCAACGCCTGAATAAGTACGTCGCCGTACTCTGTTCTGTTGTAAACAGTGAAAGTAGCGTCGGTAGCGTTCAAAAGAAGCATATTGTCGCCCTGATAAACGATACCCGCAAGACCTTTCTGAGAAATGTTACCGAGCTGACGTCCCATATCACCGAAAGCAAAGAGAAGATTACCGTCAAAGTCATAGGTAAATACCTTGCTTCGCTTCTGGTCGATGATCGACCACGTCTTCTCAGGGCCGACGGCAACGTCAACAACGGTGGATGCTCCGTAGATAGTGTCGGAGGTCTTTACCTTTGCATGGTCAACCTCACCCGAGGGAGAGAAGAAGCCGTTACGTCTCATGATCTCATCGCCCGACGCGTTCAGCATCTTAACGGGAGCGTAGTCACCCGAGGTCGAGGTCAAGGACGAAATTACGTTCGCCTCCGAAATAGAGGATGTGGTAACGTAGATAAAGTCACCTGTAAGCGTTATGTTGTTGAACTCGGTGGAAACGTAGGACTGAGAAAGCTCTCTCTGCTCTTCGGTCTGGAAATTTCTCCAAATTCTGTCCCAAGCCGAGATAGTAACCTTCTGCGCACCGACAAATCCGGTGAATTCACCAGCCTCTGTCATAACGATGATACCCTGGTAGGTAGTTGAGGATACGACGTAAAGTCTGTCGTAGTTATCAACTGCAACCGCAACGGGCTTGTAGACCGAGCTCGAATCGAAAAGCTCAGACTCGGGCTTCGGAATGATGTCGATAAAGTTACCCTCGCGGTCAAACGTAACTATACGGTACGCCTCTGTGTCGCACACGTATATCTTACCTTCCTTATCCTCAAGGGGCTTGTCGGAGGTTATGTACACGCCCTTAGGCTTGTTCAGACCGTCCATAATTCCCTGTCTGTTAAGGAAGCTTGCGATGATAAACTTTACGTTGTAGTAACGGTCGAGTACGATGATTCGACTGTTACCCGTGTCCGCGATATATACGTTGCCTTCGTCGTCAACCTCTATATCGGAGGGACTTGATATTTTACTGTAGCTCTTGTAAAGATCGGTATATGTCTTGTTAGCCGTGTTGTAAGCCGACTGAGCCTGAGTATAATTCTTGTCAGTCGTTGCGTAGAGCTCTGCGGCTTCCGCAAGCACCGCCTCTGTCTCAGCCAGCTTGTCGCGGGCAGTAGCCAGATCGCTATGATACTTGCAAAGGAAATCTGCATCATCAAGGCCCATATACGTCGCGTCGATGTTCTTCGAGGGAACGTAAGCGTCAGGCGAGTAAAGCGCCGTTCCGCCTATAGAGTACGTATAGGTCTGATAAGGAGTTGCCGCACTTACAGGGAGAGCCAAAACCATGACCAACGCAAACAATACGCAAATAATTGCTGCTATCTTTTTCATTTTTCTCCTCCTCTGTAAGATTAGTCTTTCATACCGCTCGATCCCATGGTCTCAATGATATTGGACTGAGATATAACGAATACGAGAATAGGAACGATCATCATGACGACCGTCGCCGCCGCGCTGGCGCCCGCACGCTTGATACCTCCGGCAGTTATCTGCTGGATAGCGTAGTTGAGCGACTTGAGCTGCTCGGAGTGGATGTAGATGGACGCACCCTTGTTCCAGAGATCCTGGAAACAGTAAACGATAAGCGTCAGCCACGCGGGCTTAACCATCGGCATCGCTATCGTCCAGAATGTTCGCAACTCACTTGCGCCGTCCAAACGCGAGCTCTCAAGCACCGCGTTGGTAACACCGGTCTCCATGAACTGCTTCATAAGGTATAGTCCGAGCGAGGTAGCCCACGCGGGAACTATGATAGCCCAATAGGTATCGATCATCTTGAACGCACTCATAAGAATGAAGCAACAAACCGCCGTAACGGTCTGGTGGAACATAAGAGACGTTCTTACCGTCTTAAACATCATCTTACCGCCGGGGAACTTGATCTTAGCCATTGCGTAAGCCGCCATGGAGGAGAGGAACAGGTTTCCGAAGGTACCGGCAACCGATGTAAATACCGTGTTGAATATGTATCTTGAAAAAGGTACGAGGTTTCCGCTCATCAAAGTGAACAGATCCTTAAAGTTCTTAAATGTCGGACGTGTAACGTAAAATCTCGGAGGGAACATCCAAAGCTCGTCGAGAGGCTTGAGCGACTGAATAACGACGTAGTACATAGGAAGGAACATAAATGCTCCGAGGAGTACCAACAGGACCGTTATACCGAAGTCACCGCTTCTGGAACGGGCAAGCACGACCTTATGTTTTCTTGTTCTTAACTTTCTTGCCATATCACGATCCTACCTTTGAAAGTACCTTCTTTACCAAAGCATTCGCGCCTATCATTACCACGAAGAGCACAACTGCGATGGTTGAAGAGTAACCGATTTCGAAACGCTGTGAACCGTAGTCCTCAAGATGGTGGACGATGGTGTGCGCAGCATAGTCAACTGAGGGGAATCCGCAGAGAGCCGTAACGACTCCGCCGAAACCAAAGGAGTTTGTAATAGCCATTACCGCACCGAACATAAGCTGAGGCTTCATGTTGGGAAGCGTTATGTACCAAAGCTCCTGCCATCTGTTCTTGATACCGTCAACAGCGCCGGCCTCATACTGCGCTTTGTCGATACCCTGCAAGCCCGCGATGAAGGAAAGGAATGCAGTACCGAGCGAGGTCCAGAGCGCGACTACTATACAAAGAGGCATAACGTAGTCGGCGTCCTCAAACCAAGCTATTTCTTTTGAAATTATTCCAAGCTCCATAAGCCAAGCATTAGCCCAACCGTAGGAGTCACTCGAGAAGAGCGTTTTCCATACGAGGTAGACCTGACCTGAAATTGAGGGAGCGTAGAAGATAAGAGTTACGACAGCTCTTATCTTCGGTGAGAGCTCGTTGATGAACCAAGCGATAAGGAGGGACATGAAATATGATACAGGTCCGACTATCGCCGCAAATATCAGCGTGTTCTGCGCCGCAATGAGGAATATGTCATCATCAAGGAAAAGTCTGATATAGTTATCAAACCAGACAATATTAGGCAGCTGAAGCAGGTTAAAGTCTGTGAAGCTGAGCACTATGGACAGCACAACAGGCAAGATCGTAAAGCAGGTAAATATAAGCATGTACGGAGCAACCATCAGATAGGCTACCCAGTTGCGCTTCATTTCCTTCCATGTCCAGGCAAGTCTGGACATATCCTTACGCGCCACAGCTTTTTTCTTTGCCGTTTTGGGGGACATACTTTTTTCTCCTTCTTAAAGTATTTATAGAATAGTTACGGTGATTATTTGTAATTCTCGTATATCTTAAGCGCGTTAGCCGCGTCTCTCATATACTCGATCGCAAGAACTGCCGAAACGTAAGGATTGGAGTTGTTCTCTCCGCCCTTATCGTTGCTTGCGGCGATCTCTACGGCTGCGGTGTATGTCGCGCCGCCATTAGCCTTTACCTGCTCCTCAAGAGCATCCGCAAGCTCGTTGAGCGATGCGTAATCCTCCGTTTCGTGGCTGGCAATAAGCTTCATTATAATATTGTAGGTTTCGTCATAGCTGCTGCTGTAAGCCGACGAGCTCTTGAACTTTGTGAGCTCAGCCTCAGCCTGTCTCAGACGCTTGTTAGCAAGAGTGGGGCAAACGTCGTCGCCATACTGAAGTGTCTCAAGGTTGAACTCCTCACGCTTACGCGCGATCTCCTTGTTGATGATGGATACGTAAGACTCAATAGCCTTTGCGGGATCCAAATTGTCATTGTATGCATCAAGGAACGCGAACTTAAGGTAACGGTCAACTATGTAGTTACCGGGGTAGTTAGGAATAGATGCGAGATTGTTGAACTGATATTCAAGCTGCTCAAGCTCGTCAGCCGTCCAAGGCAAGCTCTTGAGAGCAGACTCGTTAGCGGTTGCGTGCTTAGCGGAAGGACCGAGAATAGCTACCATTTCCTTTGAGTAGTCTATCTGGCACTGGTCGTCAACGTGCCAACGCATGAAGTCCCACGCGCCCGACTTGTTATCACATCCGACGATCATTACTATAGCCGATACAGACGAAACAGATGCGTTGTTGATGTTGCCCTCCGCATCCATAACACCGGGCATCGGGTAGAAGGACCAGAGTCCCTCGATCTCGGTAGCGAATACCTTGAGCTGGTTGTATGTGGATGTGTAGGTTGCAAATCCTATAGGCATCTCACCCGTTCTGAAACGGTTAGCAAAATCGTAGGAATAGGGGAACGAGTACATCGTAAAGAAGTCACACATCGTTGTGAAGGCTTCAAGAGCAACGTTCGAGTCAAGGTTTATTCTCATACCGTCATCGGCAAAGAGCTCTCCGCCGTTCTGGTAAAGGAATATCTTACTGTCGTTGTGCATTCCTATCTGCATGTTGTTAGCCTGAAGCACGGGGATCGCCTTCTTAACGTCGTCCCACGTCTTGGGGATCTCGATGTTAAGCTCTGCAAGAATGTCCTCGCGGACAAACATCATGCTGAAGTTCTGAGTCTCGGGAAGTCCGTAGCAGTGAAGCTCACCAAACTCGTTCTCGATCTCAAGAACCATCATAGCCGCTTCGTTGAAGTCGCTTCTCGAATCCTCATACTCAGCGTAGAACTCCTCGGGAGTCATACCGAACTCCTCAAAGAACTTCGCTTCATTATCTTTATATTCCTCATGCTCGGGAATATCGTCGATAGATACGAGCGCTCCGCGGATAGCGTAGTTGATAACGTCTCCCTGTCCGAGACCGATGTAAACGTCAGGTCCCTGCTGTGACAGGATCGAGGGCAGAAGCGTTCCGCCCGATACGAGCTTAAGGTTTATGGGATCTCCGCCGTGGTAGGTGAAGTCGTTGTTTATAAGTCCGCGGATAACCTGCGTCTGGTCGCGTCCGTAAGCAAGCCATACCTCAACAGACTCCTCGCCCGCCGTCTCGGTCATAGCACCCATACGGTCGTAGTTACGGAAGAAGCTGGTGACGAAGCCCTTGATCTCGTGCCAGAGAGCCTCAAAAATATTCGCCTTCGCTTTGGGAAGCTCAGCTTCGGAAGACTGAATGCAGATGTAGTCAAATACAAGGGGCTGCGTCTTTGCATCGGAGAGCCAAGTACCAAGCGAACCGATGTAGGTTTTGAGCTGCTCGAGGTTCTTTGCAACCTCGTCCTCGTCCTTACCCATCTGGTCAAGGAGTCTCGCAACCTTGTCAAGCGTAGCCGTCATCGAGCTCTTTACCTCAGCTTCAGCAGTAAGCTCTGCCGAGATAGCCTCAAGCTCGTCGGACTGAATGATCATGTCGACCATCGTGTCAGGCATAACTCTGTAAAATCCGTAGTCACGGTATTCGTCGGGAGTCGAGCCTGTAAGCTTCAATATATTAAGATAGTCATCGTTTATCGAGTCAAGAGCCTCCTGAACTCGTCTTACGATGTCGCCCATCTTACCGAGCGAGATCTCAAAGCGAAGCGTGTATGTAACACCCTCTTCAAAATAGAACTCGAATACGGTGTTGCCGTCCGTAAGGGGAGCAGCCTGCCAGTCGCTGGAATAGTCGAACTTAAGTCTGCCCGCCTCCTCGAAAGGAAGTCCGTCGTACTCTCCGTCGCTGCTGTAGATGTACAACATTCTCGACGTGTACATACCGTCAAGCAGATTCTGCTTGAAGCGCGGAACTATCTGATACATACCGGTGCTCGTAACAGTGAAGGAATACTCGATCCACTGTCCCGCAGACTGCCACTTGTCACCGCCCACCGTGTTAAGGATCGTTCTGTCGACCGCTACGGGAGAAGTAACAGCACTTGTATTATCGGAAATGGGGTAGATGGTCTGAGAAGAGGTATTTGCAAAGTACTCAGCCTCCATCTTGAGCTGTCCCGTACCCTTGGGAGCATTCGGATACTTTGCAAGATACTCTTCATATGTTACAGTATCCTCTGGAGCCACAAGGCGTATCTCGGAAATAACTATCGGCTCGTTGACCGATCTGAGAGTTATTTCAGTAACACCCTCCTCGTTGGGCTCGAATACTACCTGGAAGGGCTCCTGCATAAATCCGTTGGAGTCCTTGAATGTGTACTCATACCAATCGGGATCGTCCTCAAGGTTCGATCTTATCTCGTTTTCATCAATATCGGTCGTGAAAAATCTTATACCGATCTTGTTGACGTACGCAGTGTTCGTCTCGTTCCACACCGTAGGCATGGTGTATCTGAGGACCTGCTTTGTCTCGCCGCCGACCTTCTTTTCAGTCTCGACAGCCTCAATGCCGTTCGCAGAAGCCTCAGCTATCCACTCAGCAACCGTCTTTGTAGCATCCTTACCGTCAACGCTGAGCGTAACGCTTCCGTTATTTATATCAACGTCAGCGTAAGGCTCGCTTGTAGCCCATACCTTTTCAATAGACATCTGACGCGCCTCGGAGAAAGGCACCTCGCCGTTTATCAAAAGAACTCTCTCGATAGATGCTGCCTTGTTCACCACCGGATAGTATTCGATGACCACATTGTATTTCAGTGCCTTGGTAATAGCGGTCGTTGTCCAGGTTACCGTTCCCGTACTCGGAATGTAAAGACCTGTCTTTCCGTACTCCTCAGTCACCTTTGCCTGGTCGTCATCTTCTGCGGGAGTATTTCCGTTTTTGAGAACGTACTCCCAGTTTTCAACAGCGGAAACAGTGACCTCGTCCTCTTCCGTTGCCTTGTCTACACCCGTTTTATTACTGATGTAGTCGTTGTACGAAATAGCATTGAGCAATTCCTGAATGTCGCTGGTCGTGGTACTCGACACAGAGTCAGACGTAGAAGAATTGTCAGCGCTTACGGCGATCACGCAGGTCGACATGATAAAGATCAGCGCGAGCGCAAAAGCCGATATTCGTAGAAAATTCGCCTTTTTCATAAAAGTTCCTCCTGTGAATTTTTTGAAGTTTTTCGCCTGATGTTGCCATCGGCTGTTACCAATGTACTTCGAGTATCCTTTGTTCGTGCCGTAACCGACGGAAATCAAGGCATAGATCCGACGGAGTGCCAACAGGCGTACTTTCACCTGCAAGCACACAAGGCAAAAGACAACACCAAAGCTATACTTCAAAGCCGACGCAGGGGTCTTTCTGCGCCATTTTGATGGCGATCGGGACGCAAATATCCCAAAGGCCGTAAAATCGTATTGTTATCTTACCACATTTTCGTCAAAAAGTCAAGAACTCAAAATCAAATCACCATATAAACATAATACGGTCACAAACGGGAGTGGCAAAATCTGCCTTTTTTAAAACCGTCATTTTTGCATTTTGCATTTTGATGTTCACATTTGGGTAAATTAGAATTACCTCATTTAAGCATATCTGTAAACCAAATGCGTATATTTTTGTACATTTTTACTCAACTTTTATTTCCTCTTTCGTTTTGGTACAGTATGGTAAATATTTTTTACCTCTGCCATCTCCGCAACTTTTCGCCGGTTTAAAAACAACTTCAAAATTCTTGTGCACCTTGCACAATTTTGGAGCCAAATTTTCTACACCTCGACAAAAGCGTTTTTTGCGTATTTTCAAGCCGTTTTCAATTTTTTTCACCCTCAACAGTTCAAAAGGACAAACTCTCGCCGCTTATTTTACATTTATTCCCATTTATTCAATTTTATTACATTTGAGTCCAAACAGCCCCAAAGCAAGCCTCTGAGCAACCATTTTTCACGCACTCATCAAAGTGACCACTGCACAGCGCAAATACCAAAATCCTACACTCCGAAAAGAAATCAAGAGGCCGCCTCACATCGCGCAAGACAGCCCCTCGGCATATTCTGTTTTCTTTTTTTCTTTCAGCCTAAAGAACTCACCGCAACAGCAGCAAGCCACAAGACGGTCATCTTAAAAATCCGTTTACGATCTCTTCCTCAGCTTCTTTTTCGGTAAGTCCGAGAGTCATCAGCTTGATAAGCTGTTCTCCCGCTATCTTTCCGATAGCCGCCTCGTGTATCAAAGATGCGTCGGGATCGACCGCCATTATCTCGGGCACTGCTATGACAGTCGCATCATCCATTATAATAGCGTCACACTCGGTGTGTCCAGAGCACTTCGCATTGCCCTTAACGCAGGAAACAAATTTCTGCGACGAACGGTCACGCGCCACCGATCTCGATACGACGTGCGTGCCCGAGCCCTCGCCGTTAAGCTCTACCTCAAATGCTGTCTCGGCAAATTGCTCGCCGTGAGTCATCACCTTTTCGTGGACTATAAGCGTTGCATTTTTCGACAGTATCGCCTTTGTGCTTCTCTTCGTCGAGTCAACGCCCTTTATCTGCGCAGTTTCCATTTCAAGATAAGCATTTTCAGCAAGTTCAACATAAGTCTGAGGGTTCATAACGTTCCTTCCGCTTCCGTCTCCCTGACCGTAATGCTTCTCTATATACTTAACCTTTGCATTTTTCGACACAAAAAATGAATGTATTCCGCTATGCTCGGAGTCCTCTGCTCCGCCGTTGTGAATGCCACATCCCGCAACTATCGTGATGTCGCAATCCTCGCCAATGTGAAAATCGTTGTACACAAGCTCCTTGATGCCCGTCTGTGAAAGGATAACGGGAATATGGAGGCTCTCGTTCTTCGTTCCAGCCTTGACGTATATATCAATACCGGGAGCATCCTCCTTCTTGACCACCTCAATATTCTCGGAGGAATTCTTCCCGTGGAGCTTTCCGTTTATGCGCAGAGAATAAGCCCCCTCGGGTATCTCGTGTATGCCCGCTACCTCTTCGAGCAGCTTTTGCTGTATCTTATCCATATCTTCCTCCTTATACCTTTGCCGTATAGCGACAGCCCGTCTGCACGTCCATAAGCTTGGGGAATACGTCATCCTTTGCGCCGTATTCGGCAACAGTGCCGCCCGCAAGCACGACTATCTTGTCAGCAATATTGAGTATGCGCTCCTGATGGGAGATTATAACGATAGTTCCCTTTGTGCGCTCATACATATTTTCAAATACCTTTATAAGGTTGTTAAAGCTCCAAAGGTCGATTCCCGCCTCAGGCTCGTCAAATACCGACAGCTTAGTTCCCCGCGCGTTTATCATGGCGATCTCAATGCGCTTGAGCTCACCGCCCGACAAAGAGCCGTCAACCTCGCGGTTTATATAGTCCTTGGCGCAAAGACCGACCTCTGAAAGATACGCGCATGCCTCGGAGATATTAGTGTTCTTTCCTGCCGCAAGAGAGATAAGATCCTTTACGGTGATACCTTTAAAGCGCACGGGCTGTTGAAAGGCAAAGCTTATGCCGTTCTTTGCTCTGTCAGTGATCGACATATCGGTAATATCAACGCCGTCCATAAATATACGTCCCTCATTAGGCGTAATTATGCCCGCTATCAGCTTCGCCATGGTCGATTTACCGCTTCCGTTAGGTCCCGTAACAGCAACGAACCTATCGTCTATCTTCAAATTTATATCCTTCAGTATCTCCTTGCCGTTCGGAGCGGCATAAGATACGTTTCTGAATTCCAGCATTATTTTCCGTCCTTTTTAATTTTATATTTGACATAGAAAAATTCCATTAGAATATTATACCTCATTTTACCGATTTTTTCAAGCCCTTTATTCGATTTAATCTTTTATTCACAATTAAAAGGTCAGTTTTAACGCTCTTTTTTACAATTTTTTAACTTATTTAATCGTAATTATAAGTATGTTTCAGCATTTTTCATATGACGTTTTTTATAAATATACGTCCTTTACTTAGAAATTGTAAATTTCGTTTTATTATTTTTCACTTATAACTCTTTGTTTATATAAATTATTTATTATGATTTTATAATTTTCACCATTATTTTTAGAAATCCAGCATCTCATATGCCCTATACTCCTACTCAGCAATTATTGTAAACTGCTATGTGTATTCGATATGTTCGCATACTCATATCGTAGTATCTTGTTTCATCTAAAACCTGACAAAAGCGAAGGAATAAAAAAGCCTCTCCCTCTGGGAGAGGTGCCGAGCTTGCGAGGCGGAGAGGGCGAAAATCACAGCTTTCCCTCTCGCCCGCTCCGCGGGAGCTCTACCATGGGGAGAGCCTATGAAACGTAAAGTTTTAGCTGAGACAAGGTAGTAGTGGCAACCACCCGTCGTCCGCGCAAAATAAAAATCCTCACAAAAATGAAATCCCCACGGCAAATTCCCCCACCCAATTAACTTTCCCGATTTTTCCTTTTACTGTTGACTTTTCCACACTTATTTGATATAATAATCTCGTAAAAATAAAAAGCATATAAAAAAGGAGAATCAATTATGAGATTGAGAGCCCCCGCATATCCGCTTATCACCATCGATCCCAACTTCAGCGTATGGTCACAGGCGGACAAGCTTACAGACAACACCACCGTCCATTGGACAGGAAGCCCCAACACCATCCTCGGAACAGCGAATATCGACGGTAAGACCGTAAGAATAATCGGCGCAGACGAGACTATCCCCGCAATGAAGCAGGCATCCGTGGATTGCAACGCGCTGTCCACTACATATGTGTATGAGGATCTCGGCGTCCGCCTCACCCTCATCTTCACCTCCCCCGTCATTCCCTCTGACCTCTATCTGCTTACACGCCCCGTAAGCTATCTTGAGATAAAGAGCCAGTCTATCGACGGCAAAAAGCATACGGTAAGCGTCAAAGTAGCCGTATCCGAGGAGATCTGCATGAACCTCCGCGGAGACGACGACGTTGATTGCGAGCAGATAAGCCTCGGCAAGCTCAATTCCGTAAAGATGGGCAGAAAAAATCAGCAGGTGCTCAAGCGCTTCGGTGACGACCTCCGCGCCGAGTGGGGATATTTCTACCTCACAAGCGAGGGTACAACAAGCGTATATAAGGCAGAGGACGGAATGAACTATGTAAGCACGGAGCTCCCCGTAAAGTCCTCCGCGCTCATCACCTTCGCATATGACGATATAGTGTCTGTCGAATACTTCCATAAGCACCTCAAGACCTATTGGAATAAAGACGGTGCTCTGATCACCGACGAAATAGTAAAGGCTCACGCAGATTATAAAGCAAACATGAAGCGCTGCACAGAGCTCTCCGACAAGCTCTTCCTCGACGCAACCAGAGCGGGCGGCGAAAAGTACGCAGAGCTGCTTGAGCTTGCATTCCGTCAGACAATAGCGGCTCATAAGCTTGCTATCGACGAAAATGGAGAGATCCTCTGGATCTCCAAGGAGTGCTTCTCCAACGGATGCGCGGCTACCGTTGACGTAAGCTACCCCTCCATCCCCCTCTTCCTCCTCTACAACCCCGAGCTCGTCAAGGGTATGATGCGTCCTATCTATAAGTACGCGCAGTCCAAGGAATGGAAGGATGACCTCAAGTACGACTTTGCTCCCCACGACGCGGGAAGATACCCCCTTCTCAACGGTCAGGTGTACGGACTCAAAAACGGCGTTATGCTCTATGAAAAGCAGATGCCCGTCGAGGAATGCGGAAATATGCTCGTAATGGAAGCGGCAGTTGCCATCGCAACAAAGAGCACAGCCTTCGCTAACGAGCATATGGACATTCTCGAGGCATGGGTAAAATACCTCATCGAAAACGGCAGAGATCCCGAAAATCAGCTCTGTACCGACGACTTCGCAGGACACCTCGCGCATAACTGTAACCTCTCCTTGAAGGCTATCATGGGTATTGCGGGACTCGGCATTATCTACGGAATGAACGGCAATAAGAAGGACGAAAAGAAATATATGAAGCTCGCGCGCGATATGGCGGCAGATTGGGCAAAGAGAGCGGCAAACGGGGACGGAAGCTACCGTCTCGCATTCGACCGCCCCGATACCTTCTCGATGAAGTACAATATCGTGTGGGATAAGCTCTTCGGAACGGAGATCATGCCCAAGAACGTTATCGAAAGCGAATTCGCAAGCTACCGCAAGCATATGCACGCCTACGGTATGCCGCTCGATAACAGACAGCCCTATACAAAGAGCGACTGGCTCGTATGGACGGCAACGCTTGCAGAGAGCAGAGACGACTTTGAAAAATTTGTAGCGCCCATGTGGGAGTCCTTCAATATCACTCCCTCGCGCGTACCCATGACCGACTGGTATTGGACGATAACAAGCGAGCATAAGGCATACGATAGCCATACGTATATCCCCGACGCGGATACCTTTATTGTAAAGAGCTTCCGTAACCGTACCGTACAGGGCGGACTCTTCATGAAGCTGCTTGAATATAAGGGCATCATGAGCCTTAAAAAGTAAATAATATAGCGCGTAGGATGTGGGGCGTTGCGTGTCCCTGCGCTCCTGCGCGCTGTTTTGTTATTAAATAATACAAAAAGGAGGCAGCAACCGTGAAACCGTCTTATAAGCGAACAAAACGTACTTTCAGGATATTGCTCATCCTGTTGATAATAGTTCTGTCCGCAACAGCGTGCAGACCAAAAAGCGAGTTTGAAAAGGGCTTCGGATATACGTTTACACCCGCCCCAATAATGATCGGCGCAAGATCGGATACCGATTTTTTCGATAAAGACAACGTAACTTTTGATATATATTACGGCGTACACGACATTGAATACGATAAAAAATACAATTCAGATCCGAAATCGCGTTATCAAAAAGAAGGATACGAGACCGTTTTCTTTGGGTTATATATTTGCGATCAAACGCATTCACTTGATATTGTGAATGATATGGAGATCGCCGATTATAAAAGTATTGAAAATCATTATTTTGTAAAAGAGATCTCCGAGGAAGAAGCCTTTTCAGACGAATACGGCTTTACGATAAGTTATTGGAAAGGTATTACCTATAACCATAGCGAAAAGATCACTGTTCCAACAGAGCTCCTCACAGAGGAGAACGGCGGCTTCGCCATTAAACTCATAGCTTTCCACGAACCACTTACGAAAGACGGTAACTACTACACTTCAACGACATACCATATTGAATTCGACTACCAAAAAGTCGATGAAAATACAATAAAAATTACATTCTGAACGCTAAAAAGCAACGGTACCGAACCGAACGATTCGATACCGTTGCTTTATTTTGTTATATCTCACCGAAAAGCCTCAGCGCTTCCATCGCCGCATTCTGCTCAGCCTCGCGCTTGGAGCGTCCCTCGCCCCTGCCGATGATGTTCGAATTCATCCGCGCCTCAACTCGAAATACCTTGTTGTGATCGGGCCCGCTCTCGCCAACCGTCACGTATTCAAGATAATCCCCCTCGGTCTGCTGAATGAGCTGCTGGAGCTCGGTCTTGGGATCTGCGCTTATAGAATTGTAATTTTCATTCAAGACCTTGACAATAAAAGGCAGCACGAACCGCTTCACGTTTTCCTTGCCATACTCACCGCTGTCAAGATAGATCGCGGCAACCAGCGCCTCAAAAGCATTCTCCAAGGTCGATTGCCTCTCTCGTCCGCCGCCCTTTTCCTCGCCGTTTCCGAGATAAAGATAGCTTCCGAGATCAATAGAGCGCGCATAAGAAGCAAGCGCCGCCGATTGCACCACAGCCTTCCTGCGTTGCGTCAGCTCGCCCTCGGGCAGATCGGGATATTCAACGTAAAGATACTCGCTGACAATAGACGACAGCACCGCATCCCCGAGAAATTCAAGCCGCTCGTTGCAAACCGCCACCTTTTTCTTGGCGCGTATCTCGTTCGCATAGGATGAATGCGTCAGAGCCTCGCGCAAAATATTTCTATCCCGAAATACGTGTCCTATTGATCTCTCAAGAAGTGATATATCCGATTGTTGCATTACAACACCTCACTCTGTCATTCTTCGTCCGACTTGCCCGACGCCTCACGGCGAGCCGCAAGAGCCTCAGCAATATCGGCAGTCAGATCGTTCTCCGCGCAAGCCACCGCCTGACGGATAGCATTCTTGAACGCCTTCGCATTAGACGAGCCGTGAGCCTTTATAACAGGCTTCGATATGCCGAGAATAGGCGCGCCGCCGTACTCCGAAGCATCAAAATTCTTCTTCAGATCGGAGACATATGGCTTGACGAGCAGATAGGCGAGCTTCGTGCGCAGATTTTTCGTAAACAGCCCCTTGAGAGCCGACAGCGCAAGCTTGCCCATGCCCTCCATCGTTTTCAGATGGATGTTGCCCGAAAATCCGTCGCAAACGAGCACGTCACAGCAGTTCTCCATAACGCGATTGCCTTCAACGTTACCGACAAAATTTATCATCGTGTCGGACGACAGCAGCTCATACGCCTCGCGCACCGTGTCTGTTCCCTTATGCTCCTCGGCGCCATTGTTGAGAAGCCCCACGCGAGGGTTCTCAACACCCATCATTTTTTTCATATATACCGAGCCCATTACGGCAAAATAGTCGTAATATTCGGGAGTAACGGCAATGTTCGCGCCCGAATCAATAAGAAGAACAGGGGGCTGCATCGGCAAAAGAGCCGCAATAGCGGAACGCCGAGCTCCCTTTATTCTGCGAACAATAAGATTAGCGCCCGTAAACAGCGCGCCCGTGTTTCCCGTGCTGACAAACGCATCGCCCTTGTTATCTGCAAGAAGGCGCAGGCCGACACTCATCGAGGAGTCCGACTTTGCGCGAAGCACAGACATCGCGTCGTCCTCCATCGTTATCACCGTCTCGGTATGTACGATCTCAAAGCCGTCAAGAGACAGACCGTTCTCCTTCGCAATACGCAAAAGCTCGGGACGGTCGCCCACAAGAATAAACTCAGCGTCTAGCTCGCGAGCCGCCATACAAACACCCTTAACGGTCTCAACAGGAGCAAGATCGCCGCCCATCATATCAACAACGATACGCTTCATATGCCCTCCTTTTTGATCTCCTCAATAACCTCAAGCGCCCGCTTCGAGAGCGCCTCGTTCTTTATCGACTTCCCGCCCTTAACGCGAAAGCCGAGAGGCTCGGCAATTCCGAAATTCGCGTTCATCGGCTTAAAATCGGACGCTCCGCCAAAGGAAACGTAATGAGCCATAGCGCCGAGCATCGTGGTCTTGGGGAATATTATCCTGTCCATTCCAAGCGCCAACCTTGCCGCCGAAAGCCCCGCAACAAATCCCGAGCCCGCAGACTCGATATATCCCTCAACACCCGTCATCTGCCCCGCAAAATATACCCCCTCGCGCGACCGCATCGCATAGGTCTCGTCAAGAAGACCGGGAGAATTGAGATAGGTGTTCCTGTGCATAATGCCGTACCTGAGAAATTCAGCATTTTCAAGCCCCGGGATCATGCGGAATACACGCCTCTGCTCGGGGAAGGTAAGATGCGTCTGAAATCCGACAATGTTGTACATAGTGCCCTCGGCGTTCTCCTTGCGGAGCTGTACCACCGCGTGGGAGCTCTCCCCCGTCCGCTTGTCTATAAGTCCGACGGGCTTCAAGGGACCGAAAAGCAGGGTGTCTCTTCCGCGCTTCGCCATCTCCTCAACGGGCATACATCCCTCAAAAACCTTTAACTTTTTCTGCTCCGCTCTATCAAAATCCTTCAACTCAGCCTCGTCAGCGGTGACAAGCGCCTGCCAGAATGCGTTATACTGCTCCTCATTCATTGGACAGTTGATGTAATCGGCGTCTCCCTTGTCATATCTCGAAGCAAAAAACGCAACGTCCATATTGATGCTCTCTGCGTCCACGATAGGCGCGGCGGCATCAAAGAAATGCAAGCCCTCACAGCCGAGCTCGCCCGCAATATAATCGGCAAAAGCGTCCGACGTAAGAGGTCCCGTCGCAATTACCGTGATCTCCCCGTCGGGAACAGAGGTCACCTCACGCGATATGACCTCAATGTTCGGATGGCTCTTTATTTTTTCGGTGATATACTCCGAAAATTTCTGCCTGTCCACGGCAAGCGCCGAGCCCGCAGGCACACGCGTTGCGTCAGCCGCCTCCATAATGAGAGAGCCGAGCGAGCGCAGCTCCTCCTTGAGAAGCCCCACAGCGTTCGCAAGGCTGTCCGAACGTAAGGAATTGGAGCAGACAAGCTCGGAAAATCCCTCCGAGTGGTGCGCGGGCGTGTACTTTTCGGGCTTCATCTCAAAAAGCCTTACCCTCACACCGCGCTCTGCCGCCTGCCACGCTGCCTCACAGCCCGCAAGCCCCGCGCCGTAGACGTTTATTACTTTTTGTGTGTTCATAAAAATATCCTCGAAATCAATCCTTGACCTCCTCAGCCTCGGAGCTCTCGATAACGCGCTTGTATCCGCAGGATTTGTTGTGGCAAACGATCATAGCCTGACCTTTCTTGCGGAAAAGGAGCTCGCCGCAATCGGGACACTTTTCGTTTACGGGAAGATCCCACGACGAGAAATCGCACTCGGGATACTTCTCACAGCTATAAAATACAGTACGCTTCTTGCCCGTTTTCATAATGATCTTCGAGCCGCACTTGGGACAGGGCACGCCCGTGTCACGCGTTTTTTGCTTTGAAAAATCACATTCGGGATAACGGACGCAAGCAAAGAACGTACCGTAACGTCCGACTCTCTGTACCATATCCGAGCCGCACTTCTCGCACTTGAAATCAGCAATTATCAGCTTCTTTTCCTCCTCGCCCTCCTCCTTCGGAGCGGTCAAAGGCTTCGTGTTTCTGCACTTGGGGTAGTTGGGACAAGCCGCAAACTTGCCGTATCTGCCGTTCTTTACTACCATTCGACTGCCACACTTGTCGCAAATGATGTCGGTCTCCTCAACGGGTATCTCAAGCTCCCGCGTCTCCATCTTCTTGTTAGCTTCTTCAAGCTCCTTGGCAAAGCTCTCCCAGAATTCGGAAAGAACTCTGTCCATCGTCATATCTCCGTTTTCAATCTCGTCAAGATCGGTCTCCATGTCGGCAGTAAACTTGTAGTTTACAATGTCGGGGAAGCTCTCAAGCATTATCTTGTTGGTAAGCTCGCCCGTGGGAGTGGGAACGAGAGCCTTTCCGTCACGCTTAACGTAGTTACGGGCGATTATAGTGGTAATGATCGTCGCAAAGGTACTCGGGCGTCCGATTCCCATCTCTTCAAGGAATTTGATAAGAGACGCGTCGTTGTATCTTGGAGGCGGCTCGGTGAAATGCTTAGATGGATCAACCGAAAGCGCCTTTACCCTCTCTCCCTCGGAAAGCTCGGGAATACGAAGATTTTTCTCTTCTCTTACCTCGTCGGCGCTGAGCTTTGTGTCGTCCTCGCTCTCCTCATAGACCGCCATATAGCCCTGAAATTCCACCGTGTAACCGCTCGTGCGGAAAACGTAGCCCGCCGCTTCAACGTCTGCGGTAACGGTGGCAAGAGTAGCCGACTCCATCTGAGACGCAATAAATCTCTCCCAGATGAGCTTGTAGAGCTTGAACTGATCGGGTGTAAGGTATTTCTTTATCTTCGCAGGCTCTATATCGATACGCGAGGGACGTATAGCCTCGTGAGCATCCTGAGACGATGCGCCGCTCTTGTACACTCTCGGCTTTGCGGTGTTGTAATCCGCGCCGTACTTGCTTTCGATATAGGCTCTCGCCTCGGTCTGCGCGTCAGATGAAACTCTCTGAGAGTCGGTACGCATATAGGTGATAAGACCTTGAACGCCGCCGTTCTCAGCGCCTATATTCACACCCTCGTAAAGCTCCTGAGCGATCTTCATTATCTTCTGAGACTGGAATCCGAGCTTTCTCAATGCCTCCTGCTGCATAGTCGACGTAGTAAAGGGAGGCGCGGGGAGCTTCTTCTTTTTCGAGCGCTTTACCGAGCTTACAGTGAAGTCCTTGCCCTCAACGGCGTCAAGCACACGCTTTGCGTCAGCCTCACAGCCGAGCTTTATCTTGCCGTTTTTGTCACCGACAAAGCGAACCGAAAACTCACGTCCGTCAGTGGCGGAAAGAAGAGCCTCGATAGTCCAATATTCAACGGGCTCAAAGCTCCTTATCTCCTCCTCACGCTCAACGATTATGCGCGTAGCGACAGATTGCACGCGTCCTGCGGAAAGACCGCTGCGCACGTTCTTCCAAAGGAAGGGAGAGAGCTTGTAGCCCACAATTCTGTCAAGTATGCGCCTTGCCTGCTGAGCATTAACGAGACTCATGTCTATCTGACGGGGATTTTTTATAGCCGTCTTGACAGCGGTCTTGGTTATCTCATTAAAGGTAACGCGCATCGTTTTTTCAACGGGAATTCCGAGAGCGACAGACAGATGCCATGATATAGCCTCTCCCTCTCGGTCAGGGTCGGTCGCAAGGAATATCTTGTTTGCGGCCTTTGCTTCCTTTTTTATTTCTTTTATAAGATCGCCCTTACCTCTTATATTGATGTAATGCGCCTCAAAATTATTGTCAATGTCAACTCCAAGAGTGCTCTTGGGAAGGTCGCGAACGTGTCCCTTGGACGCGATGACCTTATAGTTCGAGCCGAGATAGCCCTTTATCGTGGACGCCTTTGAAGGCGACTCCACTATTACAAGATTTGCCATTGGAAAATCTTTTCCTTTCTTTGGATTTTCTTATTTACTCATATTGTGCTGTTGTAAATATTTGTTACTTTTGTTGTCCGCTACGTTGCGTCAAAAACGGGGACAGCATCCCATAGTAAGGGAGACCACACGGCAAGCCGCTAGGGATTGCTTCACAATCTTGAGGTCGTCCGAACCCACCACACGATGCTTTATCACCCAATCGTAGGGACCGTGCGTCCATATTTGCGCGGCAAATTAACGGTCCAAATCTACCGTAACGATAAACTCGCTATACGATAAATTTCTTACCTACCCGTATGGACCGGCGTCCTCGACGGTCCATACCATCTTGTTTCATTTAAAGCTTTACATTTTTGCCGTTACAAACACTCAGCGTATCATCACAGAGCATTTTCGCCGTTGGCGAAAAGAAAACTACTACTTCCGTATATACATTCCACCGGGAAGCGACTCGGCAAGACCGCTTATCTCCAGCATAGTCAACGCCATTATAATATCGCCTATCCCAATGCCGTCAACGGCAATTGCGTCGGGAGATACTGCTCTGTCCATCGGCAAAGCCTCAAAAACTCTCCTACTCACGTCATCAAGCGACGCAAGAATCTCCGCCGAACAGTCAGGTCTGTCTGAGCTTGCCACGACCTCAACGCTTGCGGCAGCGACGACCTTCTCGGGCGCAGTTCTCTCCCCTTGCTTGGCTCTTGTCTGCCTTTTGATCTTGGAGACAGCCTCGCCGCTCTCAGGCACCGCCACAGCCTCTCTGCCGTCACCCTTTTCGGATGACTTGTCCGTACGGTAGCTGTTTTTGCGGCTGTATATGTCCGCAACTCCGTATTTCGCTATCGCTCGCTCAACGGTCATACCGCCGCTCTTCGCCTTGCTGAGTCCCTTGTAGTTTATGCAATCGTGATACAGAAAATCATAATGGGATATAATATCGTCAGCCGAAAGCGCGACAAGAGCTCCGCTCTTTATAAGCTCGTTCGGTCCCTCGGAATTACTTTCGTTTATCTTACCGGGAAGAGCGAAAAGCTCTCTGCCCTGATCTATGGCGCGCTTGGCTGTAATAAGCGCGCCGCTTGAGGACGAGCCCTCAACGATGAGCACGCCCTGACAAAGTCCGCTTATTATTCTGTTGCGCTTAGGGAAGTTATATCCGTGAGGCGGCTCGAACGGAGGATATTCCGTAATGACCGCGCCGTGCTTTATTATCTCACCCATCAGCCGCTCGTGCTCCTTTGGATATACGACCGATAGACCGCATCCAAGCACCGCCACGGTAGTCCCGCCCGCAGAGAGTGCTCCGCAAGCCGACACGCCGTCAACGCCGAGCGCCATTCCGCTGACTACCACCGCGTTGGCAGAGGCAAGCTCATAGGATATTTTATACGAAGTGTCTCTTCCGTATTCGCTCATCTTGCGTGTTCCGACCATACCTATGCAAAGTCTATCGTCCATATTCGGAAGCTTTCCGAGAACGTACAGCACCGCGGGCGGATCGCAAAGAGAGCGCAGACGCGACGGATAGCGCTTGTCTCTGTAGCTTATAATATCTATGTTCTTTTGCTTACAATACCTGAGAGTCTCGTACGCGCGCTCAAGCGAACGGTCCAAAAGCTTCATTTTAAGCGTCTGACCTATGCCGTCGATGCGCTCGATCTCCTCTTCCTCAAGTCTGTAAATATCAAACGGATCGTCGTATTTTTCGCAAAGCCTGCCAAGCTCCCGCGACGCGGGGCCGCATCTCTCTGCAAGCCATACCCAATAAAGTATATTTTCGTCCTTCATACCTTCTCCGAAGATGTGTCGTTTCTCGACGCCCTGACCGTCTCCCATATGCATATCGTTGCCGCCGCTGCCGCGTTGAGCGACTCGTTGCCCTCGCGCATAGGAATAATAGCCGCGCTGTCGCAAGCCTCGATAAGCTCCTCAGATAACCCGTGCCCCTCGTTTCCGATAATAAAGCAATCGCCGTCTCTGAGCGTAAATTCACCTATCCGACAAGCGTCGTCACGCAAAGCCGCGGCATATACCCGTCTGCCCTCGGCGCGAAGAGCTCCTACAAGCTCGGGCATATCCTCTTTTTTTACCGAAAGAGTCGGCAGACGGAAAAGAGCCCCCATCGAGCTTCGCACGGTTTTCGGATTGTAAAGGTCGGCGCAGTCCGAGCTCATAACGAGCGTGTCGATGCCGAGAGCCGCGCAGCTCCTCATTACCGTTCCCACGTTTCCCGTGTCGCGCAACGACTCAGCCAAAAGTATCCTCTTTCCAGATAGCTCCCTTGCCGTCACCTCGGCAGACTCGGAGCGGCGGTGAAGCTCCGTAAGAAATCGCGCCACTGTTATTATTCCCTCGGGAGAGCTCTCCTCGGTCAGCTTTTCAAAAACGCCTTCCGATACGTAAATGAGCTCCTTCTCGGTAACGGCACCCGACGACAGCGCCGAATCGACACGTCTCTGTACCGCCTCCGATAGCGGATGTCTCAAAATTATACATACAGTCTCGCATTGTCCCAAAGCATCGTCAAAAAGCTTGATTCCGTCAAATCTGAACAGCCCTTGCTTCTCTCTTCCTTTCTTGTCGGAAAGCGCAAGAAGCGCCTTAACTTTCGGATTTTGTCTAGATGTTATTACTTCCATAAATACCTCCGAAGGCGTTTTCAGCCCTTGTTTCGGTATAAATAAAACCCGCTGTTTTAGCGGGTTTTATAGCTCTGATAATTAAAGAGCTGCCTTTGCCTTCTCTGCGAGAGCTGCAAATGCTTCCTTGTCATATACTGCAAGCTCAGAGAGCATCTTTCTGTTGAGGTCGATGCCTGCCTTCTTCAAGCCGTGCATAAATGTGGAATAGTTCATTCCGTTTACCTTAGCCTGAGCAGAAATACGAGTGATCCACAGGCTGCGGAAATCTCTCTTCTTCATCTTTCTGCCTGCAAAAGCGTAGTTTCCGCTCTTGAGTACGGCTTGCTTAGCCATCTTAAAGTGCTTGGACTTTGCGCCCCAATAGCCCTTTGCTGCCTTCAAAACTTTATTTCTTCTCTTGCGCGTCATCATAGCGCCCTTAATTCTTGCCATTTTCTATTTCCTCCTCTTAAATTCTCTATTACTTCTGGATAAGTGTTCTGATGTTAGCGGTCATAGCCTCGCTGAGAATTGCGCTTGAGCGCAGATGTCTCTTTCTCTTAGCTGTCTTAAGACCTGTGTTATGTCTGTGATGGCAGTGTCCCATCTTTACCTTGCCCGAACCTGTAACAGAAAATCTCTTAGCAGATGCTTTATGTGTCTTAACCTTTCCCATTTTTATAATCTCCTTTTTGTTTTTTTATTTCTGACTTGCGGCATATAGCCGATTATCATAAGATCGCGGTAAGACCGCTTTTATGAACGTTAAAAATTACTTGAGCTTTACGGGAGAAATGACCATACTCATTATTCTTCCGTCAAGCACGGGAGCCTTATCTACGCTGCCCGCCTCGCTGCAGGTGTCCTGAAATTTCTTCATTATCTCCTGACCGATGCCGACGTGACTCATCTCACGTCCCTTAAAGCGCATAACGACTCTGACCTTGTTTCCGCTTTCGAGGAACTTGATCGCGTGGCGCGCCTTTGTCTCGAAATCGTGAGTGTCTATTCTGCAGGAGAGCTGAATTTCCTTAAGCTCGATGACCTGCTGCTTCTTCTTGGCTTCCTTTTCCTTTTTGTCTCTCTCAAAACGATACTTTCCGTAGTCCATGATACGGCATACGGGCGGCTGTGCCTGCGGAGCCATAAGAACTAAGTCGTAGCCCTGATCATAGGCGATCTTTAATGCTGCCTCGGGAGTCATAATACCGATGGGCTCTCCATCCTCACCTACGACTCTCACCTCTTTAGCCCTGATCTCCTCATTGATCAATAAATCCTTTGCGCTAATATTAAATACACCTCCAAATTTGCCCAAGGACAAAAAAATTGTGCGAAGAAGCCCTCCGCACGACACAAGACACCCGAGAAATTCCTTCGGGCGCAATATATCAACCCATGCTCGCTCTGCGGCAGGGTGAGAACGGAGTGTTCTGCTTCTTTTTCCTCGCATATTTTACCACAACTTCGTTCACTTGTCAATACCCTTTTTGAAAAAAATTTTGCGGCTTTTGTTTTCTTCGTCTCCGAAAAAAATTTTTTTGATCTCAAAAGGTATCGAAATACGCACGATACTACGACAAAACCTACGACAAAAATGCTTCTTACTTGTCTTTTTTACCAAAATTGAGGCTTAAGCGGCGACTTTTTTCTAAGGTGTATCTTTTTTCACGAAAATTGATGGGAAAAATCGTCTATTTTGAATATTTACTTTTTTCGACTTTCGAGGTATAATAATATAGCTGTCGGCGGCACCAACTCCACAGCACACGCACAACGGTAGGCTACGCCTTGCGGAGTATCAAGCTTATGATACCAACGCGCACGAGCGGCGATCAGTTGTGCCTTTTTTAACCCCTCGGGGCTGTTTCTTACGCGAAAGCAGTAGCGTTTGAGACAGCCCCGAATTTGATTAAAATGCACAATGCACAATGCATAATGCAAAATTATTGAATAAAATGAAAACAATTTTAAAAAACTGTGGAAATCGGGGAAGTTATATGATATAATATATAATTGTATAAGTATGTTTTCGCTTATACCGCAAAACCGTTTACCCTTACGAAAGGATATATACAATGCCAAAATACATAGAAAAAATAGAAAAATATACTCTCCCCGTTATCGCCATACGCGGAACGGTCGCCTTCCCCGGCGTCTCGCTCAGCTTTGAGCTGTCGGACGAGTCCTGCATCAAGGCGGCGGAGTCGGCGTTTGAGACGGATCAGCCCGTACTCATCTGCTCGGTTCGCGAGAGCGAGGACGAAAAGATACGCTATCCCGAAAACCTTTTCCGCGTAGGAACGGTATCGAGAATAAAGCAATCGATAAAAACCCCCGAGGGAAATATGCGAGTTATAACCGAGGGCTACGCGAGAGCGACGGTAAACGATTTCCGCCGCTTTGCCGACTATCTTTGCGCCGAGGTCATCTGCAAGACGCTCAGCATGACCGACGAGGATGCAGTTCTCAACGAGGCGTACTGCCGCGCGATACTGACGGCTACGGCTCAGCTTACCGAATATCTGCCCTCTGTCAGCGATGATATAACGATGACCGCCCGTACGATAAAGACTCCCGCTCTGCTTGCCGATTTTATCGCGTCCAACATCCTTGTAAAATATTCGGACAAGCAGCTCATACTCGAATGCTTCGATCCCATAAAGCGCATCGAGCTGCTCATAGCTCTTCTGAGAGAGGAGGCTTCTCTGCTCGAATACGAGATGGAGATACACAAAAGAGTACGCGCGGGGCTAAACCAGAACCAAAAGGAATATTATCTGCGCGAGCAGGCAAGAGTTATACAGGAGGAGCTCGGAGACGTCGGTGAGACCGAAGAATATTATCAGAAGATAATGTCGGCAAAGCTCCCAAGCGAGGTAAGAGAAAAGCTCTTGAAGGAAAACGACCGCATGGCAAAGACTCCGTTCGGCTCGGCGGAGGCGACGGTGACGAGGACCTATCTTGACACTTGTCTTGAGATACCGTGGTCTTACAAAACGAAGGACAGAATAGACATAATCGCGGCAAGACGAATACTCGACCGCGACCATGACGGACTTGAAAAGGTCAAGGAGAGGATCATTGAATTTCTCGCGGTAAAGCAGCTCAATCCCGAGCTTGGAAACCAGATACTCTGTCTCGTAGGCCCTCCCGGTGTGGGCAAGACCTCTGTCGGAGCGTCTATTGCCGAGGCGATGAAGCGCAAATACGTTCGTGTATCTCTCGGCGGTGTGCGCGACGAGGCTGACATCAGAGGTCACAGAAAGACCTACATCGGCGCTATGCCCGGACGTATAATCAACGCACTGATAACGGCAAAGTCGAAAAATCCGCTAATTCTTCTCGATGAGATAGATAAGGTAACGCGAGACGCCCACGGAGATCCTGCGTCGGCGCTTCTCGAGGTGCTCGATCCCGAGCAGAACAAGTATTTCAGAGACCACTTTGTAGAGCTTCCCTACGATCTTTCGGACTGTCTCTTTATAGCGACGGCGAACACGCTCGACACCATTCCCCGTCCTCTGCTCGACAGAATGGAGGTCATCGAGCTCAAATCCTACACCAAGAACGAGAAAATATCAATAGCGAAAAATCACCTGCTTCCCAAGCAGATGAAGCGCCACGGACTCTCAAAGCGTATGCTTTCGGTCACTGACGGCGCGATAGCCGAGATAGCCGATTTTTACACACGCGAGGCGGGTGTCAGAAACCTTGAGAGAAGCCTTGGCGAGCTTTGCAGAAAGACGGCAAAGCGCTTTGTGGAAAATGCGGATCAGAAAAAGATAACCGTGACCGAGAAGAATATTGCGGAATTCTTGGGCGTTCGCAAGCTCCGCCCCGAGCACATCTCGGATCTTGACGAGGTAGGTATTGTAAACGGACTTGCCTACACCGAGGCGGGAGGCGATATGCTCCGTGTTGAGGTAGCTGTTCTTGACGGAACGGGCAAGCTTGAGCTCACTGGCTCTCTCGGAGACGTAATGAAGGAGTCGGCGCACATAGCGGTAAGCTACGTCCGCTCTATTGCCTCCGAGTACGGCATCCCCTCAGACTTTTATCAGAAAAAGGACATACACATCCACTTCCCCGAGGGCGCGGTTCCAAAGGACGGTCCATCTGCGGGTGTGACTATGGTCACAGCCCTTGTCAGCGCCCTCACGGGAATTCCCGTAAGGCGTGACATTGCTATGACGGGAGAGATCTCCTTGCGCGGAAAGGTGCTCCCTATAGGCGGTCTGAAGGAAAAGACTATGGCAGCATATTCGGCGGGAGTGCAGACGGTGCTCATCCCCGAGGAAAATATGCAAAACCTTGAGGACATCGATCCCGTTGTAAGGGAAAATCTTAAATTTATCCCCTGCAAGCGCATATCCGACGTGCTGTCTGTGGCTCTTGTGGGAAAGGCGGATAAAAAGGTACATATTCCCGAGGCAAAGCCTGAGGAATATCCCGAGATCATACCAAGCGCGCGCAGTAGCGGCATTCCCGCATCGATAAGCAGATAATACAAACATCCTATCGGAGGAAGATATGGCAATAAATACTCAAAACGTTTCCCTAAAAATGAGCGCGGGGCTTCCGAAGCAATTTCCCGCCGATCCGTTGCCGCAGATAGCCTTTTCGGGGCGCTCGAACGTGGGAAAGAGCTCTCTTATAAACACCGTTCTCGGCAGAAAGAGCCTGGCGCGCGTCAGCTCGGCTCCCGGTAAGACGATAACCATCAACTTTTACGATATAGACAAAAAGCTCTATCTCGTCGACCTCCCCGGCTACGGCTTTGCGAAGCGCGCACCCGAGGACAAAAAGAAATGGTCGGCGCTGACCGACGGATATTTCACTCAGAACAAAAACATCGACCGCCTCTGTCTTGTAGTACAGCTCATAGACAGCCGCGTAGGTCCTACGGCGGACGATGAAATGATGCTTGATTTTCTCTCCCAGTCTGAGCTACCCTACATTGTTGTTGCAACAAAGGTGGACAAGCTGAATGCGACCGAAAGAAAGAACAATCTTGAAGCGATAGCCGCTCATCCCCTTATAGACGGAGTACCCGTAATTCCCTTTTCTTCTCTGAAAAAAGAGGGAAAGGACGAGCTTTGGCGCACGCTTTTGAAATATGCGGGAGTATAACACGGAAATGACACGAATAATTTTTATCCGCCACGGTCAGAGCGAGGCAAATGAAAAGCATATTTTTGCAGGTCACTCGGATTTTGACCTTTCGGATTTTGGAAAAACACAGGCATCTCTTGCGGCAAAATATCTGCTTGCGCGTGAGAAGATAGACGCCATCTACGCGAGCGATCTGCTCCGCGCCTACAACACCGCTTGTCCTATTGCGGAGGCGTTCGAACTTCCCGTTATCAAGGACACAGGGCTTCGCGAGATATACGCGGGCGAGTGGGAGGCATTGTCCTTTACCGAAATTGCCGAGCGCTATCCCGAAGCCTTTGGAGTATGGCGGAACGACTACTCGTCGGCACGTCCCGTAGGTGGGGAGTCAACTGCCGAGGTCTACCGTCGGATAGTTCCCCATGTGCTGGAGCTTGCGAAGAAGCACGACGGAGGCTGTATCCTTCTTGCCACTCACGCTACGGTAGTAAGAGCATTCGATGCCTATGCAAGAGGATATTCCGAAAATGAGACGGAAAAGATCCCCTTCTATCATAACGCATCTATCAACATATACAGCTATAATGACGGACGGGCAGAGGTTGTGAGATCGGATATTACCGAGCACCTCGGTGAGCTTATCTCAACACTCCCCCCAATTATCAACGCATAAAGGAATTTCAAAAAATGATACTTCACGATCACTTCAACGTAAATGAAAAAGGACATCTTACGATAGGCGGTATGGACGCGGTCGAGCTTGCGAAAGAATTCGGCACTCCCACCTACATCATAGACGAAAACGTAATAAGAGCAAATTGCCGCGCGTACAGAAATGCGGCTATAAAATATTTCGGAGCCGACGCTTTGCCCCTGTACGCTTCAAAGGCGCTCTGCTTTACGGGCATCTACAAGATAGCCGCCGAGGAGGGCATGGGCATCGACTGCGTATCGGGCGGTGAGCTCTACACTGCAAAGCGCGCGGGCTTCCCCGCTGAACGCATATATTTCCACGGCAACAACAAGACCGACAGAGACATATGCGACGCGATGGATATAGGTGTCGGCACGTTTGTCGTCGACAATTTCGACGAGCTCTGTGCGGTATCGGCAGAGGCTCAGCGGCGCGGTATCACTCAGAGGATACTTCTGCGTATTACCCCCGGTATAGATCCCCACACGCACAAGGCTATAAGCACGGGAAGCGTTGACTCGAAATTCGGTACGGCTATCGAGACGGGGCAGGCTATGGAGATAGTAAAGAAGGCTATTGCCGCAGAGGGTATCGACCTTGCGGGACTTCACTGTCACGTCGGCTCGCAGATATTCGACATTGAGCCCTTCTCGGACGCGGCTGACATTATGGTGCGCTTTATTGCCGACATCAAGCGTGAATGCGTCTATGAGATACGCGAGCTCAATCTCGGCGGAGGACTTGGCGTTCGCTACACCGAATACGACAGGGAGATCGACTATGCCGCGTCGATCCGCGACATTGCGGCGGTAGTGACGGGCTTTTGTAAGAAAAACGGCATAAGGATGCCCCGAGTTATCTTAGAGCCCGGGCGCTCTCTCGTTGCGGCGGCGGGCGCTACGCTCTACACTGTCGGCTCGGTCAAAACGATACCCGACTTCCGCACCTACGTATCGATAGACGGCGGTATGCCCGACAATCCCCGTTATGCTCTTTATCAGTCGCAGTACACGGCGCTTATCGCAAACAAAGCGTCTGAGCCCAAATCTAAGCGTGTGACGGTTGCGGGACGCTGCTGTGAGTCGGGCGACCTTATCGGAGAGAATATGGAGCTTCAGGCGGCAGAGCGAGGCGATATACTTGCCGTACTCGTCACGGGCGCTTACAACTACTCCATGGCATCGAACTACAACCGTATTCCCCGCCCGCCCGTTATACTTGTAAAGGACGGAGAGGCGCGCGTTGCCGTTCGCCGCGAGACCTATGAGGATCTGACAAGAAACGACGTTCTCTGATATATCTGCTCTGTAAAATATATTAACGGAGAAAATTTTAATGCTTGATTATCTTATTACGGGAGGCGGAGACTGGCGTACGTATCTTATTCATATGCTTCTCTCCCTACCCATTATCCTTTTCGCACTCTCGCTCCACGAGACGGCGCACGGGTACGTCGCCTACAAGCTCGGAGATCCCACGGCGCGCAGTCTCGGAAGGCTGACGCTCAATCCCTTAAAGCATCTTGATCCCATCGGATTTATCTGCATGGTGCTTTTCGGCTTCGGTTGGGCGCATCCCGTTCCGATAAACTCACGCTACTTCAAAAAGCCCCGCCGAGACATGGCGCTGGCGTCGCTTGCGGGCCCTGTTTCCAATATTTTAGCGGCTGTGGTCTTTTCGGTGCTTTACGGTATCGCTCTGCTTGCGCTGAACGTATATGCGAAAAAGATAGGCTTTACAAACGAGACTGTATTTATGCTTTGCGAGCATTTTCTTATATTCCTTTACTACGGAGTTTCTCTCAATGTAACTCTTGCGGTATTCAACATTTTGCCTATACCGCCGCTTGACGGCTCGCGCATAGTTTCGGCGTTTCTTCCCCCTACGTGGGCATACAAGTATATGAAATATGAGCGTATCATCTCGATAGTCCTGATGGCGTTGCTCTTTTTTGGGGTGCTCTCGCCCATCATCAGCAAGCTCACCGATATTATAATCGGTTGGCTTATGTGGATACCCTCTCTGTTTCTGATGCTTCTTCAGTTTATAGTATAATATCTTACCGAGGTTTTTATGGAGGCTGTTACCTACCGTCTCGATCAGTTCGAGGGCCCTCTCGATCTGCTCTTGACGCTTATTCAGAAAAACAAAGTGAATATATCGGATATTCCTATATCTCTAATCTGCGATCAGTACATTGAGTACATCACAAAGGCGCAGGAGCTGGATATGGAGGTAGCCTCTGAGTTTCTCGTTATGGCAAGCTATCTTATGCTCGTCAAGAGCAAGATGCTCCTTCCCCGTCCCGAGGATGAAAAGAGCGATCCGAGAGCCGAGCTCACCGATGCTTTGCTACGCTTTCAGCAGGCTAAGGAGGCTGTCGGAAAGCTTGCGCCAATGTACGCCTACTATAGCGGACGTATGGTCAAGGATACCGACGAGATAAGTGTGGACAAGTCTTACGTACACGATCAGGACGTGACCTCTCTCTGCACCGCGGTGCGCAGGATAATCGCCTACAACAATGCATTGGAAAGAGCGGCGAACACGACCTTTACGCCTATGATCAGCAAGCCGATAATCCCTGTTGAGATAAAGATAGTATCTATCCTCAGGGCTGTGGAGAAGCGAGGCGCGGCGACGCTTGAGGAGCTTATAGTCGGCGAGGCGACGCTCCCCGATGCCATTGCGTCCTTTCTCGGAGTTTTGGAGCTTATCAAGGTGCGCAAGCTGCTCGTTGCCGACGAGATAGACGAGGAGAACGCTCTGCTTGACGCAAACACAAGATTTATCCTCAACACCGACGACTCGACGGTTGAAGAAAGCGAATACTTCACAAAGGATACGGATGAGACTGAGGAGGAATAATATGGAAGAAAACAAGGTTCAAAACGAAATAGACGGAATAAAAAATATCGAGGGGGCTATCGAGGCGATACTTTACGCCGCGGGCTATCCCGTAAAATATACGAAGCTCGCCGAGGTCCTCGGGCTTGACGTGCGCAACACCAAAAAAATCGTTGAGCACATGAGCGAGGCGTTCAACTCGGAGAAATCCAAGCGCGGAATAAATCTTCTCATATTCGAGGAGACCTGCCAATTCTGCACCAAGGAGCAATATGCTCCCCACATACGCGAGGCGCTCGGCATCCGACGCGGCGGCAACTTGTCGGCGTCGTCGATGGAGGTCCTTGCGATCATCGCTTACAATCAGCCCGCGACGCGTTCGTTTGTCGATCAGGTGCGCGGTGTCGACAGCTCCTACGCATTCAATTCCCTTATAGACAAGGGGCTTATCGAGGCTTGCGGCAGGCTTGACGCGCCCGGCAGACCTATGCTTTACGTTACGACCGAGAAGTTTTTGCGGGTATTCGGCATAAATTCGCTGTCAGAGCTCCCCGCTACCGAAACTATCGTACCGCCTAAGGAGGAGACTCCCGTTATCGAGAGCGACGACGGGGACACGGATGGCGGCCAGGTATCCTTGGAGGATGCCGACGCTGAGGCTGACTCCGATTCTGTCTCTGAGAAGGACGGCGAAGCCTCGCCCGACGGCGTGAGTGAATAAAATTATACAACCGTCACCATAATAAAAACGAAAACAAACGAAAGGAGAGAATATGACCGAATTTTTGATCGCGGCGGGTATCGCCGTTGCGGTAATTGCCGCCGTGATACTTTTTGTGCTTTCTCTCCGTGGAACGCTGACTATCGGTTACAGAGGAGAATTTTTCCTTTACTTCCGAGTTCTGTTCATAAAAATAAAGCTCTTTCCGCTGAAAAAACGAAAAAAGCGCTATCGCAAGTCTATGTCACGCTTTGAAGCGAGACAGATACGCAAGGCGGCACGCAGAAAGGCGGAAAAACGGCGCGCAAGGCGCGAGGCGGCGCAAAAGAAAAAGCCCGAGCCCGAGCAAAAGCCAAAGGAGCAGAAAAAGGTCAAGCTGAAGGACATCCCCGTAGGGATGATCGCCCGTGAGATAATAGATATTCTATCGGTATTCACCGAGGTCACGGCGATCGTGGTAAAGCGATTTACGCATCATCTCAGAATAAAGGTGGCGCGGCTCAGGGTAAGGATCGCCACCGAGGATCCCGCAGTTACGGCAGTTACCTACGGCGCGGCGTCGCAGATAATAAACGTGCTCTTACCCATACTTTCCGAGGTGAAGAACTTCGATCTTCCGAAGAAACGTGAATTTGACATCAGCGCCGATTTTACGTCGACCACACCCGACATAGACGTTGAGGTCTCCTTCTCACTGCGGACGTGGCATATTGCCGACGTCGGTCTGCGAGCCGCCATCGGAGCTATCGGAAAATACGTGGGAAGAAAGGGCGGAGCGCAAAACACGATAGAGCATATCGGAAAGCTTATAGGCAGCCTGACTCCCTCCGAGGAGAAGGACGGGACAGACGCCGAAGAGACGAAAAATAAGAAAGCAAACAATAAATAAAAAATATAAATCACAAAAATCTGATTATTGAAAGGAATTTCAACAATGGCAAACGAACACAAAATACCCGAGATCATCCGTTCCTCTATGGACAACATCCGCTCGATGGTCGATGCGAACACCGTAATAGGCGATCCCATCGTAGCTGCGGGCGACATCACCATAATCCCCGTATCCAAGGTCACGGTCGGCGTGGCTTCGGGCGGTGTGGATTACAACACAAAGAATGAGAGCCGTCCTCTCCCCCAGAACTTTGGCGGTGGCGGCGGAACAGGTCTTGCGGTATCTCCCGTTGGCTTTCTTATAGTCGATCCCACCGGAGCTGTCGACTTTATCAACGTTACTCAAAAGGGCAGTCCCGATCCCATCGACCAGATCGCAGATCTTGTGGAAAGAACGCCCGACATTATTGCAAGGATAAAGGATCTTTTCACCCCCGACTCCAAAAAGGAGCTTGACGAAAACTTCTGATAAGCAAAGGAGCGCCTCATTCATTTTTTCGCGCCGCAGTCCCATATAATATAGGGAATACACGAAAATAGTGCGAGGTGACTTTGTGAAAAGAATATTTACGTTACTGACAGCCATATCGATCTGTCTTTGCTTTACTTTAAGTGTCTGCGGAGCAGGTCAGCCTGAGGGATCGGCGGCTATTGCCGTCTCTGCCTCTGTTTCCGCCGAGAGCGCCATACTTATTGATGCCGACAGCGGAGAGGTATTTTGCGAAAAGAACGCCGACGCGCCCATGGGTATGGCAAGCACCACGAAGCTGATGACGGCTCTCACGGCTCTGCGCCTCGGAGAGCCCGACAGACGAATATCTATCCCCGCCGAGGCTGTCGGCGTTGAGGGCTCGTCGGTCTATCTTATCGAGGGCGAGGTGCTTACGCTTGAGGAGCTTCTTTACGCTCTGCTCCTCTCCTCTGCGAACGATGCGGCTGTCGCTATTGCCGTATCTCTTTCGGGAAGTATCTCCGCGTTTGCTGAGGAGATGAACGCGTATGCCGCCGAGCTCGGACTCAAAAGCACTCATTTTACAAATCCACACGGGCTTTACGATGAGGAGCATTACACGACCGCGCGTGAGCTTGCCGTCATTTCAGCCGAGGCGCTGAGATCGGAGCTTATATCGGAGATCGTCTCTGCGCAAAAGACTACGATCCCCCACGACGGTGTGGCGGATAAGCGACTGCTTGTTAATCACAACAAGATGCTCAAAAGCTACGACGGCGCTATCGGCATGAAAACGGGATTTACGAAAAAAACGGGAAGATGTCTTGTCAGCGCCGCGCGGCGCGACGGGCTTACGCTTATTGCCGTAACGCTCAACGCGCCCGACGATTGGCGCGACCACACGGCTCTTCTCGACTACGGCTTTGAAAACTACGAGCGGCGGATATTTTACACTGCGGGAGCGTTCTCTTACGCCTTGCCGCTGTCCGACGGTGAGTCCGAAAGTGTAATTCTCACCAACACCGAGCCTCTTGCGCTTACAGTGAGAAAAGGAGCCTCGGACGTTGAAATACGGGTGGAGGCACCCTTTCGCTTTGCGGTGGGAGACACGAAAAAGGGAGACCTTTTCGGCTCGGTAACGCTAAGTGTGGATGGGGCATACTGCACGTCTGTGCTTGCCTTTTCCGAAAGCTCGTCGGGCAAAACGCGTCCGAAAAAGGGATTTTTCGAGCGTATATTCACATTCTTCTCCACAGAGGATATACATGGAAAAAATTAAACTGCAAAAATATTTTACCGACTGCGGGGTGCTCTCGCGGCGCGCCGCAGAGCGGGAGATAGCCGAGGGCAAGGTCAAGGTAAACGGCTCTGTCGCACAGCTCGGTATGCGGATAGATCCCGATGCCGACCGAGTTGAGTACAAGGGCAGATTGCTCCGCCCCGAGCGCAAAAAACGCATATGCGTTATGCTCAACAAGCCCACGGGGTTTGTCACGACTCTCTCGGACGAGAGGGGACGGCGGACGGTCGCGGAGCTGACGCGCGACGTTGGCGTGCGAGTCTATCCCATAGGGCGGCTCGATATGAACTCGGACGGGCTGTTGCTGCTGACCGACGACGGCGAGCTTGCCAACAGGCTAACTCACCCTAAGCACGAAATACCGAAAATATATCAGGTAACGGTCAGGGGGAGAGTATCGGAAACGGCGCTTGCTCTGCTTCGATCTCCGCTTGAGATAGACGGCTACAAAATACGTCCCGTAGTGACCGACGTTCTATCTTACGACAAAAGCCGTGACGCTACCTGTCTTTGTATGGAGCTCTTTGAGGGCAGAAACAGACAGATCAGAAAAATGTGCGAGGCGGCGGAGCTGAAGATACTGAGGCTCACAAGGGTAGCCTACGGCTCTCTTACCCTCGGGGATATTCCGTCGGGCAAGTGGCGGGAGCTTACGGAGGATGAGCTTGAGTATCTCAGAGGAAATAGTGAGACGCTGTAATAAGCATCTCATCAGTCGCCTAACGGCAACAGCGTTCCTAAAGGAAACGCCGATCAATTACCGATTGCGTAGGGGTGAACTGTGTTCGCCCGCATTGAACAAAATGAGATATTACGAACGGACGACCAATGGTCGCCCCTACAAGTAAGTGGTAAATGGCGTGTGGTGGGTAGGGGCGAACACATTTCGCCCCTACGGTTGAGATTTAATCTCGGCTCCTCAAGAGAAGCCTGAATACCACAAAAACATCCTTGAAAACTTGAAAGGAAGTACATATGTTAAAGGTCTTACCTATTCAATCAAAGGCGGAGCAGGAAGAGCTCTGCCGACGCTGTAAAATAAAATACTGCCCCGATCTTCTCGCCTACGCCGCAAGCGTTGACGGCGAGCTTGTCGGCATCTGTCAGTTCAAGGTGACAGCCGAGGGCGGTCTTATATATGATATTGCCAAGCTCACCGACAGAGACGAGCCCGCTGACGCAAAGGCTCGGGAGGCGTCGGACTTCGAGGCGCTTTTCGTTATGGGCAGAGGCGCTCTCAATTTTATTGATCTTTGCGGTGTTCACAGAGCGTTCTATCTCGGAGAGGACGCCGACGAGCCCTTGCTTCGGGCTATCGGCTTCAAGAAAAACGAAAGCGGCTCATTTGAGATAGATCTTACGGGCTTTTTTACCGACCACTGCCATTGATTTCGGAGGAAATATGACTTATAATGAGATCTGCCTCGCTCTTTCCGAGGCGGGAATTGAAAACGATCGCGGAGAGGCTGCAATGCTCATCTGCAGATTTTGCAACATAAACAAGGCGGAGCTTCTGCAAAGAAGCCGAGACGAGGACTACCCCTCCGAGGAATTGGAGGACGCCGTTATCAAGCGGTGCGCTCACTATCCTCTGCAATACATTCTCGGCTATTGGGAGTTCTGCAACGAAACCTATCGCGTGACGAAGGACACGCTCATACCGCGCCAGGACACCGAAAAGCTTGTTGAGCTTGCGGTGCGCTTTCTCCCCGAAAAGGCGCGTTTTATCGACCTTTGCACGGGCAGCGGATGTGTGGCTATATCCACGCTTGCGGCGCGTCCCGATTGCCACGCTGTGGCTGTCGATCTTTTTGAGCCGACCTTGAAGATAGCGCGTGAGAACGCCGAGACGAACGGTGTGGGCGACCGCATAGGCTTTGCAAGAGAGGACGTTCTCTGTCCCGAATTTATGGACGAGCTCGGAGATTTTGACTGCATACTTTCAAATCCGCCGTACATTGAAACAAAACAGCTCTCCCTGCTTGAGGAGGAGCTGTCCTATGAGCCCGAGGCGGCTCTTGACGGCGGCGAGGACGGGCTTATCTTCTACCGCGTAATAATCGGCTCTTACGCAAAGTATCTGCGCCGCAGCGGTATGATGCTTCTTGAGATCGGCTGGAACCAGGCAAAGGCGGTATCGGAAATAGCCGTTAAGGCGGGATTTCGGTGTGAGATCTACAAGGATTTTGGCGGAAACGACCGCGTAGCGTATCTGACCTTTCCGAACGACAATAAAGACAACAAATAAATATATAAATTAAGATACAGGACAAAAAGGAGACGAAAAAATGAAACTGACCTTACAACAGATATGCTCTGCGGCAAGAGGCATTGTCCGCGCAGAGGAGGTTGACGGCAAGGTATGTCTTTACCGCTTTACAAAGGAGCAGGAGGAGCTCTACAAGACCTACAGCGCCGATTTTTACAAAAAGACCTTTGCTACGGCAGGCGTAGTTCTTGAATTCGCAACCGACAGCAAGGAGCTTTACTTAGAGGTCGATACGTGGTCGGGCTCATCGAGAAAATATTTTGAGCACAGCGTTTTTGTGAACGGAAAGAAGTATGCCTCTCTCGATTGCAGAGGTGAGAACTGCGGTCTTTTCGCGGGAAAATGGACACTTCCCGATGGTGAAAAGCAGATAAAGATATATTTCCCTTGGTCGGCAGCGTCAAGGATAGTCGCTCTTTGTATTAGTGACGGCGCGTCGTTTACGCCTATCAAGAGCGAAAAGCGAATGATAATGTTCGGTGACTCGATAACCCACGGATACGACGCAAAGCACCCCGAGAATTCCTACGCATCCCGTCTTACCGACGCGCTCGGTGTAGATGCTGTGAACAAGGGTATCGGCGGCGAGATATTCTTCCCTGCCCTTGCCGAGTGCCGCGACGGCATCGAGCCCGAGTACATAACGGTAGCCTACGGTACGAACGATTGGTCCAAGGGGAACAAGGAGAGCTTTGAGACAAAATGCCGCGACTTCTACACGGCTTTGTCGAAGAATTATCCGAACGCCAAGATATTTGCCCTGACGCCCATATGGAGAAAGGCTTGCCGCGACGGCGCGATCAACGATATAGGCAAGGTTTCGGCTATCGGTGAATACATCGAAAGCGTTGCGAAGCATCTGCCCAACGTAACGGTGATCGACGGCTCGACGCTTGTTCCAGCAGAAGAGAAATATTTCTCGCCCGATATTCTGCACCCCAACGATGCGGGTTTTGAGCATTATTTCAAAAATCTGCTCTCTGAGATCGAAAAGCACATATAAAAATACGCTCTCCCGTGATGGGAGAGCATATTTTTGTTTATTTGTCAATCAAAATCGCCAAATCCGACTACGGGGCCGTGGTCGAACGTCGCTAACGATGTATCGTTCGATAAGCTAAGGACATCCTCCTTGGCTACCGTTACCGCCTCGACGTTGGGCGTTATATATTTCTTTTTCATTTTTGGGAACCTCCTTTAGTCGATATTCGTCACGGGCTTCGTCAGAACGCCGTCGGTGAACACAAGAGTAATAAGATCTTCGCCGTAGCAGAGCTTATAGCCGTCCTCTGTGAGCGTGTACGCCGATACTGTGCAGACAGCCTCGCCCTCTATCGCCTTACCCGACACGGTGGGATCAATGACGAGCGTTGCGAAATATTCGTAACCGTAGTCGGTCTTTGCGTTATAATTCTTTTCGTTGCCCTGTACGTCGGTGTAAACTACTCTGTCGGTAAGCGATGCTTTCTTTGTGACGATCTCGCCGTTTTCGGTGTAGGTAAGCGTCAGTTCATAGCCGTAATTGTAGAGCTCCAAGGTATCAAGACCGAACACAAGGCGAACTCTGTTGTCGTTCTCTGCCGTTGCCGTCTGATAGCCTATAGTATTGAGCACGTCGGTGCGTCTGCCTGCCTTGCGCTCGTCAGCGTAGGTCTTTTCCATCTTGTCAGTCGTGGCCTGCAATGCGCTCAATTCCTTTGTGGCAACGTCTACGGTACCTGTGGTTACTCCATTGGGCAGAACGTGCGTAACGGGCGCTGTGCCTCCCTCGGCTACGGTGTTGCAGACGTAAAGATTATCAACGGTAAAGGCTGTGGTGTCTACATTCAAGCCGCCGTTCGAAATGCCTGTGGAAACAGAGCCGCAGTTAGCAAGCTTCAGACTTCTTGCGGTAGATGCCTTATCATTGGTAACTCTTCCTACAATACCGCCGATATAAACGGCTTTTGTCTGTGTGTACTTATCAGTGTTCAGATCTATGTCATTGCTGAGATTATAGGAATATTCGATTCGGTAATTGCTGGGGGTAATATCCTTTACCGCGCCTACGATACCGCCGTAAACAACGTCGGTGGTCGCAACGCCGAGCAGCTCAAAGCTTCCCTTGTTGACATTGTAGCTTATATATCTGTTGGTTCCTGCCATCGTATAGGTGCCCGAGCCGATATAACCGACTATGCCGCCATTGACGTTTTCGCCCGCAAGGGTACGGTTGTAGCCTTCATCGGTAAAGTCGTTGATGATCCTGCCGTCGAATACGTTATAGTACATATTTATTTGGTTTTCAAGGGATCCTACGATACCGCCCGCCAGAGCGTTGTTTCCCTTTGCAAGGATAGTAGCACCGCTCTTACAGTAATTGATCTGGAATTTATAGCTGGAGCCGTAAAAATGTCCGACGATACCGCCCAAGCGGTTTTGAGAAAATACGTTCCATTGCTCGGTCTTGAATACGGATGAGGTAGAAGCAAGAGTTGTGGGCGTGCCTGTTCCGATGACAGCACAGGTATCGGTAGAAACGCAGTTAGTAATATAGGTGTCACGTGCGTAGCCTACAATAACGCCAACTCGTGTCAATCCGCTTACTGTCAGGTTGTCAGCCACAACATTTTTAATGGTTGCTTCATAGGTATTTCCGAAAATACCTACGCCCCACTTTTGGTTTTGCGCGGAGCTTGAGTGCTTGTCGATAGTACCGTTGGAAATAGAGAAGCCCTTTCCGTCATAGGTTCCGCCAAACACTGCCATTTTGCTTGTGCTGTCGTAATAGCAACCGATCTGACTAAGCTTATGGCCGTTCATATCGATGTCACACACCTGCTCAAAGTACATACCCGCAAAGGGATTTACAAGTGTGCTTGCTACGTAGTTGCACTTTTTAGCCATCCACGCAAGATTTTCCGCACAACTTATAAGATAGGGATCTTCCTCTGTGCCGCTACCCACGGGAGCAAATTGAGATTTACCGTCCCACTTGGTATCGGGTGTGTCGCACTCAGCATTCAGATCCACCGTCCGCTGGCTCATACTGCTCAGATACTTACCTGTAACGGTTGAGTAGTATTCAGTGTCTACGTGGGTTCCGTCCTTGGAAACGTAGAGCATAGCGACCAAGCCTACACCAGTGATCTTTCCTGCTTCGGGGTTGTACCAATAACGGTCGAGATCCTGACCGTCGATCAGCATCTGCGTTACAGTATTGCCGTATACTCCCTCGTTCTGCTTAACAATAATGGAGCTTGAGGAAATGTGTCCGCTAAGAACCATTTCAATGTTGCTGTAACGGGAAACGAGCTTATTCCAGATACCGTCGCCGTTGTTGAAGCCCTTTTGCAGATAACTGCTGGTAACATCACCTGAGAGACGGTTGTCTGTGTGATCCCCGCTACGACCTAAATAGTTATGGGTGGAAATAATGACACGGTGATCGGGATGCGCTTCAATGATCTCACCTGCCCAAGCAAGTACATCGTCGTGTGCGCCCCAGTCCAGATTCATCAGCAGCCACTTGTCACCGTCTGCCTCCAGGGTTCTCCATGTGTTGGCAACCTCGTCGGTCTCTTCCACGCCCTTATAGTTTGCGAGTGTTCCTTGGTAGTAGCCTGCTTCGTAGCCATCGGGGTTCTTGAACTGCTGCGCGTAGAAGCTATCTCCACCGAAATATTGGATAAAGCCCTGTCCCATCGAACCGACAAGATCGGGAGTAGCGGTGTCCTTGGGCTCGGTAGAGTAAACGTCGTGGTTTCCTCTGATCAACGAATAGGGTACAACACCGTTCATTTTGGAAATAGCATTATATGTAGTTTCCCATTCCTTTACACCGTGAGATGTGCTTATCGCGTCAATATTTGTGTCGGTATTAGTTATGTCTCCCAATCCGATAACATATTGGATATTCCTTTCCTCAACATTATCCACGATCCATTGATACAGAACGGGGAGTGCCTCCTGATGCCATTCCGTAAGATACTGTGTATCGGGTACGACGGCAAAGGAATAAGCTCTGTCAGAGGTATCTCCGCGAAGTACTTCCATTTCCTCCTCGGTCAGCCAAAGCTTGTTGTAGTATAATGTATAGCCGTTGCCGCTTTCGTCGGCAATATCCTTGCCCTGATCGTTTGCGTCAATGTCATAGGCGCAGATCAGATCGGGATTGCCGAGTGCGGGACCGTTAGCATAATCAGCGGCGATCTCGGATGCCGTACGCGTGTCGGCATAGGCATAGAAATCCTTCATTTCACCCTTGAAATAATGCTTATTGAATGCCGAACCGTTACGGTAATGGAAACCGCCCAGCATAAAGGGATAATTGATCACGGTGGGGTCGATGGGGGCAAAGCCTTCGGTCATAGTCCCTGCAAGCTCGCCGTTGATATAACAGCGGACCTCGCCTGCCGTCTCGTCTACAGTAACGGTAACCAATGTCCAAGTATTCTTTTCCACGGTTATATCCGTAAACACGAACTCATGCTTGCTCGACTGATCAGCGTCTGAATATTTAAAACGCGGCTGATGACTTGCGTTAATTTCAAAGTGCATATAACCTGTGTATCGGGTATTGGAGGGATAGTTTCCAAATATAACATTACGGTTGGAATATGCGTCATCGTCCAGATATACCCACGCCGACAGCGTATGAGGAACCTTTTCTAAATTTTGATTGAAGTGATATTCCTCGTTTGCGCCATAGGTGAGATCTCCGTCAAAGGTAATTCCCGCCACTCCGCTGTTCGCCTCGTCGGGCGCCGCCGACACAAGGACGGTAAACATCGGAATGAGCATAATGATCGCCAATAGGATCGCTAATGTTTTTTTCATTGTTTTTCTTTTCCTTTCATAAATATTTTATTTTCTGTTCTGAGCCAAAAGCAAGCCCACTGTGGTGTATTATATCATTTTAAAAATTTATTTTCTAACATTTATTTGACAATAATTATAAGTCTCTTGTGATTATATACTAAATTTTGTGATATTTTATAGTTGTAAATATAAATATTATACAATATATACAACTGACTTAAATTTCGGATAATATAAGCCGCAAATCACTCTTCCAAAAATTCTCTTTGTCTTTTTCGCATAATAACGCCATCGCGACAAAAACTAATGACAGCAGACAGCAACAAAGTATTTCAGAAAGGATCTTATTATGTATTCTTTTAGCTCAAAAAGGCGTGCGCGCGGACGCATTTCGGTCTGGGTGTTGGTATTTGCTCTTATGCTAATGCTTCTGTCATCCTCGTTTATGCTTCAACTCAGCGCATCTGATTTTACAAACGGCGCGGGCAATGCCGCGAGAGATATGGGCAACGCCATAGGTGATGCCGCGGATAACGTCGGAGACGGTCTCGGTGAGGCGATGAGTGATGTTGGCGACGGACTCGGTGAGGCGGCAAGCGACGTCGGTGACGGTATGGGCGAGGCGATGACGGATATGGAGAGCAGTGTTGACGACGGCAAGGTGAACGACACCGACGGTATGATCGGCAACGAGGACAGCGGCGCGGACAAGTCGCCCGATACGAATAGCGGCACAGACACGAACGGCGCGGACGATGACGGCACGAAAAGCAACGGCGGATGGATAGCTCTTGCTATCGCTATCGTTGTTATCGTGGCTGTTGTGGTGCTTATTATCGTGCTGATACCGAGAAGAAAAGACAAGGAATAACAAGAAAGACACTTCATAGCGGCGCGAGCCGATATGAAGTGTCTTATCTTTATGTCCCGACTTTACAAGTTTTTGATGAATTGAAGCCTATCCAGTTGGCAGATCACTCCTCGGCTTTCCACACATCCTTCGGTCTTTTTCCCGTCACGTCGTGAAAAGCGCGGTAAAAGCCCGACATACTTGTAAATCCGCTTTCGAGCGCGGCATCCAACACACTGATATTGCCCTGTTTTAACAGAGAGATCGCTCTTTGTACGCGGCACTGCACAATGTAATTCTGCAGACAAACACCGCTGTATTCCTTGAAAACGCGTGAAAGATAGGAGGGAGAGAGCCCGTATTTTTTCGCAAGCCGATCTCTCGAGAGGTCCTCTTGAAAATGCTCCTTGATATAGATCATCATACGGCAAACCGTACTGTAACAGCTACTCTCCCTTCCCTCCGAGTCTTTTCCTTCACTTCCGCAAATACGCGCCGCTGTCAGTATCATTCCCATAAGCAGATGAACGATATATTCCCGCTGATACGGCCTTGCCTGTGTCAATTCCTTACGCAGATTAGAAAAACAGCTCAACAGATACCGATGCTCCTCGCTGTCTCCTCTTAATACGTTGCTAAAGGCTTCCGAACGGTTAAACAGAAAGTCCGCGCAGCTTTGCATCGGGTGCGGATCACGGCATGGAAAAGCCCGATTATGCAGAGGGCGGCATACTTTACGAGCTGATGGGAGATACTGACGACATCATAACCGACTATGAAAACATCCGTGACGATCTGGTAGCGGCGCTTTACGGCGTTTGGGATCACATCAAAAACGGAGGCGACCACGGAGCGGAAAATTATGAATTAGAATGGGTTGGAATGTTGCCCGGAGTAAGAGAATCGCGCCGCCTTGTGGGAGATTATCTGCTCGATGAGACAGATATTCTGGAAAACAGGATATTTGACGATGCCGTTTGCTATGGCGGTTGGAACGTAGACCTGCACACCGCTCACGGGCTTCTTGATCTTGACCGCCATCCGTCGGGAGACACGCGCTACTTTGACGGAATATATACCATTCCCTATCGCTCATATTATTCCAAAAATATCTCTAATCTGTTTATGGCGGGCAGAAATATCAGCGCAACCAAGCTTGGATATTGCAGTACACGCATAATCGGCTGCTGTGCGATCGGAGGACAAGCTGTGGGCTCGGCGGCGACGTTATGCAAAAAATATGCTTGCAGCCCTCGCGCTCTCGCCCCTCATATCCGTGAATTACAGCAGTTAATACTCACAAGGGAGACGGCTTTTTACCCGAGGTATTTAACGAGGACACGGACGACCACGCAAGAAATGCTGTCTTTACCTCAAAGTCGAACAGGCTCGGCGGAGAAGCGTGGCGTATAGGTCACGGCTATTCACGAAAAATGGGAGAAGATTGGAACGGTTGGGTGTCCGAGGGAATTTCGGAGAACGGCGAAGCGCTGACAATGAAGTGGGAAGGCGCACGGGAACTATCCCAGATACGCCTTACCTTCTGGTCGGATTTCAACTATCCCATCCGTGTAACGATGGCGCCAAACCGCCAAAAGCAGCAGCGTGAGGGAATTCCCGCAGAGCTTGTAAAGGATTACGACGTTGAATTGATACGTGACGGCAAGACGGTCAAAAGGATAGAGATCAAAAACAACCATCAGCGCTTAAACGTATTGGACTTTGAAAAAACAGAATGCGACACCGTGAAGATCACGGTACACAGCACAAACGGTCATGAGGATGCCGTAATTTTTGAGGTCCGTGCGTATTAAATGCTTTGAAAGACTAAATAAAAATTATACTATCTTAAAAAATATTGGACACATCATAAGGGAAAATCCCAAATGATGTGTCCAACTTTTTATTAAAGTTTTTGCGGAGCTTTTTTCAAAAAGCGACTAATCGCGTCCCCGCATCCTCTTACTTGCTTGCCTCTTCGATAGCAACAGCCACAGCAACGGTCATACCAACCATCGGGTTGTTACCTGCGCCGATGATATCAGCCACCACAATGGTTGCCTTAGTTATTATTTAATCTCCTGTTCTAAATTATCAAAAATAGGAGACGAAAAAAAGTCCAAAATCGTAATTCCCAGACCGTCACAAATTTTTTGAATAGTAGAGACCGTAGTAGTGGCATTACGACCACTAATGATATTGTTCAAAGTGGATTGCGTAATACCACAGATAGTAGATAGCTTATTAACCGTAATATGGTTTTTCTTGCATAACTCCAATATGCGCAATTTTACCGCTTCGTTAACTCTCATAACATTCTCCTAACTCAAATGGGTTAATAATATTTTAACCCATTGCAGAAAGAAAAGTTACCCCTTTAGGGTTGACAACGAATAAAATATGTGCTATAATAGCCATATAACCCTAAAGAGTTAACAATTGAGGTCTACGTTTTCGGTGCGTATGACTTCGATTGTACGCATCTTTTTGTTTTATCACCCAAACATCAATTCAACTAAATTGGAGGACAAAATTTTATGGAAAAGCAAATCACTTTTCGAGACGCTGACAAAGATTTAATACAAGAAATCTTACATTTTCAAAAAGAACACGAAATTAAGTATTTTGTAGAGACAGTTAGACAACTATGCCGTCAGGGATTGAAGCAAAATGTAAATGTAAAAATTGATATAAACTAATTACAGAGGAAATGATTGTGAAAAAAATTATAAGTGTTTTTTTAATCGCCCTATTTGCAATATCTTTAGTTGCTTGTAATAATAACGATGTATATGTTCCCGATTTTCCCGAATATGAAGCGCCTGAAAATAGTAGAATTACTCAATCAGAAGCAATAAAATTAGCCCAAGAAGATATTGATGTAAAAGAATTCATAGCCAATTTGAATTGGTTAAAACATTATTACATCAGTTGGGGAACCTGTGAGGCTTATACAGAAGGAAAGACCGATAGTTGGACAGTTTATCTTAGAGGTAACGTTTCCGGATACACCGACGATTACAAAATGAATTACAAATCAGATGAAAGTTTTTCAGTTATAGTCGATGTTTCGACTAACGGAATTGTTGGCTATCCAAGGAACAACTTCGACGAATAAATGTAAAATATAAATAAGGAATTGCCTACACCGAAACATTTTCTTATATATTTGTCTTATGAAACGGTGGCAGTAAGCCACAGACCTATGTTGGTATTAAAAAACAGCTTGGTTAGAAAATAAAGGAGAACAAAATGAAAAAATTATTATCTATTTTACTTATTACTGTTTTATGTATTTGTTGTATTGCTTGTAGTGATGCAGCAAAAGAACCAGAAAATACTGTTGCTGAGTATTTAATTGAGTATCTTGATGAGATGAACAACACCGAATCAGTTAATGTCGTTACAGCCTACATGTATGCTAAAGACGGAAATTTTGTCAATTTGGAAATATCATATGGTGGAACAACTACTGATGAATATATACTTGTTTTGAATACATTTACGAATAGTGATCAAGAATTTCTTGCAGGAACAATAGTGAGCAAGAACGACAAGAGTTTAAAGGCTGCTTATATAAAACGCGCAAACGCTGCAGAAAGTCTTGAAAGATATGAATCCTTGGATGATATTGGCAATGTGGAAAATATACAATTAGATATTTCGTATATAAATAAAAAATTAGAAAAGTATAAATAATTCAAAAATTAGATTAAGATTATATTACAAATAAAAAAATGGACACATCACAATGGATCTCTCCAAAATGATGTGTCCAATTTTTGAATATTGAAAGGATATCAATTTGCATCCTCATCGGTTGTATCGACCGTCTTGTCCGTTGCTTCCTTTTTCTTTTTGCGAATGACAAAAAAGATTATAAGGATTATAAGCGCAACCACTACTATCGGAACTCCGATAACCAAGAGAACAGGAGGAACAACCATTATAACAAATGCAATAATGTTAAGAATCACACCTAAGATGACTGCTGATGATTCCAATATAAGACCATCCTTTCGTTTTTACGTATGTCGCGTCGGACATGCGAGTTTTTTTACTTGCTCGCCTCTTCAATAGCGACCGCAACAGCAACGGTCATACCGACCATGGGGTTGTTACCTGCGCCGATGAGTCCCATCATCTCTACGTGAGCGGGAACGGAGGAAGAGCCTGCGAACTGTGCGTCGCCGTGCATTCTTCCGAGTGTATCGGTCATACCATAGGAAGCAGGGCCTGCTGCCATGTTATCGGGGTGGAGTGTACGTCCTGTACCGCCGCCCGATGCAACCGAGAAGTACTTAACGCCGTTCTCGTTACACCACTTCTTATAGGTTCCCGCAACGGGGTGCTGGAAGCGTGTGGGGTTAGTGGAGTTACCTGTGATCGAAACGCCGACGTTCTCAAGTCTCATTATAGCAACGCCCTCGGGAACGCTATCGGAGCCGTAGCACTTAACCTTTGCTCTGTCTCCTGTGGAGTAAGCGGTCTCCTTGATGACCTTAACTTCCTCAGCATAGGGATCGAACTCGGTCTGAACGTAAGTAAAGCCGTTAATTCTCGAAATGATCATAGCAGCGTCCTTGCCGAGACCGTTGAGGATAACGCGGAGGGGCTTTACTCTTACCTTATTTGCGTTAAGAGCGATCTTGATAGCGCCCTCTGCCGCTGCGAAGGACTCGTGACCTGCCAAGAAGCAGAAGCACTCGGTCTCTTCGGAAAGAAGCATAGCTCCGAGGTTTCCGTGGCCGAGACCAACCTTACGGTTCTCAGCAACAGATCCGGGGATACAGAAAGCCTGAAGTCCGATACCGATAGCGGCAGCGGCGTCAGCAGCCTTTACACAACCCTTCTTGATCGCGATAGCAGCGCCTACGGTGTAAGCCCACTTTGCGTTCTCAAATGCGATAGGCTGTGTCTCTTCAACTATTTTATAGGGATCAATTCCCTTTGCATCGCATATTTCCTTGCACTCATCGATAGAGGAAATACCATATTCTTTAAGAGCAGCGAGAATCTTCGCCTCGCGTCTTTCATAACCTTCAAAATGTGCCATTATGTATTTTCCTCCTTCAATTACTGCTTACGGGGATCGATGTACTTAACTGCGTCAGCAAATCTGCCGTATGTACCCATCGACTTAGCGTATGCTTCGTTAGGCTCCATGCCCTTCTTGATAAAGTCGGTCATCTTACCGAGGGATACGAACTCATATCCGATAACCTGATCGTTCTCGTCGAGAGCCATTCTTGTGCAGTAGCCCTCTGTCATCTCGAGGTAACGAACGCCCTTTGCCTTTGTTCCGTACATTGTACCAACCATGGATCTCTCGCCCTTACCGAGATCCTCCATACCTGCTCCGATAACGAGACCGCCCTCGGAGAATGCGGACTGGCTACGACCGTAAACGATCTGAAGGAAGAGCTCTCTCATAGCTGTGTTGATAGCGTCACAAACAAGGTCTGTGTTGAGAGCCTCAAGAAGTGTCTTACCGGGAAGTATCTCTGCTGCCATAGCTGCGGAGTGTGTCATACCCGAACAGCCGATGGTCTCAACGAGAGCCTCCTCGATGATACCGTTCTTTACGTTGAGGGAGAGCTTACAAGCTCCCTGCTGGGGTGCACACCAGCCCACACCGTGGGTGTATGCGGAAATGTCGGTGATCTCTTTTGCCTTTACCCACTTGCCCTCTTCGGGAATGGGAGCGGGACCGTGATCGGGGCCCTTTGCTACTGTGCACATATTCTGTACTTCTGTGCTCATAGCGTACTCGCAAGAAAATTCTTTGCTCATTGGTTTTTATCTCCTTTTTTAATTTTTTGCTTTTTTATAGAATAGCCTCTCCGTCTGTTTCGGGGCAAGCCCCGTCCATAAAGGCTGATCCGTTTGTTTTAAGCTCCTTACTTTACGAGCTCTCCGTAGACCTCTCCGAACGCGCAAGCGGCGTTGGACTCGTCTGTATCTATATGCATAGCAAGCGCAAAATTCTTGTTGACTCTCACTACGACATCACCGAAAACAAGCGAACGCGCGGTATCGAGCTTTACGCCGACTACCTGCTTGTCCTCAACTCCGAACGCCTCGGCATCTTCGGGTGTCATATGTATATGACGCTTAGCGGCTATAACGCCCTCCTTGAGCTCTACCGAGCCGCAGGGGCCCTCAAGCACGCATCCGGGGCTGCCCGCAATATCTCCCGACTCACGGACGGGAATGCCTGCGATGCCGACTGTACGGGCATCTGTAAGAGAAAGCTCTACCTGATCCGCATTACGCGTAGGTCCGAGGATACTTGCTTTAATACTGCCGCGAGGGCCGACTATAGTAACCTTTTCCTCACACGCGAACTGACCGGGCTGGCTCAGATCCTTCTTGTTTGTAAGCTCATGTCCCTTACCGAAAAGGATCTCGACCGACTCTTTTGTAAGGTGGACGTGTCTTGCAGAGGTCTCAACTAAAATCTTATTTGCCATTTTACTACCTCACATTTTAGTAATATCATTGTGGGCGTACCCACACATAAATATTATAACACATTTTTTTCGCCTTGTAAAGATTAAATCGCCACTTTTCCGCAAATAATTAAATAAAATTCTTCTTCAAGGAGTATTCTTTATGGAAAAAAGCGAAGAAAATCTGAACGAGATAGAAAAAAGCGGTGCGATAAAGACAAAAAATTCGCGTGAGAGCATACATTGTCTGTCGATAATCGGGCAGATCGAGGGGCATTATTTTCTTCCCGAGGGGCAGAAAGCAACGAAATACGAGCACATCATTCCTCTGCTTGTGTCTATCGAGGAGGATGATGACGTGGACGGTGTACTGATCATTCTCAACACGATGGGCGGAGACGTTGAGGCGGGGCTTGCGATTGCGGAAATGATAGCCTCGATGACAAAGCCCACGGTATCTTTAGTTCTCGGCGGCGGACATTCGATAGGCGTACCTCTTGCGACCTCGGCAAAGCGTTCGTTTATCGTTCCATCCGCAACGATGACAATTCATCCCGTGCGCATCACGGGACTTGTGGTAGGTGTGCCACAGACCTTCCGTTATTTTGAGGAGATGCAGAAGCGGATAGTGAATTTTATCTGCGACCATTCGAATGCCTCGCCCGAAAAGGTACGCGAGCTTATGATGCGTCCCGACGAGCTTGCCACCGACGTGGGCTCGATAATCGAAGGTAAGCAGGCGGTGGAGTACGGAATAATCGACAAGGTCGGCGGACTTTCGGATGCGATGGAGGAATTGCGGAGAATGATAAAGGAAAGACGGAATTAGTGTGAGGCATTTGAATTGGGGTTTGTCGAGATGTTCGCACGTACAAATCGTAGGGACCTGCGTCCTCTATCAAGAGCAAAACTGTTACCAATCCTCTTGCACAATTGTTTACAATCTTGCTCTTGATAGAGGACGCCGGTCCCTACAATTGATACGTATATACGTGCGTTTAAACAATAATTCGAACGCCCCACAAACTCCAATTTAGCGTATAAAGCAAAATGCAATTGTTTTCCTTTTTTCGCTTACGCGAAAAGGCAAGCTTGTTTCGCAAGCTCGCTTTTACCTACCTTTTCTTTTTCAAAAGAAAAAGTAGGTTTTTTGTTTTTCCCCCTTTTCAAAACCGAAAAAATTTGGTATAATATAAGTAGTTTTTATTTTTTCCGAAAAGAGGTAGGATCATGTCTATTGAAAAGGTACGCGCATATTTGAAGGAATTGTCGCTTGACGACAGAATTTCCGAATTTGAGGTCTCAAGCGCCACGGTCGAGCTTGCCGCCATCGCTCTCGGTACGGAGGGCGCGCGCATCGCCAAGACCATTTCACTTCACGGCAAGGACGGCGGTTGTATTCTTATCGTCACCGCAGGCGACACAAAAATAGACAATCAGAAATTCAAGGCTCGCTTCGGCTTCAAGCCGAGAATGCTCTCCCCCGAAGAAGCGATAGCCTTTACAGGTCACGCCGTAGGCGGAGTTTGTCCCTTTGCTCTACCCGAGGGCGTTCCCGTTTATCTCGATAATTCTCTGAAAAGATTTGATATTATCTATCCCGCCGCAGGATCTTCGAACAGCGCCGTAAGGCTTTCCTGCGACGAGCTTTTTACCGCCTCCCGCGCCGAGAGCTGGGAAGACCTGTGCAAGATGCGTGAGGCTTGACGGTACATATTTTGCACGTTTAAAGATATAAAAATAACGTAAGGAAAGGAAAGACATGGCAACAAAAAAAGAAACGCCAAAGAAATATAACGATCAAAGCATAAAAGCCCTCAAAGGAGCTGACCGTGTGCGCAAGCGCCCCGGTGTTATCTTCGGCTCGGACGGTCTTGAGGGATGTGAGCATTCATTTTTTGAAATACTTTCGAACTCCGTGGACGAGGCGCGCGAAGGTCACGGAAACAACATAACGGTCACAGCCTATGCCGACCGCTCGATCTGTGTAGACGACCGCGGACGAGGTGTTCCCCTCGGCTACAACGAAGCAGAGGGCAGATGGAACTGGGATCTTATCTACTGCGAGCTCTATGCGGGCGGTAAATACGACAACAACAACGGCAACTCGGCTTATGAATTTTCTCTCGGTCTGAACGGACTCGGCGCCTGCGCTACGCAGTACAGCGCGGAATTTATGGACGTTTATTCATACGACGGAACGAACGAGTCGCGCATCAGCTTCAAAAAGGGCGAGCCCGTAACCGATCTTATCGTCCGTCCTCTTGAAAAGAACGAGCGCCGTACGGGTACGGTTATCCGTTGGCGTCCCGACATTGAGGTATTTACCGACATAAATATTCCTCATGAATTTTTTATTGAGACGATGCGCCGTCAGTCGGTCGTAAACGCGGGCATCTGCTTTACCCTCCGCTTGCAGGGTGACGACGGAAAATTTGAAGAACAGAAATTCCTTTACGAGAACGGAATTTCCGACTATATCTCCGAGCTTGCGGGCGACACGTCTATGACCGCGCCTGTCCTTTGGCATCTTGAAACGCAGGGACGTGACCGCGCCGACAAGGACGAATACAAGCTGAAGGCGGATTTTTCATTCTGTGTTTCCAATACTGTGAACGCTCTTGAATACTACCACAACTCGAGCTTTCTCGAGCACGGCGGCTCTCCCGACAAGGCTGTCAAGGTAGCGTTCGTTTACGCGCTTGACAGGTATCTCAAAAACATGGGGCTCTACAACAAAAACGAATCGAAGATCACCTTCTCGGACGTTGCAGACTGTCTCTTGCTCGTTATCAACAGCTTCTCAACTATGACGTCGTATGAGAACCAGACCAAGAAGTCCATCACAAATGTCTTTATCTATGAAGCGATGACGGCGTTTCTGAAGCAGAATTTGGAAATATACTTTGTGGAAAATCCCACGGCGGCAGAGACCTTTGCAAAGCAGGTGCTTGTCAACAAGCGAAGCCGTGAGAGCGCAGAGAAGGAGCGTCTTGACATAAAGAAAAAGCTGACGGGCTCTATCGACATTGCAAACAAGGTCGAAAAGTTTGTCAACTGCCGCTCAAAGGATCCGTCGGTCCGCGAGCTTTATATAGTTGAGGGAGACTCGGCTCTGACGTCTGTCAAGCTTGCGCGCAACGCAGAATTTCAGGCGGTCATTCCCGTAAGAGGTAAGACACTTAACTGTATGAAGAGCACATACGATCAGATCTTCAAGAGTGACATAATTACCGACCTTTTGCGTGTTATCGGCTGTGGCGTTGAGATAACGGGACGCAAGGTAAAGGGAGATATGGCGACCTTCGACCTGAACTCCCTGCATTGGTCGAAGATAATCATCTGCACCGATGCCGATGAGGACGGCTTCCAGATACGCACGCTGCTCCTTACGCTTTTCTACCGTCTGCTCCCCACTCTTCTCAAGGAGGGCAAGGTATTTATTGCCGAGACGCCTTTGTTTGAGATAACCGTGAAGGACGACATCTATTTTGCGTATGACGAAATGGAAAAGGCGGAGATACTCAAAAATCTCGGTGACAAGAAATACACCATTCAGCGTTCAAAAGGTCTTGGCGAGAACGAGCCTCAGATGATGTCGCTGACGACGATGGATCCCGCAACGCGCCGTTTGATAGCCGTAACGCCCACCGATGCTCAGAAGACCGAGGAGATGTTTGACACGCTTCTCGGAAACAATCTTCCCGCTCGAAAGGAATTTATCGCTCTTAACGGAAGCAAATATTTGAAGGATGCGGATATTTAATGAATGAAAACACACGGCTGTCTCGTTTTTGAGACAGCCGTGTTTCGTTCATTTATTCTGTTTTTTACTGAGCGCTTGCGGTTGCAAAGGTCACGTTGTAGTTGTTTTCCTCTGCATACTTTGCGAACTCTGTGCCCTCGGTAACAGTGATCATAAGATCAGCCGCGCAGGAATTGAACACGATCTCACCGATGGTGTGCTCGGTCTTTTTTCCTTCCTCATCCTCCTCGGTCTTGCCGAGAGCTTCTCCGAGAACTGTTGCCTTCGTGAGAGCCGCGCACTCATAGAATGCCGCGTCGCCCATATCCTTTACGGACTCGGGAACTGTTATCTCCGTAAGCGCCTCACAGCCCCAGAATGCAGCCGCGCCGATCTCCTCAAGAGTTTCGGGGAGCGTTACGCCAGTGAGAGCCTTGCAAGCCTTGAAGGTATAATTTTCGATAGTCTTGAGTCCTGCGGGAAGAGTTACGCTTGCGAGCTTGTCGCAGTTTTCAAATGCGCCAATGCCGATGCTTGTGACGGTATCGGGAATTGTGATAGCCGTTATCTCGTCGCAATCATAGAATGCGTACTGACCGATATATGTAATAGATGCGGGAATAGTTACGGTCTTGATGGTCTTTATAGCCTTGAAGGCGTCGTCGCCGATACCCGTTACCTCACGTCCGCCGATCTCCGAGGGAACGACAACGTCCTGAAGCTCGGTTCCGACGTAGGTGTAGCCCGTTATCTCGTACGTACCCTCTCCGCTGACGTCGTAGGTGAAGTTCTCATACACCATCTCTTCGCCCACGTTGTTATTGTTTTCGTCGTCGGTAGCAGTATCGTCATCCTTCTTACAGCTTATGAGCGTGCAGGCAAGCAGAGCCGCCATAAGTATAGCAAATATCTTCTTTGTATTCATTGAAAAACCTCCGCATATATCTTCGTTAGTTATAATTCCATTCTATTATACCGCAAAATTTCCCCAATGTCAATATAAAAAACATTTTATCTTTAAAGATTTTTATTAAATATCGGTAAATTTTTTATTTTTTGTCTCAAGTGTACGCCTTGTCGCTTGACATTCGGCTGCATATTGTTGTATAATAATATCGAAAAAACGCGCGGGAGGTATGAAAATGGATACAGATATAGGAAAGCTGTACGGCGTGGGCGCTGTAAAAAAAGAGGCGTACGCCCGTCTCGGCATACACACGGTCGGAGAGCTTCTTTCCCACTACCCGCGCGGCTATGAGGACAGGGGCAACGTAAAGCTCCTATCCGAGAGCGACGGCGTTTCAAAATGCGCCTATCTCCTTACGGTAGCCACCGAGCCCCGCTCTGCAAGGATAAAGGGGAGGATGTCGCTCCTTAAATTTCGCGCATACGATGACAGCGGGATATGTGAGATAACCTTTTTCAACCAAGAATACCTAAAGAATACCTTTACCCCCGGGACGCTTTTTCGTTTTTACGGCAAGGCGGATCTTAAAGGAAAGAACTATTCTCTCACCTCTCCCGTCTACGAGCCCGTTATTGAGGGCGCTGAGCTTCCGCCCCTCGTTTCGGTCTATCCGCTCACCGAGGGATTGTCGCAAAAGCAGATAGCCAAGGACGTCCGCTCTGCGCTTGTGCTTGCTTCTGCCAAGGAGCTCGACGATCCTCTGCCAGAGGATATACGCAGACGCTTGGGGCTTTCTCCGCTTGCCTACGCGCAAAGGAACATCCATATGCCCGAGAGCTTTTCGGCTCTTGCGGCGGCAAAGAAACGGCTGATATTCGACGAATTCTTCACCTTTGCCCTGGGGCTTTCAATGACGAAAAAGGAAAACGAGAAGCATCCCGCCCATCCCTGTCTGAACGTAGACGTATCAAAGCTTACAAGCACTCTTCCCTACTCTCTTACGGGGGCGCAGAGGCGCGTTATCTCCGAGATAGCGTCGGATATGCGCAAGGACGTGGCTATGAACCGAATGGTGATAGGAGACGTAGGCTCGGGCAAGACGGTCTGCGCCGCCGCCGCGATGTATATTGCCGTCGCCTCGGGCAGGCAGGCGGCTCTTATGGCGCCTACGGAGATACTTGCAAGGCAGCACCACGCAGATCTTTGCGCGCTCTTTGAGCCTCTCGGTATAAGGTGCGAGCTTCTTGTCGGCTCTCTCGGCGCATCCGAGAAAAAGCGGATACACAAGGCTCTTGCGGAGCCCGATCCGAAAAAGCGGATAGAGGTGGTAATAGGCACTCAGGCGCTTCTGAGCGAGGGTGTTTCGTTTCACTCCCCGGGTATCGTGGTAGCCGACGAGCAACACCGCTTCGGCGTAGGTCAGCGCGCCACTCTTGCCGAAAAAAATCTTCTCTCCCACACGCTCGTTATGAGCGCGACGCCCATTCCGCGTTCCCTTGCGCTTGCCATGTACGGCGATCTTGACGTTTCGACGCTAGACGAGATGCCTGCGGGCAGACAAAGAGTCGACACGTTTGTAGTTGACGAGGGCTACCGCGAGCGGCTTGACGGCTTCATCCGCAAGCAGATCGCAGAGGGCGGTCAGGTATATATCGTCTGTCCCGCCGTTGAGGACGGCGAGGAGGCGGATCTGTCGATGGAGGACATTGACGGCGACGGAAACGTATTGAGGAGAGCGCCTCTTCGCTCGGCTGTCAGATTTTCGGCTGAGCTTGCCGAGAAATTTCCCGATCTGTCGGTAGAATTTCTTCACGGAAAGATGAAGAGCCGTGACAAGGATGCCGTGATGCAGAGATTTGCCTCGGGCAAGACGCAGATACTTGTCTCCACCACGGTCATCGAGGTCGGTGTGAACGTTCCCAACGCTTGCCTGATGATAGTAGAGAACGCCGACCGCTTTGGGCTTTCTCAGCTCCACCAGCTTCGCGGACGCGTCGGCCGCGGCTCGCGTAAGTCCTACTGCATACTTGTATCCGACGCAACGGAGGGAAATGCCCGCGAGCGTCTCAACGTAATGAAGAGCTGCTACAACGGCTATGAGATCGCCGAGCGCGACCTTGAAATGAGAGGTCCCGGCGACTTTCTTCGCGGAAGTGGGGAGACATCCGTCCGTCAGAGCGGCGGAGTGAAATTCAAGCTTGCCGCGCTTTGCGACGACATGGGACTGATGAAAACGGCGTTTGCCGAGGCTCGCGCACTCACCGACACCGACGCAGAGCTATCAGCGCATCCTTTACTGAGAGAACGGGTATCAAAAATGTTTTCGCTTGAGGCGGGAACCATAAACTGACTGCCATCATAAATTACGATCTCGCAAAATAAAATATAACAAAAGCATCCAAGGAGATACCTTTGTTATGTTTGAATATTATTCGAGCTCACGGGGGCATATTTTTGAGGGAGTGGAGGTACTGCGTTACAGCATCACGCTTCCGTCCTTTCCCGAGGCGGAGCGCATATCGCTTTTTTACAGAGACGTTTTTGACGCGGTGCTGAGCTATTGCAACACCGAGCTTACCGCCTACGCTGAAAAGCGTTATGCCGAGTGCGAGCTTCCGAAAAAGCGATTTACGTACACGCCTGTCTGCTACCGTCTTGACGGACGGGTGACGCATGACGACGGTGAGCTGACATTCGTAAAGCTCACGGCGACGGTCGGGCAAAGAGAACCAAAGCTTGAGAGCTTATGCGCTCTCGACGCGCACGCGTGGTCACTGTCGGAGCAATGTCTGCTTCCTCCAAGGCAGGCGGCGAGGCGGATCATGGGTAAGGGAAAAATCTCCCGTGAGATAGGCAAAAACGGATTTTTGGCGGAAAACGGGAAGATGTACGTCTGTTTTCCCGACCGCCTTGCAGAAATAGGTAAAAATGAATGATTTTTACAAAAATGAGCTGTTTTTGATCTTTCTGTAACTTGAAAATGACATAGAAATATGTTATGATATTCCCGTAAGCATTACAAATTTATAAAAACCAAGGAGAAAGAAACATGAAACACCTGATACGTCTCATCGCGGTGCTAACACTTATGTCGCTCATGCTCGGCGCTTGTCTGTCGCTCACTGCCTGCTCGGACGGAAAGGACACAGATCCCGAGGACAGCATTACCGAAGCCGAAAGCGAGACAGACACAGAAACGGAAACCGACACGGAAGCAGAAACCGAAAGCACTGCAAAATCGGAGCCTGTAAACTACGTAATCAAGAACAACTCGGACAAGATAAACATAATCGGAAGATGTCCTGTGACCGATCTTGGACTCATATCGGGCTGGTCGGCTTCGGGCTTTGAGATGAAGGTAAAGGGAGAGGGCGACGTAACTGTCGGCGCTCTCTCGACAACAAAGAACGCGGACTATCTTGTTTTTGTCGACGGCGAAGAGCACAGCACGGTAACCGTACCGACGTCGGCCACGAAGCTTACTTTAGGTCTCGATCTTGACGGCGAGGAGCATATAATAGGATTTTACAGAATAACAAACAACGAAAAGAGTCTGAAAGCGGCAACCACCATATTTGTAAGCGTTCTCTTTAACGGCGAGCTTTGCGAATACGAGAGCGGCAAGAAGCTCATCGAATTCGTAGGCGACAGCATCACCTGCGGCTCGGGATTGTACAATAACGGCGACTTTTCCGGCACTCTTGCATACAGCTTTACGCTTGCGCAAAAGCTCGGCTGTGAGCACTCTATGGTAGCTACGTCGGGTATTGGCGTTTACATCGGTACGACGAGGCATCAGAATGCGGGCGCGAATATGTCGAAATATTACGACCTGACGAACTATCTGTGGTCAAGTACGGATAGGTACATAGCCAAGAAAAAGGCTGATCTTGTAGTGATAAACCTCAACACCAACGACAATGACCATGGCGGAAACAACAACGAGACCGAATACAAAGCGGCGGTAAATACGCTTATCCAGAAGGTACGCGACGTACACGGTGACGACGTGAAGATCCTTTGGGTAGTCGGAATGATGCGTTCTGCCGACTCCAACGTAAACAATTGGATGAAAGAGGTACTCACCGGTCTCGGTGGTGAAGCAAACGGACTTTACGTTACCACCGTTACTCAGAACAATGAAGGCGCGGGCACTCACCCTGACCTTGAAGCCAACGGTGTCGTAGCCGACGAGCTTGCGGCATACATCAAGAGCAAAGGACTTATTTGAGGTTAAAAAAATAGGCGGAGTCATTAAAACGTGACTTCGTCTATTGCTTGTTTGAGAGCTTCAAAATTGAGTTTATCTTTTTCGCTTACGCGAAAAGGCAAGAACTTCGTTCTTGCGGTGGGATGTTTGATATATTCGCACAAACAAGGATAACTGTAGACATAGCCACCCCCGACAAATTCCAATTTGAATATCCAAACATACACCAAAAAAAAGGGGGAGCTCCCCCTTTTTTATATTATTCTCCGTCGACCATTGTGCGGAGCTTCTTTACAGCGTCAGCCGCCTTTTGCAGATAGTCGTCTATCGCCACGCCGCCATAATAGTTGCTATTACCCGAAATTACCTCGAGCGTGAGAGGTCCTGTGTAGCCGCTCTTTCTGATATGCTCGGCAAAGCGAGTAAAATCTATATTTCCGTCAAAGGGTATCAGGTGCAGATCGGCATTGAACTCTGCGGTGTTATCGTGAATGTGTGTACAAACGAGCTTTTTGCCGAATAGAGGCATATACTCGCGTCCGAGTGTGAAGCACGCCTCATGTCCGCAGTCCCAGCAAAATCCAACGTTATCGCAATCCTCGAAATTCTCAAATGCCCATGAGATATTGGCGAGCTTTCTCTGATTTTCAAAGGCTATCGTCACGCCCTTTTGCGCCGCGTGCTCGACAAGCGTCTCAAAGCGTCCTCTGCCGATGTCGGTAATAGAGGGAGGCTTGAGCCCCGAGGAAAGGTGAACGACGAGTATGGGAGCTCCTGCGGCGTGACAAGCGCCTACCGAGAACATAAGCTCCTCAAGCATCTTCTCTCCGCCCTCCGTATCGAGCCATATATCGTTTATATGTCCGAAAGGCGCGTGAAGGGTTTCGTATGTAAGTCCGTTTGCCGCGAAAATATCCGCAAGCCTGCACTGATCCGTCCACGTTTTAGCCACGCCCGTGAACACTGTATCAAATCCGAGCTCCTTTACTCTCTTGGAGTAATCCTCGTTGCTAAGACCTCTCATTGCGCCCATATTGATGCCTATTTGTCTCATTGTTCCGTCTCCTTAAAATTTTTAGTTATTTTTCGTTTTTGATAATAATGTCGCAGTTATTTTCCACGATTGAATTTTCAAGTATGACCTCATCTATACGGTCGGCGCGGATAACTCCCGAGCGGGGATTTTTTACCGACATTATATCTCCCCATATATCGGCATCCACGTCAGAATACTCAAAGGCAAGGTCACATCCCTCGGTGGTGCAGTTTATAAGCTTCAGTCCCTTGCAATAGCATAGCGGCTGTGTGCCCGCTATGTGGCAATTAACAAGCGTCAGATTTTCGGAATACCATCCGAGGTATTCTCCGCGTATCTCGCAATCAGTGACCGTCACATTCTTCGTATGCCAGAACGCGTCCTTTGTATAAAGCACGCTGTCGCTCACGCTTGAATCCTCAACATACTGAAAGGCATACTTTCCCTTCATTTTCATATCGCTTATCTCCAAGCCGCGGCTCTCAAAAAAGAGATATTCTGAGGTGATGTCGGTCTTTCGCAGATTTACTCCCCTGCACTTCCATCCGAACTCAGGAGAATTTATCACCGAGCTTTCGATAAGCGTGTCGTCACATTCTCTGAGCGCTTTTACGCCCTCGATCCTGCAATGACGCACAGTAGCCATTGATGCATACCACATCGGCGCTCTCGCCGTGGGAGCTATGTAAGTATCGCAGAGCAGAAAATCCTCTCCGTGCCACAGCGGATACCTGAGTGAAAACTTACAGTTTGTTGCTTTTATATGCCGACATTCCTTCAGTGCCGACTCTCCGTCCGCCTCTCCTTCAAATATACAGCCAACGAGCTCAGCGTCCCTCTCTGCGTACAGAGCGCGCTCAGCGTCGAAGGTCTTGCCGATGATCTGTTTTTTCATAATCGTTCCTCGCGTTGAATAGGGTATTTTGCTACTTGTATTATAGTACAAATCGACGCTCTTTTTGTTAATAATATGTGAATTTTCCTTTTTTATCGCTTCAAAAAGAAAAAATTTTCAAAAAAAGATAAATTTTTAACAAATAATACTTGATATATTTTTCGGTTTATGGTATATTATTAGGTGGTAATTTTAAAAATTTTTGAAAGGCGGACATAAAAATGACCTACAACAAGAAAACAATTGAAGACATTGACGTTGCGGGCAAGAGAGTTCTTGTACGTTGCGACTTCAATGTACCCCTCAAGGATGGCGTTATTACCTCTGACAAGAGAATAATCGGCGCGCTTCCTACCATTAAGTATCTGCTTGAAAAGGGCGCAAAGGTAATTCTTTGCTCTCACATGGGTAAGCCCCACGCTATCTTCACCGAAGGCTTCGGACTCACCAAGAAAGAAAAGAAGAAGGTCGAGGAGCTTCCCGCGTCCGAGCAGGCTGCCGCAACCGCAGCTCTTCTTGAGAAGGCTCTCAAGAACGACAAGAAGGCATTTACTCTTAAGCCCGTTGCTGACCGTCTGAACGAGCTTCTCGGCGGTAAGGTTACTTTCGCTGAGGACATCATCGGTGAGGATGCAAAGGCTAAGATCGCGGCTCTCAAGGAGGGCGAGGCTGTTCTTATCGAGAACGTTCGTTTTGACGCAAGAGAGACCAAGAACGGCGCTGACTTTGCAAAGGAGCTTGCTTCCTTCGCTGACGTTTACGTAAACGACGCGTTCGGCTCTGCTCACAGAGCTCACGCTTCCACAGCAGGCGTTGCTGATTATCTCCCCGCTGTTTGCGGATACCTTATCCAGAAGGAGATCTCCATCATGGGCAAGGCTCTTGCTGATCCCGCACGTCCCTTCGTTGCTATTCTCGGCGGCGCAAAGGTTTCCGACAAGATCGGCGTTATCAACAACCTCATCGAAAAGGTCGACACACTTATCATCGGCGGCGGTATGGCTTACACCTTCTTCAAGGCTCAGGGACACGATGTCGGAACCTCTCTCTGCGAGGAGGACAAGATCGACCTCGCTAACGAGCTTATGGCTAAGGCTAAGGCTAAGGGCGTTAACTTCCTTATCCCCGTTGACAACCGCATCGGTCGTGAGTACGACGAGAACACCGAGTGCAAGGTAACAGACTCCGACTGCATCCCCGCAGATTGGATGGGACTTGACATCGGCCCCAAGACAGAGGCTCTCTTCGCAAGCGCTATCAAGGGCGCAGGCACCGTTGTATGGAACGGACCTATGGGCGTTTCCGAGTGGAAGAACTTCGCATCGGGTACAAACGCTGTTGCATCTGCTGTTGCAGAGAGCGGAGCTATCTCTATCATCGGCGGCGGTGACTCCGCGGCGGCTGTTGAAAAGCTCGGCTATGCTGACAAGATGACACACATCTCCACGGGCGGCGGCGCTTCTCTCGAGTTCCTCGAGGGCAAGGAGCTTCCCGGTATAGCTTGCCTTCTTGACAAGTAATAAGTATAAAGAGAGGACTTAAAATATGAATCCCGCAAAGAGAAGAACAGTTATCGCAGGTAACTGGAAAATGAATTTTACTCCCGATGAAGCTACTGCTTTCATCAATGAGATAAAGCCCATGGTCGCAGGCAAGGACAATTGCGACATAATCTTCTGCGCTCCCTACGTTACGATCTCTGCGGCTATGAAGGCTGCTGAGGGCTCTAACATCAAGATCGGCGCTGAGAACGTACACTTTGAGGAAAAGGGCGCTTACACAGGCGAGGTTTCCGCAAAAATGCTCAAGGCTATCGGCGTTGAGTACGTAATCATCGGTCACAGCGAGAGAAGACAGTACTTCGGTGAGACAGACGAGACGGTAAATCTTCGCACAAAGGCGGCTCTTGCAAACGGTATGAAGGTCATCCTCTGCCTCGGTGAGGTCAAGGAGCAGAGACTTTCTGGCATCACCAACGAGGTAGTTGCTATGCAGACAAAGCTCGACCTTGCAGGCGTTGATGCTGAGGCATTGAAGAACGTTATCATCGCTTACGAGCCTGTATGGGCTATCGGCACAGGACTTACAGCAACTCCCGAGCAGGCTGAAGAGACCTGCGGAGAGATCAGAAAGGTCCTCGCTGATATGTACGGCGCTGACGTTGCAGAGACCGTTACAATTCAGTACGGCGGATCTATGAACGACGCAAATGCGGCAGAGCTTCTTGCAAAGCCCAACGTTGACGGCGGACTTATCGGCGGAGCTTCTCTCGTAGCGAAGAAGTTCACGGCTATCGTTGACGCCGCTCAGTAATTAAAATGAGCTGACTCACCCGAGTGTGAGTCAGCTCATTTTTTAATGCACAATGCACAATACAAAATGCACAATATAGGAAACTTTTATCTTTCACTGAAGTGAAAAATAAAAGAAATATTAAATTATTTAAACGCGTAAGATAACGTAATTTTTAATTTATATCGCTTTTGCTATTAGCAAAAGCTACAATAATTTTGCATTGTGTATTGTGTATTGTGTATTGTGTATTGTGCATTAAAAACAGGGTAGCTCTTTTACGAGCTACCCCGTTTTTCACGAATACATACCGTTACAATTCATATATGCATAGAGCTGTTCGCCGTGCTGTTGCTCTTCTGCCTGGATGTGGTTAAGAGTCTTGCGCGCGGCGGGATCCTTGAACTCGAAAATGGCGGTGTCATAGAGTCCTGATACGTGCTTTTCCGTAGCAAGCATATCCTGACACAACAACGCATCATCATTTTTATCCGCCTCTGACATATAATTTGCCGACACGCAGTTCTGATTATTGGAATTTTCGATGGTATTGGGCATTGTGGGTATATTGCCGCTCATCATTGCTGTTATGGTCTGCAAATGGTTCTGCTCTACCTGCGCCATAGACTTAAAAAGATTTTTCAGTGCCTCCGCCTTTGCCATTTCCGAGTATTTGTTATACTTCTGAATGCAAAGCTCCTCCTGTCCTTTCATGTCTTTCAAAAGGTCGGTTTCTTTCTGTGTAAGCGCCATATTGTTCCCCTTTCGTTAGGTAAAATTTCGGAATTGCTCCGAAATCAGTATGGACGAAGAGGAGGAATATTATTCGTTTAGTGTAAAAAAAGCGCTGCCTCCGCGTGGAGACAGCGCAAATTTTATCTGTCAAAAATCATTCTGCAAGGAAATCTGAAATCTCGCTATAGCGTTTAACCCTTGCGTCGTTTTCATCTAAGAAATTCCATATCGTTCCGGTAACATTTGCTTTTTCCGAAATAACGAAATGCTTTTCAACAGTATTTGGATAGCAAACCGCAGCAAATCCGTCGCTACCGTTATTATCGGTATTTATGTTATTTGATACCGTTCCACCGTTGATAACGATACAATCCTCAATAGTAGCATTGATCGAATTGATGGCACCAAAACGAATCGTGTTATTGCAAATCTCTCCGCCATTCATTATAAAATGAGATGCAGAATATATGTAAATTGCACAATAGAATCCGTTATTTTTCTCATTATTTACATACCAAGAGTTGCTGGTAATTTTACCTCCGTTCATCGTCATATCAGCATAGTAAAGGCCAATCATTCCATTACCGGAGTAATAGTTATTGCAGATCTCTCCGCCATTCATAGTTAATGTACTGGGATTCGTTGCATCCCAATTATCGTTATAAATACGGAAAATGCCATGGTTTTGGTTATTATAGGAAATATTATTGGAGATCACGGTGCCTTCTTCAATATAAACATCACCGTATCGATCTACGTTAACAACCGTACCGCTTCCGCCTGCACAGTTACGAACAGTCGCACCGTCAAGGATGATAGTAGCTCTATTATCCACAGTTCCCGTTGCCCAAGCAACTGCGGGACAATTGGAAACAACATTCTCAACAACTGTTCCCTTTCCAAGGGTAAGAGTAGAGCCGGCATATGCCATCAGCATAGCTTCGTTGTTACTCTTTGTTGCATCAGTCGTAAATTCACCGTTTTCCATAGTGAAGCTACCGCCACCATTGATCTTTACACCGTAAAATGCAAGATCGGCATTGTTTGCGGTTCTAAGTCTTGCGTTCTGTTCAAACGTAAGGACATTATTGGGATTGGCATTATAGAAATTGGTCGTTGCCGCAACAGTCAATCCTTGCTTAACATTTTTACCCGGTTCTTCGGTTGCTTCAACTGTAAAGGAACCCACGATCTCGTAGTTACCGCCGTTTGTCACAGCCTCTACGAATTCATCATAGCTCGAAATCTTGATCGCATCTGCGGGAATTACTATACCGTCGTATTCCGCATTCTCGTCATATTTCTCATCAAAGCTGTCTGTCTCGCTTGTGTACTGAGCCGCCATCAGGTTGATACCGAGGTCGATCTTAGGAGCCGTTTCGCCTCTGTAATTTGCCTCGTTACCTGTCGTCTCTGGCATATAGACTACAAGCGCTACATACTCTGAGGACTCGTTTCCTTCGGTTGCGGGAAGAAGCGTACTGCTCTTTGAGTAGCCTTCGGAGATAACTTTAGCGTCAGTCTCCACTGCCTCGCGGGCTTTCTCACGGCTTTCGTACGTAGGTGTCATTCCGTCATCTACACCGAATTTGATGATTTCCGAGAGCTTTATCTCTTTATTATCCTCGGTAAGTCCCGTCGTTTCGGACGCTACGTTAATTCCGAGCTGATATTTGAGAGCAAGTGTTCCGAGGTTGGATACCTTGAGGTAGACAACCTCTGTGTGTCCGGGTTCCCAGAGCTGACCTGAGAATACGTTTGTGTTCTCGTCAACTTCAATCCAGCCCTTTTCGCCTGTGGTCTCATCGATTACTCCGTAATACCTGAGCTCTACGTCAAGATTACCCGTTTTGATGATGTTGTTGGTACTCGTTACGCTATCTGTGAACCATGCGTAGGTCGTACCCATGAGCATCGTGAAGCAAAGCAAAAGTGAAATTACGCTTGCGATCAGAGCTCTTTTTGTGGATTTCTTATTAGTCTTCATTTTTTATCCTCCTTCTTTATTAGATTTTTCAGACTAACACCCATGTATAATTATAGCATAAATGGACAAAAAATCAATATGTTTTATGCAATTCTGTAGCATTACACATAATAGACTTCTTGTTTTTATGCAAATTTGCGCATAAACCATAACCTACTTATATCCAAGAGGCGTAAATAATAAAAAAATCAAGGCGAAGCCTTGTATATCATCCGTAACTTGTTGCGGTATATCATTACGACGCAGTCGAGCATATCATCAAGCCGCAGGGAAATACACGCTGGCGCGTGATGATATACCAAGCCTGCGGCTTGGATAAACAAAAAGAGAACTTTTGGTAAACAAAAGTTCTCTTTTTGTTGGCTGGGATGGCCGGATTTGAACCGACGAGTGCCAGAGTCAAAGTCTGGTGCCTTACCGCTTGGCGACATCCCAATATTTTTACCAAAAAATTATATCATAAAATGAGGTAAATGTCAATACTTTTTTTCGATTTAAATGCGATAGGCGGTCTTACGTTTTGAGCAAGACCGCCCGAATTCATTTTTTCTTACTCTTGAAAAGCTTATTTTTTACAAAGTCGCGTACCTTATTATCCTCGCCCCTTATTGCTTTTTTGATATTGCCGAAGTGCATTACCATTATGATGGCAGATGCCGCGGCGGCGATGAGAAACATCCACACGTCGCGTTCGTACACGGCTACGAACACAGCAAAGAATGCTGACGCGTAAAACGGCAGAATAAAGCTGTAATTCACTACAAACATCAGTGCGACTCCCGTTACGAGCAAAAAGAGGAAGAGCGTCGGCTTATATGCAAGCACGAGCCCCGCGAACGCGGCGAGTCCCTTTCCGCCCTTAAATCCGAGATAGAACGGAAAGCAGTGCCCTATCACCGCGCAAAGTCCTGTGGCAAGCGCGAGCCATTTAAGCGTTGGAAATATCCATTCGACAGCCTTTAACGCGAGGAAGGATTTCGCCATATCAAACAGAAGCACAAGAAAGGCGTATTTCTTTCCGAATACAAGCAGCGTATTCGTTGCTCCGAGATTTCCCGTCCCCTCGGCTCTCATATTCTTATTTTTGATCTTTGATATGAGCGCCGAGGGATTGAGCGATCCGACAAGGTATCCCGACAAAAGGCAAATAACTGTTTCTATCATACGAGGCTTGTCTTTTTGAGTATAAGTCCGCTGATGGCGCCGAGTCCTATAGCGGACAGCGCGCCACCACCGAAGCAGAGCACGGCGGTAATAACGGTCTGATTAAGGGGTGTGAGCGCGGGTATCATCATAAACAGAAGCATACCGACAGCGAACGATCCGATAAGCGACATCCACGTTTTCTGCTTTGCGATCACGCTTACGGCAAGGTATATCGGAACGAACACGGCGACGAGCGCGAGCTTGGAGATCATACAAAGAATGAGCTCTCCCACGCCAAAGCCCTCCATAGTGAAAGGAAGTCCGAACATACCGTTACAGATCGCTCCGCCTATCATCGAGCCTGCGAAGAATGCGAGTATCATGCACGCGCCTCCGAAGATGCAGACGAGCGTTTTTGAGATGACGTAGTCGCTCTTTTTAGCTCTTACGGTAAAAAGATTTTTTGCGTATCCGCTTCTGAAATCGTCAGCGATGAAAATACATACGAGCACTGCCATAGCAAAATAAAGCATATTTATATTGACCATTGACGTAAGACTCATACTGCCCGCCGCGCCCTCTGCGCTTTCGGTCTCGGAGCCGCTTACAGTTCCGATTATCTGCCAGACGTTATCAAATCCCTCGGTCACGGTCTCCTTACCCGTCTGCGGATCTACCGATACCGTTCCGTCCATCAAGGTCGTCATTATAAGTATAAGCATAGGAGCTACAAGGCAGGCGGCAACTATGATATAGAAGAGTCGGGAGCGAAGCATTCTGCGGAAGTCGACCTTCAGCATAGTGCTAAGACGCTTTCCGAACGTATTGCGTTCAAACTTTTTTTCCATTATCTGTTGCCCTCCTTCATAAGATCGATATAATATTCCTCAAGACCTATCTTGGCTTTTCTTATCTCATTTACAAGTATTCCGTTTTCATACAGGTAGGTAACGATCTCCTCGGGAGATGTCATATCGTACACGCGGATATATCCCGCCTCGTCCTCCTCGACGCGTGAATACTTACAGCCGAGAAGCATCTTTGCGCGGTTTATCTCCTGCGCTTTGAGTGCCGTGTAGGTACGGCAGGAGGCTTCGAGCTCCTCTGCCGTCATCTCGCAAAGCATTTTGCCACCGCGCACGATGCCGTAATGAGTTGCTATCTTTTCAAGCTCTCCGAGGATGTGGGAGGATATGACAATGGTAACTCCGTGATTATTTGCAAGATTGCAAAGCACCTCTCGCATAATTCTCATACCGTCGGCATCGAGTCCGTTTATCGGCTCGTCGAGGACAAGAAGCTCGGGCTCTCCGAGGAGCGCCATGGCGATACCTATTCTCTGCTTCATACCGAGAGAGCAGTTCTTATATTTATTAGAAGCCGCGCCCTCCATACGGACAGCCTTGAGCATCTTTACGACCTCCCTCTCGGCATCCTTTATTCCGAGATTTGCCGCCTGAAGCATCATATTGTTCCAGACGCTGAGGTTCGGGAAGCACCCGGGCGCCTCGATAAGCACGCCGACCTTTGCTCTTATATCGGCATCAGTATGAGGCTTTCCGAAAAGCTTTACGCTTCCACCGCCCTCATGGATAAGTCCGCAGATTATCTTCTCGGTGGTCGACTTACCCGAGCCGTTCTCACCGATAAAGCCGTATATCGCTCCCTGCGGTACGGTCATATTAAGTCCCGAAAGGGCTTGCTTGGGACCGAAATTTTTTGTAAGTCCCTTTATCTCTATTGCGTTCATTTTCGACCTCCATCAATATACGTCACTCTTTGAGAGTATGCGCGTGCCGAGCCAATTATATACGAAAGCCCACGCCACAGAGCAAAGAGCGCAGATAACGAGCGTCAGGGGCGTGCTTTCGAGACACGCGTACACCGACGAGCCGTAAAGGAAAATATTGAATATCACAGCGGGGATAGCGGTATTCTTTATCATTGCCGCCGCGCCTACGATGAGGATACCCGTTCCGAAGAAAAACGATGATGCGATCGAGATACCGAAATATCTTCTGAAAATGATATTGAGGAAGGTATAAAGGCTTGCCCATCCGAGGCTCATTACCATCTTACCGAGTATTCCGAAGATGAGAGAAGCTACGTTCACGGAAAAATCAGCCTTTGTGAGAAGTCCCGCGACAACTCCACCGATGATATAGGTGATGCACATACAAGCCATTGAGAATGCGCCTACAAGCGACTTGGAGATCATATAGTCCTGCTTTTTTGCGTGTGTGGTAAAGAGCTGCTTTACGTATCCGCTCTTATAGTCGTGTCCGATAAACACCGACACCATGATACCGCCGAAGATGAACACCATATTCATATTGGCGTATTCGGCAATATCCGACACTGCGTATATAGGCTTATATGCGGCGATTATCTGCCACGTATTTTCATAGAGCGGCTTTGTGCCCTCTGCCGTTTCCATTGTCGTCATTCCGAGTATCATCGCGGGGATGATAGCGGCGATGCCGAGGAAAATATAGAACATAGGGGTGTGGAAAAGGCGGTAAAAGTCAACTCCGAGCATTCCCTTTATTCTCTGAAAAAAGCTCGGGGACGTAAATTGCAATTCCTTTGTCATATTACTTTTCCTCCTTTTTCGACATCAGCTCAACGTAGTATTCTTCAAGACCTATCTTATTTTTGAATATCTCGCTGACGGGATGTCCCTTTTTGATAAGATATTCCACGATAGCCTCGGTGTTATCCTCGTCGTAAACGCGGATATAGCCTTCCTCTTCCTTGACGCTTGCGTATTTCGAGGCAAGCGCGCGTCTTGCGCCCGTCATATCGGCGCACTTCAGCGACACGAACACACGCGCACGTCCGTCAAGCTCCTCGGCGGAAAGCTCTGCGATCATTCTTCCCTGACGGATAATACCGTAGTGGGTAGCTATCTTTTCAAGCTCACCCAGAATATGAGAGGATATAAGAACGGTACAGCCGTATTTCTTGGTTATATCCACAAGTATCTCGCGCATGATACGCATACCGTCTGTGTCGAGTCCGTTTATCGGCTCGTCGAGGATAAGTAGTGCGGGATCTCCGAGAAGCGCCATAGCGATGCCTATTCTCTGCTTCATACCGAGAGAGCAGCTCTTGAATTTAATATTTGCGCTGTCCTCCATGCGGACGATCTCAAGCACGCGCCGTATCTCGCCGTCTCTGTCAGAAAGTCCGAGATTTATCGCCTGCATCATAAGATTTTGGTAGACGCTCGAACTCGGAAAGCATCCCGCGTTCTCAATAAGCGCGCCGACTCTCACACGGACACCCGCATCGGTGTGCTCGCGTCCGAACAGCTTTATCTCGCCCCCATCGGCAACGAGGTGTCCGCAGATGAGCTTTTCGGTAGTCGACTTACCCGAGCCGTTCTCCCCGATAAAGCCATAGATAGCTCCCTGCGGAACGGTCATATTCAGATGGTCGACCGCGTACATTCCGCGAAAGCTCTTTGATAGATCCCTTATCTCAATAGCGTTCATTTTTTTCTCCTTTTTTCTTTATGTCACGCGGAAAAAGCGAGACACCTGCCTCGCCCTCCGCGGCTTTATACTTCTATTATTTCAATTCCTTCGGTGATAAATTCAACGCAGGTAAACACCGTGTCGTCTGTCTGCACGTCGATGCCCGCAAGCACCATGCTCGACTCGAAGCCGAGGCAAATGCCCGTTTCGCTGTCAACGTAATACAAGTAGGTGGTATTGAAGCTCTTGATGCCTACAACTACCTCAAACACGCGGCACTCGCGTCCGAGGCGGTTCTCACCCTCGATCTCCTCGGCAGTGGGGAGATGCTGCTTGAGAGACTCCTCGGCATAGGTATGGAATTCAGCCGTTGCCGCCTCTACATACTCCTTATTTACCTTCGTGCCCGAAACGCTTATGAACTCACCGTTTTCATCCTTGGTATATTCTGTGTAGTTTTCGCCGTCGCATATGAACTTTATCTCATATTCTCCCGACACGAAGTGAACGTTACCCTCTGCGTCTACCGTTTTGCTTAACGTACGGATAATGCCGTCTGCATCCTTTACCTCATAAGAAATGCTGTAGCTCTCGGGAAACTTGACCGTATTGATTATCTCCTCGGTCTTACCGCCTGCGCAGGATGCGAATACAGCCGTAAGTGTGAGCAGTGAAAGTATAACTGCGATAATTTTTGCAAGTCTTTTCATTTTTTACTCACCTTTCTTCTCGTCTTCCTTTTCGGGGGCTGCCTCCTCCTTGGAGGTATCCTCGCCTCTGAGTCTCTTCTTTGCGTCCTCGACCGTCTCACCCTCCTTGGTGAAAAGCACCTCAACGCACTTATCTGTGAAGTTACCGAAGCCCTCTACCACGCCGTTCTCGATCTTCTTGTATCCGTCGACAACTCCGTTCTCAATTTTCTTGTAGCCCTCAACTACCTTTTCTGCGATCTTCTCATTAGCCTCAACTATCTTTGACATAACTTTTTTCTCCTTTTTAATTAAAATTTGTTTTGTTTGATTTTGTGCCCTTATTATACCTCTCGATCTTTTTCGTTTTTTTTGCAAAATGTTTTCGTTTTGTTAAATTGAAAATTTATCAAAAAATTTTTTAATATTGACAAAACCTATGCGATATGATACAATAGACCGTGAAATATATTCGCCAAGAGGTATAAATTATGATAAGACGCGCTGAAAAAAAGGATATTGAAAGAATAAGCGATCTTCTTTCTCAGGTAGACCTTATTCACCACAAGGGCAGGCCCGATATTTTCAAGATCGGTAGAAAATATAACGAGGAGCAGCTGACAGAGCTTATTTCGGACGACGAAAGACCTATTCTCGTATGGACGGATGAGAACGACCGCGTTCAAGGCTACGCGTTTTGCATATTTCAGCAACATATAGACGACAACGTACTCACCGATATAAAGACGCTCTACATCGACGACCTCTGCGTGGACGAAAATATGCGCGGACGTCACATCGGCAAGGATCTCTACGCGGCGGCGGTACAGCTTGCGAAGGACAGCGGATGCCACAATCTGACGCTCAACGTATGGAGCTGTAACGAGAGCGCTATGCGGTTTTACGAGTCCTGCGGACTTGTTCCGCAAAAGGTCGGAATGGAAGTAATACTGTAAATACAAAAAATCGGGCTTTCCCGCAGTTTTGCGGGAAAGCCCATAAGCTTATTTAAGCTTTTTTATTATCTCTCGCATAAGCGGGAGCTTTTTTTCCATATCGGCAACGAGCGCGAACTGATTTCGGCAACGGTCAAGGTTATGTCCCTCTCTGTGAATTCTGAAGTAAACGTCGCCGTCGAGGTAGTCGGTAAGAAACCTCATTCCGCATTCGAGCGTCATCATAATAGCTCCCTCGGGCAAAAGCTCGAGCTCGGCATCGGTAAGTCTGCCTCCGCAGCCCTCTATAAATCCCTTTGCGTAGAGCTCGAACAGATTCATATCAAGGCTGACCTTTGAAAGATCGGTCTCGTCCTCTGCCGCCGTATTTGCGCCGAAGCGTATCGAATCTCCGAAGTCTGTGACCGAATAGCCCGACATTACCGTATCGAGGTCTATAACACAGATAGGCTCGCCCGTTGTTTCATCAAAAAGGATATTATTGAGCTTTGTATCGTTGTGCGTGACTCGCAGAGGAAGTCTGCCCGCCTCTCTTTCCCTCTCGAGTACAGAGCAAAAGCCCTTACGCGCCTTTGCGAATTCTATCTCGGGGAGAACAGACTCCGCGCGTCCCGCGGCGTTGCGTTCTATCGCCGCCATCAGCTTTGCATAACGGTCGGGAGTATTATGAAAATCCTTTATTGTCGGATAGAGCTTTTCGGCATCATAATCCGCAAGCTGTCTCTGAAATTTTCCGAACGCGACGGCGCAGGTATAGAAATCCTCGGCGTTCTCGACCGTCTCCTTTGTCACCGTTCCCTCAACGAATTCGTAAAGTCTCCAATAAGAGCCTATGCTGTCACGGAAAAAGTTTGCACCCTCTTTCGTGGGAAGCACCGTCAGCGTACATCTCTCCGTATCCTTGTCGAGCTCAGCGTTCTTCTTTCTTATATGCTCGGTCACGCCGAGGATGTTTTCCATCATTTTTTCGGGCTCGGTGAATATCTCATGGTTCATCCTCTGCAATATATACCGCCCGTCCGCAACAACGAGAAATGTATCGTTTATATGTCCGTTGCCGTAGGGCGTTGCGACGCGCTCTGTCTTTCCGAAATATGCATCAAGCGCCTCGTCTATTTTGACGCAGTATTCTTCTCTTGTCATTATATAAGCCCCCCAAGCTTTTTTTCGTATTCATCCATATCCACGACCTTACCTGTAAGTCGTGACTCCTCGGCGGCAAATGCGATAAGGTGGTTGCGGCAGGTCTCCTCCAAGGAGCACAGCCCAACGTCTCCTCCACGGTATCTCTCGGCTATAGCCCTTATTATTCCGCTGTCTCCGCCTCCGTGTCCGCCGTCAATGGTATCGTTTGTCAGCGCATCGGATATTTTTATCTGTTCCGACTTTCGCGTTGCGAAATCGTACAAGGTAAAGAAGTCGTTGCCCATATCCGCTTGTATCTCTCCGCCTGTACCCATGATACGGATATATCTTCCGCCCTTATTGAACGCGCACATAGTAAAGCTTGCCGTTACGCCTCCCTCAAATTCAAGGTTGACCGCCTGATGGTCAACGACGTCGTTGTCACAATAGAACACGCATCTTCCGTAGGGCGAGGTCTTGAGCTTTTCTATGATCTCCTCATCTGTGACTCTTTCGTTCTTTTCCATAACAGCGTTTACAAAGGTCGAGCCATGCTTGTTATAGCCGAGGTACACGCGTTCAGCGTTATAGCAGCAGGTATCGGCGTGGGGGCATCCGTCGGAGCAACGCTCGGGCGCGCCGTCGGGCGCATTTTCGGGCTTGAAATAGGTAAGCGAACCGAAGCTCGACACTCTCTTACATTTCTTTCCTACAAGATATGCAAGAATATCCATATCGTGGCAGGACTTTTGCAGTATCATGCAGGAGCTCTCCTCGCTGTTGCGCCAATTTCCTCTTACAAAGCTGTGGCTCTGATGAATATTGCCAACACACTCGGCGTGCTGAATGTGAACTACGTCTCCTACCGCGCCGTCGTCAATAACCTTTTTAAGAGCGTTGAAGAACGGTGTAAAGCGAAGGACGTGGCAAACAAGCACAAAAGCACCCGCCTTTTTTGCCGCTCTCTCTATCTCACAGCATTCCTCGGGAGTTGCCGACATAGGCTTTTCAAGAAGAATGTCGTAGCCCTTTTCTATTGCCGCCATTGCGGGAGCGTAGTGCTGTCTGTCCATAGTTGCGATAATACAGAGATCGGCAAATTTAGGTCTTGCCAACAGCTCCTCCCAAGAGGTATGACACATATCCTCGGGAACAGAATACATATTCTTTATATAATTTCTTCTTTCGTCGATAGGCTCGGCAACCGCCACCACGCAAAGTTCCTCGCCCATAGACTTCGCTATCCGCGAATAGGTAGTTCCTCTGCTTCCCGCGCCTATTAGCAATACTTTTTTCATTTTTGCCTCCGTAAATGTATTTTTTAACTGTCGGGCAAAAAAGCTCTTGACAGCTTGTTAATTATATAATATAATAATATCAAGGATTTGTCAATCGACTATTTTATTTTAATTGTGTATTTTTTTACTGTTTTCGGGAGGCGTTATGAGTTCTGTATCATATCATTCCGTATTGAAAAGATCGGACGGTCAAGGCATAAACGGGCACAGCATCGCATCGGACGAATATCCGATAGCAGTAAACTGTACGGGAAACTTTGCCACCATCTTTCCCTTTACCACCGACAACCCATCGGGGCGCAACGACTATTATCTTCTTTACATGGTCAGGGGCAAAATGAGAGTGACGGTTGGCGGCAGGAATGCCGCCGCGGTATCGGGGAGCATATTTCTCATTCCGCCGCACACGCATTACACCTACACCTATTCGGGCGGCGAGCCCTTGGATTACCTTTGGGCGCACTTTACTGGCTCTTACGCCGAGAGGCTTCTTTCGGATTGCGGGCTTTATCCTCTGCCCTATTTCGGCACTGCGGAGGACGGCGGACGCATATCGGGAAAATTCAAAAGAATGTTCGAGTTATTCGAGCGACGCTCCCCCTTGCTTGAGCGTCGGGCGTCGGTTTGTATGCAGGATATAATTCTCGAGGCGGCGGAGTGCATCGTAAGGCGCGCTGAAAAAATACCCTTGGAGACTTCTCTGCGTTACATTCATTCCGCGTACGACCGAAAGCTGTCGGTGCCCGAGCTTGCGGCGATGGAAAATCTGAGCAATTCGCGCTACATAGCACTCTTTAACAGATATATGGGGATGCCGCCGACGGCTTATATCACCGAGCTGAGGATGCGCAACGCCTGCGAGCTGTTGACAAGCACCGATATGAGCGTCAAGCAGGTAGGTATTCTTGTAGGTTATCCCGACGCGCATTTTTTCAGTAAGCTGTTTAAAAAGCACGTCGGCACCTCCCCGAATGAGTATAGGAATAAGAATTGAAAATAGAATACAAAAAAGGAACTGACTCGGTTTAAATGAGTCAATTCCTTTTGTTTTTATGTTCTGAATTATAAATTATTCGGAAACGGTCTCAGCAGTCTTTTCAACAGCTATCTTTCTTGCCTGCTCGGTGTATGCGGCATAGAACTCGTCGCGGTTCTTTATGTTGGTAAGAGCGTACTTCTTCATCTTCTTACCGCTGCTGTTCTTGGGGATGTTGGTATTGATAACAAGACGCTTGTTGTTGATCTCAAGATTTGCTATCTGATCGAAGCTAAGGTCAAAGCCCTTGAAGTAATCAGCTCTTCCCTCAAGTCCCTTGTCTGTGAGCTTAACGTGGCAGCAGCAGAAAGAGATGAGGTCGATAAGGCAAGAAATACCGTAAGCAAGACCGACAACAACATCTACCACAGCCATTATGGGAACCAACACCAAATTAACTCCGGGAATGATCACGCACAAGCCTGTCAAAAGACCGAACAGAATTCCCAAGAAAATTCCCGCAATTATCGGAGCTATTATTCTGCCCCAGATAAGACCACCGACGCTGAACTGCGACTTAGCAATGCAACCGTCGTTCACAACGTTTGTCTGAACTTCATTGTTTTCCATAATTTAAAACCTCTTTAAAAAATTATTCAATCGCTGTTAACGATTGAGACTATTATATCACTTATTCCGACAAAAAGCAATTCGCAAATGTTACAAATTTTTCCCGACTTTTTGTGCATTTTATATCATAAGCTTTCCTGCTGTATTATTATATTTTTAATTTGTCCGTTAAAACACAGAAAAAGTGTAAATACTAACTGAAAACGAAACAAAAGCAATCTACGCAAAGTCAACAACAGCAGAGGGGGAAAGATAAAAATATGATCACACTAAGCGGAAAAGGAGTTTTCGGCGGTATCGCCATCGGCAGGCTCTCCTTTTTTCACCGCTCCGCCGAGGAGATAAGCAAAAAAAGCGTTACCGATACGGCGGCGGAGCTTGCGCGCTTTGAGGATGCCCGCACGGTAGCCGCAAGCGAGCTGAAAATGCTATACGAAACGGCGCTCTGCAAGATCGACGAGGAAAGCGCGGCTATATTCGAGATACACGGCATGATGCTTGAGGACGAGGACTACAACGCTGAAATAAAACGCGCAATAACCGAGGAAAAGGTAAATGCGGAATATGCGGTAGGGCGCGTGTCAAAGATATTTTCCGAGGGCTTTGAAGCAATGGACGATCCGTATATGCAGGCGCGTGGAGCGGATATTCGGGATATTTCCAACCGTCTTGTGACAATACTTTCGGGAAAGACAGCCGAGGAAATATCTACAGCCGAGGGCAACATTGTCTGCGCGGACGACCTGACGCCGAGCGAGGCTATGCAGCTCGACCGTGACAGAATAGCCGCGTTCGTCACCGCCAAGGGCTCGGCAAGCTCACACACAGCCATACTTTCGAAAAGCATGGGTATCCCCGCCGTCCTCGACGTGGGCGAGGATCTGCTGACGCTCACCGACGGCGCGGAGGCTATCGTGGACGGGTTTTCGGGAAAGGTGTACATCTCACCCGATGAGGAGACAGAGCGGATAATGACCGAGAGGCTCAACGAGGAAAGAAAGCATCGCGCGCTTCTTGAAGAATACAAGGGGCTTGAAAATATCACGCTCGACGGCAGGCGGATAGAGCTTTTCGCAAACATTCAGAGCCTTTGTGAGCTTCCCGCAGTGCTCTCCAACGACGCGGGCGGAATAGGGCTTTTCCGCAGTGAGTTTCTCTACCTCGACCGAAGTGATTTTCCCTGTGAGGAGGAGCAGTTTGAGGTCTATCGCACGGTGCTCGAAAAAATGAAGGACAAAAAGGTGATAATCCGAACTCTCGACATAGGCGCTGACAAGCAGGTAGGCTATTTCGGGCTTGAAAAGGAGGAAAATCCCGCCTTGGGACTAAGAGCCATCCGCATCTGTCTTACAAGACCTGAGATCTTTCTGCCTCAGCTCCGCGCTCTGCTCCGCGCATCGGTCTACGGAAGGCTCGCCGTAATGTGCCCCATGATCTGCTCGGAGGACGAGCTTTTTCGGGTAAAGGAAATGATCGACAGAGCAAAATCCGAGCTGAAGGAAAAGGATATTCCCTACTCCGAGGACACCGAGTTTGGAATTATGATAGAAACGCCCGCGGCGGCGCTTATCAGCGATAGACTTGCGCCCTACGTTGATTTTTTCAGCATAGGCACGAACGATCTGACGCAGTACACTTTAGCGCTCGACAGACAGAACAGACGGCTTGACGAATTCTTCATTCCGCACCACGAGGCAGTGATGCGTCTGATAAAATTTACTGTCGACAATGCCCACAGCCACGGCAAATGGGTGGGCATATGCGGCGAGCTCGGTGCAGACATCGAGCTTACCGAAAAATTTCTTGAAATGGGAATAGACGAGCTGTCGGTCTCTCCGTCGTATATACTTCCCCTGAGAGATAAGATAAGAAAGACCGACCTCAGTAAAAAGAAAGGAAAAAGAAAATGAACGAATTCGAATACACAATCAAAGACGAAAACGGAGTACACGCGCGACCTGCGGGGCTTATCGTAAAGCAGGCGCAGACCTACGATTTTGACGTAAATATCGAATGTAACGGAAAGACCGCCAGCCTCAAAAAGCTCTTAGCGCTTATGGGAATGGGTATAAAAAAGGGCGACACTGTAAAGGTCAGCGCGCAGAGCGGCAAGGATATATCCGAGCTCAAAAAATTTTTTGAAAAAAATCTTTAAAGTAAATATCGGTCGGCTTCCGCAAAAATGCGTAAGCCGACCGATATTTATTATAGGTAGGAAAAGAGCAATCTGTTACTGCGCGCGTCCATTTTGTTTATATCGGGAATCTCATAACGGTTATCGTTTGAGTCTCTGATAATAACTCTCGGTGTGCCGTAAAGACGCTTTATGTCGCTGTGGCGGTTCTTTATCGAGAAGGTCACCTCGCCTCTGTCTGTATCGACCTTCCATTTCAGCGTACCGAATTTATCCTCGCATTCGATAACCTTCGTTATCTTGGGTATCATATAGTATTCCTTGAAGCACTCCTCTATGGCGCGCCTTGAGTCCTTGTCAAGCTCATCAAGGTCACGCACAAATCCGAGCTCACGCTCGTCGGAGTCAAGGAGTGTAATGTACATCGTGTGGTTGGTGTAGGGGAAAAGCATACGGGGCTCGAGATCTTCATAGACCGTACCGTCCTTTGTCGTAAGCTTTACAAGATACAAGTCTGTCTTTTCGATCTTTCCCGTGTATTTATCAACGTATATCCTTCTCATAGCTCCACCTCATTCAAAATTTTCAGCGCGCTTGGACTCGTTTACCTTATCTGCCATCGACTGTATCTGGACGAGCTTGTAGTATTTTCCCTTCATCGCCATAAGCTCCTCGGGAGTTCCGCACTCTATTATTTCGCCGTTATCCACTACCACTATCTTATTAGCCTTGGCAAGCGTTGATAGGCGGTGCGCTATCATAATAGTCGTACGTCCGCTTATGAGATTTTCAATAGCCTCCTGAATGAGATGCTCTGTCTCGGAGTCAACGGCTGCCGTCGCCTCGTCGAACACAAGCATTTTGGGATTTCGGAGTACGGCGCGGGCGATAGATATTCTCTGCCGCTCGCCTCCCGAAAGTCCAACGCCCCTCTCTCCGAGTACAGAATCGTATCCGTCGGGCTGACGCACGATAAATTCATGCGCGTTTGCAACGTCGGCGGCGTTTATTACCTCATCGACAGAAAACTCTCCGTTACCGTAGCAAATGTTATTATAGATCGTATCGTGGAACATCTGCGGCTCCTGCTGAACGTATCCGATGCTCGAGCGGTAATATTCCATATCTATCTTGCGTATATCCACGCCGTCAATGGTTATCTTACCCTCGTAATGGTCGTAATAGCGCAAAAGCAGATTTATAAGCGTTGATTTTCCCGAGCCTGTCGTTCCTACAATACCGACTATATCCCCGGGCTCTATACGGAGATTGATATTTTTGAGCACCTTCTTCGTGCGGTCAAAGGAGAAGTTTACGTTCTTGAACTCTATCACACCGCCCATATCCGCGTCGGTGTTGCCCTTGCCGAAGTTATGCTCGGGCTCGGCGTCAAGAATATCCATAATTCTCTCCATAGACGCGGTAGCGTTCTGCACTGTATCCGAAAAATTCGCAAAGAATTCAACGGGACCGTAGAACATTGTGGTGTAGGAAATGAAGGATACAAGCACACCTATGGTTATGGATGCCTCGTTTCCAAGAGGCAACTGCTCTATAGCCATGCTTCCGCCAAGCGCCCATATGACTATACCGCCAAGCTGAATAAGGCAGGTAACTATTGCGGGATATGCGCTCAGTATTCTGCCTGCTTTTGTATCTGTTTCTCTCCAATCCTCAACACATGAGGCAAATTTGCCCGCTGCATTCTTCTCGTTTGTAAAGGACTTTACCACTCTTATACCGGGCAGACCGTCGGTCAGCACAGACGTGACGGCTGAGGAGCGTCTCCATATGCGGCGGTAAAAGGGCGCTATTTTCTTTCTGAATATTCTCGAACCTATTACTATTACGGGTACGGGAATAAGTGAGAGCAGAGTAAGCTTCGGATTTATGCACAGCATTACTATGACGGGGGAAACAAGCTTGAATGCCTGAACCACAACGTCATACGTTACTCTGAGCATAAAGCTCTGAATATTAGCCGTATCACCGCTTATGCGGTTTATAACAGATCCCGTGGAGGTCTTATCATAAAATCGCATAGGCAGATATTGCGCCTTTTCATAAACGTCCGTCCGCATCCTTGCAACTATCTTATTGCCTGAGCTGCGAAGCATATAGCTACGTATTCCGAAAAGTATGTAATGAACAACGTGAGTACATATAAGCAATACGACAACCATTGCGAGCGCGCTGTAATCTGCATTCGGCAATATCTCATCAACCAACGATTGCGTCAGCATCGGCGGCAAAAGGTTGCAAGCCGTAGTTATCAAGGTCATGATCACGGTTATTATGATAACAGGCATTTCGGGCTTAAGATACCCCCCGAGCTTCTTTATTATGCGCCGCTTCTGCATACAGTGAATGCACTGAGCACCCGGGGCGGAGAGCGTTCTTCCGCACTTAGGGCATACTGAGAGAAGCTTTTCAAATACCGCCTCCATTACACCGTACGCCTCTTCAACGGGAGCGCCGTCTCTTATGTCCTTAACGTATGTGACTGCGGCATCGCAAAGCGCGGCGACAGAAAAGGTAAAACGGAACAGGTCAGCCCGCTCTCCGTTTTTTAGCACGATACGCATAATACCGTTACCGTACATTCGCTTGTTGTAGATATTCTCTACGTCGGAGAACGCATATTTGTCCGATACCTCGTCCTTCACGAAATCGTAGGCAAAGATGTGTGCTTTAGTCGCAAGTAACACGCACGAGCTGTAGGTTGCTTTCTTGGAGATGTCTCCGCAGATAGCATAAAGAACGGGATCTTCCTCTGTACCTAAAGAAACGATACGTTCGATCTGAGCATCGGATAACTTTCGATTGGTTAAAAAAGGTGTATCCATAACCGTTGCGCAACGTAAAAGCTGCTCTCCTTTTTATTTTCTTTCGCGAATTTTAACATATATTTACGCAAATGTCAACCCTTTTTTCGACATTTTTTCAAACTTTTTTTATTCCAAAAAAAATATAAATTTTTTTCAAAAAAGACTTGATTTTTGTTAGCGTTTATGGTATAATATCAAAGTCACGGAGAGATGGCTGAGCTGGTCTAAGGCGCACGACTGGAAATCGTGTTAGGGCTAATACCCCTACAAGAGTTCGAATCTCTTTCTCTCCGCCAAGAAAAACGACAAGTTTCTGTTGAAACTTGTCGTTTTTCAATTATATCCGTTCCTGTCGGTACGGGTAATATATCTTCGATATGATATTGCACTATCGTGCGATGATATACGCTCCGCGTATGAAGGAGCGGATATTATATCATATTTGCAACGCAAATATATCATACGGTGACAGCCGTATATCATATCGCTCAAGCGATATATCATTTACAGGGGGCAACCCCTTTTTTATATCACATAAAATATTACAGCCACCGAATGGCAAAGGCTTCCGAGGACTACGAAGATATGGAATACCGAATGGAAATATCTTCTTCTCTTTACGAAAAAGAATACGCCGAGGGTATAAAGAATACCGCCGAAAAGCACCCCCATAAATCCCTCGTGTCCAAGGCTCAGATAGGTCTGCTTCATCGAAAACACCACAGCCCAGCCCATACCGATGTAGCAGATCATACTGAACACCTTGTATTTTCTAAGGTCTATCGCCGTAAGCGTAGTGGCGAGTATCGCAAGTCCCCAGACGAGCGCGAAGGTCGTCCACGCCGCGATCGGATAATTCTTCGCCACAGAGCAAACGAGTATCGGCGTGTAGGTTCCCGCAATTAGCCAATAGATCGAGCAGTGGTCCATTATCTGAAAGACCTTTTTCGCAGTTCCCCGCCGCAGACCGTGATAGATGCTTGACATCGTGTAAAGCAGAGTCATGGAAACTCCGAACATTATGCCGCAGAGCACACCCGCTGTCGAGCCTTCAAGCGCGGGAAGCAGAATGCAGAACACAAGCGTCACCACCCCGAGCGCGCCACCCACAATGTGGGTTACCATATTAAATATCTCTTCGCCCTTAGTGTAATCGGGCAATATTCTATCCTTTAATCTTATTCTTTTTGACACCATTTTCGTTCGTACCTCTTTGTAATGTGGTATTCAATACTATATTATGCTGTTATTATACCATATGTTCATAGCTTTTGCAAGAGGAAACGGAAATTTTTTTTACTTTTTGATGGATAAATTAAAGTCCAACGCAAAAAGCCGTTGCTGTCTGCAACGGCTTTTTTACATTAAATCCAATTAAAGTGCTACGTTTCTTGTCGTAACGACGTTCGCGCCTGTGCCGAGGAGGTTCTCGATAACAACGTCACCGAGCTTCGCATCCTTGGAAACACGAACTGCGTTTACTTCCCTCATAGCATCGAAGAGCAATTCCTTCGGAATAGTCTTATCGGTCTTTACAGGCACGACTCCGCCACCCTCAACAGCCGCGGTGGTGGTGAGAGTTCTCATGGGAGCTGTGCACTCGGTCTCTGCATATACAGCGCCTCTCTTACAGGTGTTTCCAGTAACAGAGAGAACCTTTTTGCCCTCGAGCTCGACCTTGAGCTGACAGCCCTTAGGGCATACGATACAAGTTAATTCACGGATCATTTTATCTTCCCCCTTATTCAATGCTGAAGCTGAGTGCGCCTGTCTTGACGCCCGCAATCATATCCTTGGTGAGCGTAAGAGTTTCCATCTCACCGGGAGCTACCTTCTGCTTCTTCTTGCTTATAAGCACCTCGTCGCCGTCTCTTACAACGATCTTTATGTCACGGTAAACGTCGGCAACTCGGAAGTAAACGGTAACATCCTCCTCTGCCGTGATACGCTGAGGAACGGTGTATCTTACCTTGCCGTCTGTAGACAGCTTGATGTTCTTTCCGCTGAGAGTCTCGCCGTTTATGTACTTAACAGCAGCCTTACCCGCGATCTCGGCTTCCTCGGAAACGTAGTCGACAAGGTCGTGAACGTGAAGAACGTTACCGCAAGCATATACGCCCTCGGTCTCGGTCTGTCTGTTCTGGTCTACCGTTGCGCCGCCCGTGATGGGGCTGAGAGGAATGTTTGCGCTCTTTGTAAGCTCGTTCTCGGGGAGAAGTCCGCAGGAGAGAAGGAGCGTGTCGCACTCGATATACTGACGTGTCTCGGGGATGGGCTTTCTGCGCTCATCGACCTTTGCGATCGTAACGCCCGTTACACGCTCGTCACCGTGTATCTCAACTACGGTATGGCTGAGCATAAGCGGAATGTTGAAGTCGTGGAGGCACTGCTCGATGTTTCTTGCAAGACCGCCCGAATAAGGCATAAGCTCGCAAACAGCCTTTACCTCTGCGCCCTCAAAGGTCATTCTTCTTGCCATTATAAGTCCGATGTCACCCGAGCCGAGGATAACTACCTTCTTACCGGGCATATAACCGTCCATATTTACAAACTTCTGAGCTGTTCCCGCAGTAAAGATACCCGCAGGGCGCTTGCCGCAGATGTTGAGAGCTCCCTTGGGACGCTCACGGCATCCCATAGCAAGAATTATTGCCTTTGCCTCGATGGTAAACATACCGTCCTCGCTGTTCATAGCCGTGATCACCTTATTGGGGGCTATATCGAGAACCATTGTATTGAGCTTGAAGGGGATATTTCTCTCTCTTACCTGTACCTCATAACGGTAAGCGTACTCGGGGCCTGTCAGCTCCTCCTTGAAGCGGTGCAGACCGAAGCCGTTATGTATGCACTGACGGAGGATACCGCCAAGAGACTTGTCACGCTCAAGAATGAGAATGTTGCGAAGTCCCGCATCATATGCCGCAACAGCCGCGCTCATACCTGCAGGGCCGCCGCCGATTATTACAAGATCGACTTTATTCATATCAGTTATCCCCCTTTGTTTTTCCGTAATTCAATACAGAGCCCTTACCGAACTTTGTTACGTCCTCAAATGCAGTTTCGTTCTCTCTTGCGAGTATCTCAACAACGATAGGAGAGCAGAAGCCGCCCTGACAGCGTCCCATTCCGCTTCTTGTACGTCTCTTTACGCCGTCAACGTCTGTCGCCTTGGGATTTGTGTGGATAGCCTCAACTATCTCACCCTCGGTAATTCCCTCGCAACGGCAAACTATACGTCCGTATCTGGGATCCTTCTTTATTATCTCATTCTTCTTTTCCATTGTAAGCTCATGGAAATAATGTGCAGGCTTACGGATGGGGTTGTACTCAGCCTTTACGTCAGCGACAAATCCCATCTCGTTTACGAGCATCTCGTCAACGTACTCAGCGATAGCGGGAGCGGAGGAAAGTCCGGGGCTCTCGATGCCCGCAAGTGTGATAACGCCCTCGCGGTGCTTGATGATAAAGTCGCCTGTGCTTCCTACTGCGCGAAGTCCGCAGAAGGAGGTGATGACCTTATTGAAAGGAATATTTGCTACGTTGTCGCTTGCCTTGGAGAAGATAGTAGCAAATCCCTCTGCCGTTGTGGACGTATCATCCTTATCCTCGATGTCGGTAGCCGTAGGGCCGAGAAGAAGGTTGCCGTCGACCGTGGGGGATACAAGGATACCCTTACCCATCTTTGTAGGTGTATGGAAGATAGTTCTCTGAGTGAACGCTCCGCACTCCTTATCAAGAATCATATATTCGCCTCTTCTGGGATGAACGTCAAAATCAGCGTCGCCCGTCATTGCGGCGATCTTGTCGGAGTAAACACCCGCGCTGTTGATAACGATCTCCGCCTCAACAACGTCGCCGTTCTTGGAGGTTATCTTATACGTATCTCCGCACTTTTCGATGCTTGCGACTTCAAAGTTAAGCTTGAGCTCAGCGCCGTTGTCCATAGCGTTACCGACAGCGGCAATGCAAAGCTCGTAAGGACATACGATAGCGCTTGTGGGAGCCAGAAGTGCGCAGGCTATGTCGGGATTTATATTGGGCTCCATATGGCGGAGCTCTTCCTTTTCAACGATACGCAGACCGGGAACGCCGTTGCGGATACCTCTTTCGTAAATGCTTTCGACCTCTGCTCTTTCGTTTTCAAAGGCAACTACAAGAGCTTCATTATTTTTATATTTAACTCCGAGCTCCTTTGTTACCTCAGGCATAAGCACAGAGCCTCTTACGTTGAGCTTTGCCTTAAGAGAACCCTCCTTTGCGTCAAAGCCCGCGTGAACTATCGCGCTGTTCGCCTTTGTAGCGCCCATTGCAACGTCATTTTCCTTGTCGAGGATACACAGACTCTTGTTGTACTTTGCAAGTCTGCGAGCTATCATACCGCCCACAACACCCGCGCCGATAACTACGATACCGTACTTCATTGTTTGCTTCTCTCTTTCCTTATTTTATTTTTGCAACGTATAAAAAAAGACACACAAAAAAGACGGAAAATTTTTCCGTTTTTTCCAAGTGCATCTCCAAATCTCTGCGTTGCTATTCAATACCTTATGATTATACCACTGAAAGCAAGGCTTGTCAATACATTTTTTAAAAAATCTGTCATATTTTTGTCATATCAACAAATATTCGGCATACTTTCTTAAATTTTATGTTCTTTTTGCGAAAAAATTTGCAAAAATCTATTTACTTATTGCCGATTTTATGTTATCATAATAAGCGGAAATACTATTACCGGGAGGTATAAATATATGGCTATCGAAAGAAAAAAGCAATCAATGGACGGCAACACCGCCGCTGCGCACGTTTCCTACGCGTTCACGGAAGTAGCTGCCATCTATCCCATCACCCCCTCGTCCGTTATGGCTGAGCTTACAGACGCTTGGTCTGCAAACGGCTTGAAGAATATAATGGGCGAAAACGTAAAGGTAATGGAAATGCAGTCCGAGGCGGGCGCTGCGGGCACTGTTCACGGCTCTCTCGCGGCAGGCGCGCTTACGACTACCTATACAGCTTCGCAGGGACTTCTTCTGATGATCCCAAATATGTACAAGATCGCGGGCGAGCTTCTTCCCTGCGTTATCCACGTGTCCGCGCGTTGCGTAGCGTCTCACGCACTGAATATCTTCGGCGATCACTCCGACGTTTACGCTTGCCGTCAGACGGGCTTTGCTATGCTTGCCGAGTCCAATCCTCAGGAGGTAATGGATCTCGGAGCTGTCGCTCATCTGTCCACCATCAAGGGCAGAGTTCCTTTCCTCAATTTCTTTGACGGCTTCCGTACGTCTCACGAGATCTCCAAGGTCTCTGTATGGGACTACAAGGATCTTGAAGAAATGGTCGACAAGGATGCCATCGCCGCATTCCGCGCGCGCTCCCTTAACCCCGAGCATCCCGTGCTTCGCGGCTCTGCTGAAAACGGAGACATCTTCTTCCAGCACAGAGAGGCGTGCAATTCCTATTATGACGCTCTCCCCGCCATCGTTGAAGATTATATGAATAAGGTAAACGAAAAGATAGGCACAGACTACAAGCTCTTCAACTACTACGGTGCGCCCGATGCAGAAAGAGTTATCGTTGCTATGGGCTCTGTCTGCGACGTTGCCGAGGAGGTAATCGACTATCTTACCGCTAAGGGCGAAAAGGTAGGTCTTATCAAGGTTCGCCTCTACCGTCCTTTCGTTCCCGCAAAGCTATGCGAGGTACTTCCCAAGACGGTCAAAAGAATTGCCGTTCTCGACAGAACGAAAGAGCCCGGCTCTCTCGGTGAGCCTCTCTACCTCGACGTCGTCACAGCTCTTGCCACAAACGGCGTAAGCGCAAAGGTAGTCGGCGGCCGTTACGGTCTCGGCTCTAAGGACACGCCTCCCTCCTCGATATTCGCAGTATTTGAAAATCTCAATGCGGATGCGCCCAAGAACGGCTTTACCATCGGTATCGTAGATGACGTTACAGGTCTGTCGCTTGACGAAAAGCCCGCGCCCGACACAGCACCCACCGATATGATCCAGTGCAAATTCTGGGGACTCGGCGGAGACGGAACTGTCGGTGCTAACAAGAACTCTATAAAGATCATCGGTGACCACACCGACAAGTTCATTCAGGCATACTTCCAGTACGACTCCAAGAAAACAGGCGGCGTTACCATTTCTCACCTACGCTTCGGTGACAGCCCCATCAAATCCTCTTATTACATCAACAAGGCTGACTTCGTTGCCTGCCACAACAGCGCATATCTCAAGAAATACGATATGATCTCCGACGTCAAGCCGGGCGGCACGTTCCTTCTCGACTGCCAGTGGAGCGACGGAGAGCTCGACGAGCATCTTCCCGCAAGCGTCAAGAGCTATATTGCAAAGAATAATATCAAGTTCTACACCATTAACGCGACAAAGCTCGCGCTTGATCTCGGAAACGGAAAGGTAAAGAACACCGTTCTTCAGTCGGCGTTCTTCGCGCTTGCAAACATCCTGCCCACATCCGACGCCATAGAATATATGAAGTATATGGCTACGAAATCCTACCTGAAGAAAGGTCAGGCTATCGTTGATCTCAACCACAAGGCGATCGACGCGGGCAAGGACGCTCTCCATGAGGTAAAGGTTCCCGCAGATTGGGCAAACGCGTCCGAAGAGATCGCGGCAGCTAAGGTCACGGGTGAGCGCGCAGACCTCGTTGACTTTGTAAACGAAGTCGTTCTTCCCGTTGTCGGAATGAAGGGCGACAGCTTAAAGGTCTCGAGCTTCACAAAGTACGCTGACGGTACCTTCCCTCAGGGCTCGGCGGCTTACGAAAAGAGAGGCGTTGCGGTATTCGTTCCCAAGTGGATACCCGAAAACTGCGTACAGTGTAACACCTGCGCGTTCGTTTGTCCTCACGCAGCTATCCGTCCCTTTGCAATGACAGAGGACGAGGCAGCGAAAGCTCCCGCAGAAACCAAATTTGCGGCAAGACCTGTTGCAAAGACAAATTACAAGTTCACTATGGCAGTGTCTCCCATGGATTGCATGGGTTGTACGCTCTGCGCAAAGGCGTGCCCCGTTACCTCCAACTTTGAAAAGACGGGCAAGAAGGCGCTTGAGATGGTGCCGATCGCAGACGAGCTTGCACAACAGGCTCCCTTCGATTACGCCGTTGCAAACGTATCCGAAAAATCCGAGCTCGTTGCCAATACGATCAAGGGAAGTCAGTTCAAGCAGCCCTTGCTTGAATTCTCGGGCTCTTGCGCAGGCTGTGCAGAGACGTCTTACGCGCGTCTTGTCACTCAGCTTTTTGGTGAGAGAATGTATATCTCGAACGCTACGGGCTGTTCCTCTATCTGGGGTGGCTCAGCTCCCGCAACTCCCTACACCGTAAACCGTGAGTCGGGCAGAGGTCCCGCATGGGCGAACTCGCTCTTTGAGGATAATGCCGAGCACGGTCTCGGAATTGCCCTCGGTCAAAAGACCATTCGCGAAAAGCTTATCGGCAAGGTAGCGGCTATGGCTGAGTCCGACAAGGCATCCGCTGAGTTCAAGGCAGCGGCAGAGGCTTATCTGTCCACTAAGGACGACGGCAAGGCAAACGAGGCGGCAACCAAGGCGCTTATCGTTGAGCTCGAAAAGGCGGCGGCAGAGGGCTGTCCCACAGCTCCCGCAATACTTGCCGAGAAGGACTACCTCTCCAAGAAATCTATTTGGATCTTCGGCGGAGACGGCTGGGCGTACGACATCGGATTTGGCGGTCTTGACCACGTGCTTGCATCGGGCGAGGACGTAAACGTAATGGTATTCGATACCGAGGTCTACTCGAACACGGGCGGTCAGGCATCCAAGGCATCGCAGATCGGTCAGGTCGCGCAGTTTGCGGCGGCAGGTAAGGCTATCGGAAAGAAGGATCTTGCGCAGATCGCCATGTCCTACGGCTATGTATATGTGGCTCAGGTAGCTATGGGCGCTGATATGAACCAGCTCCTCAAAGCTCTTACCGAGGCTGAGGCTTACCACGGACCTTCCCTTATCATCGGTTACGCACCCTGCGAGATGCACGGCGTTAAGGGCGGAATGCAGAACTGCCAGCTTGAAATGAAGAAAGCGGTCGAGGCGGGATATTGGCAGATGTTCCGTTACAACCCCACGCTCACCGAGAACAAGCTGACCATCGACTCCAAGGAGCCTACGGGAAGCTACGTCGACTTCATCAAGTCCGAGACACGTTACGCACGTCTTGTTCAATCCTTCCCCGAAAAGGCGGAGACACTCTTTGCCAAGGGCGAAGCTAATGCAAAGGCGAAGTACGACAGACTTAAGCAGTTAGCTGATCTCTATAAGTAATTCAAATCTATAAAACAAAGGAGCTGTCTCATTAACAAGTGAGATAGCTCCTTGTTTAATGCCTGTTTCTTTTCGGTAGTCCATACGTTCTTTTTCTAAGGTAAATTTTGCTAACGCAAAAAAGATCCTTCACATGGCTCGCAAGGTAGCGAGCCGTTCAGGATGACAGATAGTGGATGTTCGGCGACGAACATATGCATAAACCTATAATAAGGTACACGTAATAAACTTTGGCATATATCCATTTACCTCTCATACACTAACTTGTCATCCCGAGTCCGAACCGCTTATGGGGTTATCAGTACATCAAACCGAGGGATCTTGCGACGAAGTCGCTTTACTGCACTGTCTTCATTGGGAATATATTTATACATATCAAACATCCCGCCGCACGAACCGCACGAACTGTGTTCGTGCCTTTTCGCCAACGGCGAAAAAGAAACTCCAATTTATATTACTAATGCAATATGGGGCTATCTCCTATGTTAATGAGGCAGCCTCTTTCTTGGTAGCCTGCTCGCCTTTATTTTTATTTTTTCAAATATCCGATTGAAAGATACCGTCGGATATGATATAATCATACATACAGATATACAATTCCCGACCAAAGGAGTGATTGCAAAATGACAAAAATACTGTTAGTCGAGGATGACAAGACCATAGTAGCAAATCTTACCGAATTTCTTACACGCGGGGGATTTTCGGTAAAGAGTGCGTCGGGGCAAACAGGTGCGATAGCCGCTCTTGACGAAGAAAGATTTGACCTCGTTCTTCTCGACATATCGCTATCCGACGGAAACGGCTTTGCCGTGTGCTCCGCGATAAAGACCGACTATAAGCTCCCCGTTATCTTTCTCACCGCCTCGGGTGACGAATACAGCACCGTGACGGGCTTTGACCTCGGAGCGGACGATTACATACCCAAGCCATTCCGTCCCCGTGAGCTTGTGTCGCGCATCAAGAACGTCCTGCGCCTTACGGGAAACGTCGGAAGTGTCATCAAGCTTGGAGCGGTCGAGGTCGACACCGTCAAGGGATCTGCAACAAAAAACGGCAGAGATCTCTATCTGTCGGCGCTCGAATACCGCCTGCTTCTCGTATTTATAAACAACCGAGGCATCGTGCTGTCACGAAACAAGCTCCTTGAGGCTATATGGGACGTTGCGGGCGAATTTGTCAACGATAACACACTGACCGTTTACATCAAGCGTCTGCGTGAAAAGGTAGAGGACGATCCTCAGAACCCGACCATCATAAAAACGGTGCGCGGACTCGGATACAGGGTGGATTGATATGAAGCTGTTCAGAAATCCCGAAATAAAGAAAAGCCTTTTGTGCTTCGGCGCGCTCTCGCTTGCCGTATCTGTCGGCGCGGCATTTATAAATATTCTTTTCGGCGTCTACACCTTGGCAGTCTGTATGCTTTTTATAGGTCTCTATCTGCTCGTTATGCGTCGCCGTTATAAACGCATCGCTATGCTCTCCGAGAGTATAAACAAGCTTTTACACGGCAACAACGGCATCTCCTTTGAAAGCTACACCGAGGGCGAGCTCGGTATTTTGCAAAGCGAGCTCAGTAAAATGACGGTTCGTCTGCGCGAGCAACAGCAAAGGCTTCAGGATGACAAGATCTATCTTTCGGACTCCATCGCAGATATATCGCATCAGATACGGACGCCTCTGACCTCGATCAATCTTATAGTATCATTTCTTTCCGAGCCCGATCTGAGCGAGGAGAAAAGAATAGAGCTGACGCACGAGCTGTTTTCTCTGCTCTCGCGCATTGATTGGCTGATCACGGCGCTTCTCAAAATCTCCAAGTTAGATGCGGGGACAGTTCAGTTCAAGCACGAAAGCCTTTCTCTGTCGGAGCTGATACAAAAGTCGGTATCTCCAGTTCTCGTCCCGATAGAGCTTCGCGGACAGGAGCTTTCGGTAAAGGCGGACGGCGCCTTTATCGGAGATATTGCATGGACCTGCGAGGCTCTCGGAAATATTGTCAAGAACTGCATGGAGCACACTCCAGAGGGAGGTAGAATAGAGATCGCCGCATCCGAGACGGCGCTGTATTCGGAGATCATCGTCTCAGACAGCGGCTCGGGTATAGACAAGGATGATCTTCCGCATATCTTCGAGCGCTTCTATAAAGGAAAGAATTCGGGTGACGGGAGCTTTGGCATCGGCTTGGCTCTCGCGCGCATGATCGTCACAGCGCAAAACGGAACGCTCAAAGCCGAAAACCGACAGTCGGGCGGCGCGATATTTACCATAAGATTTTATAAAGGAACGGTCTGACTTACTTTTTCTTTCGAGAAAGAAAAAGTAAGCAAAAAGAAAGCACTGCATTTTAATCTACGTATAAAACAAAGTAAGCAAAAAGAAAGCACTGCATTTTAATCTACGTATAAAACAAAGTAAGCAAAAAGAAAACCCTGCATTTTAATCTGTGCGTAAAATAAAGTAAGCAAAAAGAAAACACTGCATTTTAATCTGTGCGTAAAATAAAGTAAGCAAAAAGAAAACACTGCATTTTAATCTACGTATAAAACAAAATAAGCCAAAAGAAAGCACTGCATTTTAATCTACGTATAAAACAAAATAAGCCAAAAGAAAGCACTGCATTTTAATCTACGTATAAAACAAAACAAGCAAAAAGAAAGCACTGCATTTTATTTATGTATAAAATTGATGCGTGCTTGTCCCATTTTTAAGATTTTCTTTTGGTTACTTTTCTTTGCAAAGAAAAGTAACATCGCGTCCCCGCATCCTCGCGTCCCCAAAGTGACGTTTTTGTAATAATAAAGTCACCGTAATGTCACTTGACGCTGGTATAATAAGCGTGTACTAAAGAAAACCAACAAGAAAAGGAGAAACACCATGGAAATTTTAAAAGTTGAAAAACTGCGTAAGACCTACGGAACAGGTGAAAATCAAGTACACGCGCTCGACGGCGTATCGTTTTCCGTAAACAAAGGCGAATTCGTCGCCATCATCGGTCCATCGGGTTCGGGAAAATCCACGCTCCTGCATATCCTCGGCGGTGTAGATAAACCTACAAGCGGAAAGGTGTATATGAACGGCAACGACGTCTATGCGCAAAACGACGACAAGCTCGCTGTTTTCCGCCGCAGAGAGGTAGGACTTATATATCAGTTCTACAACCTCATCCCAGTTTTGAACGTAGTGGAGAATATCACTCTTCCCGTTCTCATAGACGGACAAAAGGTAAATGAGGATCGCCTCAAGGAGCTGCTTACCACGCTGAACCTCAAAGGCAGAGAAAACCATCTTCCCAATCAGCTCTCAGGCGGTCAGCAACAGAGAGTTTCTATCGGCAGAGCACTGATGAATGCTCCCGCCGTAGTGCTTGCCGACGAGCCGACGGGCAACCTTGACTCGAAGAACAGCCAAGAGATAGTGGAGCTTCTGAAGCTCTCAAATCAGAAATACAACCAAACGCTCATCGTCATCACTCACGATGAAAACATCGCCCTACAGGCTGACCGTATCATTGCAATAGAGGACGGAAAGATAGTCCGTGACGAGGTGATAAGAAAATGAACGTATTCCATAAGGTAACGCTTGCGGCACTGAAAAAGAACAAGACGCGCACGATCGCTACCGTTATAGGTATCATTCTTTCTGCCGCATTGATCTGCGCGGTAACAACATCCTTTGCGAGCCTTCGCAACTTTTTGATAGATTATACGATATACAAGGACGGCGATTGGCACGGAAGCGCGCTGTCCGCCGATAAGGACACGCTCGATAAGCTTACGTCGTCGGACGAGCTTGAAAAGCTCACCTACGCAAAGCAGCTTGGCTATGCGGTAGCCGATGGGTGTGTAAATCCCGATAAGCCATATCTTTACATTCTCGGCACGTCGGATAATTTTGATGAAATGATGCCTGTGCATATTATCGACGGAAAATATCCCACTGCCGCCAACGAAATTCTTCTCCCAGAGCATCTGAGCACCAACGGCGGTGTGAATTACAAGCTTGGCGATACTCTTACACTTGACGTAGGCGACCGTGTTCTTGGCGGAAGCATATTGAGCCAGACCGATCCATTAGTCAACAATGAAGATCTCGGAGAGGTCGAAAGCCTTGAAGTAAGAGAGACCGTCACATATACGGTGGTCGGCTTTTACGAGCGCCCGGGCTTTGAGGAGTACAGCGCCCCCGGATATACCGCAATTACTCTGAGTAACGACACGAACGACGGTATATATGATGTTTACTTTAAAATGAAATCTCCGAACGGCTTCCGCAGCTTTATAGCAGACAACGGAATTTCGGGCTCGACGAACGTTGATCTTCTGATGTATTCGGGCGTGCTTCAGTACCCCGAATTTATGGTGATGATATATGGTCTTGCCGCGCTTGTGATCGCGCTCATACTCTTCGGCTCGGTTGCTCTCATCTACAACGCGTTTTCAATATCGGTATCCGAGAGGACAAAGCAATTCGGACTTCTCTCCTCTGTCGGAGCTACGAAAAAACAGATACGCAAAACGGTATTCTTTGAAGCTCTTATCGTAAGCGCCATCGGTATTCCGATAGGCATACTCGTAGGTATCGGCGGCATCGGCATCACGTTCCACTTCTTAGGCGATCTCTTCCTCAATATGGGAATACCCAAGGAAGTACCTCTCCGCCTGTGCGTAACGTGGCTGTCCGTCCTTTCGGCATCTGCCATCGCGCTCATAACCGTATTTCTCTCCTCGCTCATCCCCGCGATACGCGCGACGCGTATAACGGCTATGGATGCTATCCGTCAGAGCAAGGATATACGCGTAAAGGCAAAGGGCTCAAAGACATCTAAGCTCACCTACCGCCTGTTCGGTCTGCCCGGTGTCATCGCAACGAAGCATTTCAAGCGCAACCGCAGAAAATACAGAACTACCGTTATAAGTCTCTTTATGAGCATCGTTCTCTTTGTCTCGGCGTCCTCATTCGTCGGATATATGCAGGACGTTGTTGAGCTTGGCTACGGCACACTCGGATACGACCTTATTTACTACGGAGAGTCTCTGAGCGGCACGGAGGAGGCAAAGGCTCTTCTGACAAAGCTCAAAGGCGCAGACGGAATAACTGCGGGAACCTATTTCCGCGGTAACAACGCGCGTGTGTTTGCGAACCGCTCGGACATCACGAGCTCGTATCTTGAGGACTATATTGATAACTATCCCGATCCCGAGCTTGAGGCTGAGGGAAAGGTATCCTTTGTGGCAACGGTGCTTTTTGTAAACGATGATGAATACCGCTCTCTCATATCGGAGCACGGACTTGACGAGTCAAAGTATCTGAACGCCGAGAAACCGTTGGCTATCGCCGTCAACCGTTACGAGACCTACGACGAGGCTAAAAAGAAGCATCTGAGCGGTAATATACTTGAGTCGGGAGGCGCAACCCTCAGCTATCAATGCGAGAACGTACCCGAAGGCTACTACGTATATGAGATATACACCGACGAAAACGGAAATGAGATGTGCAAGCTCGAAAGATACGACAGCTCGGAAAAAAGCTATTCCGTTCCCTACGAAGAGGTATATTCCGAAAAGCAGATGAACGTCGGAGCTGTCATCGAAGATGCTCCCTATTACGTCGAGGACAGTGTCGGTCTGACGCTCATATATCCCGACAGCGCGGCATCTGCCGTAATGGGAGATATGACCGACATCCTCTATACAAATTTTGTATTTAAGTCAAGCGATCACGCAAAGAGCTATAATGAGATAAGCAAAATACTCAAGGACAACGGTCTTACTACAGCTCAGCTCTACGATTACGCCGATGCGGTTGAGGATACGCGAAACATTATGACGGTCGTAAATATATTCGCGTACGGCTTCATAGTTCTGATCTCGCTTATCGCGGCTACGAACGTATTCAACACGATCTCAACAAGCATCACCCTGCGCCGACGCGAGTTTGCAATGCTTCGCTCTGTCGGTATGACCGAAAAGGGACTCAACAAAATGATGAATTTTGAATGCATCCTTTACGGCGCAAAGGCGTTGCTCCTCGGACTTCCGACCTCCTGTATCATCAGCTTCATCATATACATGATAATTTCCGAAGCTATGGTAACGGGATTTACACTTCCTTGGCTTGCGATCGGCATCGCCATCCTCAGCGTATTCCTTGTGGTATTTGCGACAATGATCTATTCAATGAGAAAGATCAAAAAGGAAAATCCCATCGACGCGCTGAAAAATGAAAATTATTGACGGTAAAACTAAAGCAGCCTCTCCTGCATATGCAGGAGAGGCTGCTTTTATATCCTCACGCGGCGAACCGCTATTTACCTTTCCGAATTGCTCTATATAAAATATATGTCAATCCCTCTGGGGAAACGAGTGATATGCGCGTATTACTTTGCGTAATCTACCGCGCGGCTTTCTCTTATAATGTTTATCTTTATCTGTCCCGGATACTTGACTTCTTCCTGGATCTTCGCCGCCATCTCGCGCGCGATGACCTTCATACCCGCGTCATTTACTTCCTCGGGCTTTACCATTACGCGGATCTCACGTCCTGCCTGTACTGCGAACGCCTTGTCCACTCCGCCAAAGCCCTTTGCGATCTCTTCGATCTTTTCAAGTCGCTTGATGTAATTTTCAAGATCCTCACGGCGCGCTCCAGGTCTTGCAGCCGATATTGCATCTGCCGCCTGAACTATGACCGCCGTTATGGTCTGCGCCTCAACGTCTCCGTGGTGCGCCTCAATTGCGTGGATAACTTCCTTGCTTTCCTTGTATTTCTTTACAAGATTTACGCCGAGCTCAACGTGTGAGCCCTCCATCTCATGTGTCTGCGCTTTTCCTATATCGTGGAGAAGTCCCGCCCTCTTTGCAACGGCACTGTCAACGCCGAGCTCGTCTGCGATCATTCCCGAAATAAGAGCGACCTCCATAGAGTGCTTGAGGACGTTCTGTCCGTAGCTCGTTCTGTATTTCAACCTGCCGAGCATTCTTACAAGCTCGGGATTTATTCCGTGGATACCGACATCAAAGGTAGCTCTCTCGCCCGCCTGTTTGATGCCCGCCTCGACCTCTCTCGTCGCCTTTTCGACCATCTCCTCAATTCTGGTAGGATGAATTCTACCGTCGGAAATAAGCTTCTCAAGCGCGACCTTTGCGATCTCTCTGCGTACGGGATCAAAGCCCGAAAGGGTTATCGCCTCGGGGGTATCGTCGATTATAAGCTCAACTCCCGTCAGCTTTTCGATCATCTGTATGTTTCTTCCCTCGCGTCCGATGATACGTCCCTTCATATCCTCGCTGGGAATCGACACTACCGAAACGGTAGTCTCCGCAACGTGGTCTGCCGCGCATCTTTGAATTGCAAGCGAGATGATATTCTTCGCCTTGCTGTCAGCCTCTTCCTTGAACTCCGCCTCAAGCTCGTCAAGTCTCTGCGCAAGCTCATGCTTCATCTCAGACTCGGCTCTCGCCATTATTTCGTCCTTAGCCTCGGATACAGATATGCCCGATATTTTTTCGAGCACCGCCATTTCCTTTTCGCGCAACTCGTTTATCTGCTCGCGAAGTGCATCGTTCTCCTTGATCTTCTTATCAAGAAGATCGTTCTTCTTTTCAAGCGCCTCGGTCTTTTTGTCGAGGTTTTCTTCCTTCTGGGTAATTCTGCGCTCCATGCGCGTTACCTCAGAGCGTCTTTCCTTCAGTTCCTTTTCGGCTTCGTTACGCTGTCTGAGTATCTCCTCCTTAGCGCTCAAAAGAGCTTCCTTTCTCTGCGTTTCAGCCTCCTTGGCGCCCTCCTCGAGGATACGCTTTGCTTCTTCCTCAGCCGAACCGATCTCAGACTCTGCCGTCTCCTGACGTCTCTTATATCCTACTTTGTAAAATATAATACCGAAAACGGGCGCTGCCACAGCAAATGTTGCCGCGCCTGCAATCAGCGCGCTCATCCATGGTTCCATTCCAAAACACCTCCTTTTTGTGTTTTCTCTCAATAATTAAATTTGTTATTTTGTATCAAAAAAGAACTATAAGTACAGTATCGTTCTTTAAATCTAACCTTACACGGGCGCATCACACACCCTGTTGCAAAAATTGAATTCTCTGACACATACTATATTTTACACGATTTTTGTTGATTTGTCAATAGGTTTGTACAAAACAAGCCACGCAGGCGCTAAAAATATACATTTTTTTCATAATTTAACGAAAAAGAAACGGGGCAGGCTTTTTATCCTACCCCTTAGTCTTTATTCCTGAGAAATTATCGGCGTAACAACGGATTTATATACATACAATCGCTCGCCGTTATACGATACCCTGTACCACCATTCATTCTGACTTATTCCGTCGCAGTTAAGTACAGTTCCATTCGGGATAGGCGCAGATGTATATTTGTTATCCGAATATACATCTGGATACCACCGCAGATCGGCACCGTAATTGCCTGTTACCCGTATCTGCGTAAAGTCCGAAGGCGTACTGAATACTACCGAGTCGGGATTATCCCTCACGTGTATTTCAGCAATATACGCATATCCGCCGTTGTAGATTATCGTTGCGTATTCATCATTGATAGTGACCATCTGCATCGTCTCACCGAGCTTTAAATACTCCAAAGGCGTTGCATTTTCGTCGCCTATCTTTTCGGGAGAATCGTATATAGGAGCTTCAACAGCCTTGTCTACCCACACCGTGGTCGTCTGCTCTCCCGACGAATACTTGATAATGCTCGGATCAATGCCCGAAAGCAGATCGGTATCGAGCTGAAGTCCGTTCGATGTATCAACGTACACAGCCGCTACCATAGGAATGACAGCCGTCCAAGGTGCGTCGCCCGCCTTGTAATCATTCGTCTCGCCCTCGCCGCCGATGACAAGAAGTCCGCCGTTATAAAGAGCCCAAGCCGCAGTACCCTCTCCGTTCAGAAATCCGCCGAAAAGATAGAGCGCGCCCATGAGCTCCACAGTCTCTGTTTTTTCGTCGCTGTACGTTATCACAAGATTTCCCGCGGCGTCGGTCGTTATGCTTTCTATCGAACGGCCGTCGCGTCCCTCGATGCCCATTATACCCTGTTCGCCTTTCGCGCCATCCTTACCGTCCTCGCCGTCTTTTCCGTCAACGCCATCCTTACCGTCCTCGCCGTCTTTTCCGTCCTTACCGTCTTTTCCGTCAACGCCATCCTGACCGTCGGCTCCGTTCTCTCCCGCGTCTCCTTTTTCGCCCTTTACAACGCCCACGTTTGTCGTAGTGCCGTCAGTAAATATTATAATAAGCTCGCCTTTTTCGTTTATCTCCACCATTCTGACGCCTCGCGGCTCTTCGCTCTCAAATTCGCAAGAGCAAAGAAGAAGGAGCGAGCACATAACAAGGAGCGCCGCAATTATTTTCTTCATTTTTTACTTCCTTTCGGGTATATCAAACTGCCTTTTATTATATCAAAAAAGGATTACTATGTCAAGTAAAATACAATGTATTTTCAAATTTGAGTTTATAGGGATGTTTGATATGTGTAAATATATCCCCAATGAGGACAGTGCAGTAAAGCGACTTCGTCGCAAGATCCTCTACTCCGCTACGCTCCGTGGCAAGAACAAGTTCTTGCTCGACTCAATGTGCTGATAACCCCAT
>JAFTYG010000018.1 GCA_017461365.1 Clostridia bacterium | reverse complement strand
CGCTGAGATCAAGGATTTAATACTGTGTTGCAAGCCAGGTGTCGAATTCGGAGAAGTTCGTATTAAGAGAGCCTGCGTTTTCTCCATAGGACGAGCTGAACTGGCTCGCTGTTTCGGACTTCTGGAAGGGAGTTCTCCAGAGCTTGTTACGAACACCGCCGACAGCTGCCGCATATATGTCTGCAAAGTCCCAACGAGCGCCGTTAAGAACGAGGTCGAAGCACTCGCCCGACTTAGCGTCGAGGAACTGTCCCTTTACAGTGGTCTTTATGTACTCGGGACGTACTGTCGAGTAGTTTTCCGCGCACATAAGCTCAAGCACTGCGCTGACCATATCGAAGTCGGACTTCATTCCGTTCTCCATAATGGAAAGCACGTTGTGCGCGTCCTGAACGCCCGTATAGTATTCAAGCTGTGTGTCATCATACTTGGGAAGAGGAAGAATACCGAAGCCGTCCGTAATCTCGTTGAGATGCTTCCAGCCCGAATCGTAGTGATAGAGCACGTCTATATCAAATAGAGCGTAGCCCTGTGTAAAGAAGTCGTAGTTTTCCTGAGATTTTGCAAGAAGGTGTGCTCCGCCCGACTCATACCAGAAATCGCACATAAGGTCAAACGCGTTGCTGAGCTTTGTGTAGTCGGCATCAGTAACGACCGTATGCATTCCGTTGTTGTCCTCTTGCGTGAGCCAAGCGTCCCATGCGTAAAGGAAGCCGTCGGACGCTTCGCTTCCCTTTATGGATGCAAGCGCGTAGATCTGATCGCCGGAGGTCGAATTGGTGTAGGTTCCTACGTTCTTTACCATCTGGAGCATTACGTCAGCCGTCCAGTTGCCGTCGATAGCGGTCTGGTAGAGGTCGCCCACGGTATCCGAATGTACCTCAGCCAACGCCTTGTTGAAGTAAACAACGTGGCATCTGTCGTAAACGGACAGGTTTACGTCGCCTACGCAAAGGAACAGTCTGCCGAACGCCTCTGCCGAGCTGATGAAGGACTGGTTCCAATAGGGATTTTCAAGATTGAGATAGGTGAGCTGGCTGTTGTACCAGTTCTTGTAATAAGGAATGAGAGCCGCATTACTTGCAAATGCCGCGTAGTGCGAAACAACGTCAAGTCCGCCCATTCCCGACTCGCCTACGTTTCTGATAAGCGCGTTGAGATTCTTGCATTTATCAGCGTCAGCCGATTTTACGGAATTGTAATTGATATTGACGTTTATCTCCTCCTGAACTGCGATGTTACGGTAGTACACCTTGTTTTCAAGGTCTGTCTTGGGCTCTTCCGCAAACCACTCTCTCTTGTACTGATTTTCACGTACTGCAAAATAAATGGTCTTTCCGTTGAAGTCAAGATCTCTGAGCTCTGTATTGTCGATAACTACCTGACCGTGCTCATCTGTTTCTACCTCGGTCTGGGTTTCGGTAACGTCCGTGGACTGTACCGGGTCTGTGTCCGTATCCTTGTTCTTTCCCAATGACGCGCAGGATACTACCATAGGCACGATCATAAGTACCGCAACAAGACAGATAAGGACTTTGTAAAATTTCCTCATATAATTCTCCTTTCTATATTTTCTATAAGTATCTCTTCCCTTTCGGAAAAAGAGTGAGGAACAAATTTTATTGCGCTACCGTGCCCGAAAGATAATCGGTCATATTTTCATAGCGCACAGCCGTAAGTGTGCCGTCCTTAAAGGTTGCCACAAATACGTCATCGTTTGCCACGTACACTTTGTTTTCAAAGTCCATGACCTTTACAAAATAGTTGTTTTCGTCTCTTCCGAGAAGATCAACGTCTACATCACGATTTGTTTCCTTCCAGTAAACGTGACCCTTCTTACCGCCGCCTGCGTTATCTGCTTCAAGCATAGCAACGGGCCAGAATGCGTATGTAGGCTCAACGGTGGTATTTATGGTATTGGACGAACCGTAGATACCGTGGTGAGGCACCTGCATAACGTCGGCTTTAAGCGTTTCCTTGCTATAAATGTCGAGAACCGTACCCTCAGTATCGTAGTAATCTCCGAAGATCATAAATTTGGTGCCGTCGACAGTTATAGAGAACACCTGACTTGCCATATTGGTGTCTTTAATATTCTCTACGTTGCCGTCGTAAATATCCGACGTGTAAAGTATTTCAATTGTCGCGTTTGCAAGATAATATTTCTGTCCTGCGTGAGATTTTATGATCTCTGCTCCGTCAAATTTTGCGCTCATATTTGAGATGACCGAGTTTGCGGAGGTGAATGGGAAGCTGTGAACAAAACGCTCGACCGTCACAGACGATGCATATTTATCTGCGAAGTAGGAGAAAAATCCCACGTGGTCACTGTGATCGTGCGTAAAGAACCAAGCAGCTACCGTTATGTCGGAGGACGTAGCCTGCTTTTTCAGAAGCTCGTAAAGCCTGTCTGCGTGTCCCTCTGTAGCGTGGCCACCGTCTATCACTATAAAGCGACCGTCGGAAAGACGCATAACGTGGCACAGACCGTTCATGTTTTTCATATTCAGAGCGGCTTCGTTTGCTGCCTTGTTACTGTCGTAATACAGACCGAGTTGTGTGTACGTGCTTGTCGTCACAGCCGTATATACGTTATCTGCTTCAAGCGGAGCTAAAGCCGTGCTTGCGACAGAGTCTACCGTTACGTTCATCGTTGCGCCCGTACTGCGCGCGGCATATATAACGCTTACCACCGAATCTTCGTTGTAGTAGGTATAATAGAGATTTTCGTCTATCTTGTTACTGTCATGCTTTTTATATCCTACGCTCTCAAGCTTTGACGCGTACGCCTTGACCTCATCGGCGCTTACTCCTTCAAACACGAGTCGAGCCGAGCCCTGACCTGCGTTTTCGGTCCTCGGAACGCTCTCTCCGTCAAACAGAGGAAGCGCTGCCACCAAGGGCCTGTCGGCGATGTTCACGGTGTAGTCGGTCTTAAGACTTACGTTACCGCTTTCGTCTCTTGCAGCGCTGAGTGCGACAACCAAGCTGTTGAGTGCCTTTGAGCACGCAGCAGCGTCGTATCCGGCAACAACGACCTTATTTCCGATTACGCGTATGATCCCTTCTCCGTAGCCGACCTCAGAGTACACCTGCTGGCTTTCGGGGTATCTTGTCTTGCCAATGAGTATCTGAATCTTCGACTCATCGTATTCGCCTGAGTCGGATGACGGTCTGAGCCCGGTGGCTCCCGATATTTTCTTCAGATTTCCTATAAGGCTGTTTGCAAGGCTTATTATCTCACTGCCCGCATCTGCAGGGTAAACGACCGATGCCACCTCTCCGTCCTTTATCACGTCAAGTGCCAAAGCGGTAACATTTTGCTCTTGCTGAGTATCCGATGCCGACTCGCTTTCGCTGTCCTCGTTATTGTCGGGTACGTCCGCGCAGGATACCATCGAAAGCACGAGGATCAATGCAAGAACGGAAAACAAAATTCTTTTTAATTTCATATTCATAGGGCTCATCTTTCCCTTTCTCTCCCTTTTTTTAGTTCATACTTTCCTTATACAGATCTGTAAAAATTAGTCAGTTATATTATACAACCAATTTTCTTGATTGTCAAGGTGTTTAAGTTATTTAAATTGTAGAAAAAATTGCGGTATTTTCGTTGTAATGCACAACGGACTTTATTTAAAAGGTCTCCAAAAAAATTTTTTGAGTAATCTTTTTTAACACCCATTGACAAATCAAAATAAAAGTGATATTATTAAAAAAACTTTGAGAAAAGGAGAGTTCAAAATGGGAAAATTTATTCAGTACGGTACCAAAGAATCTCAATATAACGGCCCGTTCGACAGCAAGGTCGGCTGGTCTGCCGCAGGAATGGGAGACGTTATCGTTACCGAAAACGGTAAGCTCATAGTCGTCGACGGAGGCTGCCGCAATGACGCGGAGGCGCTCGTTTCTCTTCTTGAAGCGCAGTGCGAAGGAAAGAAGCCCGAGATAGATACGTGGATCATTACCCATCCTCACGGAGACCACTACGGAGCTCTGCAACAGATATGCGGAACGCCCGAGCTTGCAGACCGTATTTCGGTAAAGTCGTTTATATATTGGTTTCCCATGGAGTTCTGCAATAAGGACGGAGTTTCGGGCGTCCTCGAATATGGCAATAAGGATATGGAAGAAATATGCCGAGTCACGGGAGCGGACAGCCGCCGTCCCGCAAGAGACGAAAAGCTAAACGTAGACGGTACCGAGATCCATTTTCTTTATGTGCCCGACGATTGCTCGGTGCTCAATACGGCGGGAGGAAATTCAAATCATTGCTCGCTCATATTTACGGTTCAGGGAAAGGATAAAAAGGTGATGGTCACGGGAGACGCCTACGGACGTTCGATGCAGATCACCGCTTGGCGTTATCACAGAGCTCTGAAATGTGATATTTTGCAAATGCCTCACCACGCGCTCTGCGATTCCTATTGCGTAGATTTCTATCGTTATGTAAACGCCGAGACCGTGCTTATGCCGATCTCGATCGCGGGTTACCGCGCCATGCACTCGGGTATGTACGAAAAGAGCGAGGGCTGTATAGCAAATCTTTGCGTTGAGGCAAGGGCGGATAAGGTGTATAAAGCGTTCGACGGAACGGTCGAGCTTTGTATATGACCGCTCGGATCAAAATTAAATAACAGATCAAATTTGATAATAGATCAAAAATATAAAAACACCGACATAGTAAGTAAATCTTGACTATGTCGGTGTTTTGGGTTATATAACACTTTGCGTCTTAATGAATGGTGGATCCGAGGGGAATCGGTCTCGCCTGCGGGCTCGGTCAGGGTGCGTTCTGACAGCCATTTAGGCTGTCATTCATTTCGCACCCGTTCGACTCCCTTCACATTAAAACCAAAATACAGGGCACGCCGTTGGCGTGCCCTGTATTTTTGGTGGATCCGAGGGGAATCGAACCCCTGTCCGAAAACCTCTTGATATGACCTTCTCCGGGTGCATTCTGTTCTTTTTATTTCCCTCTTGGCGGTGTTAACAGACAAACCCCGCCCGTCGGTAGCCATTTTCTGCGTGACGGGTTCAATGGCGAACTACCCGTGCACGTTCATCGCTGTCTTGACGCTCAGTCCGAGTCCGCGATACTACTCGGAGGAACGGGCGGCTTATGCCGCGGCACTGCCCTTAGGCAGCCAATGCAACGTTTCTATCGTTAGCGTTTAAATTTAAGTTGGACCTTTATAGAGATTGTCCGGCTCTACCCGCTTATCATACCTCAAAATCCCCGTCGAAACCTTTACGGACCCGTGTGGATATTCGCCTATCGGCGAATTATGGTAGAAAACGCAAGCGTTTTTCTATTTATTTAACAAGAGCTTAATCGTATTTCGACTGGTCTCTCATCCGTCTGTCTATCTCTCTGTTCGTCTGCTTCTCGGCAAGGGCGTCGCGTTTGTCGTAGAGCTTCTTGCCTCGGCAGAGTCCCACCTCGACCTTGACGTTCTTTCCCGAAAAGTACATTGACAGAGGAACAAGCGTAAATCCCTTTTGCGTTGTGAGTCCCGCGAGCTTCGCGATCTCGCGCTTGTGCATCAGGAGCTTGCGGTCGCGTCTGGGCTCTCTGTTAAATATATTTCCCTGCTCGTACGGGCTTATGTGCATTCCTATCACATAAAGCTCTCCGTTCTTTATCGAGCAGTAAGCATCCTTCAAATTGACCGCCCCGCCTCTTACGCTCTTTACCTCAGTACCGAAGAGGGCAATTCCCGCTTCGTATTTTTCATCGACAAAATAGTCGTGATACGCTTTACGGTTCTGCGCGATAACTCTCGGTTGTGCTTTATCCGCCATATACTGTCCTCCCTTTCCTTTGGTCTGTCTATATTGTATCACAAATGTGCATCAAATTCAAGTATTTTCTGTCGAAAGCCTTTGAATGTCTATTATTTTGGGTATCTCAACAATGTGTAGCCCGTATTTTTCTCTCATTTTCTCGGCCTTTTCTATAGACTCTCTGTCATACGCGGATCTTCTTTCGTGGGCATCAAAGCCGTACACGACGTCACAGCCCATCTCTCCGACGAGCTGCCAGAAATCCTGCGTGGGGTAATAGCGTCCGTCGCGTATGCCGAGAAAGTTTATCTCAAGAGGCACACCCGTTTCGTTTGACGTCTCGCAAATACGTCTCATATGCCTGAGATATATCTCTCTGTCTCCCGTGAAGTTTATCACGTCGGGATGAGCAACGTAGGAAAAGACGCCCGTTCTCATTCCCTCGCAGACCTCGTTTACGTAGGTCTCGAGCTTTTGCTCGGAGTCGGAGGGAGTGCTTGAAAACGTTTCTCTTACATACTCGCTTTTTATCGAGTGCTGTCCCATTATAAGATACTCGGCTCCCGAGTCTACGGCGATCTTCAGCATATCCTTGAAATAAAGGGGATAATATTCCATCTCAAAGCCTATCTTTATGTCGATACGGTCCTTGTATTCCTCACGGAGCTTTGATATAAACTCGACGTAGGAAAAGCGATCCGCCATATATACGCGGTGGTTCGATTCTGTGCCGTCGGGAAAGGCGAATGGCGCGTGATCGGAAAAGCCCATATATTTTATTCCGCCCTTTATGGCTGTTTCGATATAACCTCTTTCGGTGCCCGTGGCGTGATGGCAACGGTAGGTGTGGGTGTGGTAATTGGCTATCATAATATACCCCCTTCAATCTTCTCCGCATATTATACCACAAAATATCGGGGTTTTCAAGGAATATGGGAATTTTTTTGAATATTGTGTGGTTCAAATTTGAGTTTATCTTTTTGCCTTCGGCAAAAGGCACGAACGAGTTCGTGCGGTGGGATGTTTGACATGTTCGCACAAACGAAGGATAACGGTGGGCAAACTAATAAAAAGCCTTCTCCTGTGGAGAAGGTGCCGAGCTTGCGAGGCGGATGAGGAGATCGCCATTTGTACAAGTCTCGTTCTCCTCATCCGTCAATCGCGGCAAGTGCAAGCACTTGCGTTTCACTTCGTGAGCGCGATTGCCACCTTCTCCACAGGAGAAGGCTTTTGGTTAGTTTTCCCACCGACATAAACTCCCCGACAAATTCCAATTTATCTCCCTGAATTATTCCTCTATCTCCTCAACCACATCGTCTATCGCGTACTTCCTCATCATTCCTCTTGCCTTTGCGTCGGCAAGGGCGACCACGGTCATACCCTCCGCGCCATAATCGACCGACTCGACCGACGCGTACTTATAAAGCGTATTCAACGCTCCGCCGTCTGAGTTCGGAATAAAATAGGTCACTCTCCGCTTGCCGTCCGCAACTATCGCCTCAATGCGGTCAATAAGCATCTCTATCCCCTGCCCCGTCAGCGCCGAGATATACACGATATTCTCCACGGGCGCGGTCTGTCCTATCCGCCCAAGCTCGGCAATACCCTTGTCGCACTTGTTGAATACGTATAACGTGGGCTTTCCCGTCGCTCCGAGCTCGTATAGCAGATTTTCCGTGACCTCAAGCTGATCGCGGAAATTCTCGTCCGACGCGTCGGTGAGAATTATCAGAATATCCGCAAGACACGCCTCTTCAAGCGTCGAGCGGAAAGCGCTGATAAGATGGTGCGGCAGCTTATTGATAAATCCAACGGTATCTGTCAGAAGCACAGGCTCGCCCGAGGGGAGTATATATTTTCTTGTTGTGGGATCGAGCGTCGCAAAAAGCTTGTCCTCGGAAAGCACGCCCGCATCGGTCAAACGGTTGAGCAACGTAGATTTGCCCGCGTTGGTATATCCTACGATTGCGATAGTCGGGATACCGCTTCTATCCCTTGACACACGCATAGTCTTGCGGTTCTTGTCCATCTCGGCTATCTGCGCTTCAAGGCTGTGAATACGGCGCATCATATGCCGTCTGTCGGTCTCGAGCTTCGACTCTCCGGGGCCTCGCGTGCCGATACCGCCTCCGAGCCTTGACATCTCAGTGCCGTGTCCCGAAAGACGGGGCGCGGTATATTTTAGCTGAGCAAGCTCGACCTGCAATTTTCCCTCTCCCGTCACCGCGTGGAGCGCGAAAATGTCAAGAATGAGCATCGAGCGGTCGATAACACGGACATTTCCACCGAGAATGTCCTCCAAGTTCCGTATCTGCGACGGAGAGAGCTCGCAGTCGAAAACGACGAGTGTCACGTCATTTATCGAGCAAAGGTAGGCAAGCTCAGCCGCCTTACCGCTTCCGATAACGGTACGCGTATCGGGAGCTTCTTTGTTTTGTGTGAGTCTGGCAACGGCAGAGCCGCCTGCAGTGGTAAGAAGTCCTTCGAGCTCGTCAAGACTCTTGTCCACACTCTCCTGCGTTTCGCGTCCCCAGACTATGCCGACGAGTATAGCCCTGTCGGGAAGAGGTAATTTGTTTTCCATATAATTCTCCTTATTACAATGCACAATGTACATTGTGTATTGTGTATTTTTTCACCGCGCAAGCGCGGTAAAAAAATAAAGGCAGACCTCCGTCTGCCTTTAGCTTTTTATGACTGTTCAGACTCAGCGATTTGCGCTCTCGAGTCTCTTCTTGAACTTATCAACACGTCCGCCCGCGTCTACAAACTTCTGCTTGCCTGTAAAGAAGGGGTGGCACTTGGAGCAGATTTCAACTCTGATCTCACTGCCCTTAGTGGACTTTGTTGTAACAGTCTCGCCGCATGCGCAACGGATAACACATTCTTCGTAATTAGGATGAATTCCGGACTTCATTATTTCTTACCTCGTTTCTAATATTCCGATGTTCTTTGACATCGTTTGCAAACATAGTAGATTATATCACATAAATCCCACAATTGCAATACCTTTTTGAAAATTTATTCAAATTTTTTTACAATTCCGCCTTTATTTCATCCTTCAGCTTGGCAATTATCTTTTTTTCAAGCCTCGATATGTAGGATTGAGAGATCCCCAAACGGTCTGCGACCTCCTTTTGCGTAAGCTCGCGCTTGCCGCCCATGCCGTACCTCAGCTCGATTATCTCGCGCTCCCGTTCCTCAAGCTCGGACACCGCCCGCCTTATTCTGTCCCTCTCCTCCATCTGCTCAAGCTGGGATGCCACCGTCTCCTCGTCGTTGCCGAGAATATCCGAAAGTAGCAGCTCGTTGCCGTCCCAATCGGTGTTGAGCGGCTCGTCGATAGACACCTCCGCCTTAGTACCCGAATGCTTTCTCAGATACATAAGTATCTCGTTTTCGATGCATCTTGATGCGTAGGTCGCCAGCTTTATGTTCTTGTCGGCGCGAAAGGTGTTTATCGCCTTTATAAGCCCGATAGAGCCTATCGATACAAGATCCTCTATCCCCGCCCCCGTGTTTTCAAACCGCTTGGCAATATAGACCACAAGTCGCAGATTGTGCTCGATAAGCAGCTGCCTCGCCTCCTCATCATAGGGCAGGCGCGCGATTATCTCCGCCTCCTCCTCTCTTGTCAGCGGCGCGGGAAGAACGCCCGAGCCTCCGACGTAATATACGCCCCGCCTCCTTCCGAATAGCCACCTCCATATTTTGTTCACCGTGTCGTACAGACGAAAGCTCAATACCTGTATTATCCCCTGACGCTCGATCTCCCTCATCGTTACCTCCGTATATATGTATTTGAATTTTTCTGTGATCTATACAAGCAGACAGGACGGCACAAGAGCCTCGCTGTCCGAAAGCCCCGACAAAGCGACCACCGCGTCCGCCTCTCTTGCCCTGCCGCCCACGCTTATCTTTATTTTCTCTACGCGTATGCCGATGAGCATTCCCTCTCCCGAAACTGTCTTTGTCGGTATGAGAACTATCCGCCTGCGCTCGTCCGCCGAAAGCCTCTCAAGCCCCGCCGCATCGGCGCTCAAAAGAGTCTCGGGAAGTATTTCCTTCATTTTCGATCTGTCCGCCACGATACACGGCTTTCCCGATATTGGATCGCGCAAAAGATTTCCGCTGTCGCATATTCCGTGCAGACGCACGCTCCGAGTGAGGTAGGTTATCTCAACCTCTGCCTCACGCGCCGACATCCTTTTTGTAAATCCTCTGCCCCCCACAAGCGTTATGGCGGCGCTGATGATGGCAAGAAGCGCAAACAGCCATACCGACAGCCCGTCGCCGTCGCTCTCTCTTATGAAGCCGAATATGTCTGTTCGGTTGAAAATATAGTAAAGCGCCGTCATCGCTCCGCCGAGAGCCGCCGACACCGCTGTATATATAAGTATGTACAGAAAAAGCCTTTTCCACTCGCGCTTTCTCCAAAAAGCCGTAAAGCAGATGAGAGCGCAGACGGCGGCATCAAGCAGGACCGACGAGATACCGCCGATCGGCAAAAGCAGAGCGACGTTTGCGTAGATACCGCCGACGGCTGCGGCGAGAAGCCCGCGGAAAAGCGGAAGCTTTACAGATAACAGCTTTGAGGTAAGATACAGACAGAGGAAGTCCATACTGAAATTTATCAGAAAATAGAGATCGACGTAAACGGTTTGCACCTGAGAGCCCCTCCGAAAATTTTTACGTTAATATTATACTACATTCACTCTGCGAAATTTGTCTGTTATTGCAACGAGCGTAAAAAAGTTCCTGATCCTATGCGGTAAAAAATAAAAGTTTATTTTTCACTTGACATATATTTCCTTTAATAGTATAATAAATCCATAACCGTATCGCCAAGCGGTAAGACACGAAAAGAGGACAAAAAATGAAAATAGCAGTAAGCTCATATTCCTATAATCAGTACATATCAAGAGGCGAGATGACACAGCTCGACGCTCTGCGTAAGGCGGCAGAGCAGGGCTTTGAGGGAATAGAATTCATTGATCTCCGCCCCGAAAACAAAAAAGCCCCCACACTCGAGGAGCAGCTTGACTATGCAAAGGTGCTCAGAGAGGAGGCACAAAGGCTCGGCGTAACGATCGTCGCTTATCTTGTCGGCGCAAATCTCTACACGGGAAGCTCCGACACGGACGAAAAGGAGGTAGAGCGCGTCTGCCGTCAGGTCGACGTGGCAAAGGCTCTCGGCACGTCTGTCATGCGCCACGACGTATGCAGAACAGAGAAATTTCCCTTCGGCACCGTAAGCTTTGAGCATATGCTCCCCACCATTGCCGACAACGTAAGAAAGATAACCGAATACGCCCAAACGCTCGGCATACGTACCTGTAGCGAAAACCACGGATATATAGCTCAGGACAGCGACCGCGTCGAGAAGCTCTATAACACGGTAGCGCACGAAAACTACGGACTGCTCACCGATATGGGCAACTTCGCCTGCGTCGACGAGTGCTCGGTAACGGCTGTTTCGCGCCTTGCACCCTACGCCATCCACGCTCACGCAAAGGATTTCCACATACTTCCCTTCGGAACGCCCGAAAAGGAGGGACAAAAGTCGTTTTTGTCAAGAGGATGTAACCGCCTTGTCGGATGCGCGCTCGGTGACGGCGACATTCCCGTCGAGCAATGCGTTGCGATACTGAAGCGCGCGGGCTACGACGGATGGATCTCGATCGAATTCGAGGGCAACGGCGATTGCATCGAGGAGATCGCAAAGGGATACGAAAGACTCAAAGGATATATAGGATAAAAATTCTCGGAATTTAAAAAACGTAAGGCTGTCTCGACAATAAGAGACAGCCTTTTCGCCTCACGCTCTTTCATTTTTGACGCATACGCTTCCATCCGCAATCGTCGTTTATGATCTCGTAAGCCGACTCACCGTTGGGATCTTCGGCAAAAAACGAAATATATACGATCTCATTGGTACCGCCGTTCGCCGCGATCATCACAAATTCATCCTCGCCCTGCTCGGCAGAGCCCTCCCCCGAGGTGCATATCCTGAACGAATATCCGTCTATCTCGGTAACAGACTCAAAAACACAGCCAAACATCGCCGTCTGCTCTTGCGAAAAAGTATATTCTTCTTCCAACAACGCTTCCTGCTCGGCATACGCCTCTTCCGTATATTGACAGATCAGCGCAATACAGGTACAGCTTGAGCTTGGAGCGGCTGTCATAGTAAAATATTCGTGATATTCTATACCTATCGGAGCGCCCACACTGTCAAGTGAGGGCATCAGAGGATATACCTCCGCCATTACCCCGTAGCTTTCGGATACCTCCTCATTCTCATAGGAGGTCAGCATCTCAAATCTTCCCATCAGGCTCACAAACGTCGAAAGTATAAAGCCCGCCGCCAGAACGATCGACAAAACGACCTTTAAGACAGGCTTAAATTTCAAGAATATCAGAGCGCAGGCAAGCGCAAACGCGACAACGGGAATGACAAAAAACGACAGCAAAAGCGCAGGCGTCCACAACACCCCCATAAGGCGGAACACCACGCCAAGACAGATGAAGAAGAGCAACGCGACCGCCAAAGCCGATAATAATATGATCCTTTTCAATGACAATTTTTTCATAGAAAAACTCCTTATAAAAATTCCCACCTACACCTACCGTCTCTTCAATTGCAAAGAATAATCGGGGAAACAGAATTTCACAAATCTGGGATGGTTTACGTATTTTCGGGGATCTGACGCCACCGCCAGCATCATAACAAATAATATGAACGACGGAATAAAGAAAATAAGAAAAGCAATAAACAGAAAGATCATCCAGTAACGGTCCATCTCATTTGTGTGCTCATAAGAGCGATAAACGTTTCCGTCGGTATCCTCCAGATGAATGATCTGATAATAGGGATCTTCATTTTTTATCTGCGTGTATTTCGCGTATGCGACCAAGGTCGCCTTCGACTCACACAGATCGATCAACTCCTCGGGAGAATTTGATAGTTCAAAGAAACGCGGAATTTCAAACTTCTCCGAATAACCGACAGCCGATATGGATAAATAATCGGTTTCATATTCAAAAGACTCTACGTCTATTTCATACCGCTCTCCGCGATCTGTTTCCGTATAATCATAAAAGTGGACGAAAAGCATAGCTCCGAGCAAAAAAGGGATGACAATGATCGGAACTAACAGCCGAAAACAAAAATACGCGGGAAGACTCATAAGGTTCATCTCATTGTATCTGTAAATGGTTCGCTTTCCCGAGGATACCTTGTTCGGTGAGATCCTTTCAATGTGAACCTTCATGTCAAGAATTTCGGAAAAATAATCGTTTCCGTACATATCGCGGAACGGGAAAATGTATTCCTTCTTAAAATCCTTGTCCCATTTTTCTTCACCGCTGAAAATAAACGGTATTCGGTGTATCGCGTGAGCAAAGCGCGCGGTTTTCTCATCGTTTTCCTCTCCGAGAAGCTCATCCAATTCACCTAAGCAGTAGAAGATAAAATCGCGTTCAACGTCTGAAGATTTGCTGTCTATGTAGGAGCATATTTCGTCGAGATAACTCTGAGCAGATCTCAACTTGGACTTGGAAAATGGCTGATCATTCGATTTTGCATTGTAGCAGTCACGAATGTCTGATAGAGCATCCGATATTTTTTGAGCCATCTTGGAGCGCATACGGTCACCACCTCTCGCTTTTGCTTTGTGCTTTCAATAATACAATTATATCATAAAAAAATAAAAACCGCAACTCCTTTTAGGAAATTGCGGTTTTATTTGTGGCAGATATTCCGTTTTCTTTTCCATTTTAATATCGACCTGAAAAAGGAGCTGTCTCACAAATGTGTGAGATAGTTCCTTACTTTTTGTTGCAAATTGGAGTTCCTGTTCCGCTACGCCTATTTCGCTGTTAGCGAAATGGTTAACACAAACAAGGATAACTGTGGGCGAACTAACATTTAGCCTTCTCCTGTGGAGAAGGTGGCACGACGAAGGAGTGACGGATGAGGAGATCGGAGTCTATACAAATGGCGATCTCCTCATCCACCGCAAGCGGTCCCCCTTCCCCACTGGGGAAGGCTTTGAGTTTCATTTTGCACAGATTTAGGTTTGTGCGAACATATCAAACATCCCGCCGCACAAACCGCACGAACTGTGTTCTTGCCACGGAGCGTAGCGGAGTAGAGGATCTTGCGACGAAGTCGCTTTACTGCACTGTCCCCATCGGGAATATATTTACACATATCAAATAAGGATAACTGTGAGCAAACTAACATTTAGCCTTCTCCTGTGGAGAAGGTGGCACGACGAAGGAGTGACGGATGAGGAGAGCGAGGCTTGTACAAATGGCGATCTCCTCATCCGCCTCGCAGGCTCGGCACCTTCTCCACAGGAGAAGGCTTTAAGTTTCATTTTGCACAGATTTAGGTTTGTGCGAACATATCAATCCCCCCGCCCCCAAATTTAAATCTTATAAATCCGAAAAAGTAAGGAGCTGATCCACATTTTAGTGATTCAGCTCCTTGTATCATTTCTCACGCTACGAAAAAATCTCAATACCGAGGCTGAAACTTTAGCTTGCCCTTACTTTTATCATTGACGTATCAATGTTGTGGGCGCCACTACCGTTGCTCTCAAAAATTACGTGTCGTTAGCGTGGTGATACCAATATTTTAATCGCGCTCCAATTCGCACAGATTGATTATTTGTTTATTCAGCTTTTCGGCGTATTTCATAGCCGTATATGCGCCACCGTTGTTGCGCTCCACGTTGACGATCACAAGATCGGACCGTTCGACTACCCACCGATTTTTCAAAGTAATAGCAGACTTGGGGTACACCCCTTTCACGCTGTCGGGAATTATGATACCATCGTAATATTTTTCGTAGTATTCAAGATCTGCTACCGTGTACGGAAGAACAAGCGTCATATCGTTGTTGTCCTTGCCGACCTCGTTTTGTACGCGCTTGATAACCGACGTGACGTATTCGTCAAATTCGCCGTTGCGCCCGACCAAAAAAGCTACGTACTCTTTTGTTCGTATTAGCTCCTTGAGTATCGGCACAAGCCGCTCGTCTATTCGCCGTAGATCGTGTAACTCACGGTGCCCGAAAAAACTGACTGTATAAATGTTCATAAAACTATCCGTTTTCCATTGATTGCATTTTATAGAAAGCATTTGTTAACAATATTATACCATAGCTTAAAGATTTCGTCAAGTGCTTACTAAATAATACAGTAAAATTTTTGTAAATAGGTATAATATTAGTGTAGAATAATCTCGGTGGAGAGGAATAATATTTGAATGAGCAAAGAAGTATCTTTTAAGAACCGAGATCGGTTTATACAGTTAGGCATTGCAATTGCTACATTACGAAAATTAAGAGGACTGTCCCAAGAAAAGTTAGCCGAGAAAGCGGGTATCAGCCGTTCACTCGTCAGTATAATAGAAGCTCCAGGCATTGCAAACGCTTTTTCCCTTGAAGTATTTTTCGATATTGCAGATGCCTTGGAAGTAGATCCCGCCGATCTTATAAACGCTTCGGTGTTTCCCGACCAAATAATAAATAAGAAAAAATAAAAAAAGGGGCTGTCTGACGAGACAGCCCCTTGTCTTTATGTAAATGCGTAGTACAAATTGGAGTTTGTCGGGGAGTTGAAGTTACATTTTACAGGCTAATACCCGTTTTTCGTGGTAATCCATTCGTTCTTTTTTCTAAGGTAAATTTTGCTGACGCAAAAAAGATCCTTCACTGTGTCTGCAAGGTAGCAAGCCGTTCAGGATGACAGATAGTGGATGTTTGGCGATGAACGTATGCATAAGCCTATAATAAGGTTACCGTAATAAACTTTGGCATAAACCTATTTATTTTATCTCAACTAACCTGTCATCACAGAGCATTTTTGCCGTTGGCAAAAGGAACCGCTTATGGGGTTATCAGCATATTGAGTCGAGCAAGAACTTGTTCTTGCCACGGAGCGTAGCGGAGTAGAGGATCTTG
>JAFTYG010000017.1 GCA_017461365.1 Clostridia bacterium | reverse complement strand
CGTAAGCGAAAAAGGAACTCAAATTTGTAGTTTATAAATCTGAAAGATCAAGGAGCTGAGCCACATTTGAAGTGAATCAGATCCTTTCTTGATTTTTGAATATATTTTAAGCTTTAAATTGGAGTCTATAGGGGAGTTGGCTATGTTCGCACACCCCCAACGGGGGCAAAGTAACAAAAAGCCTTCTCCCGTGGAGAAGGTGGCACGACGAAGGAGTGACGGATGAGGAGATCGAGGCTTGTACAAATTGTGTTCTCCTCATCCGCCTCGCAGGCTCGGCACCTTCTCCACGGGAGAAGGCTAAATGTTAGTTCGCCCACAGTTATCCTTGTTTGTGCGAACATATCAAACATCCCACCGCAAGAACGAAGTTCTTGCCTTTTCGCGTAAGCGAAAAAGGAACTCAAAGTTGAAGTTTAGAAATCTGAAAAATCAAGGAGCTGAGCCACATTTGAAGTGACTCAGCTCCTTTTGAAATTTTTCTTCATTTATTATATATAGCTCTGTCAGAGATCGCCTTGGCTGTCCTCCGTCCTCAAAAGATCCGAAAGCTTCACACTGTCAAGATACTCGCCTATTATGTCGTGGAGCTTTATCCACATAGGCAAGGTCCTGCATTCGTCGCGCTTCGCGCAAGGCTCTGCGCCACATTCAAGACAGGACACGGGCGCAAGATCACCCTCGGTTAGCCGCAGTATCTCGCCTATCCTGTAATCCTCGGGCTTGCGCGTCAGACGGTAGCCGCCGCCCTTGCCGTGTATGCCCTCAACTATGCCGTTTTGTGTCAGAACGGGCAGGATGCGCTCAAGATATTTGAGAGATATTCCTTGTCGCTCCGCAATTTTTTTCATAGCGATGTATTCACCGTTTCCGTTTTCGGCAAGATCGATCATTACGCGCAAGGCGTATCTTCCTCTTGTAGATATGATCATGTTTTATCCTCCTGTCACTTGATGTGTACGCTTGTACAGTACAATTATACCACAAGTCTGTAGGTAAATCAAGAGCTTTCAGAAAATCAGCTTAAACACGATGTCGGCTCTTTCGTAACCCTCCGCCATCTTTCGACATATAATGTAGAGAGTCCCGTTAAGATTGCGGACTCGGAAAGGATGGATACAATGGGTATAACGAATTCAAATAAGGAGCTGAACGTCTCGCAGATAGATTGCGGCGGCTCCTTCAAAATAAAGCTTTCTCTTACGGCGGAGCCCGACATTACGGCAAATCCCACCGATATTGTCCTGATACTCGACCGCTCGGGAAGCATGAGCGGAAGCCCGCTTGCAAATCTGAAAAGCGGAGCTAAGGCATTTGTAGATATAATCGACGAGGCGACCGACGGTACGGAGGACGGAGAGATCGGATTTGGAAGCCGCATCGGTATCGTCAGCTTCGCCGATGAAGCCACACAGGATACAGAGCTTATAACGTCGGTGGAGGATCTGAAGAATGCTATCGATGCGCTTACGTCGGGAGGCTCGACAAACCATGAGGACGCATTTATCAAAGCACTCGACCTCTTCGATCCAGCATCGACGAACGCAAAGGTCATGGTGATGTTTACCGACGGCGTGACGACCGAGGGCGGAGACGCCAACGTTATCGCAACCGCCGCAAAGGCACAAGGCGTGACGATCTACAGTATAGGTCTTTCGGGTAACGGAGGCATAGATGAGCAATCCCTCAGAGATTGGGCATCCGATCCCGATTCGTCGTACGTCGTTATAACTCCCGATGAAGCCGAGCTTGAGGAGATATTTGAGGATCTTGCAAGAAATATCTCAAAGGCGGGAGCGACCGACGTAGTAGTCACCGATACCGTCGCGCCCTGCTTCCGTATCACCTCGCTCTCCTCGCCCACAAAGGGAAGCGCATCGACCTCGGGAACGAATACCGTGGTATGGCGTATCGACGAGCTCGGAGTTACGCAGAGCGAGGGCGCAAGCTTTGAATTTACCGTAGAGCATATCGGACCGTGCTCGGGAAGCGTAGAGGTAAACGAAAGCATCGATTATGAAGATAACGAGGGTAACGTCGTTACTTTCCCGTCTCCGACCGTCGAGGTCGATTGCGGAATAGACGTCTGCGCCGAGGAATGTCCCGAGCCCGTGGATATTGTGGTAGACGGATGCAGTGATTTCATCGAATACGACGCGGGAGAGATCTTTATGGGCTCGCTCGGCCGTATCGTAGAGCTCGACGTAACGCTGAGAAACGTCTGCCCGAATAAGCGCGTGGCTCTTGCCGTGATACTCCATGAGGTGGACGAAAACGGAGTAGAGCATAAGCGCGGACTGAAAACCATGACAGTCCCCGCGCATAGCGGAGAGACCTGTCGGGACGTCGTAGTCCGTTGCGTAAGATTTGTTCTTCCCGAGGATATTGATGTATCGGATACGGCGAATTCGACGTGCAATACAAGAGCGCTCAGAGCAAGATTTATCGCACACTATGTAGATAATGACCTCGAATGTGATACCGAGGCATAAAAATACAGGGGCTATCTCATTAACATAGGAGATAGCCCGTATTGCATTAGTAATATAAATTGGAGCTTCTACTCCGCTACGCCTATTTCGCTGTTAGCGAAATGTTGATATGCTTGCACAAACAAGGATAACCGTGGGCAAACTAACATCAAAGCCTTCCCCGCTGGGGAAGGCTTTTCTTCGTTTGTGTTAACATATCAAACATCCAGACAAACTCCAATTTCGCAAGAACTTTGTTCTTGATATGGAGCGTAGCGTAGTAGGAACTGTGTTCTTGCCTTTTCGCGTAAGCGAAAAAGATAAACTCAAAAGCGAAAAATTATATGATCTCCCTTAATATCGGCGCGAGGCGCTTTGCGACCTCAATGTGACCGTCACGCAGAGGGTGAAGCGGCTCGGGTGAGATCCATCCCGTCGAATCGATAAAGAAAACGTCGGTTCCGTTCTTTTCGTTGTACTCGGCAATAAATTTTCCGAGAGCCTCGTGGTGACCTCCGCAGAATGCCGAAAGAGAAACAAGCTTCGCATTCGGATTGAGCTTGCGTATAACGTCAAGCAGCTCGCCGTATCTCCTTACGTATTCCTCCGCTGACTTCGGTCTGTCGTTCGCGCCGTGATTTATAAGTATCACGTCGGGCTCGGGACGGCTTATCGGTGAGCCGTCGAAATTGTAAGGATAAGACTCGGGCGCGGGAGGCACCTTGTGCCCGGGCTTCGTAACGCCCACCGCTCCGTAGCCCATGAATATGGGACGGAGATCGAGCGCCTCTGCCGTCAGCCACGCGTACGTGGCGCAAGCATCATCCTGAAAAACACGGTTGTGCTGATCTACGGGACAGCAGGGCTCACCGTCTCCGTAATAGTCAACGTCAATAAGAACGCCCTCGGTGATCGAGTCTCCCACAAATTCAATGGTCTTTCGTTCGTCCTTGCCGATAGCTATAGGTCTTTCTGCCTCAAAGCCCCTGAATGATACCTTTGATTGAAGCGGTCGGTACCAACGTCTGTAGACCTCCGCTCCGCCCTTGTAGATGATACGGCAGACGTGCTTGCCGTCGGTGGGCGCAACAACGCGCAGATAACTGTCTATCGGTACCTCAACTCTCGCGCCGCCGTCGACCTCCACCCAAAGATGAAGATAAGGCGTGTTGTTGCCCGAGACATCGAACATCGCCATAGCCATTCTGCCCTCAAAGGCGAATTCAACGTACGCGCCCGTGGTGGTCGTTTCGGCAAAAGCCTTGTTGGTGGTGTCCCAACGGCCCGTCAGACGCACCGATTCGTGATCGTATGAAACTCTCATTGTGTTAAACCTCAATTTTCTGCGTAACGTCTTACCGTTCGCCAAGATTTTTTAAGACCTCGATAGCTCTCCTCGGATCGTCGCTCGTGAACATACGGCATCCCATAGAAAGAGCTTTCTTGTATTCCTCCTCGGTGTCGGCAACGAGGATGCAGGTGAGTACGTCGCGCTCCTTGGCGTATCCGTAATCAGCCGCAAAGCCCGCAGTATTCTCCGCATCCTTGTTCCATATCGCCGCCCAATCGAGAAAGCTCTCAAGAGGCTTTGTTGCAAAATCCTTGGGATTTTTATAGTGGATGTATCCGTGGATAGAGAATTTGTGCGGCCACTTGTCGTCAACGTATTCGAGCAGAAGCTCGGAGAAGGAGTTCATTATGCTCCTCTCTGCCATACCGTAGCGGTCGATAAGCTCAACGAGCTTGTCAACGCAGGCAAACGAACGCGTAAGTCCGAGATCCTTGGGGTATTCCTTCAGCTCCCAGTTTACAAGAAGATCGGTCTTGCTCACAAGCTCTAAAAATTCCTCTACCGTCGGTATCTTCGTGCCGATAAATTCATCGCCCTTCCAAAAGCCCGCGTCGAGCGCGCGAATTTCTTCAAGCGTCATTTCGTCAACAAAGCCCTCACCGTTGGTGGTGCGCTTTACGTCGCGGTCGTGAATAAGGACAAGATGACCGTCCTTTGTCATTCGTACGTCTGTCTCTATCGCGTCACAGCCCATCTCGACCGTCGCGCGGAACGCTCCCATCGTGTTTTCGGGAAAATGCTTTCTGTCTCCGCGGTGCGCGCCAAGCAGAACGCGCGAGCCGTCCATAAGTTTATTGTAAGTTCTCATAGATATTTCCTCTACGCGTTTTATCTGCCCATTCCGACCTCGGGATTTACAAAGAAGCGGGGACGCTTACCCGAAAGATACTCGTCGTAGTATTCCATAAGCATAGCGGGGCTGTCGCTGTATGCGTTTACTGTGTCGCCGGCGCGGTGAGTCGTAACGGTCACATTGTCAAGCGTAAGCAGAGGATAGTCTATGTCAAGAGGCTCGGTGGGGAATACGTCGATAGCCGCGCCAAGTATCTTCTTGTCTCTGAGTATCTCGTAGAGCGCGTCGTAATCTACCATGTAAGCGCGAGCCGTGTTGATGAATATAGCAGTGGGCTTCATCAGGCTGAGCATCTCCTTGTCAAGGATACAGCCATTCGCTCTCGCGTGAAGCGAAACGTAGTCGCTTTCCTTCATAAGCGTGGGAAGATCTACCATTTCAATGCCGAGACGCTTGATAAGCTCATCCTCGGGATCGTACTTTATGTCGGTCGCGATTATCTTGCATCCGAAGGAGCTGAGCTTTTCGGCAACAAGTCGACCGATCGTGCTAAATCCGATAAGACCTACGGTCTTGCCCTTGATCTCCCAGATGTTTCCGAAGTTAGAGTAATTTTCTCTCCAATCTCCGTGCTTTACACTGTAAAACGAACGCGCGATGTTACGCGATTCGCAGATCATAACGCCAACTGTAAACTCGGCAACGGCGTTTGCGTTGTGCGCGGGGTTGTTGAGTATGGGAATATTTCTTTCGGTCGCCGCCTTTACAGCAATGTTCTCCAAGCCGCCGCGGTTTGTAAGTATCGCGCGAAGCTTCTTGCCCTTTTCGATGAGAGACGCGGGGATGGGGCAGAGGTGCGTGATGATAACGTCGGCATCAACTACCTCGTCGTACATCTTTTGAGGGATAGCCACAGCATCGGGGCCGTTCTCCTCAACCTCGCGGAACATATCTCTCATTTCGATACGGTCCTCAGTACCGTAGGGAACTGTCACAAGAGTGTGCTCGGGGTACTTTTTGAAGAGCTCCTCATAGTGCTCCTTTCTTACAAAATGGTCGTAAGCAACTAAAAATTTCATGATCTTTACTCCTTTTATTTGTTTTATATAAATTTTTTCTACATTATTGTAATGCGTCCGTCAGGCTTTCCTTACGGGCACGGACGTGAGGACGGATAGCCGTGAGATAAATCTGTCAGCCGCATCCGCGCCAAGGGGCTCAACCTCGAAGAGATCATACGCCCGACCAAGCCTTTCGTATTTTCCGACGCCGAGCGTGTGATAGGGCTCTATTACTATCTCGGTAATATTTTTTAAGCTGTTCGCAAGGGAAGCGATACCGAGAATGTGATCCTCCCTGTCGTTTATATCGGGAATTATCGGACAGCGCAGAACCGTCGCCTTGCCCAATGCATCGAGAAACCGCAGATTTTCAATAATAATTCTATTGTCAACTCGCGTGTGCCTTCTGTGCTGCTGAGGATCGCTCTCCTTGAAGTCAAACAGAAAAAGATCTACAAAGCGCGCACACCTCAGTAGAGCCTCGCGCGAAGCATAACCGCAGGTCTCCATACAAACGTGCAGACCGCGCGCCTTGGCTTTTTCAAGAAGCTCCGCGCAGAAATCGGGCTGAAACAGCGGCTCACCGCCCGAGAGCGTCAAGCCCCCACCCGAATTTTCATAGTAAAGCCTATCCTGCATAACCTCGTCTAAGAGCTCATCCGCCGACGCCTCGTATCCCGCAAGCTCAAGAGCCTCGCAAAGAGGTGAGAGACATTTGCCGCAGGCTGTACAGACGCCGCAATCAAAGACGTGCCTGCCCTCATTCTGAGAGTGAGCGCCCTGAGGACACACGTCCACGCACCGCAGACAGTTCACGCATTTTTCCGCATTGTACATAAGCTCGCCCTTTACCGATTGCGACTCGGGGTTGTGACACCACGCGCACTCGAGCGGACATCCCTTGAAAAACACCGTCGTGCGTATCCCGGGGCCGTCCTTCGTGCAAAAGCGCTGTACGTTAAGTATCTTTCCGTTCATAGCGTGATTCAATATACCGTTCTGTTCAGTACTGCAAGCTGTTGCCACTCGGCAAGGCTTACAAAATACTCGCTGAAGCCGTACATACGGACGGTAAGCGTCTTGTATTTTTCGGGATGAGCCATCGCGTCCTTTAAGGTCTCGCGGTCAAGCACCGTCATACCGATATGTAAACCGCCGCGCTCAAAATAGGTTTTGCAGAGCGCTTGCAGAATGCTCGGCTCCACCTTTGAGGAAAAGTTCAGGTTGAGTCCCCCGGCAGCAGTTTTTTCAAAGGGGAGCTTTGAGAGGCTGTTGAGAAGCGCCGTGATACCCTTTCTGTCAGCGCCGTACACGGGCGACTGATTTTCCGAAAAGGGCTTTCCTGCGCGCCTGCCGTCAGGAGTCGCAGGGATGCTCTCTGCCCATACGTTCTCACGCTCAAGCGAGTAAAAGGAGGGAAGAAGTACCTCGCGCTCGGTGTGCTCGGCGCTCTCGATAGCACCAATAAGAGCCTCAGCCATCTCTATTGTGTAGCTGTCCTCGGCGTTGTCGTTTCCGAATTTCGGAAGCGCCGCGATCCTTTCGTACACATTTTCAAAGCCAATAAAATCGGCTTTGAGCATCCTTATGAATTCGGAGTAGGGAATATCTCCGTTAAATACCAATTTGTCAAGCGCGCAAAGCGAATCGCCAAGCGTCGCAATTCCGGGCAAAAATATGTTTTTTGCGCGATAGGTCAGACCGTAGGGAATGTAATCGCATACCTCGTTACAAGTGCCGAGCAGAAGCGAATCTATCACGAATACACAGCGTACCCAATCGCGATCGGGATAACGGCTCTCGCATAGATAGCCCTCGCACTCCTTGGTAACAGCCGCGGCAAAGGCGGAAAGAAGCTCTTCCTTTGAGGAAAACTCACCGCCAAATAGAGTATCGCAGAAAAGCGGTACCGTGGGCAGATAGAATTCCTCACGGCAGGAGTGCAGATAGATGTCCGACGTACAGCAAGCCGAAAAGCCGGGGCGGAGCGCGATCTCCTCAGGCAAGCCCTTGCTTCGGAGAAAACTCATGACCGACTCGCAATTGTAGACCTGAAGCTTGTCAACAAGCACCGACATAGCCTCGAATACCTTGTCGCAAAAGTCCTTCGGGGAGTTCTTTGAAAGCACTACCGTAAACTCGGGCTGTACCATCGAATTCAGCTTTGCGCCCTCAAGTATGACCTCGGATAGACGGTTGGCTCTTCCGCCGTCAAGCAGAACGTATTGCTTTGCCGATTGACAGAGCACAGGCTTTTGGCGGTAGTTGTGCGGATGCCTGCCGCAGATCTCGTTGGGCTTTACAAAAAATCCCGCAAACATCTCGGCGATCTCGGCGTCGGTCGCGCCCCTTTCCTTTTCCTTTAAATAATAGGGATAGAGATATTCGTCCATATAACCGAACGCATAGTCGCGTCCGCCAACGTAGCAGCTCGCTATCATATGCACGAGCCAAATACCCTGAAGCGCCGAGTACAGATCGTACGCAGGCTCATAGGGCACACGCAAAAGCGCTTCGTAGGCTCTCTGCATACCCTTTTCTTTCGCCGCCTCGGCATAGCGAAGCGCAAAACGGCGTATGGCGTTGATCGCCACCTCGGCATTACGCGCGTAGATATGAGACTCCTCGGTGCCTATCCTTTTTTCGTTCTCCTTGATCTGCGCAAGAATTCCGCGATAGCCAAGCGTCAGAAGGCGCGCATAATCGGGCGTCAGATGCGCCTTGGCAAAAAGCGTCCTGTTCGGACACTCCGCCCACGTCTGTTCGGGCGCGCCCTCAAGAACACGGCCGACAAAAATATCGCAGTCGTCTATCGGAGTAGAAACGCAATCAAGCATATCCGAAAGGATGCGGACGTAATAGTCGGTCGGATGCTCGGTGCACTCGTGGAGCGCGTTAAGAAAACGCTCGCGTTCAATAAAACAATGGTCGTTGCTCTGCTCAAAGACCTTGTCCCTGAGGCAGGCGATCTTTTGTAGGTTATCCATCATTTTTCTTTGAGACACTTCCTTCGTCAATATTTTTCAGTATAAGTATATCACTTTTCTCATTTTTTTGCAATACAGTTTGCTTATTTGCGAATTTCTCAATTTTTTCTCATAATTTTGAGAAAATAACTTCAAAAATGAGAAATTGTGTGATATAATGATAATACAGTATCAAAAAACGGAGGCAAACAGATGAGCGCAAAGACAAGACAGGACAGTATAATCGAAATTTTGGAAAAACAGGGCTACGTTACGGTAAAATATCTTACCGAGGTGCTCCATTACAGCTCCGCGACCGTAAACAGAGACCTCAACGCGCTCCAGAGCCAACAGCTCGTCGTTCGAAAGTACGGAGGCGTCGAGCTCGTCCGCTCCTCATACGTTCCCGTTTATTTTCGCGCGCATAAAACGAGAGTGGAAAAGAAATATATAGGAAAAGCGGCGGCATCCCTCGTCAAGGACGGAGATACGATCTTTATCGACGGCTCAACGACAGCGCAGTGTATGGAGCAATATCTCATCCACCGAAAGAATTTGACCGTCGTGACCAATAATATAGTGCTTGCGGCAAAGCTGAGCGGATATGATGTCAAGGTCGTCTGCCTTGGCGGAACGATAGTCGAAGCGCCGAGTATGCTTTACGGTACCGAGACGGTCGAGAACGCCGAAAGGTACAGAGTGGATAAAATGTTTTTTGCCACAAGCGCCGTCTCGTCCGACGGAATGATCGCCTCGGGCGTGTACGACCTGATGCTAAGAACGGTTGCAAAGCGCGCAAGCGAGGTGTTCTACCTTGTGGATCATCAGAAGATCGACCAACCCTTCAACAGTATTTTTTGCGACCTCGGAAGCGTCGATTGCGTGATAAGCGACTATACATTTTCCGACGAGATAAAAGCCAAATATCCTAAAACTCGCTTCGTCACCGTCGAAATAGGGGAGAATGGGTAATATAAACGTCACTGCGGCGATATTTAAACCTAAATTCGAAATCTAAGGTAAATTTTGCTGACGCAAAAAAGATCCTTCACATGGCTCGCAAGGTAGCGAGCCGTTCAGGATGACAGATAGTGGATGTTGGGCGATAAACCTATGCATAAATCCATACATAAGGTGCCCGTAATAAACTTTGGCATATATCCATTTACTTCT
>JAFTYG010000003.1 GCA_017461365.1 Clostridia bacterium | reverse complement strand
GGGTTAGCTGCCTTGAGAGCCTTTGCGTCGAACTGGGGATGGAGCAGAGTGTCAAGGTTTCTGGGGTCGATCATCAGAACAGCTTCCTGCTCGATTCTCATTCCCTCGTCAACGAGGTCGCAAGCGATCTTCAGAGCAGCCTGAGCGGTTCTCTTACCGTTTCTGGTCTGGAGCATATAGAGCTTTTCGTTCTCAATGGTGACCTCCATATCCGGCATGTCGTGGTAGTGGTTCTCGAGGATCTCACAGACCTTCTTGAACTGCTCGAATGCAGCGGGGAACTTTTCAGCCATCTGAGCGATAGGCATAGGAGTACGAACGCCTGCAACGACGTCCTCGCCCTGTGCGTTGGTAAGGAACTCACCCATGAGCTTCTTCTCACCGGTAGCGGGGTCACGGGTAAACGCAACGCCTGTACCGCAGTCCTCACCCATGTTACCGAAAGCCATCATCTGAACGTTAACTGCGGTACCCCAGGAGTAGGGAATATCGTTGTCACGACGGTAAACGTTTGCGCGGGGGTTATCCCAAGAACGGAATACGGCCTTAACTGCGCCCATAAGCTGTTCCTTAGGATCGGAGGGGAAGTCTGCACCGATCTTAGCCTTGTATTCAGCCTTGAACTGGTTAGCAAGCTCTTTGAGGTCGTCAGCGGTCAGATCAACGTCCTGCTTAACGCCCTTTTCTTCCTTCATTTTGTCGATGAGCTCCTCGAAGTACTTCTTTCCTACTTCCATAACGACGTCGGAGTACATCTGAATAAATCTTCTGTAGCAGTCGTAAGCCCAACGAGCGTTGCCCGACTTCTTAGCCATAACTTCAACAACCTCTTCGTTAAGACCGAGGTTAAGAATTGTGTCCATCATACCGGGCATGGATGCGCGCGCACCCGAACGAACCGAAACGAGAAGAGGATTCTCAAGGTCGCCGAATTTCTTTCCGGTGATCTCCTCCATTTTTACGATGTACTCGTTGATTTCAGCCTGAATGCTGTCATTGATCTGACGGCCGTCCTCATAATACTGTGTGCATGCTTCTGTTGTGATAGTAAAGCCCTGAGGAACAGGAAGACCGATGTTGGTCATCTCTGCAAGGTTAGCGCCCTTACCACCGAGAAGCTCACGCATGTTTGCGTTACCTTCTGTAAAAAGGTAGCAATACTTTTTTGCCATTGGTAAATACCTCCGTATAAATAAAAATTTTGACAAAATTATTTAGCGGTCAGCGGAAAATGCACGCATACCGCACCACATATTATAACATATAACGGATGTTTTTTCCATAACCTTAATGAAAAAAGTGTAATTTTAATGGTAAATTTTTTATGAACAAATGTAAAAAAACATTATGACAGTTGATTTTTTACAGAGAATATAATATAATATAAAATTGTAAGAAGGAAGTCAATAACGAAACGGAGTAAAAATGGCTAACATATTCGATCTGTTCAAGCAAATATCAAAAAGCGACTCGTCATCCTCGATGCCTGTTGAATACATAATAGTCGGGCTCGGAAACCCGGGAACTCAATACGCAAATACACGTCACAACGCAGGATTTATTGCCATAGATGCATTGGCTGATAAATACTCGGTAAAAATAGATAGGGCAAAATATAAGGCCTTGACCGCAGATGCGGTTATAGGCGGCAAGCGTGTTTTGCTGATGAAGCCTCAGACGTTTATGAATTTATCGGGAGAAGCGGTCGGAGAAGCGGCAAGATTTTACAAGATCGATGCCTCGCATATCATCGTGCTTTCCGACGACATCAGTCTCGACGTAGGCAAATTGAGAGTTCGCCGTAAGGGTAGCGCGGGTGGACACAACGGTCTGAGAAGCATAAATGAGCATATAGGCTCGGAGGAGTATCCGAGAATAAAGATCGGCGTCGGTCAAAAACCTCATCCGAATTACGATCTTGCGGATTGGGTGCTGTCATCTTTTTCTTCCGACGAGCAAAAAAAGCTCTCCGAGCAAAATAATACCGTTGCGGACGGAATAGAAAAAATATTGCTTGGTGATATAGACGGAGCTATGCAGCTCTGCAATAAAAAATAATCTCCTTTCAGGTACTAAGTTTATGAATATTTTAACTGATCAGGTTCGAAAGGACAAAGAATACGAAGAGCTGTTGAGAGCGCATATAAGTTCCAAAGCAGCAAGAACGTCGCTTCCGTTGTTGGTCTCGGGATTGTGTGACGGTGCGACAGACGCGGCATATCTTTCGCTTATTGAAGACATAAAAAGCAAGGATACCCGAACGGCGCTCATTATCTGCTCCGAGGAAAAGGAATGCGTAAGAGTAAAACAGCTTTTACGTCATTTCGGATACAGGTGCGCTTTTTACATAGGACGTGACCTGACATTTTATAATATTACCGCCTCCCATGAGTATGAGCATGAGAGGCTTAAGGTCTTGTCGGGGCTTCTTGATAACAGCCTTGACGCGGTCGTTACCACTCCCGATGCGGCGCTCAGCTATACTATTTCTCCCGAGCGGCTCATATCCGCAAATTTAAAGATAGAATACGATAAAACGCAAATAGATCCGTCGGATCTCGCCGCGCGTCTTGTAAACGCGGGATACGTGAGAGTTGAGCTTGTAGAGGCGGCAGGGCAGTTTGCGCTCAGAGGCGGCATTATTGACGTATATCCTGCTTTTGCTGTATTTACCGACATTGATGGGAATAAAACGTCGGGCTCGTATCCGTTTCGAATAGAGCTTTTCGGAGATGAGATCGACCGAATGGAAATATTTGACGCTTCTACTCAGAGAATGACGGTGACACTTGATGCCGTGGAATTTTCTCCTGCTCGCGAGCTTCTGATCACTGACGAAAAAAGAAATGAGTTAAAAAAGGCTATCGAAGCGTGGAGAGCAAAGAGCAAGGACGATCGCGCAAAGGCTGAAATGACTGCGGAGCTTGCTTCTCTTGACGCCTCTGAGGAGATAAATTTTGCCGATAAATATATTACGCTGATATATCCCGAGAGAACTTGTCTGCTCGACTATTTCAGTGCTCGTACAACTGTTTTTTTGCGTAATACAACGGCGGTATTTGAAAGAGCTAAAGCTGCGGAATGGCATTTGAACCAAACCGTGGAGGAATTGCTTACCGCAGGAACTATCGCGCCGAAATATACCGATTATGCAAAGCCTCAAACATTTCTTGACGTATTCCTTGACAACAGCTCTGTCATACATTTTGACTCGCTGGGACAGGGAATGTCGGGAAAGAAGCTTGGTGGAATATTTACGTTTAAAACAAAGCATATGGTCTCATACTGCGAAAATCTCGATCTGCTCTGTGACGATCTTGATGGATATAGGCGGAATGGATACAGTATAGTTCTTGTTGCCGAAAATGAGGCTGCTGCGAAGAATATATGCGTTCTACTGCGTGAAAAAGGCTTTGTGGCTGTTATGGATGATTCTGATTCAAAGTCTGTTGACAGATCGGTCATTACGGTGGTTTGGAAGCATTTTATTCGGGGATATGAAATGACGCTTCCCAAGGTGGCTGTGCTTTCGACCTGCCCCGAAAGTCGCGACGGTTCTTCTTTTTCTTCGGGCGGTCTGAAAAAACGAAAGAAAAAGAAGAGCGGTACCGAGGCGATACTTTCGTATAACGATCTTGAAGTCGGCGATTTTGTCGTACATGAGATACACGGTATAGGTCAGTATATGGGTATCGAAAATCTGACGGTAGACGGCGTAAGCAGAGACTATATAAATATCCGATATGCGGGCAGTGACAGACTTTTCTTACCTGTTGATAAGCTCGATATGGTTTCAAAATATATCGGCGCTCATTCGGACGACGGACTTGTTAAACTTTCCCGATTTGGCGGAAGCGAGTGGGGAAGAGCTAAAAGTAAGGCTAAGGCGGCTGTTAAGGATATTGCAAAGGATCTTATAAAGCTTTACGCCGAAAGAAGCCGTAAGCCCGGGTTTGCTTTCCCTGAAGATGATGATCTTCAAGCTGATTTCGAGGCGGCATTTGAGTATGACGAAACAGACGGTCAGCTTGACGCGATAGCCGACATTAAGGAAGATATGATGAAGCCCACGCCGATGGACAGAATACTCTGCGGAGACGTTGGCTTCGGTAAGACAGAGGTGGCGATGCGGGCGGCGTATAAAGCAGTGCTTGGCGGTAAGCAGGTTGCAATACTTGTTCCTACAACGCTTCTTGCCCTGCAACATTTTCAGACACTCACAAGCCGTATGAGAGCTTTTTCCGTGAACGTTGATATGATCTCACGTTTTCGCACTCCTAAGCAACAGGCGCAGTCTTTGCGCAGATTAAAGCGCGGTGATACTGACATTATAATCGGAACGCACAGACTTGTTTCAAAAGATATTGAATTCAAAGATCTTGGCTTACTTATAATTGACGAGGAACAGAGATTTGGTGTGGCGCAAAAGGAAAAGCTGAAGCAAATTTCAAATAACGTAGACGTACTCACGCTGACGGCAACGCCTATTCCGCGTACGCTAAATATGGCGATGGGCGGAATAAGGGATATTTCGGTGCTTGATGAAGCGCCCGTTGACAGACTCCCCGTTCAGACCTACGTTCTTGAATATGACGAGCTTATCCTTATAGAAGCTATACGCAGAGAGCTTAGGCGCGGCGGACAGGTGTTCTATCTTTATAACTTTGTTGAATCGATAGACAGATGCGCGGCAAAGCTTGCGGCGGCGATACCCGAGGCAAGGATCACGGTAGCCCACGGAAAAATGGACAAGGAACAGCTTGAAGATATTTGGAGTGAAATGCTTGCGGGTGAGATAGATATTCTCGTTTGCACGACGATCATTGAAACGGGCGTGGATATACCTAACGCAAACACCCTTATAGTTGAGAATTCACAGCGCCTCGGTCTTTCTCAGTTGCATCAGATAAGAGGTCGCGTAGGTCGTTCATCACGAAGAGCATACGCGTATTTCACCTATCCGAGAGAGAAGACGGTCAATGAGGTTGCCACAAAACGTCTTGAAGCAATAAGAGATTACGCAGAGTTTGGCGCGGGCTTTAAAATTGCTATACGCGATATGGAGATAAGAGGTGCGGGAAATCTGCTTGGAGCGGAACAGCACGGACATCTCGATGCCGTTGGATATGAGCTTTACATTAAGCTGCTTAACGAGGCGGTGCTCGAAGAAAAGGGCGAAAAGATACCCGAAAAGCTTGAATGTACCGTAACACTCCGTTGTGATGCCTTTATCCCAGATAAGTACGTTCCATATTCGTCGCAGAGAATGGGACTTTATAAACGCATAGCAATGATAGAAACTCCCGAGGACAGAGACGATATAATAGATGAGCTCATAGACCGTTTTGGAGACGTTCCAAAACCGACGTCAAATCTTCTGTCTGCTGCGCTTGTACGCGCGGCGGCAAAGAAGTGCGAGATAACTACTATAATCGAAGAAGTAAGTGAGATAAAGATACATCCGAACATTTTCGATTTTGAGGTATGGTCCGAGCTTTCGGATATTTATAAGGGAAGGATTCGCGTAGTTATGTCCGACTCTCCGAATATTATATTCCGAAAGCACAAGGATGACGACGTGCTTGCGCTTCTTTATAAGCTTTTCTGTCAGTATTACGAAATACTGCAAAAATATGTGTGATGTAAAAAACGAAAGGATGGAAAATGAAAAATTTCGGTAAAAGAATAATAGCTTTACTTCTTACCCTGCTTATGACGGTAGCTTGCTTTGCGGGATGCTCGTCAAAGGGAAAAACGCTTATGAAGATCGAGGATACGGAAATATCGGTTAATCTTTATATGCTGTATCTGTCGAGACTTAAAGGTATTCTTTGCTCGTCTTACGCCTTTGGCTCTGACGCGCTGTCGGATAGCTTTTGGGATACCGTGATGAGCAAAGAGGGAATGACGTATAATACATATTACACTGACTCCATACTTGAAAATACAAAGACGTATCTTGCCGCAATGTATGAATGTGAGCTCAGAGGGTTAGAGCTTCCCGATGAGACTCTTGATGAGATAGACGCAAGAATAAATGAGTTTATAGAAAACGATGCGGGCGGATCTAAAACCACGTTTAATTCTATGCTGGCAGCCTACGGTGTTAATTATAATATCCTGCGTGAGGCGTACATCATAGAAGAGAAGATAGAGCTTCTCAAGGATACGGTTTACGGCGTTGACGGAGAGCTTATAGCAAAAAATCTTATAGATGATTATTATGAGCAGAATTATGCCCGTTTTAAGCAGATATTTTTCTATACCTACGATTACGTTTATATTACCGATGATAACGGAGACGATATTTACTATAATAAGGACGGAAGCATAGCTTACGATACAAGTGCGACTCCAAAAACAGATTCTGACGGTGAGGCGGTGTATGATTCCAACGGCGACAGAATATATATAACTTTAAACGAAGATGGGCTTTCGAGAATAGCTTACGATAAAAAGAACGGAACGCGTCACCATAAGACCGACGAGGACGGAAGCTACCTTGTAGCTGATCTTGAGGGAGAGGAGCTTCAGGCAGTTCTTGACAGCGCCGCGCAGGTAATGGAAAAGACCGCCGAAAATGATTTCAGCGGCTTCGAAGCGCTTATGAGCTCGGATGAGACCTATCCGAACGGATATTATATGACAGAGGATACGAATTATGATTCTCCCGAGGTTGTAGAAGCTCTGTTTGAAATGGAGATCGGAGAAGTTCGTATGATAACGTCAGATTACGGCGTTCATATAATTATGAAATACGAGCTCGAAGAGGATGGATACAAGAAGGACGAAAATTCCGATTTCTTTATCAGTACCACAACGGGAAACTACGTATTTATGAGCGATATTAAAAATCAGCTTATGTCCTCCTATCTGGAACAGCATAAGGATAAAATAATAATAGACGAGGCTCTGCTTGAAGGCGTTGATATGAAGAGCGTCGATCCGAATTTTTATTATTAAAAACAAAAAAGCACTTGACAGAGAGGGAATAATGTGCTAGAATATCTGTACAAAATCGCATAGAAATCGGGGGTGCCTTACCTTGGCTGAGATGACGAAAGTCAAACCCTTTAACCTGATACGGATAATACCGGCGTAGGAAGATTGCTAATGTCTGTTTTGGCAGGTCGACATGTCAAACCACCAGAATAAAGAACTTACCGCACGGAGATTTCCGTGCGGTTTTGAATTTTTATTTAGGAGGTTTGGCTTATGAGTCAAACAAGATCATTTAAGACAGAGCGTCTTACCACATCTGCGGTAATGCTTGCGCTCGCGACGGCGTTGGCTATGGTCTGCGCTATCATTCCTTTTCTCAATCTGCCCTTTGGCGGCGGATATACTATCGCAAGTATGCTTCCGATAGTAGTTGTTTCGTATATGTACGGAATGAAATGGGGCTTTTTCACGGCGGGTGTATATTCTGTCGTTCAGATCGTAATGGATCTGTATCTCGGAAAAGGCTCGACTATAATGGCGCTCTTTACACCCAACAGCGACGATTTTATGGGTTACGGCGCGGCAGTTGCTATTCTTATCGTTGATTACCTTGTGGCATATACGCTTCTTGGCTTAGGAGGTATATTCAGAAATAAGATAAAGAATAAGATGCTCGCGCTCGTTCTCGGAACTGTAGTAGCGCTGTCTCTCAGATACGTTGCACATATCGTTTCGGGCTACATATTCTACGGCGCGTGGGCAGAGTGGTTCTTTACACAGGAGAATTTCTATTCCATAGGAGGCTGGATACTGAATACGTTCAGCGGAAAGTGGCTGTCGATAGTATATTCGATATTTTATAACGGTCTTTATATGATTCCCGAAATTGTTATAACAGCGGTTGCGGCAATAGGTGTGTCGAAAATACCGAACATCAAAAAATCGGAAGAATAAACTTGACAAAATCGCTTTCGTGTGTTATAATCTGTCTGTAACTTTGCTGAACGGTCGCGTGATATTGCGCCGTAAGGTATTATCGCGAGGAAAGTCCGGGCTTCACAGGGCAGGGTAGCTGATAACGTCAGCCGTAGGTGACTACCGAGAAAGTGCAACAGAAATAGACCGCCTTGAAAAAGGTAAGGGTGGAAAGGTGAGGTAAGAGCTCACCCACTCCTATGGTAACATAGGTTTGCTGTAAACCTTATCCGAAGCAACACCTGAGCGGATGTTTGCCCGACATATATCCACAGGTGGCACGGGGAAACCCGAAGCTTATCGGTGACGGTAAGCGAAGATAGATGACCGTTCACGACAGAACCCGGCTTACAGGCAAAGTTACAATTAAAAAGATTTATGGGGGAGGATGTATAAAATACGTTGCTCCCCTTTGTTTTTGCAATAATTTATTTACTTAGGGAGGTAAAATTATGAGGTATGAAATCTTGGGCGGAAGTTTGCCTGTGGCGCTTTGTAAGCTTGAGGCGGGCGAAGAGGTATGGTGCGAAAGCGGATCCATGTCGTGGATGGACGAGGGAATTCGTATGAATACCGAGGGTGGCGGACTTGGAAAAATGTTCGGAAGAGCCTTTGCGGGAGAGTCTATGTTCAGAAACAGGTATGTTGCTGAGCGCGCGGGAGAGATAGCCTTTGCGTCAAAATTCCCGGGAGAGATAAAGGCAATAACACTTTCGAGCGGCAGATCGGTGATAGCGCAGAAAAAGTGTTTTCTTGCGGGAGAGCGCGGTGTTAATACAAGCTTGTATTTCCAAAAGCGTATCGCCTCGGGCTTTTTCGGCGGCGAGGGCTTTGTTATGCAGAAGTTTTCGGGTGACGGAACGGTGTTTTTGGAGGTAGACGGAAGTGCGGTTGAATATTACCTTGCTCCTGGCGAGAAAAAGATAGTAAACACGGGCTACCTCGTTATGATGGACGAAAGCTGTCAGATGAGTGTTGAGACGGTAAAGGGCTTTAAAAACGTGCTCTTTGGAGGAGAAGGCATCTTTAATACCGTTATCACAGGTCCCGGAAGAATAATTCTCCAAACAATGCCCATAGCGCAAACAGCAGCTCTTTTGTACTCAATCATGCCGAACGATAGCAATTAAATATTTTATAATAAGTAACCCCTCGCTCAAAAAGAGTGAGGGGTTAAATTATTTCAAGGTATATCCTTTTTCCTCAATAAACTTTAGTTCTTCTTCGGTCAAACCATTGGTTGAGCTATCTGAGATAAGCTTAACTGCGTTTCCAAGCGCGGAAATCGTATTATTACTTATCGGATATTGATGATAAATTCTAACTGTATCTCCTGTTTTAATTCCTTCAAAATTTTGAATATCATTATCTATGTTAAAGTCAAAGAAATACATGATATTTGTTTTGGGATCGGTGGCTAAAATATACGGTCTATCGGTAAACTCTTTAACATACACCAGCTTACCTTCCGTAGAATAACCGTAATCTACGAATATTTTCTTTATATTGGTGTCACTAAAGCGTGTAGTTGAAAGCTTAACAAGATCTCCGACAGCGAAGTTCTTTTTATCCTCAGCTAATTTTACTCTTGAGTACCATTTCAAAGTAAAGTTTGATTCTTTATTTCCACACAAGGTGACGATAACCGTGTTGCCGTTGTTGTCCTCCTTCATATCCAAAACATAGCCTTGATAGTTGTAATAGTCGCTGCCTGCGGTCTCGCAAATGCCCCAAGTTATCAGTAGGAGCAATAAAAACACACCGACGCATATCAATATTTTCTTACTTTTTTTCATTTATAACCTCATTGTACCAATCTACGAGCGACGGGCATTGAAGTTCAAAAGTTTCCCAATAAACTTTTCCGTCGTCGGTAATATTAAACGATACGGGCGTACCATCATTGAAGAATACCGTTACACACGGCTTTCGCCATATCTCGTGCATTTTTTCAATATCTCTAATATTCTCAAAACTTATAATTGTTAAGTCATCAAAAAGCTCGGCGGGAGCATCATAAATAAAATGTTCCTCGACATTATCATCCACTTTTATATACTTGATATTTTCTGTATCATTCACATCTTCTATCGCCTGCTCCAAGCCATTTCGTGCTTGTTTCTCAGTGTACCAATCCGAGTTTACGACCGAACGGTAGGTCAGGATAGAAGCAACTGATGCAACAATAGTGATAAACAGACCGATAACGATCCATTCCGCAATTTTTACTGCCTTTTTTGACATAGCTTATACCTCCTTAAAAGAAACCGTTATTGATAAAATTCCGTTTTTGTGATCCGCCGAGATACGACCGTTCATACGCTCGGTGAGGAGTTTTGCGATAGACAAACCAAGCCCCGTAGATTTTCGTGCGGAATCAACGGTATAGAAGCGGTCAAAGAGCTTGCCAACATCAACCGATGAAAGCTCGGATGCCGTGTTAGAGAATGTGATCTCTCCGTTTTCGGTCATTATTACTGAAAAATCTCCGTCGCTGTACTTTATCGCGTTGCTTATGATGTTCCCGAAAATACGGGAAAGAGCCGACCTGTCCAGCCGCCGCCAAGCTTCCTTTTCGGATATTGATATTTTCGGTACGATACCTTTTTGCTCAAAAGCTCCGTAAAAGGAGATAAGCGTATCTTCAAGCACTCTGCCCATGTTTACATTTTCATAGCTTAAATCGGATACCGACGAGATCACCGAGTATCTGAACAGTTCCTCGGTAAGTGCTTTGAGTGCTTCTGTACGGTTGGCAATCCGCTCAACGTACTTTTTTGTATTTTCCGTTTTTTCTTCTTCCTCAAGCAGTTCAAGATAGCCGCATATTGCCGTAAGCGGTGTACGTAGGTCGTGAGAAATGTTCGTTACAGCCTCTTTCAACTGACGGTCGCCGTTCAAATATTGTCGCCTTTGCTTGCGTAGCTCAGCAAGCTGTTTGGCAAGCTCACTTGCAAGCTGACGAACGTATTTGTCTCTCGAAGAAATGGTTATAAGCTGATTTGTGTCAGAGGAAAGATGTTCCAAAAGACACGAGCATATCTCGTCCATACTCTTTTGCATCATTCGGATTTTAATAGCGAGTATGACTACGACTACGGCAAGAATACCGCAAATTATCCAAGGGAGCATCCTTCTCACCGCCTTTTTATTTTATGTTTTTTCTTCTGAATAAAATATAACCGCAGCCTGATACGATAATCATTGTTCCGACTGAATAAATCGGAGCGGAATTTATAAAATCCATTTCTTCCTTGGGCGTTTCCAGCTTCACAGAATACGGCGTAAAATAGGGGGATAATATCTCGGAATATTCAATCATTTGCCCCATTGGATTTGCATTGTAAAGAAACTGATATATCGCCCGTTGAGTCCCACCGACGTAATTAGGATTCTTCTGTGCATTTTCAACGATCGTACCGTCAGCGTAATGTGCTTCCCAATACTCAGGTTGATCGAGTTTATCGTAAAGATAATATCCCGAAAAAAGGATGCCGATAGTTAAGAGCATTGCGGCAACTGCGGAAATAGCTCGATTGGAGATCAAGCTGCTTACCGCAACAGATATGGTGACAATACCGAGACTCATAAAAATAATACCAATAACCGTCTTGATGAGTACACCTGTCGGTATGGTTTTTAAAATCGGCAGATTGAGCAAAATAAACGGAGCGGCAGAAATGATAAAAAAGACAAAGCACAAGGATATTGACAATATTATCTCGCTCCAAAATACCTGTCCCTTAGTATATCCTTTTACTATTTTATTGCGAACGGCACCGTTGCCGATTTCTTTCCCGATCGATAGAGTCACCATGGCGGAAAAACCGATCGTCAGGGATATAAGGTAAATATCATCGGATGAACTTTGAGGTCCGATCTCTGCCGCGCCAAGACAGCCTAATACTATAAACATAAAAAGTGTTATCCATGTAACGATGCTTTTTAAATATCTTCGAAATCCCGCGCGTAATAATTTAGCCATGCCGTCACCTCATTTCATATCGCGGCGACGGAACAGAAGAACTCCTACGGTAATAAATACCGCCGTGACTCCTACTGTATAACACCAACCCGTTTTCAAGGTTTCCGTATGCTCTTCGTCAATAGGCAGAGTGCTGTGCAAATGATCGTTCGCAGAACTTGTATAAACGCAGGCCTGACCGTAGGGGGAGCAACGCAATAAAAACAGATAAAGATGTCTTTTTGTACCGCTTACGTAATTTGGATTTCTTTCCTCCTTGATTATTACTTGGTGAGCATCGATCTCTTCGTTATAAACGAACTGGGGCGTTCTATGAAATTCCTTTTGATTGAGAGCCGTATATATCTCACTTGCGCCCAGCGCCATAACAAGCACTAACAGAATACAAATAATGGCGGACACCGCGCGGTTATGGATAAGTATAGCTAACAATACGTTGATAACTACGCAAAGAACGTTAAAAAGAAGAGTTTCTATAAGTGCATACATTTTTATGTAAAGAGGTACTCTTGAAAGCAATTTAATACTTCCGATCAATATGGGAGTCGTAAACAGTATCTCTAAAATCAGGCTTGCAAATAATGCCAAGAGAAGCTCCGAAAAGAGTATTTTGGTTTTACCGTGTCCCGCTATGATTTTATTTCTGATTACTCGCTCACCCACTTCACGACCTACGGTAAGGGATATGAGACAAGCAAGTATTAAATGAAAATATATCAGCGAAGCAGCCTCAAGTTGCGTCGATCTCATTGCCTGATCTCCAAATAAAACACCAAAGAACAATGCCGCAGTGAAAGCTATCCACCATATAGGACTGCGCAAATATCTGCGAAAACCTGCGCGCAAAAGTCTAATCATTATTACCACCTCCGATGAGGTTGATAAAATAGGTTTCAAGGGTTTCGTCTTGCTCGTGAGAGCTTATGAGACTACACCTTTCTTTGGAGAGCTCCATTACAAGCTCGGAAAGGATAATATCGCCGTAAATGTTGGCTTGTGTGTCGGAGATAATGTTATAATCTTTTTTCATTCGGTCAAGTACACGCACAAGAGCTTTTGTGTCGCTGACCTCAACAGTTACACACTTTCTGCAAGCTGCTTCAAGCTCCTCTGCGCTGATCTCCTTGACAATGTGTCCTTTTTCGATAAAACCGTAATGTGTAGCAAGCTTTGAAAGCTCTCCGAGAATGTGGCTTGAGATCAAAACGGTAATTCCGTGTTCGTGATTGAGCTTCAGAATAAGCTCCCGCACCTCTACGATACCCTGCGGGTCAAGACCGTTGATAGGCTCATCAAGAACAATAAAATCAGGATTGCCTATAAGAGCGACAGCAATACCGAGCCTTTGCTTCATACCGAGTGAAAAATTGCGCGCTTTTTTCTTGCCCGTATTTACAAGCCCGACTAAACGGAGAATGTCGGGAATGCTGTCGTATGACGGCAATCCGAGAACAAGAGCTTGTTGCTTTAAGTTGTCCTCAGCGGTCATATCAAGATAGATGGATGGTGTTTCAACAACAGCTCCCATTCTTCTACGCGCCTTGAATATTTGTCTGTCCTTATTCGATATACCGTAAAGCGCGTATTCACCCGAGGTTGGCTCCTGCAAGCCGCAAATGACACGAATAAGTGTTGTTTTGCCCGCTCCGTTTTTTCCCACAAAGCCGTAGATAGAGCCCTTGGGAATGTTCATCGTTAAGCCCTCAAGCGCCTGAAATTTTCTGTATTTTTTTGACAGCGCCGAGGTTGTAAGTACGTATTCCATTTTAAAACCTCCTGAAATTTATGATGCTGTCATTTTACAAGAAGTAGGTAAAGATAGCGGTAAAGGCAAGAGTTAAGATTTGGTAAAGCTTTGCTTTGACATTTTGTAGCCGATACCCCATACAGCTTCAATGTAGTCCACGCCCGTTGCGTCACGGAGCTTTTTACGAAGATTGCTGACGTGTATCTTCAGTGAGCTTTCGGTGCAATCGGGCGTATCAAGGCTGATATGGTCAAGCAATTGCGACTTGGACAATGCCTGCGTACTGTTTTGCATTAAGTATTTGAGTATCGCATACTCGGTTCTTGTCAATTTCAGTTCTGCATCACCTGCCGTCACGGCATAGTTTGCCGTATTCAAGGTAATAGTATCGTAATGTAAGAGCGTTGTTTGAACTGTTGTATTTCGCAGAGCTACGGCTATTCTTGCAAGCAATTCCTTTGTATTGAACGGCTTGGTTATATAATCAACTGCGCCGCCAAGTAACAAATTTACCTTGCTATCTACATCAATCTTTGCGCTGACAACGATAACGGGGATGTTGTTTATCTTGGGCAATATTTGTTCTCCCGAAAGTCCGGGGAGCATAAGATCAAGCAATACGAGGTCGGGAGTTTTAGACGAGAGTAGCATCAGAGCTTCCGTCCCCGAATACGCACGGAGAACGCCGTAGCCCTCCTTTGTCAAAATCTCCTCCAACATATCGCCGATATGTATATCATCATCAATAATTGCGATTGTTTTATTCATATTAGATTACACTTCTTTTTCAAAAACTAAATCTATCTCTTGTGTGTGTCCCGTTCCCCGTTGCTTAGTGGGAATAAACCCAACATAACGCCAACCGTCAGAAGCTCTCTTGTCAATTATTGAGCGGTAATCTTCTATCTCATAAACATTACCAGATCCAAAGCCCCATCCGCCAAAATCACAATTTACTGTTTCATATTCGTATTTATACATTCTTTTCCTCCTACTATCAGAAAATCCCTTTATTGTATTTCATCATAGCGTAAAAGTTGACCGCAAGACCGATCACAATACCTGCTATTAGTTCCACCGTACCTATGATAACAAACACATTACTTTGTGTTTTCTCAAAGATAAAGAACAATGCGCCGAATACGATGAGCGCAACGCCAACGATAAGCGTACCCAAGCCGACGAGTTTACCGAAAGGCTTTCTGTTTTCTTCGGTCACTCTCTGTCTGTGATACCAATGCAGAGAGGATATATTTCCCGTCATATTGACAATTCCGAGTATGGAAAACAACAGACCTAAACCTGCGGTAGTTATAAATGCTGCCATAGTGTTCTCCCCTCGTTATTACTGTGTGGCTTTTGCGTTTGCCACCATTTCGTCAATCTCACCCTCCAAGTCGGAGGTGTTTCCTTTAACAACACCCGTATAGGGAGCACCGGACTTGCTCTTGCAGAATACCGTTGCAAGATCCTTTTCATCGTGTTCGCGTGACTCTATACCTCTCACAATGGTTTCAACATCATTTGCAAGTTGCCAATCTCGTACAACGATAATGCCGCCGTTATCGTAATGAGCTTTTAATTCCTCGGCATCAATATCGGACTCGGTGTTGATAATCTTTACTTTCTCATCGATACGATAATCACCAGTTGGGAGAAGATTAACAAGTCCGTTATCTATGGTATATACACCTTCGTATAAAATTTCAACGTAGCACGTTCCATTTTCAAAATACACGTAAAAGTAGTGTGTTCTCTCACTTGTTTCTACTACAATTTCGTAGTATGTTTGAGCATCGGGGCTATCTTGTACGCTCATTTCACGTGTCGGCTCTGCATCGGAAAGTTGCGACAATATGCTTTCAATATCGGTATTTGCTATCTTACGTGGTTCTCCCGCTTTTCCCATTTCGTTTTTCGCAACCGTCATTGAAATCACAGATTTTGCAGAAGGAACATTGATGGGGGCAGCTTTAGGAAACAGACTGTTGATTACAAAGTACCCACCGAGGATTAACCCTGCGAGGATGACAATGACAATTATCGGTAGGACTATTTTTTTCAGTGCAGATTTTTTGAAGATCAATCCTGTTACTATCATTATTGTGGGGCATAGAATTGCCGCAATAAACATAAAAATTCCCAATTTCATATTTTCTTCCTTACTTAGCGCACACAAAAATATGTGCAAATTGCGTTTCATATCGTTTTACAATTTTCAATTTAGCGTCCATAATACACAAAGTGATATTGTCCGGAGTATCGGGATAGATAAGTAATTTTCTTGTCCCTATATCAATGTACGAGTCTTGATTTTTGTCAATGGAAAGAATAAATTTACCGTTGCTATTCATTAAAGACGCAACCTTGTTGATAAATTCTTGTTTGTTTTCAAAGTGCATTAAAGTCAACGAGGAATATATAACATCAAACGTCGTATCAAAGTTATATTTAAGAAAATCTGCACAAATCAAATGCGCATTACTAAATTCAACAAGGTTTTCGTTAGCGCGATTTATGGTCTTTTGGGAAATATCTATTCCTACAAATAGCTTGCATTCAGGCAAGACCTTTGCAGCAATTCTCCCTGTACCTACACCAATTTCCAAAACGCTCTCATTCCTACTCAAACACATAGAGTCCAGAAAAACCTTTCCGTCCCATTTGTCCATGTAATCGCGCAAAGGCTGTGGATCTCTGAATGGATCGTTATTTTCTTCTATAAGCATATCGTAGTATTCAATCAAATCTGTTTTACTTTTCATAATTCAGTTTAATGTGGCATTAACGTTTCAAAGTTAGTCATTTGTTATTTACCCGTAGGATGAATTAAATCAATCTTGGTAAGCAGTTTATTTATAAAGGGTATCTTGATAATTCCATATCCGATCATGGCGCCACAGACGTTAAAAATTACATCGTCAATATCAATACTACCGACACGGAGCAAGCCTTGTGCGGCTTCGACCAAAACGACCATTCCGAGAATACAAAGTGTGACTTTCCAAAATCGGTCGAGCTTCTTGAATAGGCAAGGCAAAGCCATACTCATAGGTAAGAACAACACAAAGTTTCCAAGCAAATTTGTTACGGATAAATTTTGAAATCCGTCTCTATATCTCTGTATGTATTCTACGATTGTTTTGAACGGTATAAAATTTGTAAATTGTCTGAAATATCTATCGTAAGAGTAATGAGCAAGTGACCCTCTACTCAAAAACAGTATGTAAATCAGTATCACACAATATATTACGAAAAGCGCCCACAATATAGGGCGAACAACTTTTTTCATAGTCCTTAATTATTCTAATTTATTTCTTAATTTTTTCTCGAACACTTTTCTGCATCTATGGCAAGTACAAGCATAAGCGCGTAAATAGCATCGTTTTGGTCATGAATGTCGATAACATAGGTATCCGTCCAATTCCAAAGCTCCTTCGACACGGAGGCAACGCTGTGACCGTTGCCGTCTAAAATAGAATAATCCCATTCAAACCAATCTCCGTCTACCTGCCAGCCCTTGCAGTCAATATTGAATTTTGGCTTGAAAAATGAAAATTCCTTGTTGATAGAGCCGACGTAACGGTCGTTAAGATACATTTCAAATTTCGGAAACCAAGTCAGTATCTTTTCCTTTATCATACCGAGCTCCTGACCGTTTGCATCGTATATTCTCAAAAGATGTCCCCACGAAAGCTCTCCTTTGACAACGTAAACTGTTTCTCCCGACTCATTGTATATATCATAGCTGTCGAACCACGAAAAAAATCTTTGCTTGAATAATAATCTCATTTTTGTTCACCTCGTAAATGATTTTGTTTTATATTAGGAATTGTATCACAAAAATACAAATATGTCAACATTTAACGAAAAAATAATAATAAATGTGAACAGAACAAGTATAAGTCTTTTGTTTATATTTCACAAAAAAGAAAAACTCAGAATTCAAAAAATGAATTCTGAGTTTTTTGGTGCCGGTGGTCGGGGTCGAACCGACACGGTATCGCTACCACTGGATTTTGAGTCCAGCACGTCTGCCAATTCCATCACACCGGCGCAACACGGATATTATACCACTAAATTGTAAAAAAGTCAATATCTTTTTTAAATATTATTTTTTGAATTTATGTCTATTCTTTGAGTTTTATATAGTCAAACAACAATGCTCCTCCAAGTACAAGGACAATACTTATGAGAGGATATTCTAAATAAGGAACACATATGTATTTAACCATTTCAAAGTTATGCGATGACATCAGGATATTGATATGCAGTATCATAAAGATCAATTGACTAAAAACGGCAAAAGAACCGTATATCATAAATATCAACGATAATCGGCAGGGAATATCAATAATTTTTTTCATACTATATCACCTCCGATATAAGTATATCATACTTTTATATTTTTGCAATAGTGGAAAATCGGCATATGTCACAATATATGGAAGATATTATTTAATTTATTTTTTATAAATACTTTACTTATCTGCAAAATTGTGGTATAATTAGGGTGTAAATAATAAAGAAAGGCTGCATTTGCAGAGTTTTTTAATATGAGATGTCCCGTATGCGGTTTTGCTGATAGTAAGGTCGTTGATTCACGTCCCGTTGAAGAGGGGAACAGTATTCGCAGGAGACGCGAATGTTTGTCCTGCCAAAAACGGTTTACAACGTTTGAGATGGTAGAAACAATTCAGACTATAGTTATAAAAAAAGACGGTTCTAAAGAGCTTTTTGACCGAAACAAGCTGTTGTCGGGACTTCTTAAAGCTTGTCAAAAGCGACCTGTCAATGCCGAGGAGATAGTTGGAGAGGTTGAAAGTGAGTTGCAGAACTCATTGGCTACCGAAATAACTACCGTTGAGATCGGCGAGCTGGTTATGAAACATCTTAAAGACAGGGATGAGGTTGCGTATGTGCGTTTTGCCTCGGTATATAGAGAATTTAAAGATATAGAGACGTTTATGTCTGAGTTGAAGCAACTTAAAAAGAAGAATAAGAAGAACTCTTAATTGAAAATAAAAAGCCGTCGGCTTTCGGAAAATTTCCGAAAGCCGACTGTTTTTTTATTTATTGTGCATCTGCAGGAATGTAATCCTCATAATTTTTAAGCTTGAGTTTAGTGAATATGGGGGTTCCGTAGTAGGATACCTTTTCTCCTTTAAGCTCCTTACTTGTGAGGGCTGCATTCATATTGAATACGATCGGTATGATAGGCATATCGTTCATAAGGATCTCTTCTGCCTGATGAAGTATCGTTGCGCGAGCCTCTGCGTCGAGTTCAGCGTAAGCTGCGTCGATCTTTGCGTTATATTCTGCGCTGTTATATCCGGAGATATGGCTGGGAATATTAAAGTCGGGGCTGTTCTCCTTGATAGCCGCTCCGCCCGTGTATCCGTAAGCGAAAGGAGCAAGAACGGAGAACGCATCAACGCTGAGAGCAGTGAAATCAATAGCTGCTACCTCGAACTTACCGCTATCGTATCTCTCTGCAAATATATCATCTCTTACGCCGTCGATAGCCGAACCTGTTACGGTGTCGATATGAGTATTTGTGATAACGTCAATAGCAAGTATCTCTACATGAAATCCGAGCTCTGTCCACGCCTCTTTTACTGCCTTTGCAATTTCCATATGTACGTCGTCATAAGCAGCTACGGAAATGGTAAACATAAACTTGGATGCGTCCACACCTGCGGTAGTGAGAAGGCTCTTTGCCTCGCTGAGATTTGCGGATGTTGCTACAAGGTCTTTGCTGCTGTTTTCACGGAAAGTTTCTTTTCTTGAACTGCTATCGAATACGCCGTTCGGTACAAGACCTGTTGCCGCTTTTGCAAATACTACCTTATCAGCTATTGCCTCACGGTCGATTGCCAAAGAAAGCGCCTTTCTTACGGAAGCATTTGCAAATATCTTCTCTCCGTCAACACCCTCTACAAGCTCTTTTTCTGTTTCATTGAGCGTTGAAAGTGTGCTGAATTCATCTTCATCGTAGTATCTTACGATAGTATTCTCGTTTATAACATAGGAGTGCGTGCTGAGCGCGTCTGTGATCTCTGCTTCCTCAGCCCAAGCACCTCTTACCGAAAGAGGAATGTTACCAACATAGAACAACTCTCCGTTAGTGTACATCTGCATTATTTCTTCAGCAGACTTGGAGTAGTCTACAATAAGTCTGTAGGGAGTTACACTCTTATCAAGAGCATCCTTTTCGGTGTCTCTGAAATAATAGCTGTTTCTTTCAAGTACGAGCTTTTCAGCGCCTTCTTCGTAAGACACCTCACGAAGCTTAAAAGGACCGCTTGCAGCAAATATCGTGGGTTTCTTTGCCCAGTCATAAACATTTTCGGGCTGATATACGATAGTCTCTCGGATAGGAGCAAGCGCATAGCTTGTCAGCTTCAAAAGGAACTGATCGTAGTCGATCTTACCTGTGAAGTATATCTCTATTTCGGTGTCATTGATAGCGGATATACCGACGTCGTCAATGCTGACCACGCCTTCTTTTGCAAGTTTTGCGTTCTTTATGTCATAAAGAAGTACAGCCGCGTCAAAGGAATTGGTAACATTAAGTATGCGTCTCCAAGCGTCAACGACATCCTGCGCAAGAAGCGTAGTACCATCGGACCAAGCGGTTTCCTTGATCTCGATTATCATTTTGTACTCGTTGATCTCGTCGTCCTCGTAGATCTTGTAGCTCTTTGCCAAGGATTTCTTTACCTTGCCGTTCTCATCGAGAACAAAGAGATTGTCAAACATAAGACTGATAACCTTGAGGGCCGCCTCGTTGCCGTAAGCGCGAGCGGGATCAAAGTTGTAAACAGGGTCTGTGAGATACATACTTATGTATGCTCCCTTGTCGTCATCATCTGCGTTTGAGCAACTCGCAAAAACGGGTACGATCATCAACAAACACAGTGTAAGTGCAATGATTTTTTTCATCATTTTCTGGAAAACCTCCTGCGGTATTTGTCATTAGCCCCATATATGGGCTGTTTTCATATAATTATAACATCTTTTTCGTATAAAATCAATCTTATTCGGACAAACAATTTTACTTTTGGATAGGTGCACAATTTGAACGATGACGGATTGTGCACTTTTACATACTGAATGATAGTAAATTGAGGTTGGAAATGAAAAAATATATTTTTACAGATCTTGCTTGTGAAATGAATGAAAGAGATCACATGAAAAAGAAGGTCATATCTGATAGCATACAAAAAATAATTTCCGAAAAAATAAATGCAAAGGGCGCGGTGAAGAGATATATTACCTTTAACACACCTAAGCTGTGGATGTTGACTGATGAGGAGTTTTTTCTTTTAAAGCATGAGATCATATCAGAGCTTCAAATACTCGTATCTTCAAATTGTAACACAGAATATCTTAAAAACGGGTTATCATTTTTGATCGTAGGGCTGGGAAATCCTCATATAACGTCCGACTCCTTGGGGGCAGAAACGGTAAGGCATATATCCGTTACACATTACACGGCAGAAGATAGATCAAACAACCGTATCATGGCTGTTACTCCGGATGTAATGGGAAATACGGGTATAGATACTGTAGAGGCGATAAAGTCATATGTAAACACTGTCAAGCCTAATATTGTTATTGCTATAGACTCATTGAGAGCAAGAAGCTATGAAAGACTTGCTTCGACCGTACAGCTTTCGGATGTGGGTATAACCCCCGGAGGAGGAATACAAAACGGGAAATCAGCGCTTGATCGGGATACATTGGGTGTCCCCGTTATATCCGTAGGAGTTCCTACTGTTGTAAATTCATCTACAATGATCTGTGAAGCTCTTGCAAAATGCGATATGGACTTAGATACGCCTGTCCTTCGTAATTTGCTTGATAACGGACTTGATTTTTTAGTGACTCCAAAAGAATCGGATGTTCTGATAACAGCCTCGGCGTTACTTTTGGCATCTGTGTTGAACGATTTGAATGAATTTATTTGAGATCGGGCATTTTATATACTCTTTTTGCATAGTATGAATCGTATGATTTTTTCGGAGGAATGGTAAAATGCTTGGAAAAAATAAAAAAATCACTAAAACAGAGCCATATCGTCTATCTTCGGGAAACGTAGAATACGATGAAATAAAATTTCAAAAGATAAAAAAGCACCGTCTTAGAAAGGTATTTGTTTTGTATATCTTTACGGTCGGGATCATATTTATACTTTGCGCAAGTTTATTATTTCTTTCAATATTCGGAGACAGAAGCGGTGTTATGACAGACGTTTGGGGACTGTTTATTGAAAACAGCTTTCCTGATCTGTCGTTGTCGTGGATGAAAGATAGCATACCTGTGGGCGGAGTTTTTGATATTACGGAGGGAATATTGCTTCCGTCAAAACCTTCCAATGGTAACATCAGTGAAGAAACGGATAACGAAGTGAGTACAAGCACAAAAGAAGAAAATACCGTAAGCATAAGTACGTTGTACGATTTTGACTATTCAAAGGTCCCCGAGGGCGAAATCCCGATAATACCGATGGATCTATCTCTTGTTTCATACGGACCTGCGTATATACACAATTCAACAGGACTTACCCCCGATACCGAAGCGCTTCTTGATATGGAGCTCGGATACGGTACACCTTTGGAATATCTGTCTGTATCTTCGGCTCCAACGGTACTTATAATACATACACACGGTACTGAATCGTACAGCGAGGACGGCGCAATATCGTACAAGGATGACGGTGGTGAGCTCGCGAGAAGCAGTGATACTGACAAGAACGTTATCGCAGTTGGAAAAGTTCTTAGCGATTCGCTTCGTAAAAAGGGAATTATAAGCGTTCACAGTGAGGTAATGCACGATGCGGAAGGCTATCGCGATGCTTATGCAAGAGCAGAGGAAACTATCCGGCTTTACCTTGATCGTTATCCGACGATAAAGCTTGTGATAGATATTCATAGAGATTCTGTTATAAAATCAAGCGGCGAGCTTGTGAGACCTGTAACTGTTGTAAACGGTACGGCATCAGCTCAGATCATGTGTGTTGTAGGAAGCAATTGGGGAGGGGAAGAAAACGATCGTTGGGAAACAAATCTTGCTTTGGCGTTGCAATTCAGAGAAGAGTTGAACGGTCAATATACTAATATATGCCGTCCCGTATATTTGAAATCATCGACGTATAATCAGGAGATAGCTCCGTATTCGCTTTTATTGGAGATAGGCTCAAGTGGAAACAGCCTTGAAGAAGCTTGCATTGCGGCAGAAGCAGCGGCAGAGGCGATAGCTACTGTGCTGATGAAAAAATAGATCGATTTTGGAAAAATAATTTCAAAAAACACTTTACAAACCGATAAATATATGGTATAATAATTCCATAATAGGAAATATCGGGGGCAGTGATGGATTATATTGACAGAATAAAAAAATTAAAAAATGAAAAAAAGATAACTAACGAACGCTTATCTGAGCTTACGGGCATACCTCTCGGTACATTGAGTAAGATATTGGCGGGTATAAGCGATTCGCCCAAACTTATCAATATCATTGCTATCGCGGAAGCCTTGGAATGTTCTGTAGATTATCTTGTCAGCGGAGAACCGAGAAATACAAATAATTTTACGTTGAGTGCTGATGAAATATCTCTTATCGAGAGTTATCGCGCGTTGGATGGCTTCGGGCAGGATATTGTAAGAATGATAGTGGATAAGGAAGGCGAACGTGTGGGAGCATACGGAAGCCCCGATCTGTCTGTATCGGAAAAATCGGAAAAGAAAAAGGTGCAGAGCGGAGCGAAGATACTTCCGCCCGTTGCGTCTCCTGCTGCATATGCTCCGCGAATCGGCAAACGCTCGCTTTTGCTTTACGACCTTCCCGTATCCGCAGGTCCGGGAGTGTATCTTGACGATACTACGGCGGAGAGCATAAACATTCCCGATAACGAAAAAACACAGATTGCCGATTATGCTTTGCGTATCAGTGGAAACAGTATGGAGCCGAAATATCACGACGGGGATGTGTTACTCGTTGAAAATTGTGACTCGGTTGAGATTGGAGAACTCGGAATATTCATTCTTGACGGAAACGGATATTTCAAAAAATACGGCGGAGATACACTTATCTCTCTTAATCCTGAGTATGGCGAGATATTGCTTAAAGAGTATGCAGAAGCGGTTTGCTGCGGAAGAGTTGTCGGAAAACTGAAGAAAAAATGATAAAATTCCCTCACATTTATTGTGTGAGGGAATTTTATTGTTATTATGGGGAATTTTAATAGTAATGTTGATATGGAAAGGCAATATCATATGAAAATAATCGAGGCAATAAGTGATACAAATATAGGCGGAGCGGGTGTACTATTGCTTACAAGACTGGTGAACGATAAGCAAATGTGTGATAATACCGTCGTGGTTATTCCGAAGGGAAGTATGCTGAAAAATAAATTGTCTGAGCATAATATCAGTTTTATAGAGGTAAATGCCTGCGCCGACAGATCCTTTGAGCTTTCGGCAATACTGAAATATATAAAGTTGATAAAAAAGATCTCTCCCGACATTGTTAACTGTCACGGATGTCTATCATTTCGAATAGCTGCTTTTTTATGCGGCGTTCCCGTAAGGATTTATACAAGGCATTGCGCGTTTCCGTTGAGCTCATGGCAAAAAAATCCTTTTTTAAGATTTATCACGGGAAAGTGTCAGATGTGTCTGTCTAACGGAATAGTTGCCGTTGCTCAGGCAGCTAAAGATAACCTTGTCGAGATGGGCGTTCTTCCTGATAGAGTTACGGTTATAATTAACGGGGTAAATGAGATAAAAACACTTAGCGACAGCGAAAGATCTGAGATAAAAAAGAGCTTATTTGTCCCTAATAACGCTACCGTGATAGGGATTTTCGCAAGACTTGAGGAATATAAAGGTCATACGGATATAATAAATGCTGCGGAATTGTTAATAAAGCTCTCGGAGGATTACCGCTTTTTGATCGTCGGAGGTGGAAGCATGCAAAACGAATTGAAAAATATATGCAAGAGCAAAGGTATCGATAAATATTTCATTTTTACAGGCTTTGTTGACGACGTGACGAAATATTTCAACATTACGGATCTCAATATAAATTGCTCTCATGGAACCGAGACGTCTTCACTTGCGTTATCCGAAGGAATGAGCCTTGGAATTCCTTGTGTCGCAAGCGACTATGGCGGCAACGGATATATGGTACAAAACGGTATTAACGGCTTTTTATATCCTATCTATGATTTTGAAAGACTTGCTGAGATCATATACTGTATAACCAATGATAAAAATTTGTATGAACAGCTCTCGAAAAACGCAAGTCTCCGTTATGAAAGAGAATTGAACGCAAAAAAAATGACCGAAGCTACGTATAAATATTACACACAGCTTCAGTCTGTTAAAGAGAAATGTTTTTCAAGTATTTGTCGAAATAGCTGACCTTGTGACTAAGCTCTGATAAATATCGGAATAGCTCGGGCGAGGATGTTTGCTTTTTGGTTATTATAGTTTCACTTTTTTGCGCAAAAAGCAAAACGCCTTTTTTTAATTCACTAAATCGCGTGAGCAGATCGTCACACGATACTATAAGATTACGGTTTCGCTCGCTGTCGGCTTGAACGATTATTGTGGGAAGCGCGGACAGAGCTGTTTCCATTTTAGATATTGAAGCAGAGATGCGCGCAGTGTGAAGATAGTATGCGGTAGTGATCTTTTTTAATTCCGCACTGTCAGCGTTTATTCCGAGTTTTGTATCGGCAGGAAATTTTCTGAAATAATCGTTCTGCTCCTTTGATACTTTGGCGAGCTCGTCGGTCAGAATATTCAGAATATGTTTTAAACGTTCGTTTGGATTTGCTTTGTTCATGTTTTTATAACCTTTCAATGCAAAACAGGTGTCGCTCAAAAAGAGATCGGCACCTGTTTTTCCTTATCAGCGAATATCAACGGTAACTTCTTTTCCGTCGGTATTAGCAGCAGCTCGCATTACTGTACGGATAGCTTTAGCTATTTTTCCGTTTTTACCTATGACCATTCCCATATCGGGCTCGGCAACGCTGAGTGTAAGGGAAACCTTGTTTCCGTTTACCGTCTCAGCAACCGAGACTGCATCGGGATTGTCAACGATAGCCCTTGCAATACCGCACAGGGTTTCTTTCAGATCAGTCATAAGAGTTCACCGTTGCAGATCAGTCAACTATGTTGGACTTTTTGAGCAGAGCCTTTACGGTATCTGTGGGCTGAGCGCCGTTGGAGAGCCAAGCCTTTGCCTTATCAGCATCGATCTTGAGCTCATCGGAGCGAGGATTGAAGTAACCGATCTCCTCGATGAATCTACCGTCTCTGGGAGAACGGCTGTCCGCAACGATAACACGGTATGTGGGGGCTTTCTTTGCGCCCATTCTTCTAAGTCTCATTTTTACTGCCATTTTTGATTTCCTCCAAAAATAAATATATTTTTAAATGTTATTTATAAAAATCCGTGTTAAAACGGAATTTTCACTTTTTTACGTCCGAGTTTTGACATTTGCTTCGGATTTGAGAACTGCTTCATAAGCTTTCTCGTTTGTTCGAACTGCCGAACAAGTTTGTTGACTTCTTCGACGGTAGTTCCGCTACCTGCGGCGATGCGCTTCTTTCTGGATGCGTTGAGAACCTCAGGCTTGGCTCTCTCATAAGGTGTCATTGACGTTATGATTGCTTCCATATGAGCGACTGCTTTCTCGTCTATCTTTGCATCCTTCAGCGAGCCCGGCTTAACCCCCGGCATCATTCCTACAAGCTGATCAAGACTTCCCATATTCTTTATCTGGCCGAATTGTTCAAGATAATCGTCAAGAGTAAAGGTGGATTCTCTCAGCTTCTTTTCAAGTTCTGCCGCTTTCTTTTCATCATACGCCTGTTCCGCTTTTTCTATAAGAGAAAGAACATCTCCCATTCCGAGAATTCGCGAAGCCATTCTGTCGGGGTGGAACGGTTCTATGGCGTCAAGCTTTTCGCCCGTACCGATAAACTTAATAGGCTTTCCCGTAACGTGCTTTACGGAAAGCGCAGCGCCGCCACGCGTATCACCGTCGAGCTCTGTAAGTATAACACCTGTAACATCGAGAAGCTCGTTAAAGGTTTTAGCTACCGTAACAGCATCCTGACCGATCATTGCATCGATGGTCAAAAGTATTTCCGTCGGCTCTACCTTAGCCTTTATATCCTGAAGCTCTTGCATAAGCGCTTCATCAATATGCAAGCGTCCCGCAGTATCGATGAATACCATATCGTATCCCTTTTTCTTGGCGTACGCAAGACCTTCTGCAGCGATCTTTACGGGAGATTCCTTGTCCCCCATAGAGAATACGGGAATACCGAGCTTTTCGCCTACTACCTCCAATTGCTTGATAGCTGCGGGGCGATAAACGTCGCAGGCAACGAGCAAAGGATTTTTTCCTTGCTTTTTGTACATTCCTGCAAGCTTACCTGCGTGTGTGGTCTTACCCGCACCCTGCAGACCTACCATCATTATGACCGTAGGCGGTTTTGAAGCTATTTGCAGCTTGGATTGTGTTCCGCCCATAAGAGCGGTCAATTCCTCGTTTACTATTTTAACTATCTGCTGAGCGGGGAGGAGGGATTCAAGCACCTCTGTACCGACAGCTCTTTCGGAAACTGTTGCGATAAATTCTTTGACGACTTTAAAGTTAACGTCAGCCTCAAGCAGAGCAAGCTTTATTTCTCGCATACCCGCTTTTATATCGGCTTCGGTAAGTTTTCCTTTATTTTTGAATTTCTTAAAAGCATTTTCAAGCTTTTCGCTAAGACTTTGAAACATAGCCATGGTGTCACTCTCCTTTCAAGGCAGTGATTTAAAGGGGAATTTTCCATACAATATCGTATTATTTATTTTTATTGTTTTACCGCTTCCGCAAGTTGTAATATCTCGTTTTTTATATGCTCGGGAAGCTCATGCTCCTCGGCGTAACGGCAAAGCGAAGCGGAATATTTTTCAACTGTCATCAATTTTTTTGCAAGTCCAAGCTTTTCTTCGTAAAAGAAGAGCTCGCTTTCGGTCTTTTTTATGATGTTTCTGACACCCTGACGCGAAATACCGATCTCGTCGGCTATTTCTGCAAGGGAATAATCTTCATTGTAATACATATCGAGTACAGCTCTTTTTCTTTCAGGGAGAAGCTCACCGTAAAAGTCCAAGAGGTAGCCGACATTTAAATTTTTTTCAAACATTTATCGACTTATACTCCTAAAAAAATGTGTGTAAACCAAAAAGCTTTACAAGTATATCATATTATTTTCCTTTTGTCAATAGCTTTTTAAAAATTATTAACACAAAATCTTTAATATTTATTTCATTTTATCTTGACAAAGTATTGGTAAATGTGTTAAAATATATTGTGATAAATGTCAAATATGTTTAAGGAGATTTTAAGATGACAGCTGAAAAACAGTATGTAGATGATTTTGAAAGCGCGTATCAGGGTAAAGCTTGGACAAAAGGTAAAATGTTAGGAATTATGCTTGTTGTAGGTATTGCCATGGCTATACGCGATATTGGAATGGTATTTGTTTACGGTTCGATATACGACAAGATCGCGCTTGAGGGTGTAGACGTAGGCGTAGGCTTTATGAGCTATGTGTTTATGATCTTGCTTTACCTGCTTCCTCTCATTCTTCCGATGGTTCTCAGATTTACAAACGGTGCCTATGACAACGAAGTAGAAACGTCTCTCGTTCCGTCTTTCAATAAAAAATACGCTACGATAATTATGTATGTCGTTGTTGCTATCGTATCCATAGCGCCAATCGTGCTCTTTATGGTCGGTGTATTTACCTCGGCTTATATGTTTGTTGCAGTAAATCTTGCGCTTTTGCTTTTCTCCACCGTTACGGTATTTTATTATTTCGGTACGTATATGCTTCAGAGAGCGAGAAAGTCTCTTGCTCAGAAGTATGTAATGTCCACTGTTATGATGGTATTGACCTCACTTCTTGCGGTGGTTATTTCTGCAGGTGTTGTTGCGGCTCTCTATTTTGCAGGAGTTAATGTCTCTGTTATCACATATCTGACAGGATTTCTTGAAAAGTGGGATATGGTCGAGTTTATAATAAAGGCTGTGGGTATGTTCGCTGTAGTCGGATTGGCTTGTGTTGTATCGGGACTCCTTTACAACCTCACACAGAATATTATTTATTCCGCAACCCCGACTTTCATCTTTACATATGCTAACATAGTTCTTTTGCAGAGAATAAGAGAGGCTTCTACATACCTTACTTCGGCTGAGTCGAGCCTTGCCGATTATAAGAACAAGCTTGCGGCAGCTAACGATGCAAAGAGTATTGAAAACTATACGTCAAAGATCGAAGAGCTTGAGGCAAACATTCCCGGTGAACAGGCAGGCGTTATTGCAGGTTATGTGTTTATCGGTATAATGGTGGCAGTTTTGATAGCTTTGGGTGTATATGCAATAATAGGTCTTAAAAGAAATCTTAAAGACGCAAAGTGATTGAATTTTTACAAAGCCGTTGCGGAATTTCCGCAACGGCTTTTTTCTTTAATCGGTTATTTTATTATTGTTGATTTTGAATTAGTAAAAAATACGGCCGTTCAAGGTCGCATTTTTTGTATCAGACATGGTAGTACTTATTTCCGCTTTTTCTGAATTCGGTCGGTGTTATTCCGCAATAATGCTTGAAAACAGTACAAAAGTAACTGTATGAGTTAAATCCGCAACTTTCGGATATTTGTGTTATAGTGTTTTCAGAGCACATAAGCTCAGTTTTTGCTTTTTCTATTCGTATTTTTGTAAGATATTGCAAAGGTGAGATCTGACAGGCGGAGGTGAAAAGCTTATGAAAGTAATTCGGGCTCATATGCACACTGTCCGCAATATCTTTCAGCTTGATGTCATTCCGATAGTTAAAGTTTATATACGTTTTTGCCGAAAGTATCGCGTTGCGTTGTGCTTTTGACGTGATCTGAGTTACTTGGTGTAAACTGTGACTGTCGTTGGATAATTCAGATATAAGTATCAAGAGCCAACCGATAACCGATAATTTCTTCGTATTATTTACGGGTGGAAAATCCGAGCATATATTTTGAAATATCTGAGTATATTTTGATTCGTCATCTACTGTTACGACCGACGGCAAAGCATTTATCATATCGCATATCGCGCCGTCACGCATATCTATATGGATATAATAACAGGAAAAATGCTTTTTACTTTGCCTGATGTCCCCGGGCTTGGCTATCAAAACAGTGTTTTTTTTATAATCTATTTGTTGTCCGTTTAAAAAGCCGTATTCATAGTCTTCTTTAAAAAATTCGAATTCATAAAGCTTTACTTTGCGTTTAGGCGTAAGATAGGTATTTCCTTTATGAAACGCCTCTGAACGATAAACTCCTGCGCCTTTTATGGAAGTAATTATCATTTTAAAGCTCCATAAGATAAAATATTGAAATAATTATATCACAAAAAACTTTATAAATCAATGGATTTACAAAGATTGTTTGAAAATAAAGATAAGATATTTAATATTTACGGTAATATTTTGATATGATATTTTAACTTTTTATGCTACTATTTTTACATAAGAATTTTTATTTTTGGAGGTAACCATGGAAAGGCTTAAAAAAGTTGGTGAAGTAAAGACTAAAAGGTCTTCAGAATTTGAAACATCGCGCATAGGAATAGGCTTTGAAAAGCTTGACAGAGCAGTTTTTGATCCCAATAAAGCGTACGATAAGGTTGCTGATATTGGTGTCAAATGGATACGGATACAGTCGGGATGGGCAAGGACGGAAAAAGTAAAGGGTGTTTATGACTTTGCTTGGCTCGATGAAATAGTTGATAATCTTTTGATGAGAGGTAACCAGCCTTGGATGGTCTTATGCTACGGAAATCCCATATATTCCGAATGGGCGGCAAAGTATTTCGGTGCTGTGGGATGTCCGCCTATCTCTACAAAAGAAGAGCAGGAAGCGTGGCTCAATTACGTTCATGCCGTAGTTTCTCATTATAAGGGAAAAATACAGTACTATGAAGTATGGAATGAACCCGACTGCAATTATAGTTGGAAGCATCCTCATGCGGATGATGAACCTGAAACGGGACCGAATGCTTACGAATATGCTGAGCTTTTTAATGCTACTGCCGATACCGTACACGCCGCTGACAGTGAGGCGAAAACTGTAGCTTGTGCAATGGCGCACCCGTATGATCTTACCTATTTGAACCGTGTGCTTGCAAGTGGAGCTGCTGAACGTATGGATGCGTTTTCTTTCCACGCATACACGGCGGATGACACGCTTCGTCCCGATTATTTGAAAAGCTACCGCCGTTTACTCGATAGTTATAAAAAGGGAATTGAAATAATACAGAGCGAAACGGGCGCTCAATCAAGAAGCGACGGCGCGGGAGCGATGCACGGCTTTGCATGGACTAAGGAAAAACAGTTAAAGCATCTATTGAGAAATTTGTTGCATGATCTTGCTCACGACGTTAAATTCACATCTTATTTTTCAACCATGGATATGATCGAAGCGCTTCGCGGACTTGTAGCAGATAAGAAATCTTATCTTGATTACGGATATTTCGGAGTTCTCAGTGCTGATTTTGATGAAAACGGATTTTCTACTGGAAACTATACGCCTAAGCCTTCATACAGAGCCTTGCAGGTGTTGACATCCATATTTGCCGATGGATGCGTACCCTGTGAAACTACCGTAAGACGTATCGTGTTGCCGTCGCATCGGGTAAAGGGAACGGATTGCGACGATCCGACAGTTTGCACTTATACCTTTGAAAGAGATAACGGTTCAATAGGACTTGTATATTGGAACGCCGTACCGTTGCTTACACAAACGTACGAAGGCACGGTATCTTTCCAAAGCTTTGGACTTGACAGCGATATAAGACTTGTTGATCTTGCAGACGGAAGTATTTACGAATTACCAAACGAAATGATAAAGAACGTCGGTGACGGCGAAATACAGCTTGTAAATCTGCCTATTTCGGATACGCCCAAGCTTATCACATTCGGAAATTTTATTGATTAAGTGAAAAAGGAGAAATGTTATGAAAACATTTGAAGTAAAAGATCACGCACCGAGTTTGTTGCCTGAAGGTTACGATTTTGAGCTTGTATGGTCGGATGAGTTTGATGGTGATACACTTGATACAAGTAAATGGGATTACAGACTCACAATGATGGGTAAAAGACACGCCGCATGGACAGACAAGGGTGTTAAGATAGAGAATGGATGTGCAGTTTTTTCGATATTTGAGGAAAACGGAGAAATAGTAAGCTCTCAGCTTCAGACAGGCTATAATTTTATGGATGAACCCGTAAAGCCCACAAAATTCGGTAATTCTTTTCTCCAATGGCCTATAGGAAAACTGAAAGAAAACAAATTTACACATAAGTACGGATATTATGAATGTCGTTGCCGTTTGCAGAAGAGAAATGGTTGGTGGAGCGCATTTTGGATACAGTCTCCAAATATAGGTTCCACGCTTGATCCCAAGCTGTCGGGCTCTGAGGTCGATATTATGGAATCCTTTTATCCCGGTGAGGTTCACCCGCACAATGTATTTACAGGTGGCTACGGACAGGATATGCAGCGTATAAAGGTTGGCGGTATGGAAGTGGAATCAAATGACGAGTTTCATACCTTCGGTCTGCTTTGGACGGAAAATGAATATGTATTTTACGTTGACGGCGTAGAAGACGGAAGAGTAGACGAAAACGTATCCGCTGTGCCACAGTTTATACTTATATCTACCGAAACCAAAGGTTATAGAAAGGAAGATCACCGTCCTACGGAAGAAGCAAAAGAGACCGCAAGGCTCGGAGATGATTTCCTTGTTGACTATGTTCGAGTTTATGATATAATAAAGTGAGGTTAAAATGAAAGTTACAGATATTAAAACCTTTGTTGTCGATTGCTTCCGTACTAATTGGGTTTTTGTTAAGGTATATACTGATGAGGGCATCACGGGAGTAGGCGAGGGCACTCTTGAATACAAGGAAAAGGCGCTTGTTGGCGCAATAGAGCATATCAAAAGCTATCTTGTAGGCAAAGATCCGAGACAGATAGAAAAGCATTACCACGATATATACAGAGATGCCTATTGGAGAGGTGGAGCTGTGCTTATGTCGGCTCTATCTGCTGTTGAAATGGCACTTTGGGATATTCTCGGAAAGTCATTGAACGTTCCCGTATATCAGCTTCTTGGCGGAAAGGTAAACGACGATTGCCGTATCTATGTAAACGGTTGGTTTGCGGGGGCTAAAGAGCCTGAGGAGTTCGGAGAAAAGGCGAGAGAAGCCGTAAAACGCGGTGTGACGGCTATGAAGTGGGATCCTTTCGGTAAGAATTATTTGCAAATATCCAATAAGGATCTTGATAAAGCACTCAGATGTATTGCGGCGGTAAGAGACGCAGTGGGCGACGAGGTCGATCTTCTTATTGAGGCTCACGGTCGCTTTGACGTTCCCACGGGTATAAAGATAGCTCAGGAAGTTGCGCAGTTTAAGCCTATGCTTCTTGAAGAACCTGTGCCTCCGAATAATCTTGAAGCGCTCGCCGCGGTGCGTGAAAAGTCTCCTGTTGCCATTTCAGCGGGTGAGCGTCTCTATACCCGTTTTGATTACAACGAGTTATTCAGACGCAGAGCTTGTGATTATATTCAGCCTGATATTTCCCATGCGGGCGGAATTATGGAGCTTAAAAAGATAGCGGCCATAGCGGAGGCAAATTACATACCTTTTGCTCCGCATAATCCGTCAGGGCCTATAGCTAACGCGGCAACGCTTCAGCTTGCGGCGTGCTGTCCTAATTTCTGTATTTTGGAAATTATGTACAGTGACGTTGATTACAGAAAATTTATAACCGACGAAAATCTTATTTATGAAAACGGACGCATCAAGATAGGCGACCGCCCAGGACTTGGTATTGAGCTTAACGAGGAGGAGTGCCTCAAGCACCCTTATGTTGAGCACAATCTCCGTCACTACACGGGTGCTCTTACAGATATACGTCCTGCAAAGACCGAATTTTATTTTTAATTGTGAGGCAGAGCTATGAAAACAGTACTAATAACGGGCGCCTGTATAAACACGGGCGTGGCGATAGTTGAAAAATTTGCTTCCGAGGGATGGAACGTAATTTTTACGGGTAGAAATTTGGAAAAGGTTCACGCTGCCGAAAAAGCATATAAGGAAAAATTTTCCGAGGTAGAGATAATTGGTTATCATATCGACTCATTGCTTGACGAAAGAACAGTAGACGAGGAATCGGTTATCAAGATGTTCGCGGATATTGATGATAAAGGGCTATTCGTCGATACTCTTGTCCTCAATGCCGCAGACCAAGGACTTGGACAGAAAATATTCGAAAGTCCTCTTACCGATCTTATGAAAGTAATAAACACAAATGTCGTATGGAATTTCTGTCTCTGTGAGCATGCCGCAAGGAGAATGAAAGAAAACGGCGGAGGTAATATCGTCTTTCTCAATTCTAATACAGCATACAGAGCCATTCCCGACAGAATTGCCTACGTTACATCGAAGGGCGGTCAGCTTGGTCTTATGAGAGCTTTGGCGCTCGATCTCGGAAAGTATAATATTCGTGTAAATGCGGTACTACCGGGTATGATCAAGACTGACCGTTGGGAGAAAAATCCTGAATTTTACGCAAAGGTGCCGTCGAGATATACGCCTATCGGAGACGTTGCTGTAGGCGAAGATATAGCTGACGCTGTATATTATTTTGCCGCGCACGCAAGAAATACCACGGGCGCAGAGCTTGTAGTAGACGGAGGCAATACTATACAGTTATATCCTATAATTCCGCAGGAGGATTGAAATGAAAATAACATTTTTGGGACAGGCAGGATTGCTTTTTGAGGTTGACGGAAAGAAGATCGTCATAGATCCTTACTTATCCGATAACGTGAAGAATTTTGAGCCTCAAAATTATCGCAGACAGCCCATAGACGAGAGCTATCTTAAGATAACTCCCGATGTGATAATCGTAACACACAATCATCTTGATCATCTTGATAAGGAGACGCTTAAATATTATCTTACGGATGATGCCGAGGCGTTGGTGCTTGTTCCGAACGGAGGATGGCAGGAATTGCGTAAATTCGGCGGAAAAAGCAATTATGTGCTTTTTAACGTCGGAACGACATGGAGCTGCGGTAACGTGAAATTTACGGCTGTGCGCGCTGAACATTCCGATCCGTATGCTATCGGTGTGATATTGTCTGCGGAGGGCAAGAATTATTACATAACGGGAGATACCCTCTATAATGAGAAGATATTTGAAACGCTTCCCGATTTTGATATACACGCGCTCTTTTTACCCGTAAACGGAAAAGGGAACAATATGAATATGGATGACGCAAAGGTATTTGCTCAGAGAATAGCGGCAAAATATACTGTACCGTTCCATATAGGTATGTTCGATGATCTTTCAGCGGATGAATGGGATGTAAAAAACAAGGTAATTCCCGAGATATACAAAGAAATAAAGATATGACAAAAGCTCCTCGCGAAAAAACGCGAGGAGCTTTCGGCTTATTTGTTGTAGAATTTCTTTCTTTCATATACCGGTTCGCAGGTAAGCTCTATTCCGAGCTTACGATAGATGTTTTTATCTACGCTCGAAACGATGACGCTTATATGCGATTGACAGCCCTTCAGCTTATGAAGCTGCTCCATAGCAAGCGCCGCCACGGGATTTGTAGTGGCGGAAATTGCCAATGCCATCAGTATCTCATCAGCGTGAAGTCTCGGGTTGTGATTTCCGAGATTTTCTATCTTCAACTTTTGCAAAGGCTCGATGACAACAGGGGGGAGAAGTAAAAATTCGTCATTTATGCCGCCGAGCTTTTTGAGCGCATTTAACAGCGCCGCTGCTGCAGGGCCCATAAGATTTGACGTCTTACCCGTCACAACGCTTCCGTCGGGCAATTCGATCGCTGCTGCGGGATCGCCGGTTTCTTCCGCTTTGTTCAGCGCGTATCTTACGACCTGCCTGAAGCTTGTATCAACACCGACCTTATTCATAATGAGCTCAGCCTGATATACTTCATTTGCGTCAGCAGTACCGTTTCTCTTTCTGCACAGTGTATCGTAATAACGGCGTATTATCTCCATTTTGGAGGCTTCCGAGACAACGTCGTCGTCTGTTATGCAGTATCCAACCATATTTACCCCCATATCGGTGGGGGACTTATAGGGACAAGTACCGTATATCTTTTCAAATATCGCGCGAAGCACAGGGAATATCTCAATATCTCTGTTGTAGTTTACCGTAGTTATTCCCGTCGCTTCAAGATGGAACGGATCGATCATGTTGACGTCGTTAAGGTCGATCGTCGCAGCTTCGTATGCCATATTTACAGGGTGGCGAAGCGGCAGATTCCATATCGGGAAGGTTTCGAATTTTGCATATCCCGCCTTTATGCCCCTTATATGGTCGTGATAAAGCTGAGACAGACAGGTAGCCATTTTTCCGCTTCCAGGGCCCGGAGCAGTAACAACGACAAGAGATTTGGTCGTTTCGATATATTCGTTTTTACCGTATCCCTCTTCACTTACTATTTTCCGTACGTTAGTGGGATACCCGTCAATGGGGTAGTGCTTGTACACTCTTATACCAAGATTTTCAAGACGCTTTATAAATACATCCACGGAAGGCTGCTGCATATACTGTGTTATAACTACTCCTCCGACATATATACCAATATCATTGAAGGTATCTATAAGCCTCAGAGCATCCATGTCGTAAGTAATGCCAAGGTCGCCTCTTATTTTGTTTTGCTCAATAGCCGTAGCAGATACCACGATTATCATTTCGGCGTCATCCTTCATACGAAGAAGCATACGGATCTTACTGTCAGGCTGAAATCCCGGGAGGACACGGGAGGCATGGTAGTCGTCGAAAAGCTTTCCACCAAATTCAAGATAGAGCTTGCCTCCAAAACTTGAAATACGTTCCTGAATTTTTTGCGATTGAAGCTGAATATATTTGTCGTTGTCAAATCCGATCGATTTCATAAAACCCTCACTGTAGAAAATAATCAATATATATATTTTAATACATTTTTGGATTTTTTTCAAGTGGTATTGCAAATATATTTTTTATTTTTTTATCTTATTTTATTTTATGCTCATATATTATCAATTTTTGACAGTTATCATATACTGTTACAGAAGAGCTTATTATGCTTTTCTATAAGATTGAAAAGGAGACCTATACTATGTTAGATAACAGATTTTCATGTTTTCCTTCAGACAAAAATCAGTCAAAATCGGAAATGGTATGTATAGAAGCTAACCGTATTCTGGATTCCTGCCGCGATAAAGACTGCTTTGAGGATGTAAAGGTACTGCTCACGGATTTCGGAAATGATATACTCGAGCATACTACCAATATTCGTGCTAAAAGCGCTTGCATTACATGGACATACATTGGCATTGATCCCGTGAGATTTAATAGGGGATTTTATACGGTAACAATAAAATTTTATGTAAAGATCGTTTTTGAAGCTTGTCTTTGCGGAGGTCGCAGTCAGGAATTTGAGGGAGTTGCCGTGCTTGAAAAGAAGGTTATTCTTTACGGCAGTGAAAGTAATGTAAATATGTTCAAGAGCAGTCCAGATGCTTCTGATTACTGTGCTATCCCCGAGCCGTGTTGCTCTACCAAGAACTCCCCTGTCGCCATTGTGGAAGTTGTGGATCCAGTGATTCTCAATACAAAAGTGCGTGAGCCTGAGGAGCGTTGCAGCTGTTGTTGCTGCTGTAACGATATTCCTGAAAGCATATCCTCGGTTGTAAGCGGAAGACTTTCAGATACGGACGGAAGATATATATCTGTATCTCTAGGAATATTCTCAGTAATCAGATTGGTTCGCAGCGCACAGTATCTTATCAATGCTACCGAATATTGTGTGCCAGATAAAGAGTGCGTATCCTCGGAAGACGACGATCCTTGCGCTATATTCCGCCATATGGCGTTCCCCACACAGGAGTTCTGTCCGCCAGATCTTACGCTTCCCAAGGGTGATCACAACCCGAAATGCGGTTGCGGAAACTGATACGTAAAAAGAGAAGTATTCTGTCTTGTTCATTAACGTGAGCCGAGATTTAAATTCTCGGCTCGCGTTAATTTGTCGGGATATAAATACAGGCGGCAAGGAAAGTATCCTTACCGCCTTAGTAGGTTGACGTAATTTATTATAGAACTCTGTACACAGATATTAGATCGTCACCGAGCTTTTCTGCTATATCGTTAGCAACGATCTCAGTAAGCTCCTCATCGGTAAGTAATCCGAAAATACCGTCAGCTTCTTTTGTAACACCGCACACAAGATCGGTAGCGGACTTTGTAATAAAGACTCTGCGGCAGGAATACTCGCCAAAGTCATTTATGTCACCAGCCTCTGCCTCTTTCCATACGATAGGCTTTACATCTGTGTTACGGTTGGCGATTATATCGATTATATCGGCAACAACAGCGCTCGCCGTAGGAAGCTTGCCTGCGCCGGGACCGTAGAACATAACGTCTCCGACCATGTTTGCGCTGACAAGTATTCCGTTAAATACATCGTCTATTGTAGAAAGGGGATTTGATGACAAAACCATTCGTGGAGATACGAATGCAGTTATCTTTCCGTCGGAAACAGTAGAGTGACCTATAAGCTTTATTGAACAACCGAAAAGTTCGGCTATTTTTGTATCGTCAAGCGTGATGGATGTGATACCGAACGTAGGTATTGTCTTAGGATCGGCAAGTTTGCCCGAAGCAAGTGCCGTCAAAATTACGATCTTGCGAGCCGCATCAATTCCATCCACGTCTGCCGACGGATTTGCTTCGGCATATCCAAGCCTCTGAGCCTCTTTAAGGGCGTCCTCAAAGGATGCACCGTCCTTACGCATAGAAGTGAGAATATAGTTTGTAGTTCCGTTAAGAATACCGTTTATATTGTTTATTTTATTTGATGAAAGATCGTTTATCATAGGGCGTATAACAGGGATGCCTCCGCCTACGCTGGCTTCAAACAGATATCTCACACCGTGAGCTTTAGCAATTGAGCAGAGCTCGACACCGAAGGTAGAAACTACCTCCTTGTTTGAAGTAACAACATTCTTTCCTGCTTCAAGGCAAGCTTTGGTAAAATCATAGGCAGGATGAGAGCCGCCCATCATTTCGGCTACCACGCTGACTTCGGGATCGTTGAGTATATCGTTGAAATCGTGCGTGATCAAAGAAGCGAATGGACTTTGCGGAAAATCGCGAAGATCAAGTATGTACTTGATCTTATATTCACAACCGAGACGTTCCTCGATTATTTTTTTATTTTCCGTTAACACCTCGGCAGTACCGCTGCCCACTACGCCGAAACCGAGAATGGCAATATTGATCATAAATTTTTCCTCGCAAAAGTTTTTATTCATAGCCGCTCTATTGAAAAAGCAAACGTACACATATATAATACCACATTTTTCCGAGAAATGCAAATAAAATATTGAAAAAAATAAAAATTTATGGTAAAATATTTCAGTAAGCATATTTTTTAGTGAAAATGAAAGGCAGATTACTATGGGTTCACCTGTTGGAAGTGTAAGAAACGTAAAAATATTTGTTCTTTATCTTATGGAGAATATAAACTATCCTTTGGATTTTGTTACAATAAATGACATCATAATGCAAACTGATTACGTTATGTATCTTGATTTTGCCGAAGCTTTTAACGAAATGCTTGACGGAGATCTTATTGTCAAGGTTTCTGAAAACGGAGAGGATATGTACGTTATAACAGAAAAGGGAAGATATATCGCCCGAGAGCTTAAAAGCGATATTTTACCGTCTATTCTTGATAGATCGCTGTCTGCTGCTTTACGCTATCTTAATTTCAAAAAAAGAGGTATCGTTGCGAAATGTACGGTTGAAAAAACGGACGACGGCAGATATTCGGTAAACTGTTCGTTCACCGAAAAAAAGGTATTGATATTCTCCCAAACGCTGATAGTTGATACGTTGGACAGAGCTGAACGAATGCAAAATAATTTCTACGAGCGACCGGAGGCAATATACAGAGGTGTCACCGCTCTCCTTGCTGGAAATGTGAATTATTTGTTCGATTGAGTTTTTTAATAAAGTGTTAAGCGTTTTTTACAATAAATTGCAGCTTGGTTTGTTCAAAATGACAACAAGCTGCAATTTTCGTTATATTTTTACAAAAATAATTTCAAAAATACTATTGACATTATACATTTTTATGATATAATATGTATATGCCGTGTAATTCGGAATGCGAAGCCGAAACGGAGGATCTTGTGAGCGATTCGGAAAAATTGTACGAGAGTGATGAAGTTATTCATCTGATAAACAGTGTGCGAGACGGTGATCAGAGCGCTTTCCAAAAATTAGCAGATGCTTACAGTCCGTTGATTGACTCTCTTGTTGTAAAATTTTACAATGGAGATGTGTTTGCTCTTAATCGCGACGATCTGCGACAAGAAGCAGTGCTGAGGTTTTATAATTCCATTATGACGTATGATACGGATCAGGCCGAGGTAGAATTCGGACTGTATGCCAAGATATGTATTTCTAATGCCTTGGTTTCACAGATCAGACTTCACAAAAAGCACACGGCAGAGCAGTTGACAGAATCTCCGAACTTTCTTTCTTTTGTCCATGATTCTGAAGATCCTTCCGACAGAGTGTTGGAGGAGGAACGTATAAAAGCTCTTTATGCTTTAGTTCGTAAAAATCTGTCCGTCTATGAATACCGCGTATGGCGTTTATATATGTCAGGCGGTACCGCTAAAGATATAAGCACGGTTGTCGGAGCGGACGAAAAATCTGTAAGTAACGCTATATATAGGATACGCAAAAAGCTCAAAGCGTTGCTCTTATAAAATTTTGATTGATAGGGCATTGCCCATCATATAAGGTCCTTGATGTATTCTTCAGCATTGTCGACCTAAAAATACCATTTCACAAAGCGAGGTAAAATCATGAACGAAGAAGTAAAAGTTGGAGAAGTAGCAGAGAACGAGTTTGTTGATGAAACTCTTGTTTGCAAGGAGTGCGGAAACGAATTTGTTTTCACAGCGGGTGAGCAGGCTTTCTACAAGGAAAAGGGCTTTTTGAACAAGCCTAAGAGCTGCAAGGCATGCCGTGATGCAAAGAAGAACGCAGGAAGAGCTCCTCGTGAGTACTTCGAAACTACATGCGCAAAGTGCGGTGGCGTTGCAAAGGTTATTTTCCAGCCTTCCAACGACAGACCTGTATATTGCAGTGCTTGTTTTGAAGAGATCAAGAACGCTCAGCAGGGTTAAACCTTATCAAAATAAAATTGATATTTTTTAAGTCAGCAAATAAAAGACCGTCTCAAATGAGGCGGTCTTTTATTGCATAACAAAGACTACCGCAGAAAAAATCTGCGGTAGTCTTTTCGTTGTTGATTTTTTGAGATTTATATGTTATAATAATTACATATTCTCGACGAATGCGGCAGTGTCCTTAGCGATTACCAACTCTTCGTTTGTGGGAATGACATATACTGCAACGGTTGAGTCGCTTGCAGAGATTTTGGTGTTTTCGGAAACGTGAGGAGCGGCATCGTTGGCTGCCTTATCAAATTTAATTCCGAAGAATTCCATATCTTCGCAAACAAGTTCACGAAGATGAGGATTGTTTTCACCGATACCCGCTGTGAACACAACAGCATCGAGACCGTTCATCAAAGCTGTGTATGCTCCGATATATTTTTTAATGTTATGCTTCAGGATATTGACAGCGAGATTTGCGCGTTCATATTTGGGATTTGACGGGCCGTCGGCAATTGCCGCCTCGAGGTCTCTGGAGTCGGAAGAAAATCCCGAAATTCCGAGGAAGCCCGACTTTTTATTCATAAGATCGTTGACTTCGGCAGTTGAAAGATTTTCTTTTTCCATTATAAAGGGAACGATAGCGGGATCGATGTCTCCGCATCTTGTGCCCATTTCAACACCCGCAAGAGGTGTAAATCCCATGGACGTATCCATTACCTTACCGCCCATGACCGCGCTGATGGATGAGCCGTTACCGATGTGGCAGGTAACTATCTTTGTTTCTTCGATAGGCTTGCCGAGTATTTTTGCCATCTCAGCGCTTACGTATCTGTGAGATGTGCCGTGCATTCCGTAACGGCGGATACCGTATTTTTCATAGAACTCATATGGAAGAGCATACATATAAGCCTCAGGCTCCATCGTCTGATGGAATGCGGTATCAAAAACAAGTGCCTGCGGTTTACCCGGCATTGTTTCCATACAGCCCTTGATACCCATAAGGTGAGCTACAGTGTGAAGAGGCGCGAAATCGCGGCACTTTTCAAGTTTTGCAATAACCTCATCGGTTACAAGTATAGACTTTGAGAAATACGTTCCTCCGTGGACTACACGGTGACCTATTGCCTGAATTTCATCCATGCTTGAGATACATCCTACCTCGGGATCGGTGAGATGCTCGACAACGAGCTTCATTGCCTCTGCGTGGTCCTTCATGGGACTTTCTTTTTTGACCTTAAGCCCCTTTACGATCTGCTTGTGCTCAATAAGAGAGCCCTCACCGCCGATCCTTTCGCAAATACCTTTTGCGTATAATGTATCGGTGTCTGTGTCAATAAGCTGATACTTGAGTGAGCTCGAGCCTGCGTTTACAACCAAAATGTTCATTTGAGAACTACCTCCACGAATAATATAGTGATTATATTATACTACTATTTTTCACTTTTTTCAATAGACAATCTACATAAATTTCAAAAAATATAAAAAATACAGGAGAACAAAATGTCGGTATTCGGTATTGTTTGCGAAACTAACCCAATTCATAACGGTCATAAATACCTTATACGCAGTGCGCGTGAGCAGGGCGCGGAGGCAATCGTATGCGTTATGAGCGGTAATACGGTTCAAAGAGGAGAATTTGCGATCGCTGATAAATATCTGAGAGCGGAGGCGCTTATAAGGTGCGGTGCTGATCTCGTATTGGAGCTTCCGTATCCGTGGGCATCGGCAAGCGCGGAATATTTTTCAAGAGCAGCCATATCGATCTTGAGACATTTTTGCGATACGGTCATTTTTGGATCGGAGTGCGGTGACATCGATCTGCTCAAATGCGCGGCAGATGCGGCTTGCTCGTATGAATTTAAGGATGAATTTAATGCAAAAATATCCAACGGCGTACCTGCCGCAAAACTGTATTTTGATATGCTTGAAGTGTGCGCAGGCATAAAATTAAGCTCAAACGACCTTTTGGGTGTAGAATATATAAAAACGGCAAGACATTTATCATCACATATTGACTTTAGAACAGTCGTGCGAAAAGGTGACAGCTATACATCATTAGAGATCAGTGATCAGTCTTTTCCATCTGCAATGTCCATACGAAGGCAGTGGCAAGAAAAAAATACGGAGAATATTGAAAAATATATTCCCGAAGAAGCACTCAAAATCTATAAAAACGCGATAGAGGAAGAAAAAATAACCGATTACGGTATGCTTGATACCATACTACTTTCGTTTTTCAGGTTACACGGTGGTTCGGATTTTGAAAATATAGCGGGGGCCGGGGGCGGAGTTGCCAATCGCATCTGTGAAATGGCGCATAAAGCCCGAAGCGCAGATGAGCTTATGGAGCTTGTAAAAAATAAAAGATATACCGATGCAAGCCTAAGGCGAACGATGCTATATTGTATGTCAGGCGTTACAAAGGATATTTTGGAAGATCTGCCGAAGGAAGCGCTTTTGCTAGCCGCTAACGAAAACGGAAGGGTACTGATCTCAAAAAATCGCAAAAGGGATGGCGTAAAAATTGTAACAAAACCCGCCGACCTTGATATGAGCTTACAGCAAAATATTTTAATGAAAAGGATCGATAGCATATATACGCTTTTATTCAATGAGCATAGCGAATCTTACGAATTTATGAAACGAAAACCATATATTGCGAAATAGTTATTATTATCAACGTGAGAAAAGGCAACCGATTCGTTGCCTTTTCTCTTTTTTTAGTACAATTGTATATATAACTTGCTTATGCAAATTCAACAAAACAGAAAAATCGTAAAAAAAGTAAATATTTATAAGAAAAAAACATTAGACTAAGTATTATATATATGTTATAATAAAGTCGAATGACAATTATTAAAAATAATTGTGAAAAATAAACAAAGGAAGGTGAAGAAATATGGTAAAAAAAGAAAAACGACTTGCGCTGTTTAGACTTTTAGCGCTAACACTGACAGTTTTTATGCTGATCCCTTGCTTACCTATTAAAATTTTTGCTACTACGGAGGAAACAGACGCTGTGTTTGTTTACGAAGAGCTGAAAGATCATCTTGTAAAGACAGAGGTCAAAACCACCGACGGATACATCGGTATCCCTGTACATTTAGCTATCTATAATGATCCCGATGCTTCTATTATGTATGATACAAAGAACTATAACATATATCAGCTAAAGAAGCGAGATGTAATTTTTTATGTAATAAACTGGAACGGTGAACGTATCGGACAGGAAAGCGATGTCAGCATACTTTCCGACTATATTTCACAGGGCTATGTTGTTGTTACGGTTGACTACTTGAATAATGAAAAAGCAGTTCCTCCCGATATTGAGCATAGCTTGGCTACATTACGTCAATATGTAATGATAGATCAAACGCCTTTTTCGGGTACAGGTATTTCTATTCGTAAATATTATGGATATTTTCTTCCAGCGGGCTACCGCTTGAAGAGGGATGTGGAATATTTTGATACTGCGGTTCATGCATCACTCGGAACACTCGATTATGTTCTTTCTGTATGGAATAATTATGTAGCAGGCAAAAAGACATTGTATGATGGAACAACTGCTACCACGGCGAATACCTTTGAGGATTGTACCGATTATTACGGAGATCCGCTTGACACAAAATTCTATCTCGATATAATCTATCCTTCTCAGCCTACAAGGGAGACACCTGTTTATACCTTTGAGGCAACTCAATCTGACAGACACCGTAATACCTGTGATATAAGCGATCACGAGAGATGTCACTTTGTTGGTTTTGCTTTCAACGGATATACAGTAGTTAACGTTGAACATACATTTACACTTATGCAGAAGACCTTTGGATACTTTGACCCCTATAAGCTTCACAAAGAAAACGGAGCAAAGGCGGCAAGAGCTTCCATTCGTTGTATTCGTTATTTTGCAGATGAGCTTGGATACAGTCAAGAATATATAGGCGTTGCGGGAATTTCCAAGGGTTCGCCTTATCCTGCTATACTTGGTGTAAAGAACAATGTAACAATGCCCGAGTATCAGAATTATTCTGCCGATCCTGACGGTACGCTTTTTGAAGGCGGGGAAAATGTTGTACAGCCTTATATGACATATGATGACGGAACCGAGATAAGCAGTGAAGTAACTGTTTCTTATTCTGCGGCTGGCGACGGAACACGTTGGTTCTACGAAGGCGTTGACGGCTACTTCGAGGGTAGGGAATTTGTTCCTATGCTTTTGTCTTGCGGAGCGAACGACCAATACGGTATGTATGCTGAGTGGGACGGCGTTCAGCAGTTCTTTGCTGATGTAGCAACCGAGATATATCTTCCCATCGATATGGATGACAAGGGTCACGACTACCCTGTGGGTTATGATGATGAGCTTGACTACGACCGTTATAACGCTATGTTCCAGTTCTTTGACTATTATTTGAAGCCAAATGAGGAGACTTCGGAGGTAGTTTGGGTATCTCCCGCAGGCGGTGACGCATTGATTTCGGTTAACGCGTATCCCGATGTTAAATTCCTTTGTGAAATGGATGTAAACAGCGTGAACGAAGGTCTTGTGGTTGTTGATAGCAACGGTAACGAGCTCAGCGGCGAATGGATAGCCAGCGAGGTCAATTCACGTTTTGTATTCGTACATAATGGATTTGATGCAGCAAAAACATATACGATAAAGACCAAGGCCGCTTTGAAGGATGCAGACGGAAATGATATATCAGCATCTATACTTCATACATTCAGTACAGAGCTTGGCGTATCCATTCGTCCTGTTGCCGATGCATACGTTTCTTCTGCCGAGCCTGATCGTGTATTTGGTAGCGCGGAAGAGCTGAAGATAAGCGGAGCAAGTGCTAAAGAATGCATTCTTTTCGCTACATTCGAAACTGCTGACTTAATAAACTCAAAATATTTCCGCTTAGTTACCAATAATGATACAATACAAACAGTAGAGATATATGCGCTTGACGGATATACAGTAAATGAAGTTACTCTTTGCTACTCCAATATGCCCAACCTTGGCGGAGCTGTCTATTTGGGTGACTTCGAGCTTTCTGAAGGCGGAAATGATCTTGATATATCCAAGCTTTTGAATGTCATCAAGGCTAAAAAGGTAACATTGGCTATTAAAGCGAAGGTAAGTGATTATTATGACTACTCGATCGATTTTGAAAAAATAGAAGATTTCTCTCTCGAACATAAAGAATATACAAATCCCCTCAGAGTTAACGAAAGTAAAAATAACGGATTTTCCAGCGTAGGTTTTTACCGTACGGGCGGTACTACGGTTGCAACAGGTGTTACTACACTTAATGAGAACGGTATAAGCAACAAGGTCGCATTTGTAAAGGCAGATCAAAATTCGGATAGAATAAAGTTCTTAAATATTCTTGCAGACCGTGCGTTGACCGCTGAGGATATCGGACGTACCTTTAAGGTCTCCTTCCGCCTTAAAGCAAATATCAACGGAACCGTATCCATTGGTTGGATGAGTGCATATTCTTCCACTCCTGAATCATCTTACAGTACAAGCTACTATAAATCTTCCACGGTTGTGGTGGAGGCTGACGAGTGGGTGGATCAGACCGTATATGTAACTATTGACGAGACGATGGTAAGCCAGCAGGTATCAACACTGGCTATACAAATGGCTTGTACCCCCTCGAGTGCCGATAGAACATTCTATATTGACGATATCGTAGCTGAAAGTGTGATCCCTGTTTCTACGATCTCTTCAAGAGAAGGAAAAGAAGCGACAATGGTATTGATCGGAAGTGATAAAGCTCCAGATGTAGTAGCGGATATATCTTGGTATGATGCAAAGGCAACAGATCTGTATATTTCCGATGCCGATGACCTTTGGGGACTTTGGGGCTTGACAGTTGCCGGATCGGATGCAACTCTCGATACAGTTAAGACTCATGTAGAGGCTTGTATTGCAGGTAACGGAACATATAAGTCTGAAAGCACCACTGCTCCTTCGGCTGTGACTGCCGGAAAGACATTCCATTTAACTGCGGATATAGATCTTGGCGGAGTTAACTTCCCCGGCTTTGCGGAATTTTCAGGCAATATTGACGGTCACGGATATAAGATAACAGGCTTCAACCAAACTCATACAACATATGCACCCAACAAAACAAAGCACGCAGGCTTTATCAGAAATATGACGCCTACCAAGAGCAATGCCGATCTTGTGATCAAGAACTTGACGTTGGAAGGCAATGTTGTATTGAATTATAACGGTAAATACGGTCAAACAAACGCTGTAGGTCTTGTTGGATGCTTTACTACTTCTGGTAATTCCACCCATAAGACAACAGCTGCATCTACATTGACAATTGAAAATGTAATAGTAGATGTTGATGTGACCTTTAACAACACCTATGAGTATGATTATACCCATCGTGTTGCAGGTGTTTTTGGAAGCTGTGGTACAGGGGATTTCTCTGTGAACTTTAATAATGTAATCTATGAAGGAACTGTAAAGGGCAATGTTGTTAACACAACAGGTAAGACAGAAATAAATGCAGGTACGTTTATAGGTGAAGTAACTTCAACAGCAGCGGGTGTGACTATGACAAACTGTCTTAATCGTGGTGCGGCGGTATCAAACCACGCTCTTGGTACATCGACAGAGATATGGACTGCAATAGAAACCACTGTTCCCACAGTTACGACTTGCGTTGATGCTGTTTCTGGTACGGATACAAAGGACACTCCTATATATAAGACTCTGACAAAGGATGATATGCCAACAGCAGAAGGCTCTGATTGGTATCTTGATGAAACCTACGAAATAATTCCAGCAGGAATCGCAAATAATATTCTAAACAAGATATATTTGCAAAAAACTGAGGCTGCGGATACAAACGGAAAACACAGGATACGTATTCTCGGTACGCTCAACAGCCTTGAGTTGTCACGTCTCGAAATGGATGTTTATGTGTATATAGGAGACGCTGATGCGGACTCTCCCGCAGATAGCGAATGGAAAAAGATAGCTATTGCGCCTCAAAACACAGTATTTACATCTGTTTATGCGGCAGGCAAGAGCGTCACGGCATACGAGCTTGGCGGTGAATATCTTTATGGATTTGTTCTTACGGATATTCCGGAGGGAGCTACCGTATCTCTTAAGATCACACCTAAAAAGGTGATGGAGAACGGAGACGTTCAAGCACTTAAGACCAGAACGGCTGTTATCAGCTTATAATAAAACAAGGAGGCGAATAAAATGAAAAGAGAGTATACAGCTCCAAATTGTATTATGCTTGCTTATTCTAAAGAGGATATTCTTTCCTTGTCTAACGGAAATGGCGCTAACAACCGCTTGGCTGAATACAGCTTAGCCGAATTCTTTGAAGCATAAATAAAGAGAAAACCGATGTGGTCAAGCGATCACATCGGTTTTTATAATTATTATTTGATATGCTTTTTCATCGCTTCAAACGACTTCTCGCTGATGACGTGCTCTATCTTGCAAGCGTCCTCGGTAGCGGTTTCTTCATCAACTCCAATGCTTATCAAAAATTTTGTAAGCAAGGTGTGCCGCTCATACATAGCCTCGGCAACTTTGCGCCCCTCATCCGTTAGTCTGATATGACCGTCTCTGTCGACGATAATATATCCGCCGTTTTTGAGGATTCCCATAGCTCGGCTGACAGAGGGCTTTGTGTATCCGAGATATTCACTTACGTCCACTGCGTGTACGTCACTTTTTTCTTTTGAAAGCATATATATAGACTCAAGATACATTTCCCCCGATTCCTGTAAAGCCATCTGGATCACCTCCTTAAAGATTTTGTACATTATACCACATAATCGCGGATTTGTCAATAGAGTAATAGTTATGGTTTTATGAACACTTATGGATAATTAACAAAAAGCTAAGTAAATTTATGGTACAAATCGATGAATTGACAAAAATAAAAAAAATCTTAAAAAAACACTTGACAAAACAATAAAATAAGAGTATAATTTTGTCAGTTAGCAAGGGCTAACCGATTATATATTTAAAAGAGGGTGCTTGTTATGATGCCGTTAATGCTCGCCTCGATCGGTGAGGAACATATTATAAAGAAGATCGGCGGAAAGCCTGAGGTAAAGCAGCATTTGGAAAATCTCGGATTTGTTGTAGGCTCTACCGTAACTGTTATAAACGCACTCGGTGGCAACATCATCGTAAACGTTAAAGATGCGCGTATAGCCATAAGCAAGGAAATGGCGCAAAAGATAATGGTTGGATAATTTTTTAAATAAATTATACATTGAGACTGTAAGGAGGGAACAAGCATGAAAACATTGAAAGATGTTAAGATCGGTGAGACTGTTAAGGTCGTAAAGCTCCATGGCGAAGGCGCGGTAAAGCGCAGAATTATGGATATGGGCATTACAAAAGGCGTCGAGATATACGTTCGTAAGGTTGCGCCTCTCGGTGATCCCGTTGAAGTAACCGTACGCGGTTATGAGCTCAGCTTGCGCAAGGCAGATGCCGAAATGGTTGAGGTAGAATAAAATAATTTTCAAGGGGGAATATCCCCTAAAAAATTTTTGACATTTAGTTAGCAGATGCTAACTACGAAAGAGAGGATCTAATAATGGGTATAAAAATTGCACTTGCCGGCAACCCTAACTGCGGTAAGACCACATTATTTAACGCTCTGACAGGTGCCAACCAATATGTTGGTAACTGGCCAGGTGTTACAGTTGAAAAGAAGGAAGGTAAGCTCAAGAAAAACAGCGACGTTATTATCACGGACCTTCCCGGTATCTATTCGCTTTCCCCCTACACGCTTGAGGAGGTCGTAGCGCGTAACTATCTTATTTCCGAGCGTCCTGATGCGATACTCAATATCGTTGACGGTACTAACCTCGAGAGAAATCTGTACCTTTCCACACAGCTTCTTGAGCTTGGGATTCCCGTGGTTATTGCTATCAATATGATGGATGCTGTAAATAAGAACGGCGATAAGATTAACACAGCGGAGCTTTCCAGAGCTCTCGGTTGTAAGGTTGTTGAAATATCAGCGCTGAAGGGAACGGGCATAAAGGAAGCTGCAGATGTCGCAATAGAGGCTGCTAAGTCTGCAAAGACCGTTCCTATGCACGCTTTCTCGGGCAGTGTTGAGCATGCAATTGCTCACATTGAAGAAGCAGCTGTGCATAATCTTCCTGAGGAACAGCAGAGATGGTACGCGATAAAGATATTTGAGCGTGACGATAAGGTTATGGAGCAATTGAAGCTTTCGGCAGACGTTGTTTCTCATATAGAGAAAGATATATCCGCCGTTGAGAGTGAGATGGATGATGATGCGGAGAGCATCATTACCAACGAGCGCTACATATTTATTGCTCAGCTTATGAAGAGCTGTTACAAGAAAAAGAGTGCAGGTAAGCTTACCACGTCGGATAAGATTGACCGTATAGTTACCAACAGGTGGTTGGCACTTCCTATATTTGCTGTTATCATGTGGCTCGTTTATACCATTTCTATCGGAACGGTAGGTGATTTCACAGTAGTATTTATGAACGATGCGCTCTTCGGCTCGTTCGCTGAAACATATCCGGATACCTTTATGGCAAATTGGATGAGTGTTCCCGAGCTTCTTGATCTCGCTCTTATCAATTCCGAGGGCGCTTTGAGAGTTGCTCCTTGGCTCTATTCGCTCATTCAGGACGGTATCGTAGGCGGCGTTGGAGCAGTGCTTGGTTTTGTTCCTCAGATGCTTATACTCTTCCTCTTGCTCTCCTTGCTTGAGGATTGCGGTTATATGGCGCGTGTAGCGTTTATTATGGACCGTATCTTCCGTAAGTTCGGACTTTCGGGTAAGTCTTTCATTCCTATGCTCGTATCGAGCGGATGCGGTGTTCCCGGTATCATGGCTTCGAGAACGATCGAACAGGACCGTGACCGTAAGATGACCATTATGACAGCAGGCTTTATTCCTTGCGGAGCTAAGATGCCTATTGTAGGACTTATCGCAGGCGCTCTGTTCGGCGGCTCGGGACTTATTGCAGTTTCTGCATATTTCATTGGTGTAGCGGCTGTTATCGTTTCGGGTGTTATACTGAAAAAGACAAAAGCATTCTCTGGAGATCCCGCGCCCTTCGTTATGGAGCTTCCCGCATACCATATGCCTGTTGCAGGTAACGTACTGAGAGCTACATGGGAACGCGGTTGGTCGTTTATCAAGCGCGCAGGTACTGTTATTTTCGCGGCGAGCGTTATTATCTGGACGCTTAACAGCCTTTCCTTCGAGGGAGGTTTCCACTATATCACCGAAGAGTTGGGAGGTGCATCTATTCTTGAAAATATCGGTAGCGCGTTTGCTTGGATATTTGCTCCTCTTGGATTCGGCAATTGGCAGGCGGCTGTTGCAACAGTTCTTGGACTTGTTGCTAAGGAAGAGGTCGTCGGCGTATTCGGAACTCTGTCCAATATGCTTGAAGAGGGTGCTGACCTCTTTACCGATCTTGATGAGGGTGTATATGAAAACGCAATACTTATCGGTAAGGAATTCTTCAACGGAAGCAAGCTCGCTGCATTCTCCTTTATGATATTCAATCTGCTTTGCGCGCCTTGCTTTGCGGCAATGGGAGCTATCAAGCGTGAGATGAACAACTGGAAGTGGACACTCGGTGCTATTGGATATATGTGTGGATTTGCATATGTAATTTCTTTGATCGTATTCCAGATAGGCTCATGGTTTAGCCCCGTATATAGTCCTATACTGACGGGCGTGGGATACGTTGATAACATCATCGGTACTGTGTTTGCTGTTGCTTGCATTGTAGGTCTCGCTTATCTTCTGTTCAGAAAGAACAAGTATAATGACAACGTTATGACCGTAAAGGTAAAAACTAAAAAATAATTAAATTATTCAGGAGGGAATAATGGGATTGACAATTATAATAACCGTTGTGATAGTGGCTATCGTTGTTGCCATTATTGCCAACGAAATAAGGAAAAAGAAGCAGGGAAAGAGCTCTTGCTCTTGCGGAGGTTCGTGCGGATCTTGTGGAATGAACTGCTCTTGTCATACAACTAAAAAATAAATTTAGGGGACACCTATCATAAATTGGGTAGGTGTCCTTTGGTATTTTTACTGATTGCTTTGGATGCAACAACAAATTGTAGTAAAGTCAATAATGCGAGGAAAACAATAATTTGAAGTTTTCTTTGTGAATTTTTGATTAAGTTTTTGGCTTAAGTATTGACATATACCCCCACGAGGTATATAATATCAATACCCCATAGGGGTATTGGAGGTGTTGATGGAAAAACTTATGTGTTGTTCTAATAAAACAAAGCAAAGATCTGAAGAAGAATACAAATCTCTCATAAACCGCTTGAATCGAATCGAGGGACAAGTCAGAGGTGTCAAAAAAATGCTCGATACAGATACTTATTGTACGGATATATTAACACAAGTAAGTGCAATTCAAGCAGCGCTGAACGCATTCAATCGCGAGTTGCTTGCTAATCACATTCATACTTGTGTAGCAGAGGATATCAGAAATGGTAAAGATGAAACAATCGACGAACTTGTTTTGCTATTACAGAAACTAATGAAATAAAGGAGCGTCAAAAATGGCAAAATTTGATATTACAGGAATGAGCTGTGCCGCTTGTAGCGCACGCGTTCAGAACGCGGTGGAAAAGCTTGACGGTGTTGATTCTTGTGCGGTGAATTTATTGACAAATTCGATGATCGTGGAGGGCGACGTGGCTCCCGAAGCAGTTATATCCGCTGTCGAAAAGGCGGGGTATGGCGCATCGTTATCTGCTGAAAAAAATAAGACGGCTGAGCGACGTAAGAATAATAGCACCAAGGATAATCGGATGGATAAAGAACTGCTTTACAGATTTATATTTTCAGTTGCTTTTTTAGCTGTTCTGATGTATATATCCATGGGACACATAATGTGGGGCGCACCTCTTCCTACGATATTTTCAGACAATCCTGTGGGCTTGGGACTCATACAAATGCTCCTCGCCGTCATGATAATGGTAGTTAACCAACGCTTTTTTATAAACGGTTTTAAAGGGCTTATACATTTTTCGCCCAATATGGACACTCTTGTGGCAATTGGCTCGCTGTCGGCGTTTTTATACAGCACAGTGCTGCTTTATTCAATGACGGGAACGCACAATATGGATGAGGTACACAGCGGTCTGCACGGGCTTTATTTTGAGTCTGCGGCTATGGTGCTTACACTGATAACTCTTGGTAAGCTCTTGGAGGCAAGGGCTAAGGGCAAAACGACAAACGCCATCAAGGAGCTTATGGAGCTAGCACCCAAGACTGCAGTTGTAGTCAGAGATGGCAAAGAGATGACTGTGGCTGTTGACGATGTGAGAATAGGAGACGCATTCATCGTTCGCCCAGGAGAAAGTATTCCTGTTGACGGGGTTGTTCTTGATGGGGTAAGCTCGGTTGATGAAGCTGCGCTGACCGGAGAGAGTATTCCTGTTGATAAGACTGTAGGTGATGCCGTTTCTGCAGCTACCATAAATAAGTCAGGAGTTCTCAGATGCGAAGCAAAACGCGTAGGTGAGGATACCGCACTGTCGCAGATAATTAAGATAGTGAACGACGCGTCAGCGACTAAGGCGCCTATTGCTAAGATTGCGGATAAGGTTTCGGGTGTATTTGTACCGATAGTGATAGCGATTGCAGTAGTTACACTGATCGTATGGATGATCGTCAGTGGAGATTTCGGCTTTTCTCTTGCAAGAGCTATATCTGTGCTTGTCATAAGCTGTCCGTGTGCTTTGGGGCTTGCTACACCTGTGGCTATAATGGTCGGAAGCGGTGTAGGAGCAAAGCACGGCGTATTGTTTAAAAACGCAACCGCCTTGGAGATAATGGGTAAGGTTAAAACGGTAGCCCTTGACAAAACGGGTACGATAACCGAAGGCAAGCCTCGCGTTACAGATTTAATTTGTGCGGACGATGTCAGTGAAGCCGAGCTTCTGAGTGTTGCGGCATCAGTTGAGCATAACAGTGAGCATCCGCTCGCTAAGGCGATAATTGAGTATGCTTTGGAAAATAGTATAGCTTATTCGAGCGTTACCGACTTTGAAAATATGCCCGGTAACGGTATAAAGGCAAAGCTTGACGGGAAAACGGTTTATGCGGGAAATTTCGACCTTATAAAGGATAAGGTAACTGTGTCCAATGAGTACGTAAAACAATCTGAATTGTTGGCAGAAAACGGAAAGACACCGCTTTATTTTGTGGTGGATGATAAAATTATCGGAATGATAGCAGTGGCGGATACCATAAGAGAAGACAGCAGAGCCGCTGTCAACAAGTTGAAGAACATGGGTATTCATGTGGTTATGCTGACGGGCGATAACCCAAAAACCGCATTAGCCATAGGAAAAGAAGCGGGAATTGATGAGGTTTTTGCAGAAATAAAGCCTGATGAAAAGGAAAAGACCGTAAGGCTTTTACAAGAAGAAGGCAGAGTTTGTATGGTGGGAGACGGAATAAATGACGCTCCCTCGCTTACACGTGCTGACGTCGGTGTTGCCATAGGAAGCGGAACAGACGTAGCTATAGAGTCAGCTGATGTTGTGATCATTAAAAGCAGACTTTCGGATGTTGTGTCGGCGGTAAAGCTGAGCCGAGCAGTCACAAAAAATATTTATGAAAATCTTTTTTGGGCGTTTGGATATAATATCATAGGAATTCCGTTGGCGGCAGGGCTGTTTATTCCGCTGTTGGGCTGGGAGCTTGATCCGATGTTCGGCGCGGCGGCAATGAGTATATCCAGCTTTTTGGTAGTAACAAATGCTCTTAGATTAAATTTTGTAAAATTAAAAAAGCAGTCAAAAAAAAAGGAGAAAAGACAAATGAAAAAGACGATTTATGTAACCGGAATGATGTGTATGCATTGTGAGGCAAGAGTGAAAAAGCTTCTTGAGGCTACCGATGGCGTGCTTTCTGCAGACGTCAGTCACGAAAAGGGAACTGCAGTAGTAACACTTTCCAAGGATATATCGGACGATACGCTTAGATCGCTTATTGAAGCTGACGGATATAAGGTAACGGAAATTAAATGATCGAGTAAAAATGAAAAGGACAGAGAAATCAAAACTCTCTGTCCTTTGTTCTTTTTCTGTATTCGGTAGGAGTCATACCGCAGATGTGCTTAAAGCGGCGGGAAAAATTGGCGTAATCTTCAAAGCCTGAATTTCGACATATCTCACTTATCTGTAGATCGGTAAATGTCAATAGATTTTTTGCGTGCGAGAAGCGCACGTTGTCAAGATATACCTTGAAATTGACACCTATGTGCTTAACGAAAAGGTCGGATAGATAGGGAGAAGAGAGTCCAAGATGCGCCGCTGTATCTGAAAGCGTAATACAATTTCTGAAATTCTCGGTAACATATAGTATGGCCTTTTGCACATAGGGGAGAACGGTTTGATTACCGTAAGACTCTACGCGATCCAACTTGTGTAAAACGCAGTCAAGAAGCATCAACGCATATTCAACGTCATCCTTATGTATCGATACAAGCTCGGAAAGCAACGAGTAAAGAAAAGCTCCGTCGTTGTCGTCGAATTCAAAACAGATCGAATGATCGTGGCTCATCAACAATTGTGAAAATAAACGCTGTTTGCTGTCACACAGAAACATTACGTTTATTAGCTCAGCATTGGCTTTTCGTATTTCGTGTGTGTTGGCGGGAGAAAGAAGAAACAGCGTATTTTTCTTCAATTCATACTCCTGACCGTCAACTATACACTTGCCGCTTCCGTCAATAACGAATTCTATTTCAAAAAATTCATGAAGATGCGGAGATGCATCTCCATAAAAATGCTTACGCGAGGCGGAGATCACTCCGTCAAGCTCCTGTATCTTTCTTAACCGTATCATTGCGTCATCTCCTTTTTTTAAATTATAGCATGATATATTAAAAAAAGCAATATTTTTTAAAATAAATACTATATAAAAAACGTCAAAAATATGCTATACTTAACTCGGTTAATAATTTAAGGAGGTATAAATATGAATAAGATACATCTTATCGGAAACGCTCATCTCGATCCCGTATGGCTTTGGCAATGGCAGGAGGGATTCGCCGAAATAAAAGCAACCTTTAGAAGCGCTCTCGATAGAATACGAGAGTTTCCCGACTTCAAATTTACGGCGGCGTGCGGCGCCTACTATATGTGGATAGAAAAAAGCGATCCGCAAATGTTTGAGGAGATACGTCAGCGTGTACATGAGGGGCGTTGGTGCATAGTGGGAGGTTGGTTTATACAGCCCGACTGTAATATTCCGTCGGGCGAGTCGTTCGCAAGACACTCGCTCATCACTCAAAGATATTTTTTAGAGAAGTTTGGAAAAACAGCGACCACGGGCTACAACGTTGATTCTTTCGGACATAACGGAAGTATTCCCATGATCCTACATAACAGCCGTATGGAAAACTATGTGTTTATGCGTCCTGCGGATCACGAAAAAAGCATACCCACAAGGCTGTTTTTATGGGAGAGCAATGATGGAAGTCGTGTGAAAGCCTACCGCATCCCCTTTTATTATAATCTTTGCGAGCGCAAGCCTATGTCCCTTTTTGATGATATAGCTGATATAGCTGAGAGAGAAGACGTCGATCAAATGGCTTTCTACGGTATCGGAAATCATGGTGGAGGCCCTACTGTAAAGTTGCTTGAGGCTATGCATAGAGAGCTTGACGAGCGCTTTATTTACTCCGATCCTGATACTTATTTTGCCGATCAGGCAGCAGATGGGCTCTTTGTCCTCAAGGATGATCTGCAATATCATGCCAAGGGCTGTTATAGCGCCTGCGCCGAGATCAAGAAAAATAATAGATATGCCGAGAATGGATTGATAGCCGCCGAGCGTCTGTCGGTGCTTTCCGAGCGGCTTACGAGCACCGAGTATCCCGCAAAAGAAATTCGTTATGCATGGCAGAGAGTGCTCTTCAACCAATTCCACGATATAATCGGAGGTTGCTCAATATACGAAGCATACGACGACGCACGCAAGGTACACGGGGAGGCCATGGCTATTGCCGATCGTGTAAGTAATTTTGCTCGTCAGCAAATATCTTGGAACATAGATACCTGTGGAGATCATCTCTTGGATACTGCTTGGACGATTGAGGAGGCAGAGCGCGTGGGTGTACCGATAGTAGTATTCAATCCTCTCGATCATGAGGTACGTATGCCCGTACATCTGCGAAAGACCTACGAATGCATAAGAGACAGTAAGGGTAATGAAGTGCCGATACAGACGGTACGCGACTCTAAGACGAACCATAAGGGTAAATACGCAAGAATATTTGAAGCTGTGGTGCCTGCGTTGGGATACACCGTCTACCGTGGACACAACGAGGAAGGCACATCTGCCGAGTCTCCATTTGTGAGTACCGATAGCTCGGTGGAGAACTCGAGACTGAAGCTAACCTTTGATGCAGAGAGCGGGGAGCTTTGCTCTATATACGATAAGCTAACCAATAGAGAATTGTTGGGGGATGCTACCGAGACGCGCCTGTATAACGATGAGCCCAACGACACTTGGGCGCACGGCGTTGAGTTCTTCAAGGATGCTGTCCACGCCGAGGTAAAAGGAAGCGTCAATGTTACCGAACTTGGTCCTGTGAGAGCTACGGTAAGAACGGTACAAACAATAAGTGACAGTACGATCATCAGAGATTATCGCATATATCCCGATGCTGATTATATAGACGTGGAGGTACTTATAGATTACCGTGAGCGCTTCAAAATTCTTAAACTGCTGTTTCCGACTAACACAGAGGGCGGTAAAGCCTATTGTAAGATACCTTTTGGCAGTATCGAGCGTCCCACCGACGGAAGTGAGCAGGTGTGCGGAGATTGGATCGCTCTTGTTGACGATAGAGGTGGACTTGCAGTTGCCAATGACTGTAAGCACAGTTTTGATGCAGAGAATGGTGTGTTGTCGCTTACCGTTTTGCGTAGCGCAATCTTTGCCGACCATTACGGACAAGGGCTAAGAGATAACTTTTGCCGCCATATGGATCAAGGTGAGCATAGCTTCAAGTATAGGATAATGCCCTTTGAGTCTATCGGTCGGATTGAAAGGCGCGCAGAAGAGCTTCAACATCCTCTTGAGGCGGTGATAGAGACCTTCCACAAGGGTGACTTGCCCATGACGTTCTGCGGAATGCATCTTGACACCGATAATCTTTCGGTCACTGCTGTGAAAAAGAGTGAGGACGGAGACGGAGTGGTAGTACGGCTTTATGAAACTGATGGATTGGATACCGATACGGAGCTTGAGCTGTTTGGTGTGCGTGTAAAATGTCATGTGAGTCACAATACTGTGAAAACGTATCTTATCAAGGACGGAGCGGCTGTCGAAGTGGATTTCCTTGAATAGATAGCAAGGATCATGAACGTTTGTTTTTTATTAAATGACCGCCGACTTACTTTATTTTTATAAAGCTGTGCTTGATCAAGAAAAATGGACGGAGAGTTTCGATCTCTCCGTCCATTTTTACGTTAATAGGTATTCTGTTTGTTTCTCAAAAATATCTGCTACAATGCGAACGTAGAGACTTTTGGTTTAGTCCTGAGCGTCCTCTGCGTGAACGTCTACGTTGCGTACAGCCGACTTGAGAATTCTTATCTTCGTGCGGTCGTGACCGGTCTCGATCATTACCGTTTCTTCCTTTATGCTGACTATCTTTCCAATTATGCCGCCGATGGTGGTGATCTCATCTCCAACCTTCAGGTTATTTCGCATATCGTTGGTCTCTTTTTCCTGCTTCTTCTGAGGTCTTATCATAAGAAAATACATAGCCACGAGAATGACCGCCATAATAAGAATAGGACCTGCAGATGAAAGAATGCTGCTGAAATCCAAAGCTAACATTTTTTGTTCCTCCAATATAAACATAATTGCATATATAATATCATACTTTCACAAAAAAAGCAAGACTTTTTTGTGAATTATTTTTTATAAAAGAATAAATTTCCAAAAGTCTTGAAATAAGATGTGATTTGTGCTATAATAATAAAGATACAATGATAAGTAGATGGTTGCAGTATATTTGGGAGATAATAATATGGCAAAAAGTTCTTATATTGAATGTGCAAAGGTAATAAATACACACGGTTGTCATGGAGGCTTGAAGCTTGAGTCATGGTGCAATACACCCGAGGAGCTTGCAGCGCTGAAAAAATTATATTTGAAAAACGGAAGCTCATATTCCGAAAATAAAGTGCTGAAAGCATCTGTTTATAAGCAATTTGTAGTGGTTACGCTTGATACGGTAAATTCAATGGATGACGCATTGGCGCTTAAAGGAGCTACCGTCTATGCTGACCGTGGAGATTTTGAACTTGAAGAAGGAGAGTTCTTTATCACCGACCTTAGGGGATTGAACGTTATAGATGCGAATGACGGTAAAATTTACGGAACTCTTAGTGAAGTAATAAACAGAGGCGCATCGGATATATATGTGGTAAATACTTCGAACGGAGAGCGTATGATTCCCGTAGTGCCTGAATTCGTTGACCATGTGGATATCGAAAGCGGTATATTCGTTACGCCCATCGACGGGATGCTCGACGATTGATCGGGGGGAATTTATGATATTTGATATTATGACGCTCTTTCCCGAGCTTGTCGATCATGTTCTTGGAGAGAGTATTATCGGCAGAGCGCAAAAAAGCGGAGCAATAGAGGTCTCATCGTACAACATAAGAGATTACTCCAAGGACAAGCACCGCCGTGTTGATGATACTCCGTACGGTGGCGGCAAAGGGATGCTTATGATGGCTCCTCCTATATATGACTGCTACAAGGATATTTGTGATAAACATGAAGAACTCTCGCATTCTCGGCGCGTGATATATATGTCTCCGTCGGGAGCTGTTTTAAATCAGAAAACGGCGGAGCGTCTGTCAGGATATGATCATATCATTATTCTTTGCGGACATTACGAGGGAGTTGACCGACGGATAATCGACGAGATAGTGGACGAGGAAATCTCTATAGGAGATTTCGTCCTAACCGGAGGTGAGATACCTGCGTGTATTCTTGTGGACAGTGTGGCAAGGCTTGTCGACGGAGTTTTGTCCGATCCCGAATGTTATGAAAAGGAAAGTATCTCCAGCGGTCTTCTCGAATATCCGCAATATACAAGACCTTTCGATTTTCACGGCGTAACGGTACCTGATATACTTATCTCGGGGCATCATGAAAACATTGATAAATGGAGACTCGAAAAGGCGATAGAAACTACGAAAAAAAATCGCCCCGATATGTATGAAGAATATGAGAGGAGGCAAAGAGTTGAAAAAAAGAAAAAATAGATCTGCCGATACGGGCGATATTGCCAATATCGTGTCTGTGAGCCTTATATTTTTTCTGTTTGATAAATTCTCTGATTTCATATATAACGCAATAAAAAACAGCTTTTTCGGAAAGATATTTACCTCTTACACAAAAGAGCAAGAAGCCTTTGATAACAGCTATCTGAGGGCGCATTTTGCAAACAGCGGGCTGATAAAAAAATATTTCAGAAATTTTCGTAAATTTTTGTCTAAAGAATTTGAAAGCAGTTATATTCTCAATATGATAACAAAAGCTTCCAAGGGCTTGGTAACAATGCCCCTGAGGACACTTGGAAATTTCTTTTTTTCATTTGGTATCTACGTTGTTATAATTTACCTTCTTCGTCTGTTTCTTCCGGTCATTTCAGAAGCTGATATAAGCTATGCCATAATAGGTATCATAGTGTGCGTATCCGCTATCCCTATGCTTCTGTCGCATGATAATATTGCTTCTGCTGTGGGAAAAAGTGCAGTTTTGGGTGCTTTGTTTTCCAACGTGTTCGGGTACAGAGAAGAGGTGTTTAAGCAGAGGACGAATTTAAGTAAAGCGAAGAGCAATGTTATGATCTTCTTCGGTATGGCGTTAGGCATACTGACAGTGGCTGTTCATCCGTTGGTCATACTTTCTGTTATCGTGCTTACGGTGATGGTGGCGCTTATATTCGTGTCTCCTGAGATCGGTATTGTGATCTCACTGTTTGTCATTCCGTTTTTATCGTTCTTTGAGTACTCCGCTTTGATGCTCGGATTGCTTGTACTGATAATTTGTGTAAGCTTTCTTGTAAAGCTGATACGTGGAAAGCGAATATTGAAATTTGAGATAATTGACCTTGCAGTCGTATTTTTCGCTGTAATAATCTATTTTTCGGGCGCTATTTCTGCGGGCGGATTTGAGGGATACAAGGAAGTATTGCTTAGCTGCGAGCTTATACTTGGTTATTTCCTTATTGTCAATCTGATGCGTACCGAACAATGGATACGTCGGTGCATATCCGCGCTTGTAACGTCGGGTACGATTGTCGCATTTATAGGTATTGGACAGTATTTTTTCAATTCTCTTTCTTCGGAAGCATGGCTCGACACTGAATATTTTTACGATATAAAAGGACGGGCGGTGTCACTTTTTGATAATCCGAACATTTTGGCGATATATCTCGTTATCGTATTACCTTTTGCATTGTATATGATGATAAGTGCGCAAAAGGGAAGAGCTAAGCTGTTAGGCGCTATATCCGTAGCCTCCGTTTTGCTCTGTATAGTTCTTACATGGTCAAGAGGCGCTTGGCTTGCTGCAATTTTTTGTTTGGTGCTGTTTTTGCTGATATATAGCAGAAAGACCTTGCGGTATATGCTTCTTTCATGTATGTTTGTGCCGTTTTTACCTTTTTTCTTGCCTCAATCTGTTGTGAGAAGATTTACAAGTATAGGTGACCTTGCGGATTCCTCTACGATGTATCGCGTATATACCTGGAGAGGCACGCTAAATATGATAAAGGAATATTTTATGGGCGGAATAGGTTACGGTTCTACTGCTTTTCAGAACATCTATCCGCAATATGCGTATGCGGGTATTGAGGCGGCAGAGCATAGCCATAGCTTGTTTTTGCAAATATTAGTTGGAACGGGTATTATCGGACTCATTGCATTTGCACTTATAATTTTTCTGTTTACGCAAATGAATTTCGAATATATAAAAAATTCCAAGGATATGTCTGGAAAGCTTATAGTTACGGCGGCGTTCTGCGCAATACTTGCTTCGCTTTTATTTGGAATGTTTGATCTTACTTGGTATAGTTACAGAATATTTTTCCTTTTCTGGGCGGTGATGGCAATAGCATCTGCCTGCGTAAGAGTAGGGCGCGATGAGGAACGCAGACACAGCACGGATGAGATGGCGGATTTTTTCGATATACCGATCGTTACAAATCAAGAGTAAAGGAAAGGATAGAATATGAACGGTTCAGTTAATACAAATTCTGCATCGTCGAAGAAAAAGAAGAACGGTCGATTTAATTTTGTCGATTTTACTCTGATAGTTATTCTTCTTTTGATATTGGGAGCTCTCATTTATTCGTTTTCTCCCATTTCTTTGATAAAGAAATGGACGGGTAACGATACAAGAAATATTCAGTATGAGGTTGAATTTACCAATGTTGACGAGGCATTTATAGATATGATAAAAACCAATGATGCGGTGGGTGATGCTGTTACAAAAAGCAACATTGGAACCGTTACCATGGTAAATAATACAAAATATATTGAATATAAAACAGTTGAAACTGTGCGCGATGAAGGCGGAGAGGCTATAAAAGAATACACTGTGACTCCTGTCGAATATCCAAATAAGTACAACGTACTTGTTACTATCACGGTTGCGGCAACCTTTTCTGAGGGAGAAGGCTATTCCGTAGAATCCACTCGGATAGCTGTTGGTGAGAAAATGGCGTTGAAATTCCCCAATTTTAAATGCGAGGGATATTGCGTCGGTGTTACCGAATATTAAAGGATGGGGGTTGCGCTATGAGAAAAAAACGTGTAAAAGATACTGAAAATACAAACAACGGCGTTAAATTTAGGGCGCTTGACGTTGTGATAATTATTTTGATACTTACAGCAGTCGCGGGTGTATATTTCAGATATAATATTTTGGATATGCTCACAGGAAATAAAAATTTAAAAGATTATGTGGTATCGTTCGAAATAAGCGACATACTTTACAGTACTGAAAATTATATCAACGTGGGGGACAAGGTATATTATAATAACGATAGCGGTGAAGAGCTTGGAACGCTGATAGAGGCTTCAGAGGACGCAAAGAACGCGCTGATCGTAGTACCTGCCATCAAGAATTTTATTCCCGACGGTGAAAATCGCGCTGTGGAGGTTTCCTATCCCGTAAATACAAGGATAGATGCATCAGGCAGAATGAAGTGCCGCGGTACTTATTCGGAGGACGGCGGTTTCCTTGTGGGAGGAACTGATTATTTAGCAGCAGGAGATAAGATCGCGGTAAAAACCGACCTTGTGACCGTTGAAATAACCGTTACAAACATCGTTGCTGCCGAATAAACAGAAGGCTTTTATGCTCGGTTTTGTCACAATGTGTACAAAATGAGAATAAAAAAGGTTTTTTGTCAAAAAAATTCATTTAAAATCACTAATATTTAACTATTGATTTTGTGGGGATTTTTTGATATACTATTATATATAGTAAAAAACTTGTTAGATTACGGGTAAGTTTTATTGAAAACAGGAGCATGATATATGACACAAAGAGAAGTTACTATAACGAACAATATTGGTTTGCATGCGAGACCTGCTACCTTTTTCATTCAAAAAGCAAATTCTTTTAAGAGCTCCATTTGGATAGAAAAGGATGATCGCAAGGTGAATGCGAAGAGCCTTCTCGGAGTTCTCTCTATGGGAATTGCTAAGGGAATGACGGTTACGTTGCTTGCTGACGGTCAGGATGAAAACACTGCAATCGATGAGTTGGTTGCGCTTGTTCAAACAGGCTTTGCAGAATAAATAATTTTAGGGCTGTGTTTACAGCCCGTTTTTATTACCGTATAACGCGTAAAAATTTTTGGGGGAAATATGTTGCAGACATATGAAAAAAAGGAAGAGCTTTTGAAAAAGGCAAATACCTTACCGCTTTGTCCCGGTGTGTATATAATGAAGGACAGAAACGGAAAGGTCATATACGTTGGTAAGTCACGAAAGCTGAAAAATCGTGTGTCGCAATATTTTCAACAAAGTAAGAAAAATACCAAAACTCTGCAAATGGTAAGCAGAGTGGATAATTTCGAATATATTGTATGCAAAACCGAGATCGAGGCGCTTACGCTTGAAAATACCCTTATAAAGCAATATTCGCCAAAGTATAATATAAAGCTCAAGGACGCAAAATCTTATCCGTATATAAAAATCACCGCAGGTGCATATCCAAGAGTGGTTTTTACCCGAACGCGAAGCTCCGACAAGGGAAAATATTTCGGACCGTTCTCTGGTGTATCGACGGTATTTTCTATACTCGATATACTTTATAAAACTCTCGGAATACCGAATTGCAAAAGATCTTTTCCAAGGGATATAGGTAAGGAACGCCCCTGTATATATTACCAAATGGGAAAATGTTGCGGAGTATGCACGGGTAATGTATCGGAGGAAGAATATTCCGAGCTTATAAAGTGCGCGGCAGATATTTTGAGGGGACATACCAAGGCATCTGTTGATCTGTTGACAAAAAAAATGTGTGATTACGCTGAGAACGAACAGTTTGAGGCGGCGGCAAGATGCAGAGATACGATAAAAGCTCTCCAGCAATTGAGTCAGAAGCAAAACGTGGTAGCAGATCCAAACACAAATACGGATGTTTTCGGATTATATTACGATAACTCCTTTGCGTGTATTTCGACAATGTATATCAGAGACGGTGTTGTTGCGAATAAAAACGATTTTTCACTGAATGCCGAGGCGCTTACAGATAGCGGGGCTCTGTCCGCATTTTTGGTAGAGCATTATATGATGAGTAGTTATATACCGAAGCTGATCGTTATTTCTTTCGAGCTTGAGGACGGAGATAAAGCGGACCTTGAAGCGTTTTTATCTGAGCGTCTCGGAAGTAAGGTGGCTATCAGACAGCCTGAGCGCGGACAAATGAATGAGCTTTGCAAGATATGTGTACGTAATGCCGAAGAAAAGGTAAATCAGAACAGGATAAATGTGCAAAAAGATGAAGAGGTACTGTACACCTTGGCAAGGCTGTTGAGACTTGAAACGATCCCTGAGCGAATAGAAGCGTACGATATATCAAATATCGGAACGGAAAATATCACCGCAGGAATGGTAGTATTCAAAAATACCAAGGCTTCGAAGGAAGATTACCGTTCTTTCAATATCCGATCGGTAGTCGGTAAGACCGATGATTACGCATCGATGTATGAGGCTGTAACAAGACGAATTGAACATCTTAACGACAGCACCGGTTCTTTTTCCGAATATCCCGATCTTATACTGATAGACGGAGGAAAGGGACACGTTGCCGTTGCAAAAGAAGCAATACGAAAGGTCGGACTCGATATTCCCGTATTCGGTATGGTAAAGGATGACTTTCATAAGACAAGAGCGCTGTGTACTGAAAACGAGGAGATAAACATCGCCAGAGAGCAGTCTGTATTTATGTTTATATATAAGATACAGGAAGAGGTACATCGCTTCACTGTTGGACGGACTACGAATGCCAAGAGAAAAACTATGAAACATTCGTCCCTTGAAAAAATACAGGGAATAGGCCCATATAAAGCTAAAAAGCTTCTTTTGGCTATGGGAACCCTCAGAGCCATAAAAAGTGCGTCTGAAGAAGATCTGAGGGCAATCAAGGGCATTACAAATGCGGATGTATATAATATTTATAATTATTTTCATTCAAACGACGATGATACGGAGAATTGAGCATGATGAGGATTATTACGGGTAAAGCAAAGGGTGTGAGGCTTGAAACGCTTGAAGGACTTGAAACACGTCCTACGGCTGAAAGAGTAAAGGAAGCCGTGTTTTCAATGCTTCAATTTGATATTGAAGGGCGCAGGGTGCTTGACCTTTTTTCGGGCTCGGGGCAAATGGCTCTGGAGGCATTGAGTAGAGGTGCATCAAGCGCGGTCTTGATCGACAGATCAAAAAATGCGATAAAAATAATGGAAAAAAACGCGATAAAAACCAAGCTTGACGATTGTTGCGAAATAAAAAATGCCGATGCGTTGGATTATATAAAGAGAAACAGAGGTCAGAAGTTTGATATAGTATTTCTTGATCCGCCGTATGCTTCGGGGGCGTATCAGCCTGTTCTCAAAGCGTTGTATGAATACGAGTTCCTGAAGCCTACGTCCGTAATTGTTTGTGAAAGTGATTTTGATGAGCTACTGAAGGGAGCGCCCGAGCTTGAACGGATATATTGCGTTAAGCGTTCGTCAAGATACAGTAAAACGGTAATTACGTTACTTGAGATCGTAAAGGAATAAATATGAAAGAGAAAGAAAAAAGTATTGCTATCGTTCCCGGGAGCTTTGATCCCATAACCAACGGGCATATCGACATTCTCAGGCGGGCGTCGGAGGAGTATGACAAAGTTTACCTTGCGGTAATGATAAATTCAAATAAAAATTATATGTTCAACATATCGCAGCGTACGAATATTGCGAAAGCCGCTGTTGCTGATATACCGAACGTAGAGGTCATATGCTCGGAGGGAATGCTTTGGGAGCTTGCCAGAGATCTGTCTGCAGTGGCGATAGTCAAGGGATACAGAAATGACATCGATCTTGAATATGAAAGAAGCATGGCGGAGTATAACAGTGCGCATTATCCCGAGGCTCAGACAGTATTGCTTCAAGCAAATGAAAGGCTTACAGATGTAAGCTCTACCGCAGTTCGCGGAAAAATATTGAACGGAGAGCCGCTTGACGGTATATTACCGTCGGGCGCGATAAATGAAATCAATAAAATAATTGCCGAGCAAAAGCTTTAATGTTCTAAAAAACACTTACCTCCCATATATTTTAACTGTAAAATATATGGGAGGATTTATTATGGCTGAACATTCAATTTACCAGGATATTGCGGAAAGAACGGGCGGCGATATATATATCGGGGTAGTAGGACCTGTTCGGACGGGAAAGTCAACATTTATAAAGCGTTTTATGGAGTCCTTGGTTTTGCCGAATATTGATGACGGATATTCAAGAGATCGTGCGAGAGATGAAATGCCGCAATCTGCCGCGGGCAAGACAGTAATGACAACAGAGCCCAAATTTGTTCCTGATGAGGCGGTAAATATCAAAATAGACGATTGTGCCTCCATGAGAGTCAAAATGATAGATTGTGTTGGATATATTGTGTCAGAAGCGTTGGGCACTATCGAAAACGGTCAGCCGAGGATGGTACATACACCGTGGCAGGAAGAGCCTATGCCGTTTGTTGAAGCTGCCGAAATGGGAACAGAAAAGGTTATAAAAGAACATTCGACAATAGGAATGCTCATAACGTCTGACGGAACTATAGGTGAAATATCACGAGAAAGTTACGTTCCCGCAGAGGAACGCATCGTAAACGAACTGAAAGCTCTCGGAAAGCCGTTTGCTATGATACTTAATTCGGCAGAGCCTACCTCAGAGTCGGCAATTGCTTTAGCGTATGAGCTTGAAGAAAAATACAACGTTCCCGTTGCTCTCGTAAGCTGTATTGACCTTGATGCAGAGGATATAAGCCACATACTTGAGCTCGTTTTGCATGAATTTCCCGTTTCGGAGCTTTCCGTGGAGCTTCCGTCGTGGATAGGCGCGTTAAAGAATGACCATAAGATAAAGTTATCCTTGCGCGCGTCTGTATGTGCTTGCGCCGATAAAATAAAGAAAACGGGGGATATAAAGAAAGCATTTTCCGAGCTTGAAAATAATGAATTTATTGAAGATTATTCTGTTGACGAGATAGATCTCGGTACGGGAAAGGCGAAGATAAGTATATGCTTTGATGATGAATTGTATTATTCTGTACTTAGCGAACTGACGGGATTTGATATTACAGATGAAAACGCGCTTATTTCGCTGTTGCGCGATCTTGCGGGAGCGAAAAGTCAGTATGATAGAGTTGCCGAAGCGCTTGCTATGGCAGAAGATAAGGGCTATGGTATAGTAATGCCGAGCATAGAGGATCTGCATCTTGAAGAGCCTGAGATAGTCAAACAATCGGGAGGATACGGAGTACGTCTATCTGCCTCAGCGCAATCCATTCATCTTATAAGGGCAAATATTGAAACGGTAATAAATCCTATCGTCGGCACAGAACAGCAATCCGAGGAGCTTGTAAAATATATGCTTAAGGAATTTGAGGGAGAGCCAGGTAAAATATGGGAATCTAATGTGTTCGGAAAGAGCCTTTACGAGCTTGTCAATGAGGGCTTACATACAAAGCTTGAGCATATGCCCGAAGAATCGAGACTTAAGCTTTCGGAAACTCTTGAACGTATCATAAACGAGGGAAGCGGAGGGCTTATTTGCATTATACTTTAAAATACGAAAACTCTATGTGTTCGCGCATAGAGTTTTTTATTGACAAAATGATAAAAAAGTGGTAAAATGATAAAAAGGTTAAGGAGGTCTGCTATGTTAAAAAAAATAATTTCTCTTGTTTTGATGGTATGTACCGTATTTTGCTTTAGTTCTTGCGGATTTATCATAAGAATTTTAAAAGCCGATAATATCGAAGAGACAAAAGAAGCAGAGGAAACGGTTGAGACGTACGAAACAGATAAGGCGGGAACGAGCTATAAGGATATTGTTTGTGTGGAAAGTAAGAACTTTGGCAAGGTGAAGTTTTCCGTGGGGAGCGACAATACCGTGATTTCAACTGCATTGCCAAAGGATGTTGTTTTGTCGAAAAGGGCTGACGGTGGATTGGATATTGTCAGAGACGGAATCAATATAGGTCTTATAAGTACCGAGGCGAACGAATATGTAGGTAAGCACAACTGTGAATTTTCAGATGATTTCATTTATTACGGAATTTCTGCTGTTCACACTATAAACAGACTTTCGGAGGGTGAATACGTTCATTATTACACAATAGATTACACTGCTGATAAGGGAGTACAGCGAACTGTGTATATAACCGTGAATTACGTTGAATTCGATGAATTTGCGGCTAATAAAGTGCTGTACAACATTGCCTGCATGGAGGCAAGCTCAATACCTGATATGGCAAGCTATAAGTTGTCTGACAGCGTTATTCGTCGCGGTGCTAACATTATGATACTCGGAAACAGCTTTATAAGTTCGTCAAGTATCGGAACTATCCTTAATGATATGTGCAGATACAGACATAACGTAGATGCAATTTCGATCGGATATGCTACGGTAAGCAGAACGTATTCTGTGGATGACGCAACATTGAGCGCTCTCCGCAGCGGAGAGGTAGACGCGTTGTTTATGTGCGGATTTTATTCGTATTCGGACGCAGATGCTCTTGAAGTAATAGTTGAGGCTTGCCGATATTCAAATACAAAGCTCTTTATCTTTCCTGCTCATAATGAAAGCGAGTCGGCTATAGATACTGCAGTTTCAAAATACGACTATTCCGTTTTTCTTGATTGGAAGGGCGAGGTGGATATGCTTATAGATGAGGGTGTTGATTACAATGATTTTTGCATAAACGATACGCATAAGCACAGTACTTCTTTGGCTGGATATGTTGGAGCGCATATGATATACAGAACTTTGTTCGGTGAGATACCTCCCGAGCTTACGGGTAACAGTGCTATAGACCAAAGCTATGTTGAACAAAAGCTCGGTGATTACGTTGATACGGGTATCATAGAGGTTATCAGCGAGGATGAGATCAACAGAATTAACTGAATACTCAAAAATGACCTCAGGGATACTTCCTTGAGGTCATTTGCTTATTGATCTTTATTCGTACGCTTTATATCTGAAAGAGGATTGTGCTCCATAGCTTCTTCCATACTTCGGTTGCTGACGTGTGTGTAGATCTGCGTTGTATTCAATTGCTCGTGACCGAGAATATCCTTGAGCACTCGGACGTCTACGTTTCCCGATTGATACATAAGCGTTGCAGCGGTGTGTCTGAGCTTGTGTACCGAATAGTGCTTGGATTCAAGTCCTGCAAGATCAAGATATTTATATACCATCCATTGAACCGTTTTAACGCTGATCCTTTGTTCCCGACTGCTCAAAAAGAGAGCGTTGGTGTTGGCTTTGATATGCTTCTCGCCGAGACGTTCTTCGAGATATTCAGCGAGTGCGTCGCGGCAGGCGGAATTCAAATATATGATGCGTTGTTTGTTACCTTTTCCCGTTACCGTCATAGAGCGCAATTGCTTGTCCACATCAGGTATGTTTATTCCTGTAAGCTCAGAAACACGCATACCGCAGTTCAAAAACAATGTTATTATTGCATAATCGCGTATTCTTGAGGAGGAGTCGCTGTCATTTCTTACCGCCTCAAGTAAAAGCAGGCTCTCTTCAAGGGATAAAAATTTCGGAATAGACTTTTGCTTTTTCGGCGATTCGATATTTACGGCAGGGTTGTCCTCGAGCATCATTCTTTTGACGGTAAGATATTTAAAAAATCCCTTTATTGAGGATAGCTTTCTCGACTTAGCTGCTGCCATATTTCCTCTAGTGTGGTCTGCGTATGTGAGAAATTCGTAAATATCCTCAACCGTTATGTTTCTTATGTACTCAATATCTATGTCCCTGATGTCTATTTTATCGAATGCTTCTGTGTCTTCGACATTTATTTTTAAGTCTCTTGCTCGTAAATATCTGAAAAACGTGCGGAGATCGAGCATATATTCAGCCACGGTCTTATCAGATGCGTTTTGGATGACCGTTTTATATGATGCAAACTCACGAACCAAAGAGGGAAGAGTGTTAAGCGGAATTTTGTTAGCCATTTTGTTGCCTCCAACTTTATCTGTATAATATATTATATAACATTCGGTGATAATTTAGTGGATAAAGTGTAAATTTTTTTCTCTTCATATTGAAAATCGGTAAAAAATTTAATATAATATGCACAAGGCATATGCTTGCTGTAAATATTTGTTGGGGGAGCAATGAAAACCTTTTTTAAACAGTATTCATACAACGTAGTAAGAGACGTTTTAAATCAGTTTGCAATATCAATATTCGGAGCGCTTTTATCAATGGCAACGAGCGCGGCAGAGAGTAATACGCTTTCTATCGTGGTAAGTGCCTTTGCGATAGCTTTCTATTTGTATTTGGTATATACCACCACGTGGGAGATAGGCGCAAAGGACAGAGTTTCCGTTGACGTGGGTAAAAAGCCTTACCGTCCGCATACGGGACTTTTGATTTCGGCAGTGGCGAATATACCTAAGCTGTTAATAGCGATCTTGTTCATCGTAGCGGCGTATTTGATACCGAACGAAAGTATTGCCTCGACAATGGAAGTGATAGTAAGACTTGCGTATATGGTGCTTGGCGGAATGTACACGGGACTTATGATGTCCGTAAAAATATCTGCTGACGGAGCGACTATGATATCGGCATGGTGGTCATATTTTGTGTTTATAATTCCCGCGCTTGTTGTATCATGGGTAGCTTATTATACGGGCTTTAAAAATTTCAGACTTGTTGCGCCGTTGTTTGATAAGAAAAACAAGAAAAAATAAGGTGAGAGATCACCTTATTTTTTATTTTTGAGTTCGTTTTCGATTGCTTTTTTCTTTCTTAACTTACTTCTCCAAACCGTAAAATAAAAGTACAGTAACACGGATGGGATAAGAATAAGAATGAATATAAGGATCGTACGCGAGAGTGTGAATTGCTTCATATTGTCCAGTGTGACTAATAGTGAGCTTTCTTGTATATAGCTTTCTGTAAGCAACCTTGCGCTTGCGATATAATTATCTTCGTAGTATATATCAACGCCGCCGACAATTGTATTTTCATAAACGGGAGCCGTAAGCTCGTCTGCGTGAAAATATGTCTTATATGTGAGATCGCGGTCATAATTTATATTGCTCGGAGCAAAGGCGTAAATGTCATTTTCAAGTATGCAATTTACCGTGACCGCCTGACTTCCGTTAGTGGGAAGCGCAAGGTCTACCGTTATTTCTCCGATAACGTCGCCTTTTTCGGCGATTTTTGTATAAGTGTAATTTTCAAATACATAAGAGAGCAGAGAGTTTACAACAGAATAAGACATTAGCTTACCATTAGTAGCTTCTATACCGCCCATTACGATACATAGATAGGTGTCCTGTCCGTTTGATGCGTAGGCGGATACGCAATATCCGCCCCGATCGGTCATGCCTGCGTTTAATCCATTGACCCTTTTATTTTGATACCCAATGGCAGAATAACTGCTTATAAGAGCATTTCTGTTAGCGATTGTTTTTGTCTCGGCAGAGTCCCTTAATGTGTATGTGTGATTTACAGAGGAGGCGATCTTTACAAAAAGCTCGTTTTCGATTGCTTTTTTTGATATGATGACCGTATCATTCAATGTTGTATTCATTGCTGTGTCATCGATACCCGTTGGATTGGTATAATTGGTGTTTTTCATTCCGAAAGAGAGCGCGGTACTGTTCATTTCTGCCACAAAGCTCTCAACGCTTCCCGAGCATATATTTGCCAAAACGATTGCAGCATCGTTTCCTCCGCCGCATATAAGTCCGTATAGAAGATCGTTTATTTTTAAGGTATCTCCAGCTTTAAGATTTATAGTAAAACCCTCCACACCGTCAAGCATATCCTTTGTAAGAGTAACGTATTCATCACGTCTGTCAGCAAGATGCTCTATCGCCAAAAGTCCGCTCATTATTTTTACCGTTGAGGCGGGGGCGATGCTTGATGTTCCTGAGCCTTTACTATATATGATCTTGTTGCTTTCATAATTGTAAAGATACACTTGATTTACTCCCGATACGTCGGGAAACGAGTCCGACGCGCACACGGAGAAGGTACCTAAAGCAGATATTAAAACAAAGATGAGACAGAAAAAGGCAATTATCATTTTAAACAGTTTTTGCCTTTTCATAATAATTGCCTCCGTCCTTATTTTTTAAAATAGTTATCGATCAGTGCTATCAGTAGCTTATCACGGTCGATCTTAACGATCTTTCCTCTGGCATTTTTCCAATCTGTTATATACACGGGATCTTCGGAAAGTATGTATCCCGCTATCTGGCGCGCAGGATCATAGCCCTTTTCGCAGAGCGCGTCATATATCTCACCCAACAGTATTTCCATATCATTACCGTCAATTTTGTTTTCCATAAAGCCTCCAAATAAAGCTGTTTATAATAGTATATCATTCGGCAATGTGAATATCTACCGAATATTTGTTAATTTTTTAATAAATCGGAAAAATATTTTAATGTTACACTTGATTTTTAGCTGAATATGGTGTATAATAGTAAAAGATAAATTTTTTAAAGGAGCTATATAAAAATGTTAGTTTCAACAAAAGAAATGTTAACAAAAGCAAAGGCCGGCAAATATGCTGTCGGACAGTTCAACATCAACAACCTTGAGTGGACAAAGGCTATTCTGCTTACCGCTGAAGAGCTCAAGTCTCCTGTTATCCTCGGCGTTTCCGAGGGCGCAGGTAAGTACATGTGCGGCTACAAGACTATCGTTGGTATGGTAAACGGTATGCTTGAGGAGCTGAATATCACAGTTCCCGTTGCTCTTCACCTTGACCACGGTTCTTATGAAGGCTGTTATAAGTGTATCGAAGCAGGCTTTTCTTCTGTAATGTTTGACGGTTCTCACTATCCTATCGAGGAGAACGTTGCAAAGACTAAGGAGCTTGTTGCTGTTTGTGCTGACAAGGGACTTTCTCTTGAGGCAGAGGTTGGTGCTATCGGCGGTGAGGAAGACGGCGTTGTTGGTGCAGGCGAGTGCGCTGATCCCGATGAGTGCAAGATGATTGCTGATCTCGGTGTTACAATGCTTGCGGCAGGTATCGGTAACATTCACGGTAAGTATCCCGCAAATTGGCAGGGACTTTCCTTCGATACACTTGACGCTATTCAGCAGAAGACGGGTGATATGCCTCTCGTTCTTCACGGCGGCACGGGTATTCCTTCCGATATGATCAAGAAGGCTATATCCCTCGGCGTTGCTAAGATCAACGTAAATACAGAGTGTCAGCTTGCATTCTCTGCAGCTACACGTAAGTATATTGAGGCAGGCAAGGATCTTGAAGGTAAGGGATTTGATCCCAGAAAGGTTCTCGCTCCCGGTGTAGAGGCTATCAAGGCAACTGTAAAAGAGAAGATGGAGCTCTTCGGTTCTGTTAACAAGGCTTAATTTTATAAACCTGAAACCTGTAAAAGCAGAGGAGCTTCGTGCTCCTCTGCTTTAAAATATTATTTTGGAGTGTACAAAAATGACAAGGATAGATATTATTTCAGGCTTCCTCGGAGCAGGAAAAACTACTTTGATAAACAGACTTATTAAGGAAGGCTTTGAAGGTGAAAAAATCGTTCTGATAGAAAATGAATTTGGTGAGATAGGTGTTGACGGTGGATTTTTGCAGGACGCGGGAATTCAGATTGCCGAAATGAACTCTGGATGTATCTGTTGTTCTCTTGTCGGAGATTTCAGCAAGGCGCTCAAGCAGGTCGTAGAGGAATATGCGCCCGACAGGATCCTCATTGAACCTTCGGGAGTAGGCAAGCTCAGCGACGTCACAAAGGCTGTTATATCGGCAGAAATAGACGGAGCGGTTCTCAATAGCTCTGTTGTCGTTGTTGACGTAAATAAGTGTAAGATGTATATGAAGAACTTCGGTGAGTTTTTCAATGATCAAATATCTCATGCGGGCTGTATTTTCTTCAGTCATACGGATAAAACAACAGAAAATAAGCTTTCTGAGGCGTTATCCCTTGTCAGAGCTCACAATGAAGAGGCTATGATAGTTACAACGCCCTCGGGTAAGCTTGATATAAAGACAATGATAGATGCCATGGAAAATAAGGTGTCTATGGAGGATGAGCTCAAAGCACTTATGGATGAGGATGATACTTGCCCTGTGTGCGGACATCATCACCATGATCATGACGAGCATCACCATCACCATCATCACAACAATGATCACCACGATCATTGCTGTGAGCATGATCATGATGAGCATCATCACCATCACGATCATTGCTGCGAGCACGATCACGACGAGCATGAGTATCATCACCATCACGATCGTTGCTGTGAGCACGATCACGACGAGCATGAGTATCATCACCATCACGATCATTGCTGCGAGCACGATCATGACCATCATCACCATCATCATGCCGATGAAGTATTTACAAGTTGGGGAACAGAGACTGTCAGAAAATATACAGTTGATAAAATAAACACTATTTTGTCGGCTCTTGGAGACAGCGAAAAATACGGAATGATATTGAGAGCTAAGGGATTTGTTGAGGGTTTTGACGGTGAGTGGATCTATTTTGATTATATTCCCGAAGAACCCAACGTAAGAACGGGAGCGCCTGCTGCAATCGGCAAGTTCTGTGTTATCGGCGCACACATAAACGAGGCTGCTCTTGCAGAGTTGTTCGGAGCAAAGGAGTAAAATATGAAGTTGCCTGTGTACCTGTTTACAGGCTTTCTGGAGGGCGGAAAGACTCACATAATACAAGAGTCGCTGAATGATGAAAACTTCAACAGCGGCGAAAAAACACTGGTTCTGATGTGTGAGGAAGGTGTAGAGGAGCTTGATCCTACTCAGTTTTGGGGACAGAATGTCAGAATTGAATATATTGAAGACGAGGAATGGATCACAAAAGCTAATCTTATAGCCCTTACGAAAGACAGAAAAATAGATAGGATCATTATTGAGTATAACGGTATGTGGCTGCTTGAACGGTTATATGCAAATATGCCATCGAATTGGGCGATATATCAGAATATGATGTTTGCGGATGCAAATACGTTTATCAGCTACAATAACAATATGCGTCAGCTTGCGTACGATAAGATGGTGGACGCTGAAATGATAGTTCTTAACAGAACGCCCGATGATATTGATAAAGAGGAGATACACAAGATAATACGCGGTGTCACAAGACGCGCGGCGATAGTTTATGACTACCCTGACGGTCACGTTGAATACGACGAAATAGAAGATCCGTTACCGTTTGACATCGATGCACCTGTTATTGAAATCAAAGACGAAGACTATGCAATATGGTATAGAGAACTGTCAGAAAATATGGAAAGCTATGACGGAAAAACAGTAAAATTCAAAGGAATTGTGTGCGTAGATAACAGACTTCCCAAAAATTCTGTTATAATCGGCAGACACATTATGACTTGTTGCGCGGATGATATTCAATACGGAGGACTTATTTGCGTATTTCAAACGCCTCAAAAGCTAAAAACGCGAGATTGGCTGACAGTAAAGGGAAGAATAAAAATAGAAAACAGTAAGCTTTACAAGCAGCCCGGTCCCGTGCTTTATGTTGAAGCGACGGAATTTGCCGTTGCTCCAAAACAAGAAGTAGCTACCTTTTATTAAAATAAAAATACAGGAAGCATTTTTTTAATATGCTTCCTGTATTTTTTACTCTAACTCTCCGCTTATTTTTGGCGTGTCGTCCAAAAGAATTTTTTCTTTTATAACGTATTCGGGAAGAGCCTCATTTTTTACACAGTTTTCGTTAATAGTGATCTCTGATATGTCGTCGCGTGATGGGATTTCATACATTACGGGCATCATAAGTGTTTCCATGATAGAACGCAACCCGCGAGCACCCGTATTTCTGTCGATTGCTTTTTCCGCTATTGCGGTCAAGGCGGCATCGTCAAAATTAAGTGTTACCCCGTCTATCTCAAAAAGCTTTTCATACTGCTTGATGATGGAATTTTTTGGTTCTCTCAGTATTCTTACAAGCGCGTTTTTGTCAAGATCGTTAAGAGTGACGATAACGGGAATACGTCCCACAAGCTCGGGGATAAGCCCGAATTTTACAATATCATGCGGAACGACGTCTTTAAATACGCCATCCTTTTTCTTTTCGTCTTTTTTCTTGATCTCGCTTGAAAATCCGATGGATTGATTTCCCTGACGCTTTTCGATAAGCTTATTAAGACCTTCGAATGCTCCGCCGCATATAAACAGGATATTTTGAGTATTTATCTGAATAAATTCCTGATTAGGATGTTTTCTTCCGCCCTGAGGAGGTACGTTTGCAACAGTACCTTCAAGAATCTTCAGAAGAGCCTGTTGAACGCCCTCACCCGATACGTCACGCGTAATCGAGCGGTTTTCACTCTTTCTTGCGATCTTGTCTATTTCGTCAATATAGATTATTCCTTTTTCCGCAAGCTCGATGTCGTAATCAGCAGCTTGAATAAGGCGAAGAAGAATATTTTCAACGTCTTCTCCTACGTATCCCGCTTCTGTTAACGTTGTAGCATCTGCGATGGCGAAAGGAACCTTCAATGATCTTGCCAAGGTCTGTGCAAGGTAAGTTTTTCCCACTCCCGTAGGACCAATCAGAAGAACGTTACTTTTTTGCAGATCGATTTGCGGCTCTTCATTCTTGGAATTGTTTTTATAAAGAATTCTTTTATAGTGATTGTAAACTGCAACCGAAAGAGCGACCTTAGCCTCGTCCTGACCTATCACATACTCGTCAAGAGTAGCCTTTATCTGCATAGGCTTTGGAAGTGTTTCAAACGTAAGGCTGTCTATATTGTTTTCATCGGTAACAGTATTTTCATAGATAAGCTGTTGGCAGGCATCAACGCAGAAATCGCAAATATAGGCGCCCGTAGGGGAGGGAATTAAAAAATTTACTTGATTTTCTTTTCTTCCGCAAAAGGAGCAATATCTAATGCCTGAATTGTTCTTGGTTGTATTTGCCATGTATCTTTCCTTTCAGATACTTGTTTTACGCTCTTTTTTCGAATATTTTGTCAATAAGACCGTATTCAAGCGCTTGCTGTGCGGTCATAAAGTTATCGCGTTCTGTATCCCTTGCAATTTCTTCTATGGAACGACCTGTATTCTGAGCCAAGATCCTATTGAGATTATCTCTTGTTCTCAATATAAGCTCGGCTTGTATCTTAATGTCGCTTGCCTGACCTTTTGCTCCGCCTAAAGGCTGGTGGATCATGATCTCGCTGTTGGGAAGAGCAATACGCTTTCCTTTAGCTCCTGCCGAGAGCAAAAATGCTCCCATACTTGCTGCCATACCTATGCAAATAGTGGATACGTCGCACTTAATGAAGTTCATTGTATCGTAAATAGCCATTCCGGCGGTTACAGAACCGCCGGGGCTATTGATGTAAAAGGAAATATCCTTATCGGGATCTTTTGCTTCCAAAAAGAGAAGCTGTGCAACAACCAAAGAAGCGGTCGCGTCGTTTACTTCATCGGACAGAAATATAATTCTGTCATTGAGAAGTCTGGAAAAGATGTCAAAAGAGCGTTCACCTTTGCCGTCCTGTTCAACCACCATGGGAACCAATGCGTTATAAATATTGTTATACATGCAATACCTCCGAACTAATTGTTGCGCATAAATAAGTATTTATTCTGATTTATTTTGTTTTGATAAAAGCCTTTTCTTTTACAAGATCAAGAGCTTTCTTTACCTTCATATCATCAGCGATAGCGGATGCATCAATGCTGTCCTTAACCTGCTGTACCTCAATACCGTAAGAAGAAGCGATCTTTTCATATTCACCGTTGATCTCCTCCTCGGTAGCTTCGATGTTCTCAAGAGCAGCAATCTTTTCAAGCGCGAGTCTTGCCTTTACCTGACGCTCTGCCTGAGGTCTCATCTGCTCACGGAGAGAGTCAAGGTTCATGCCTGTGTACTTAAAGTATGTCTTGAGATCAAGTCCCTGCGAACGGAGTCTTGTATCGTAGTCACGAACAAAGTTCTCTGTTTCAATCTCATACATTGCCTCGGGAATGTCAGCCTCAAGCTTTTCAATAAGAACCTCAACAAGCTTATCCTCGACAGCGTTCTCAGCGGCTGTTTCATGTCTCTTTTCGATTTTTGCCTTAATATCTGCCTTGTATTCATCAAAAGTATCGAATTCGGAAACATCCTTTGCAAAATCGTCATCAAGCTCGGGAAGCTCAACGTGTGTGATAGCGTGGATCTTTACCTTGAATACGGCAGGCTTGCCTGCGAGTTCAGCAGCATGATACTCTTCGGGGAACGTAACGTTTACATCAAATTCCTCGTCGATGTTCTTGCCTACGATCTGCTCCTCAAATCCGGGAATGAAGGATCCCGAGCCAAGCTTGAGCGCATAATCTGTACCCTTGCCGCCCTCAAAAGCAACACCGTCGCAGAAACCTTCAAAATCAATAACAGTGGTATCGCCCATTTCAGCGGCACGGTCGGTTACATCAATCTCTCTGGAGTTTCTCTCGCGAACCGTCTCAATTTCTCTATCGACATCTTCGTCGGTTACGGCTTCTACTTCCTTTTCAACTTCAATTCCGCAATAGTCCTTGATCTCAACCTCAGGCTTTACATAAACCTTTGCAGAGAGTACAAGTCCGTTCTCGTCGATGGATACAACGTCGAACTCGGGCTGACCTACGATCTCAAGAGCAGACTCTTTAGCCGCTTCTGTGTATGCAGCAGGGATGAGATCGTTGATAGCATCTTCATAAAATACGCCTGTGCCGTACATCTTTTCGATAACGGAACGGGGAGCCTTACCCTTTCTGAAACCGGGTACTGTGATATTCTTTACCTGCTTGCGGTAAACAGCACTTACAGCGGCATCGAATGTCGCTTTGTCTACCGAGAACTGTAATTCATATCTGTTCTTTTCAATTACTTCAGATTTTGTTAAACTCATTTGGTTTAAACCTCCGCTTGATAAATATAAATTTTTACATACATCATATATTGTACTTTTTTTTTACGGTTTTGTCAATAGTTTTTCTCGAATTTATCCAATAAATTGCGGTATAAAATCAAGAAAATCCGCAGAAATCAGTTTTAAGCGTATATCTCCCTCAAAAAATTCGGTCGGTAAACTGTAACTGCTGTGTATATGTCCGAAATAACAGCGTTTTATATTATATTCATTTAAAAGCTGTAATATCTCCTCACACCTGAAATCTCCCCAAACGGGAGGGAAGTGCAGAAAAACAATAATTTCGTTTTCTGTATCTTTTTGAAGTCTTTGCGCATCGTCAAGAGACATCCTTAAGCGTATAACTTCGCGGTTTATTATTTTGGAATAATCAACGTTTTGCGACGCCGTTTGCATGGAACGGTCGGTAAACCAACCGCGAGAACCGCATATGATAAATCCCTCGGATTCATACGCATTATTGCTTATAATATCGATGGTGGTTATTTCGTTTTCTGAAAAAAATCGTTGCATTTTTGACTTGGTTGACCACCAAAAATCGTGATTACCTTTTAAGAATATCTTTTTTCCGGGCAAAGCATCTATCCATTTGAGGTCATATAACGAGTCGTTCAGAGTAAGTGCCCATGAGATGTCTCCAGGTATTACGACAGTATCATTATCGGTGACAAGGCGTGTCCAATTTTTTTGAATTTTTGAAACGTAATTTTTCCATCTGTTTCCAAAGACTTCCATTGATTTTTGATTACTTTTGATGTCAAGATGAAGATCAGCTATCACATATAAAGACATATAAGACCTCCTTTCATTTTTTGAATTAAAGAGCGCTTTATTGAGAATAATAGAAGTATTCCAATAAAGGAGGATATGAAAATGAATAACGAGAATACTATGGGTGGATGTAGCAAGGAGCACATCAAGGGAATCAAGTGTGATGTTAAAAACTGTATGTATCACGATTGTGAGACCTATTGTACAGCAGGTCAAATATCTGTTGGTCCTTGCAATGCTACAAGCAGTACCGAAACAGTTTGTGCTACCTTTAAGGAAAGAAAGTAACACATCCGAAAGGGTTGCCGTACAACGTACGGCAACCCGACATCGGCTATATAGATTACATAAAGTTGTAAACTTCGTTAAGCATTTCGGAGGAATCGATTACTTTTGTAAAGCGGATCTCTTTCTTATCAAGATCTCTTAAAGGAAGCGTGATCTCCGTATTTGTAAGAGCAGACAGGTCGTCAAGTGCGCCTGTACCTTCGGAAGCACTCTTTCCTGCAATCGATCCGTAAACGTCTGCGGCAAACTTGTATGGGCTTGCGGTAGATGCTACGATCATTTTTTTGCCGTCGCCGTTCTTTGTAATGAATTTTTCTGCGCAAGCAAGCGCTACGGAAGTGTGTGTATCTGCAAGGTATTCGTATTCGTTAAAATATTTACGGATCGTCGCGGATGTCTCTTCCTCGTCTGCAAAATATCCGCAGAAGTTTTCGGAGATCTTAGCCTTGATAGCGTCGCTTACAGTGTATTTTCCGTTATGGCTGAGCTCTGCCATATATTCGGCGGTGGTATCGGCATCGGACGAGAAATAGAGGAGACGTTCAAGGTTACTCGAAATAAGAATATCCATTGAAGGAGACATAGTAAGATGGAACTTACGGTTGCGGTCATATGTACCTGTTTCGAGAAAATCTGTAAGAACATTATTGGCATTTGACGCGCAAACAAATTTATTCAGCGGTACGCCCATATTCTTCGCGATGAACGCCGCAAGAATATTACCAAAGTTACCCGTGGGAACGCAAACGTTGACTGTCTCGCCGTACTCGATTTCCTTTGCGTTGAGGAGATCGCAGTATGCGGATACATAGTAAACTATCTGAGGCGCAAGACGTCCCCAGTTGATTGAATTGGCGCTTGACAGTATGTAGGAGTTTTCAAGAAGCTTTTCTTTTGCCGTTGTATCGGAGAAAATTGTCTTTACGCCCGTCTGAGCGTCGTCAAAATTGCCTCTGATAGCACATACGTTAACATTGTTGCCCGCTTGCGTTGCCATCTGAAGCTTTTGTACCTTGCTTACACCGTCAACAGGGTAGAATACCATGATCTTTATACGGTCAATGTCCTTGTATCCCTCAAGAGCTGCTTTTCCCGTGTCTCCCGAGGTAGCTACAAGGATAAGCGCTGTGTTGTCCTCTCCCGTTTTAACAAGAGCTCTCGAAAGCAATCTCGGCATTATCTGAAGCGCCATATCCTTAAATGCTGCTGTAGGACCGTGCCAAAGCTCCAATGAAAAGATGCTATCGGTTACTTTTTTGAGAGGCGCTGCACCCTCGGGGAAAGAGGTCTTTGCATATGCAGCCTTGCAATCCTCAAGTAATTCGTCAACTGTATAATCTGTCAGAAATTTTGCGAGAACGTACGCCGCTCTTTCGGGATACGTCATATCGCATAATTTTTTTATCTCTTCTTCTGTTATGGAGGGAATTTCATCGGGAACGAAAAGTCCTCCGTCAGTAGCTAACCCCTGTTTAATGACCTGAGCAGAGTCAAATTTTGTCTGCTTAGGATCTCTTGTACTGTAATACTTCATTGATTTTACCCTTTCTTTTATGTTTATTCGCCAAAGGCATCTATTATATGATTTAAATTTAAAAGCTTTCCGTCATATTTGCTTAAATAGACCTCGATAACGTCCATTCTCGGTTGTCTGCCGTAGTGCTTTTTTGTAGCATACATATAACTCTTTGCAGCGGATATAAGCCGAAATTGCTTTGATCTTGTAACTGCAGAAGCGGGAGTGCCGTACTCGGAATACAGATCGTTTTCGACCGAACGTGTTTTGACCTCAACAAATACTATAAATTCTTTGTTGACGGCGATAATGTCTATCTCATTGTGGGATTGATGGCGGTTGCGCTCAAGTATTTTATAGCCGTTCTTTTTTAGATAATTTGCGGCAATATCCTCTCCGTAGCGTCCTATATCTGTTGTTGTCATTTCTTTTCATCCGATAAAAATCTGATAAATTTAGTTCTGTGGATGGGAGACGGACCGTACTGACGCAAAGCATCCATATGTATTTTGGTGCCATAACCCTTATGCTTGGCTATACCGTACATAGGATACTGTTTGTCAAGCTCAGCGCACATTCGATCTCGCGTGACCTTTGCTAAGATCGAAGCTGCCGCAATAGAGGGAGACGTTGCGTCTCCGTGTACAACCGCCCTTACGGGAAGTTGAAAATCCCTTGAAACGTTTCCGTCTATAAGCGCAAAATCGGCTTGGAGCGGAAGGGAAGCGATAGCTCTCCTCATAGCTAATAGTGATGCCTCGAGAATATTAGTATCGTTTATCTCCTCTACTGAGCTTTCCGCGATAGCGTATGCGACCGCAGAGGCGCATATTTCATCGTAGAGCTTTTCTCTCTTTTTTTCTGTAAGTTTTTTAGAGTCATTCAATCCTTCAATGTAAAGACCGTCGGGCAGGATGACCGCCGCCGCAACAACGGGACCGCAAAGCGGACCTCTGCCCGCCTCGTCAACTCCGCATATTGCTTTATATCCTACATCTCGCAGTTCGCTTTCAAGTGTGTATTCCAAAACAGCCATATCGCACCTATATTGTATCCAAAGATATTTGTCCTATCTTTGCCGATCTGAATTCATCAATAAGCATATTTGCGGTTCTTTCGGTATTTACCTCTCCTCCCGATATAAGAAAACCGCGCTTGCGACCTATGAGCGTCAATAGGTCATAGTCGTCTGCTTCTTCTCTTGTGGGGAGAGAACTTATTTTATAGCGTTCGAGTAAAAGCTCGGGATACATATCTCTGAGTCTTCCGCAAAGAACGGTCGCTATGGTCTCAATATCGAGAATATCATCCTTTATCGCACCTGTGATGGCAAGATTTTCACCGACCTTGGGATCATCGAATTTAGGCCAAAGCACACCCGGCATATCCAATAGCAAAACACCGATGTCTGTCGTTACCCATTGCTTATCAAGCGTAACGCCTGGACGGTTTTCAACTTTAGCTTTTTTGTTTCCGCAAAGTTTATTTATTAAAGATGATTTACCCACGTTGGGAATACCGACCACCATAGCTTTTATCGCTCTTCCGTGCATTCCTTTTTGTTCATAGCGCTCGACCTTTTCACCGCAAAGCTTTCTTATGGCAGGAGCTATTTGTGAAAGACCTTTACCGCTGATACAGTCGGTTTCAATGCATACAGTGTCGGTGTTAGTTATCTGCTGTGCCCATTTTTGTGTTATCTCGGGATCGGCAAGTGATGCCTTGTTGAGTAAAACTATGGATGGCTTTCCTGCGCAGAGACGCGCTATTTCAGGATTTCTGGAGCTATACGGTATGCGAGCATCAAGAATTTCGATCACCGCGTCGACGTTTTTTAAATTTTCAGTTATAAGCCGTCGTGTTTTTGCCATATGCCCAGGAAACCACTGTATTATCTGTGAAGGCATAAATTCCTCTCTTGAAGTTAATCTACAAATCCGAATTTTGAGATCGGAGTTATTCTGAACAAAACTCTTCCGAGTATTGATCTTTCATCTACAAATCCTATGTCTGGGTGTCTGCTATCCATAGAATGGCTTCGATTGTCGCCCATGACGAAAATCATTCCCTCAGGGACTTCATAGGTGTTTGGCGCATAGGTAGGACCGTCGTAAGCAATATAATCTTCAACAAGAACAGAAGAGTTTCCTTCCTTGTCGGTTACTGTTACTGTCATGGTCTGACTTGTGTAAGTAATACTTACTGTTTCACCTTCGGTTGCGATAACTCTCTTTACGACAGGTTCATTTAGTGTATTTGTGTCATGAAAAACAATTATATCACCGTACTTGGGAGTATAAAACAGATCGGATATAATTACCTTTTCGCCGTCTATTAAGGTGTTGTTCATTGAAGGCCCCGATACTGTGCATAGACGACAGCAAAAAGAGAAGAGAACTATAACAAACATTACCGCAAAAACGAATATTTCAATGTAATCCACAATATCACGCAAACGTTTGGTTTTCTTTGATGCATCTGCCTTTTCTTTTTCTTCTATCGTTGCTTTCTCGTCCTGAGATATATCGGAGTTGTTTTCTTCAGGCGAGCTGGTTGTCAGATCGGAGGTTGGCTTAACAACCTCAGTATCTTCAATTTCAGCTTTCTTATCCGTCGCCATTTTTTCTTCGTTGTTTGTGTTTAATTCGGACATTACTATCCTTTCCGAGATATTAAGCCATCTCAATTATTTTTCAATAAATCCATTCATCAATGTGTATCCGTTAGGATTATACTTATTTGCTTTACGAGTAGTTTTTTCGTTGAACGTAGATATTCCGCTGTCTACGTTTTCCATAGAGGAGTAGATCATATAGGGAACGGGATCCATAGAGTGCGTTCTTATACGGATAGGGGTGGGATGATCGGGAAGTATCATTATCTTGAAAGGTTCTCCGCATTCCTTAAGATAGTTGTAAACAGGAAGAAGTATCTTTTTGTCGATAAGCTCTACCGATTTTACTTTGTTTTCTATCTCCGCGCGATGTCCGCACTCGTCAGGACCTTCTACGTGGATATAAACGAGCTCTATACCGCGCTTGAAGGCATCAATAGCGGCATTTGCTTTTCCGTCGTAGTTCGTATGTACGTTTCCTGTAGCGCCTTCTACGTCGATAGACTCCATCTCAGCGCAAAGCCCAATGCCCTTAATCAAGTCAACAGCGGAAATAACAGCCGCATCAAGTCCCCATTTTTCTTTAAAGGAGGGAAGCTGAGGCTTTTTACCGGGACTCCAGAGCCACGCCGAGTTTGCGGGTTTTAGACCTCTTGCCTTACGGTCGAGATTTACGGGGTGATCCTTAAGAATATCGTAACTTTTTTTCATAAGCTCAAGGAATTCTGCACCGCCATCCTCAACCTTAGGAAGATAATCTCCTATACGCTTTCCGAGAATATCGTGAGGACGCATAAAGTTGTACTTATCGTTACCGTTTTTCCAAATAAGACAATGACGATAGCTAACGCCTGTATAGAACTTTCTGTATTCGTTTCCAAGCTTTTCTTCAAGGGTTTTTATAAGCTCGTCAGCCTCTGCCGTTGTGATCTCATCCGCGCTGTGATCAAGAATTATTTTATCTTCATAATTTTCTTCGTCTTCTGTAAGCGTAACAACGTTACAACGGTATGCCGTTTCGTCGGGCTGCATTTCAATTCCCATACTGACAGCCTCAAGTGGGGAACGACCTTTAGAAAATACCTTAGGATCAAAAGAGAGAATTGCCATATTTGCAGTATCGCTTTCGGGAACCATACCATCAGGTACGTTCGAAACGGTACCAACAACGGATCTTGCGGCAAGCATATCCATCGTGGGCTTATCTGCCTTTTCCATAGGTGTCATATTGCCAAGCTCTGCTATAGGTTCGTCTGCCATTCCATCGGGAATAAGTATTAAATATTTCATATGTATGACCTCTTTAAATCTAAAATAAAATATACACCCTTTATTATACCATATTTTATCCGAATTTACAATCTGTTTTAGAAATTATTTTACAAAAAACATTTAGAAATATAACGACTGTACTATACTCGAATATTGAATTTATTAAATAAGCTCGTTGGGTAGTATATTTTCTGCATTTGTTCTTAATATATAAAATTGACGTAACCATTCAGGTTGCTCTTCTGTTGCGTCATATATTTTTGCGAGTGTTCTTTTTCCAATTCTTCTATCTAAAACAGCAAACATTCTGACTAAAGGATTGCAGGAACTTATACTTTTTTGTATATCTTGATTACGATACACTTCCAAAGCTTCACAAAATTCTTCGTCTGTATATTCTGTCCGTTGATCGATTGAATATTTTTTCAACAATGGCATAAATTCTGCCCAATATTCAGATATACCACTTGGATGCGGATTTTTTGTATAGCCATTATCTATAAAATATGTATTTACTGTTTCCCAAGAAAATCGTTTCACTTGTATCCCATCAATATACAAACCTCAAAAATCCGACATCCATCCATTCCAACATACGTAGTACATCCATACCTAATTCTACCTTGCAATGATTCCGCAAGCATATCTTGTTCGAGATATTTTCTCATTTTTATTGGAGAAAAGGTATAGTGTATTATAGCATATTTTTGTCAAAAAATCAACCATTTACTTTTATATAGCCAATACAAAAAGCCCTTGCGGTAAATAAAAATACCACAAAGGCTTTAATTGTCTTTAGTTATTTAAGATTGTTTACACAGTCGTGAACCCAATCAAGAAGTTGCTTTTTCTCATCGTCGCTGACCTTAGAGCCTCCGAAGAGCTTGAAAGGCGCATTTATGTACAGAACGTTTTCAATAACATTTGTACCTGTTTCTTTCAAGACTTCAAGCAAGCGGCTTGCAATCTTTTCGTCACCGTCTATAAGCAAAGCAACATTCTGAGCCTTTGCTTTCTTGAGCTCAGAGCAGAATCTACGAAGAACGTCGTCAGGCTCACCCTTACCGGAAACAGCAAGAATTACCAATCTTTCGTTTTCACAAGGATATGCGGGGGGAATAATATCGATCGCATTGTGATTTTGAGAGAGTTCGAATTCCGTCTTTACCAATTCAGCCATCGTTTTGATTTTAGCTTTGCTGGAGTAATAGAGAAATCTCATTTTGAGTGCCATAATTAAAAATCCTCCAAAAAATAATATCTACGATAATTATACCAAATATACGTAAAATAATCAATAGTTTTTGGAAAATTAAAATAAAAAATTAAGCATTGGCATTATTCCTTGACACAAATCGAAAAATATGGTAAAATTACGAGGTAAAAGAATTTTTTATGTAAAAAAGCGATATAGATTGCTAATCCGTCAAAGTACGTCAGTTACTTAAATAGAGTCCAAACAGGCAACGCAGAGCAGAACGCCGCGCGTGAACCGAGGTATCGAGACGATTATACAAAATGCAAATTTTGTATAATTGAGGGGAGTTGACTTCCTTTAAAAATAAACATTTTGTAAGTAAAGATAGTTAAACATGCTATTTTCATATGACAAATGGCATCTCGGTGCCGTACGAAAAATTTATATACTATTTTCGATTTTTATAAGAATGCTTATCTTTATCATACATCTGTGCGTTTAATCATAATTTTTTGCGTCAATATTTTTACATTTATATTTGTTTTTTGTAGCTTCGCCGCCTCTTATATGGCGTTCCTGTTTATTTATATCTAAAATTTCTTTTGCTTGTTGATAAAGCGATTGATTTATCCGTTTTAATTTTTGTGTTATATCTTTATGTACGGTGCTTTTGCTTATTCCAAAATGTGAAGCCACCTTTCGTACTGTGGCTTTATTTTCTACAAGATAATTTGCGAGCGTTACACATCTTTCCTCACGGGATATGGTTCGCATAGTTTGATCCTCTTTCAAAAATATATTTCTCTATAAATATATGTAACGCTATGTGTAAAATATTATAAAAAGGTTTGGTTTTATTGTGAAAAAAGAATTGGAAAAAATCGGAAATTCGGATTGGCTTGAAGGTATGTCGTCGATTTCGGCACTTATCAAAGGGATGTCAAATAATGGTAATGATCGAAAGATCATAAGAATTTTATTTGATAAATCTAAAATAAGATCAAAATCCCGAGAATTAGCTTTTTTGAAGGCAAAATCAAATGAACTCGAATTTTGTATAGAACTTGTTTCTTCGGAGATTATAAACGCCCAAGCTATCGGTAATACCCACGGTGGAATTATTGCCGAATGTACGCCGAGAACGCTTCCCTGTCTGACCGTTGAAAACATTGTTGATAAGGGAGTCTATTTCATTCTCGAAGGAGTGGAAGATCCTTACAATTTCGGGTATGCGGTACGATCTCTTTATGCATCAGGAGTTAACGGTATAATTCTTGGCGAACGCAATTGGATGGGAGCGGCGGGGGTAGTTGCCAGGTCATCTGCCGGTGCGTCGGAGCTTATGAATATGTACGTTTCGGAGCCTGCTAGCGCTATTGAATTATTTAAGGCAAAAGGTTACAAGGTCGTATGCGCGGGTATCCGTGACTCCGAATCGATATTCGATACGGATCTTTCGTATCCTTTGCTTGTTATTTTGGGCGGTGAAAAAAGAGGAATATCGAGAAATGTACTTGATATGGCAGACAAAGTAGTCAGGATAGATTACGGCGGAGAATTCGGCGGTTCTCTTTCAACTTCGGCGGCTGCAGCAGTTTTTGGCTTCGAAATATTGAGATATAATCGCTAACTTAAAAAATTAAGCTATAACTATTTAATATTTGTTAAAAAAAATATGTTATAATATGCTTTGATTTTGGAATAAGGAGATATTTACATTGAGCACAAGATTTCGTTCATTGGCTGTTCTTGGCGTTGGCAATATGGCAAGCGCTATAATCTCGGGTATTATTTCTTCGGATATAGAAATATCGAATATTCTTCTGTACGATAAGAACGCTTCTCAGTATGATAAATTAGATAACGGAAAAATTCCATACTCATATGCCTTATCCGCCACCGAAGCTGTTATGTCAGCAGACTGCGTATTGCTTTCGGTTAAGCCGCAGAACTATGATGAGATACTTTCGGAAATATCGCGTGTTGAGGGGTGTGAAAAAAAGCTCTATATTTCTATCGGTGCGGGCATTACCTCGGATAGTGTGTCATTTGCTCTCGGAGGTGCGTGTGTAATAAGAGTTTTGCCCAATGTTCCAATGATTATTGGCGAAGGTGTCTCGGTAATCTGCGAGAATAAATCGGCAAGCGAATATGATTTCGATTTTGTCTGCTCCGTATTCAAAGCGGCAGGCAGTGTTCTGATTATCGATGAAGCTGAAATGAATAGAGTAATAGGTGTGACATCGTCGTCGCCCGCGTATGTTTTTAAATTTATAAATGCAATATACAAAGGCGCGCTGTCTCAGAAACTTACAGATAGAGAGCTTTTGAATTCCGTCTGCGATGTGGTTATCGGTTCTGCTCTTATGCTTAAGCAATCATCAGATACTCCTGAGGAGCTTATTTCAAAGGTTGCTTCTAAGGGAGGTACTACTGAGCAGGCGCTTTTGAAACTTGATGAATACAAGTTTGATGAAGCAATATCAAACGCTATGTTAGCGTGTACAAAGCGTGCCGAAGAGCTTGGCGGAGGTAAAAAGTAATTTTTGCTGTTTTCTTGCATAAATTTATAATAATAGTTATTTTTATAAATTATGCGAGGATGTTATATGTTGACCAAGATAGATAGCGATATTACGGTAGAAAAAAAGAAGATATTCTTTCAATACATTTGCGTATTGTTGTTTTCTTTGGTGCTGGGTTGTGCTATTGCAAATTTTGTTAATAATGGGCTGTTACTGTCTTTTATTGAACAAATTCGTATTCATTTTTCGGCTGCGTTTCCAAAAGACAAGCCGCTGTACAATATAACGATCACGGCTTTATGTTATTCTGCTCCCGAGATCATCTGCATTGTCTGCGCGTTTTGCTTTACTTTTTCGATCTTTAATTATCTTGCTTCGGATGTCATCTTTTTTTATGAGGGAATCAACGTTGGGTTTTCAGCCGTTGTTTTGTACAGATGTATCCGTATTTATGAGATAGTTTCAATATCTAAGCTTATTTGGTTTGTCGGATTTAAAATCGCGTTTCTCATATTTATTTTATTTTACTTATACGGTCTTGCGGTACATTCATTTGAATTAAAAGAGTTTACCTCTGTACATCGGATCAATATTAAGATAAGGCCGTTACTGTTTATTTTGCTATATACTGTGGCAGGCTTGGGCACTACGCTCCTATTGAACGGAATATATTGTATAGTTATTTTTATTTTATAAATACAAAAAAGGAAGTACAAAATTGAAAAACAAAAATGAAAAAAAGAAAAAATTTAAGCTCTTTGATCTGAACAGAGACGGCAAAGGTGTATATGAAGAGGAAAACAGAAAGCCAAATCTTAAATTCTTCTTTGTATTGCTGTGGCGTAAGCTGACACAATTGTTGCAGCTTAACCTATTGATGCTGTTTCAAGTATTGCCTATTCTTGGAATAGTTCTTATAAACATATTCGGTGCAAAAACCTTTAATACGTCAAGTGCGCTGTATGCTCCGTTATACGGTATCTCCAAGATCGTTGACTCCCCTGCTCTTTTTAATAAGCTTGATCTTATCGGCAATCAGATAGAAGCTCCGTTGGTAACGCCATTGATGCTTTTGGGGATGGCTGTGCTTGCAATCTTTCTGTTTATTACATTCGGATGGCAGAATGTCGGTGCGGCATACGTTCTCAGGGGACTTTTCAGAGGCGATCCCGTATTTGTCTTTTCAGATTATTTCTACGGAATAAAGAAAAATTGGAAGCAAGGTCTTATAGTAGGAATGATAGATTTTGTTTGCTGTGCGGTACTCATAATAGATATTTATTTCTTTATGACTTCTGCAAGCAGTCTTGGTATCGATATAATGCTTGGAATTATGGTTGCTGTGGCGATAATCTATATTTTCATGCGCTTTTACATATACCAGCTGTTGATCACCTTTGATATGAAGATAATCAAGATGATAAAAAATTCACTCATTTTTTCTATTCTTGGTATTTTCCGAAACCTTATGGGACTTATCGGAATTGTCTTACTTCTTGCTCTTCATGTAATACTGATTATCTGGCTCTTGCCAATGGGAATTACTATACCGCTTATACTTCCCTTTGTATATATCGTGGCAATAATAGGATTTATTTCTGTTTATGCCGCATATCCCGTCATTGATAAATATATGATAGCGCCTTATGAGAGCGAAAAAAATGCAGAAGCGGACAGCGACGAGCACTCTGCAGATGTTGAATAAATATGGAAAAGAGAAAGTATCCGATAAGTTTGTTTATGATCGGCTTGATCATAAATATTGTACTTCGCTTTATTGGGCTTTTTATCCCGAGCATATGTTTGTTGGTTATCGGAATTTTTATAAAGCCTTGTTTGTATATAGGACTGATACTTTTTATTATCGACGTTATAATATCTTTGATAGAACAGTTTCGTATTCGTAAAACATTTCTTGCAGATAGTGAAGATTCTGAGTTTCAAAAATTTCAAGTGTCAGTGTCTAAGGGAAAAAATTGGAAAAATAATGTTATGGATTTTGTTGAGGAAAAAATTAAGGAAGATAACATAAAAGAAGATCAAGATGACACAAACGAATAATGATGATCCCCGATAGAAAATGCTTCTATCGGGGATCATTTGATTATTTATTAAAATATTCAACAGCAGCTTCGAACATCTTGTTATCATAGTTACCGGGAACATTCTTATAAAGACCGTTATCATAACGTTCAGAATGTCCCATCTTACCGAATACAAGACCGTCGGGAGAGGTAATACCCTCGATAGCAAAGCAGGAATTGTTGGGATTGTACAGAATATCCGATGTGGGATTTCCCGCAAGATCAACATACTGCGTTGCTATTTGTCCGTTTTGCGCCAGCTTCATAATAAGCTCGTCGGAGGCAAGAAAACGACCTTCACCGTGAGATATTGGAACAGAATGTATATCTCCAACCTCGGTCTTGGCAAGCCAAGGCGACATATTGGATGCTATTCTCGTCTGAACTATTCTCGACTGGTGGCGTCCGATAGAGTTAAACGTAAGCGTGGGGCAGTTTTCGTCTGTATCTATGATCTCACCGTAAGGAACAAGACCGAGCTTGATTATAGCCTGGAAGCCATTACAAATACCGCACATAAGTCCTTTTCTTACCTTGAGGAGCGTATTGACCTCTTCCTTTATCGCGCCATTGCGGAAGAACGCGGTTATAAACTTACCTGAACCGTCAGGTTCATCACCGCCCGAAAATCCACCGGGGATAAAGATGATCTGCGCGTCCTTTGCCTTTGTCGCAAATGCATTTACAGAGTCTGTGATACCTGCGGAGCTCAGATTATTGATAACAAAGATCTCGGCATCGGCACCTGCTTTAATGAACGCTTTCTGTGTGTCGTATTCGCAGTTTGTTCCGGGGAATACGGGAATAAGTACCTTGGGCTTCTTGCAGAGGATCGCGGGAGCTACATTGCTCTTTTTATTATAAGAGAACGCAGGAATATTGTTCTTTGCTTCCGATGCATTCGTAGGATAAACGCTCTCAAGTGTATTTTCATAATCTTTGTAGACGTCAGCGAGCGCAATATGTTCACCGTTATAGGAGATAACGTAGCTTTGATCAGTAGTTCCGAGAAGTGTTTCATCAAGTTCACAGCCGTCAGCCGTCTCAACTATAAACGCGCCATAATTATAACCGAAAATTTCATTGAGAGCAATTTCGTTAGCGTATTTAAAGCCTATATTATTACCGAAGCACATTTTCATTATACCCTCGGCAACGCCTCCATAGGTAGGTGTGTAGACAGAAACTGCTTTTCCTTCTTTAGCAAGTCCGTATATCTTATCGTAAAGCGCCATCTGAGATTTTGCGCAAGGCAGACCGTCTTTTGTATATTCAGGTTTCAAAAGATATACATTGTGTCCTGCCGCTTTGAATTCGGGCGTTACTACCTGAGATACCTTTCCTGTGGTAACGGCGAAGGATACAAGCGTGGGAGGAACGTCGATATTTTCAAAGCTACCGCTCATAGAGTCCTTACCACCGATAGCGCCGATTCCAAAATCCTTCTGCGCCATAAATGCGCCTAGAAGCGCCGACATGGGCTTGCCCCAACGCTTGGAGTCCTTCAAAGGCTTTTCAAAATATTCTTGGAACGTAAGATATACGTCCTTATATTCTGCTCCACCCGCGATGAGCTTGGATACAGATTCAACAACAGCAAGATATGCTCCGTGATAAGGACTATTTTCGGAAATGAAAGGATTATATCCCCACGCCATAAAGGAACAGGTATCTGTTATAGCCGCTTCGACCGATACCTTGTTTACCATTACCTGAGAAGGCGTGCTTTGTGTCTTACCGCCATAAGGCATAGTGACGGTACCCGCTCCTATAGTGGAGTCAAAGCGCTCAACAAGTCCGCGCTTCGAGCAGATATTTAGGTCCTTCGGGAGCTTGTTCATCATTTCTGTAAAGCTACCGTCAGCCTTCCTATCAAATGACATAGGCTTGGCCGCTACGACTTCTATATGCTTTTCGGCGCCGTTGGAATTGAGAAATTCTCTTGAAACATTGACTATCGTTTGACCGTTCCAATTCATAACAAGACGAGGCTCTGCTGTAACGTGAGCAACAACCGTCGCTTCAAGATTTTCTTTGTTAGCAAGATCAATGAAGCGCTGAACATCCTGCTTTTCAACGACAACAGCCATTCTTTCCTGAGACTCACTTATAGCGAGCTCTGTGCCGTCAAGTCCGTCATATTTCTTGGGAACTGCGTTAAGGTCGATATAAAGGCCGTCTGCAAGCTCACCGATCGCAACAGATACACCGCCTGCACCGAAGTCGTTGCAACGCTTGATCATAGCAGATGCCTCGGGGTTGCGGAAAAGTCGCTGAAGCTTTCTTTCTTCGGGAGCATTTCCTTTCTGAACCTCTGCTCCGCATGACTCAAGAGACTCAAGAGTATGAGATTTCGAAGAACCCGTAGCTCCTCCGCATCCGTCTCGACCTGTTCTTCCGCCGAGAAGAATAACAATATCTCCGTCCTCGGGAACCTCACGGCGTACGTTCTTTGCAGGAGCAGCGGCAATAACTGCGCCAATCTCCAAACGCTTAGCGACGTATCCGTCATGATAAAGCTCGTCTACCTGACCTGTCGCAAGACCTATCTGGTTACCGTAAGAGGAATAACCTGCCGCCGCGGTAGTAACGATCTTTCTCTGAGGAAGCTTACCTGGAATAGTCTCATCAACAGGCTTTCTCGGATCTGCCGCGCCCGTAACGCGCATAGCGGCATAAACATAGGATCTTCCAGACAGAGGATCTCTTATTGCGCCTCCGATACAAGTAGCCGCACCGCCGAAAGGCTCTATTTCTGTGGGATGATTATGAGTTTCGTTCTTAAAGAGCAAAAGCCAATCCTGCTCTTCGCCGTTGACATCCACCTTGATCTTAACAGTACAAGCGTTGATCTCCTCGGACTCGTCAAGATGAGGAAGCTTGCCCTCCTTGCGAAGATGCTTTACTGCAAGAGTGGCAATATCCATAAGGTTTATGGGCTTCGTTCTGCCAAGAGCCTTGCGCGTAGCTACATATTCGTCATAAGCCTTTGCAAGAAGCTTATCCTCGAACTTGACGTTATCAATTGTCGTAAGGAATGTGGTATGACGGCAGTGATCTGACCAATATGTATCTATCATACGGATCTCTGTAATTGTGGGATCTCTCTGCTCTGTTTTGAAATAATCTCTGCAGAAGCGAATATCGTCAAGATCCATCGCAAGACCGTATTTCTTTACAAACTCTGCAAGACCGTCCTCATCAAGGTCGGTAAATCCGTCAAGCGTCTGTACCGTTGTGGGAATGTCATAAGAAACGGCAAGTGTTTCTACTGTATCCAAAGATGCTTCTCGGCTTTCAACGGGATTGATAACGTATTTCTTTATAGCGGCTATTTCTTCAGCAGTAAGATCTCCGTAAAGAATATATATTCTTGCTGTTCTTACAGTGGGACGCTCACCCTGAGAAAAGAGCTGAATGCACTGAGCCGCCGAATCAGCGCGTTGATCGAACTGACCGGGCAGATATTCAACTGCGAATATCGTTGCATTATCCGTGGGAAGATCGTATGTAACAATATCAAGCTGAGGCTCTGAAAATACCGTATTGACCGCATAATCAAACAGCGACTTTTCGATGTTTTCAACATCGTATCTGTTCATCATACGCAGATCTTTAAGATTATTGATAAAAAGAAGATTTTTAATTTCGTTAAAAAGACTGCGGGCTTCATTTGCAAGCTCCTTCTTCTTTTCAACATAAACTCTGTAAACCATATATACTCCTTTAGTTTGCGGATGCCGCCATAGCTCTCTTACCGATGTCCTTGCGGTAATGCGCACCCTCAAAATTGACTTTCTTTACGTTTTCATACGCCTTGTCTATGGCAAAAGCAAGGTCTTTTTCAACGGCGGTAACACCAAGAACGCGTCCGCCCGCGGTAACGAGCTTACCGTCCGAATCCTTTGCGCCCGCAAAATAAATGTCCGCAGTCATACCGTCCGAAACAGTTATTTCAAATCCGCTCTTGTATGATTTTGGGTATCCGCCCGATGCCATAATTACACAGCACGCAGAATTATCCGAGAATTTTACCTCGGTCTTATCGAGCGTTCCGTTTGTACAAGCCATCATGACTTCAAGGAGATCGCTCTCAAGCAAAGGCAAAACTACCTGTGTTTCGGGATCTCCGAATCGGCAATTGTATTCTATTACCTTGGGGCCTTTAGGGGTTATCATAAGGCCGAAGTAAAGGCAGCCCTTGAACGTGCGACCTTCCTCATTCATGGCATTGATCGTGGGAAGAAAAATATCCTTCATACAAATAGCAGCTATATCCTTAGTATAGTAAGGATTTGGCGCAATAGTTCCCATACCGCCTGTGTTAAGTCCCATATCGTTATCAAGCGCTCTCTTGTGATCCATTGAGGAGATCATGGGTATTACTGTATTACCGTCTGTAAACGCAAGTACGGATACTTCAGGGCCCGTCAAAAATTCCTCAATAACGACACGGCTTCCGCTGTCTCCGAACATACGGTCTTCCATCATAGAATGTATCGCCTCTGTCGCTTCTTCTTTGTTCATAGCTATAACAACGCCTTTTCCGAGCGCCAATCCGTCGGCTTTAATAACTGTTGGATAGGTTTCATTTTCAAGATACTTGAGCGCAGCATCCATATCGGTAAACACTTCATATTTAGCCGTAGGGATGTTATACTTCTTCATAAGATTTTTTGAAAATATCTTACTGCCCTCGATTATCGCGGCATTTTCCTTAGGCCCAAAGCAAGGAATTCCTATTTCGTTAAGTCTGTCAACAGCGCCGAGTACAAGAGGATCATCGGGAGCTACGATAGCGTAATCTATTTTGTTTTCCTTTGCGAACGCTACGATACCGTCAAGATCCTTTGCTCCTATGTCAACACAAGTAGCGTCGTTCTTCATGCCCGCATTTCCGGGGAGAACGAATATTTCTTCTGCCAAGGGGCTCTGCTTTATTTTTTTGATGATGGCGTGCTCTCTGCCGCCACCGCCAACTACCATTATTTTCATTTTGCTTTAACTCCTTGCAAAATCAGTGATGGAAAAGTCTCATGCCAGTGAAGCACATTACCATTCCGTAATTGTTGCAGACGTCTATAACGTTGTCATCGCGTATTGAACCGCCGGGCTCTGCGATATACGTTACACCGCTCTTTCTTGCTCTTTCAATGTTGTCACCAAACGGGAAGAAAGCATCACTTCCAACGGAAACTCCTGTAATTGATGCAAGATATTCCTTCTTTTCTGCTGATGTAAGAGCCTCGGGCTTGTACTTAAAGTAATTCTGCCATCTACCCTCTGCAAGAACGTCGTCACATTCGTCAGATATATATACGTCGATGGTGTTATCTCTGTCTGGACGTCCAAGCGTATCGAGAAAAGGAAGTGCAAGCACCTTGGGGTGCTGTCTCAGATGCCAAATATCAGCCTTATTTCCCGCAAGACGCGTACAGTGTATTCTTGACTGTTGTCCTGCACCTACACCGATAGCCTGTCCGTTATAAGCGAAGCATACGGAATTGGACTGTGTGTATTTGAGAGTAATCAAAGCAATGACAAGATCGAGAACCGCCTCTTCGGGTATATTCTTATTTTCTGTAACGATATTCGAAAGAAGCTCTTTGTTTATTTCAAAATTATTTCTTCCCTGCTCGAATGTAACTCCGTACACCTGCTTGCGTTCAATAGGATCGGGAACGTAGTCGGCATCGATCTTTACGATATTGTAGTTGCCCTTCTTCTTTGTACGGAGTATCTCAAGCGCCTCATCTGTGTAACCTGGTGCTATTATACCGTCGGATACTTCTCTTTTGAGGATAAGCGCGGTCGTTTTATCGCAAACGTCGCTGAGAGCTACCCAGTCACCGAATGAGGACATTCTGTCGGTTCCTCTCGCTCTCGCGTAAGCACAAGCTAAGGGAGAGTCATCAAGCCCTTCAATATCGTCGACAAAGCAAGCCTTTTTTAACGTATCCGAAAGAGGCAGACCAACAGCCGCCGACGTAGGACTTACATGCTTGAAAGAGGTGGCGCAAGGCATACCCGTTGCTTCTTTAAGCTCCTTTACAAGCTGCCAACTGTTGAACGCATCAAGAAAGTTAATATATCCCGGCTTGCCGCAAAGTATCTCGATAGGAAGTTCCTTGCCGTTATCCATAAGGATCTTTGCGGGCTTTTGATTGGGATTACATCCGTATTTTAATTCAAATTCCTTCATAGTTTATTACCTCAAGCGTTTTTATTGATCATTCTGTTTTCCACGGATCCGTCGGTAAGATCAATGTATCTCACATACAGAGATATTTTATTCTTTTCGTTAAGATTATTCCAAAGAAGCTCGGCGTACTCATCGATGCTATCTGATATTTCAACTCTCTCAGGCTCTCCTGTGAACGTAGGGATGGGATTGCCGTCACAGTTATAAGTGTGAATAAAGTGACCGAGACCGTTTATGGGAGTATATTCAAAGGTGTAACGGTTGCATACGCTTCCCTTTTCGTCTCCGCTTTTAAGAATACTCATCTTGTAAGTGAAATCAGAATTGCAAAATTCAAGTATTCCGCTTATTCTGGGAGTGAAATTGGGCGCATCGGGCTCAAAGCAACGCGAACGCAAAGCCTCTTCAAAGCTCTTTGCCGAAACAAGACCGTCATAAACGGTATCTGTTTGATCTCCGTTTGTTACTATTACCTTGTTTTCAAGCTTGCGTATAGGAGAGTAAATAATGAGAGACGGATCCTCGACCTTTGAAGCGTCAAAGGGATGGATGACAACATCGTCTCCGTTTTCGATAAAGATACGGTTTCTGCTGTTTTCGCTTCTTCCCATGATAAAGTATGCGAATACGGCTTTGCTTCCATCGGGAGTTTTTCCGATAACTATTCCACGTCCCGGATATGTATTTTTGCTCAGAATATCTCCCATATTTGCTACGTTATATATACCCATTTATTTTTCTTTCCTTTCCGAAATGATGTCTCTTGATACAAGCTCGACAGCTCGCGGCAGTATTACCCATTCAGACTGCCTCATTACCCTTTGCTGAAGGCTTTCCGCTGTTTCGCCTTTCTTTACACAAACGCTTTTTTGAAGAATGATCTCTCCGCCGTCGGGGATCTCGTTCACAAAATGTACCGTAGCGCCCGTTACTTTTACACCGTAAGCAAGTGCCGCTTCATGGACCTTGAGTCCGTAAAAGCCCTTTCCGCAGAATGCAGGAATAAGCGAAGGATGTACGTTGATTATTCTTTTGGGATACCTTGATGTGAAGTTTGCGCTCAATATTCTCATAAATCCCGCAAGAACTATAAGCTCGATATTATTCTTTTCAAGAGTCTCAATTAGCTTCGCTTCAAAAGTCGCCTGTTCGTTATATTCTTTGCTTGAAATTATCTCGCTCGGTATATTTGCCTGATCAGCTCTTGTTATTGCATATGCTTCGGGATTGTTTGAAACAACAAGAGATATTTCTCCGTGTTTGATAATGCCCGATTTCTGAGCGTCTATCAACGCCTGAAGATTAGTACCTCCGCCTGATACAAGAACTGCAATTTTAACTTTATTTTCAGAAGCCATAAATTATACCTCCCTGTGTTTACTCAATAAAGGATAACTCCTTCATCCGATTTAACTATTTCACCGAGAACGTACGCATCAACACCACAAGAGTTAAGCACCTCTATGGCGTGATCAGCATCATTTTTATCAACTACTGCGCTCATTCCGACACCCATGTTAAAGGTGTTGAACATATCGCGGTTATCAATTTTTCCTGTTTTTTCGATAAGCTCGAAAATAGGAAGCACGCGGACATCGTTCTTAGCTATTTTCGCTGAATATCCCTTAGGGATGCTTCTCGGGATATTTTCATAAAATCCGCCGCCTGTAATGTGTGAAACTGCCTTTACTTTAACCTCGTCAAAGAGCTTAAGCATAGGCTTTACATATATTTTTGTAGGTGTCAGGAGAACTTCACCGATAGATTTACCGCCAAGCTCAGCGCAAGGACGGGTAATATCGGCAGATTCTACGTCAAATACCTTTCGTACAAGCGAAAATCCATTTGAGTGAACGCCACTTGAAGGAAGCGCGATAATAACGTCTCCTTCCTTGATCTCTTTATTGTTAAGAATCTTGCACTTATCAACGACGCCTGTGGAATATCCCGCAAGGTCGTATTCGTTTTCGGGATAGAAGCCGGGCATTTCCGCCGTTTCACCGCCGATAAGGGCGCAACCTGCCTGAACACAGCCTTCAGCAACGCCTGAAACGATAGCTGCGATCCTCTCGGGCACATTTTTTCCGCAAGCTATATAGTCAAGGAAAATAAGGGGCTTTGCACCGCAACAGATAATGTCGTTTACACACATTGCAACACAGTCAATACCGACGGTGTCGTGCTTATCCATGATAAACGCTATTTTTAGCTTTGTACCAACGCCATCAGTTCCGCTGACGAGCACGGGCTTCTTTATATTTTCAATATCAAGCTCAAACAGTCCGCCAAATCCGCCTATATCCGAAACGACACCGCTTGTCATTGTTCTTGCAATGTGAGATTTCATAAGCTCAACAGCTTTATATCCTGCGGTTATATCTACGCCTGCTGCCTTGTAGCTTTCACTGTAACTTTTCATTTTCATTCTCCTTTTATGTCTGATTATTGATTACTTATTGAATTGAGCCTCTATGTTCTTGTTCTTTTCAAGAACTGCTTCGGTAGCTGCTCTGCGTTTTGCATCGAGCTTGTCCGCAAGCTCCTTATCGGTTATCGCAAGCATTTGTATAGCCAAAAGAGCCGCGTTTGTAGCTCCGTCTATTGCAACCGTAGCTACGGGAATACCCGAGGGCATCTGTACTGTGGCGAGAAGCGCTTCCATACCGCCGAGATTTTTAGAACAAACCGGGATACCTATAACGGGAAGCGTAGTGTTAGCCGCAATAGCTCCCGCAAGGTGAGCTGCCATTCCCGCGGCGGCTATAATAGCGCCAAATCCGTTTGCTCTTGCATTTGCGGAAAATTCCTTTGCTTCTACAGGCGTTCTGTGTGCCGAATATACATGAATCTCAAAAGGCACGTCAAACTCTGTAAGTGTATCAATAGCTTTTTTTACGATAGGAAGGTCGCTGTCACTTCCCATTACAATACCGATCTTTTTCATAATGCTCCTCCGTTAAATAAAAATACGGACAAACCTATCCTAAAACAAACAGGCTTGCCCAGGCGGTCGGCTGTATTGCCTATTGTTCCCACTGTGGTTGATTCCACAAACTCCGCCGGTCGCAATAAGCTCCTTTACACTGCATATTATACCATAAACGGAATGTAAAGTCAACAGAAAAAACGATGATAAACGCTAATTTTTTTAATAAAGTAAATGCGACAGCACAAAAATTGGTTCTATAATAAATGTTGGGGTGAAACCAACACTTACTATAGAACCGTTTTTATTCCTTTTGTGGGAGCATAAGATCATTTATTGAAGAACTGTTCTCCGCAACCGTAGTTTTCGTAAACGTAATCTATATCCTTATCGCCTCTGCCTGAGAGACATACAAGTATAGAGCCGCTCTTCTTTTCTTTTGCGTATTTAATTGCGTAAGCCAATGCGTGCGAGCTTTCGATAGCGGGAATGATACCCTCATAACGACTGAGAAGGAAGAACGCTTCCATAGCCTCTTCGTCGGTAGCCGTTTCATAATGTATTCTTCCAAGATCGCGCAGATATGCATGCTCGGGACCTACGCCCGGATAGTCAAGACCGCTTGCTATTGAATATACGGGAAGCGGATCTCCGTTTTCGTCCTGCAACAAATAGCTTTCAAATCCGTGAAGTCTTCCTTTGGTTCCGAACTGCATAGTTGCCGCGTGATCTCCCGTTTTAGGACCTCTTCCAAGAGGCTCTACGCCATATATTTCAACAGGATCAGCAAGAAATGGAGTAAACATACCGAGAGAATTCGAGCCGCCGCCCACGCAAGCAGTTATAGCGTCGGGATGATGTCCCGTCATTTCGTAAAATTGCTCTCTTGCTTCAATACCGATGACCGATTGGAAGTCTCTTACCATCATGGGGAAAGGATGCGGGCCAAGGCAAGAGCCGATGCAATAGATAGCATCCTCATACTCATTCATATAAGCCTCGAATGCGGCATCTACGGCTTCTTTAAGTGTCTTTAAACCGTGTGTAACGGGGACGACGTTTGCGCCGAGCATCTTCATTCTGATTACGTTGGGCTTCTGCTTTTCGATGTCTACCTCACCCATATAAATATCACATTTCATTCCGAAATATGCCGCCGCGGTTGCAAGAGCAACACCGTGCTGTCCTGCTCCTGTTTCGGCGATAAGCTTTTTCTTGCCCATATACTTTGCCAGAAGTCCTTCACCCATGCAGTGATTGAGCTTATGCGCACCCGTGTGGTTGAGGTCTTCTCTCTTCAAATATATCTGGCAGTTACCAAAAAGCTTGGAAAGTCTTTCGCAATGGTAAACAGGCGTAGGTCTGCCCTGAAAATCCTTGCGGATACGTCTGAGTTCGTTTATAAACTGCGCAGACTGAGCGATCGCCTGATATGCATTTGTAGCTTCTTCAAATGCGGGAATAAGCTCGGGCGGTAAAAAAGAGCCGCCATATTCACCGAAATATCCGTCCTTAGAGGGAACTTCCTTTAAGTAGTTATCGTAATCTCTGTACTTGTTCATATTTGTCACCTCTTCCCTTTTTACGATATACACTTAACAAGTACAGCTTTTTGGGCGTGCAATCTGTTTTCTGCTTCGTCGAATATTTCATCTGCGTGAGCTTCAAATACCTCTGCCGTGATCTCTTCTTCACGGTGAGCGGGCAGGCAGTGGAGTACCATAGCGTCGCTATGCGCAACAGACATTACCTCGGAATTTATTTGATAGCCCTTGAATATCTTCTTTCTTTCCTCGGCTTCTGCCTCCTGGCCCATAGATGCCCATACGTCGGTATAAAGTACGTCCGCATCCTTTGCTGCCTCAAGAACATTGTCTGTACAAAGGAAATCTCCGTTTTCGCTTGCCCATTTCATGATCTCGGCATCGGGTTCATATCCTTTGGGACAAGCAACAGCTACAGACATTCCCATCTTTATACCACCGACGATAAGAGAATTTGTCATATTATTTCCGTCTCCGATGTAGCAGAGCTTGTTGCCCTTTATAACGCCTTTATGCTCTCTGATCGTCATAAGGTCGGCAAGAACCTGGCAAGGATGGCAATAATCGGTAAGTCCGTTAATTATCGGAATAGAACCGTAGTTTGCAAGAGCTTCTACCTCTTCCTGAGCAAAAGTACGTATCATAATGCCGTCAAGATAACGGGAAAGGACGCGAGCGGTATCTTCGACGGGCTCGCCTCTGCCTATCTGCAGATCGCGCGAGCTGAGAAAGAGCGCTGAGCCTCCGAGATCGTACATACCTACCTCGAAGGAAACGCGCGTACGCGTAGAGGACTTTTCAAAAATAAGTCCTAAAGTCTTTCCCTCCAGAATATGGTGCTTTATTCCGTTTTTCTTTTCATATTTTAATTGGTCTGCAAGATTGAGAATTTCTGTGATCTCCGCTGTGGAAAGATCCATAAGTTTCAACAAGTGTTTCATTCAGCGCACACCTCCTTGAGTATTTCAATTGATTTTTTAAGATCGTCCATTGGTATATTCAATGCAGGAAGAAGTCTTACTTTATTCTTTGCCTTTATAACGAGAACGCCACGCTCTCTGCAAGCTGTAATCACATCGGTTGCGTCTTTTTCACATTCAACACCGATCATAAGTCCCAAACCGCTGACATTCTTTATGCCCTTTGCGCCTGTGAGTTGATCGAATATGTACGCGCTCCTTTGACGAACTCCTTCGAGACATTCATCAGTGAGACGTGAGAGGATATTTAACGCGCCCGCGCAACAAACGGGATTTCCGCCAAAGGTTGAACCGTGCATACTTGCACCAAGTACGTCCTTTACGCGTTCTCCGAGCATAGTGGCCCCTATCGGCAGACCTCCGCCAAGTCCCTTAGCCGTCGATACAATATCTGGGGTGATACCAAAATTCATATAGCCGTAAAGCTGTCCCGTTCTTCCGTTTCCTGTTTGTACCTCGTCTGCGATAAGCAAAAGATTGTTTTCTCTTGCAAAGGACTCAAGAGCAGTCAAAAATTCTTGGGTGAGAGGACGCACTCCGCCTTCTCCCTGAACGACCTCGAACATTACGGCGCAGCACTTATTTTCAGATGCGAGTCTCTTTACATCCTCAATATCGTTTGCAATCGCGTGTACAAATCCGCTTGTAAGAGGCAAAAAGTCCTTGTGAAAAACTTCCTGACCTGTTGCGGCAAGCGTAGTTACGGTTCTTCCGTGGAAGCTGTCACGAAGCGTGATTATAGTAGTATATTCAGCTCCCTTGTTGAGCTCTCCGTACTTTCTTGCAGCCTTGATCGCACATTCGTTTGCTTCTGCACCGGAATTGGAAAAAAAGACTTTTTTCATTCCCGTGCGCAGACAAAGCTGTTCCGCAAGGCGCGCGCAGGGCTCACTGTAATAAAGATTGGACGTGTGTTGTATCGTATTCAATTGCTTAGATACCGTATCTGCCCATGCATTGTCGGAATATCCAAAGGTATTAACGGCAATTCCCGTACCGAGGTCGATATATTCCTTTCCCTCGTCGTCAACGACTCTTGAACCGTTTCCTGCCGTTAAACATATCGGAAAACGCGCATAGGTCGCCGCAACGTATTCTTTATCAAGTTCTTTAATGCTCATAATAATTACCCGAAACGAACATTGTGCCAATTCCTTCATCGGTCAATGTTTCGATAAGTATAGCGTGTGGTATCCGTCCGTCTATGATAAATACCTTTCCAACTCCGCGTCTGATCGCTTCAATGCAACAGTTGACTTTAGGTATCATTCCTCCGCTGATAACTCCCTCGCGGATAAGCTGAGGAGCATCACTTACATTTATCTTTGAGATGAGTGTGGAAGGATCATTTTTATCTCTGAGTATGCCGTCAATATCTGTCATTGAGAAAAGGCTTTCACATTTTAGTTGACCTGCAATTCTTGCCGCAGCCGTATCTGCGTTGATATTATAAGAATTACCCTCGTCATCATATCCTATGGTAGATACGACGGGAATATATCCTTTTTCCAAAACGTCGAGAATAGGATCAACGTTTACGTCTGTTATTTCGCCTACATATCCGAGACGCTCATCGAGCTGCTCAGCCTTTATCATATGACCGTCGATACCGCAAAGTCCGATAGCCTTGCCGCCTTTGTTTTGCAAAAGATTTACAAGATTTTTATTTATCTTTCCAGCAAGTACCATCTGTACAATATCAACAGCTTCCTTGTCGGTAACGCGTAGACCGTCAACAAATTCGGTCTTCTTTCCTACCTTGGAAAGCATTTCCGTGATCTCAGGACCTCCGCCGTGAACAAGAACGACTTTTATACCTATAAGCGAGAGAAGAACTATATCTCCCATTACAGCTTCCTTAAGGTCGTCGTTTATCATAGCGTTTCCGCCGTATTTGATAACTATGATCTTATTATAATATTTCTTTATATAGGGCAAGGCTTCAATGAGTATCTGTGCCCTTTGTGCGTTATTTATCTCCATATTGTCTCCGATCATGTTCTGTAATCTCCGTTTATCTTAACGTAATCGTAAGTAAGGTCACATCCCCAAGCGGTCGCAGCACCGTCGGCAGTATCTAATTCAATAAGTATTTGTATTTCACTTTCAAGAAGTATCTCTTTTGCCTTCTCTTCAGAGAATTCAATGCCTGCGCCGTTTTTGCAAACAGCAATCTCACCTTTTACCGAACGGAACGCAACGTCTACAGCATTGATATTTACATCAGCTCCGCTGTAACCGATAGCGCAAAGCACACGTCCCCAGTTAGCGTCAGCTCCGAACATAGCGGCTTTGAACAACGAGGAGCAAATAACAGACTTAGCGACCACTTTTGCAGTCTCACCGTCCTTAGCGCCTGTAACAACACATTCAAGCAGCTTTGTAGCGCCTTCGCCGTCGCCTGCGATCATTCTGCACAGATATGCTGTTACCGCATGAAGAGCCTCACAGAATACGTCAAAATCTGTGCCGTCTGTTGTGATCTCCTTGTTCTTCGCAAGACCGTTAGCCATGATCGATACCATATCGTTGGTGGACGTATCGCCATCAACACTTACCATGTTAAATGACGTTTTAACATCTTCCTTTAATGCCTTGGAAAGCATTTCGGAGGATATTGCGCAGTCGGTGGTTACAAAGACGAGCATTGTTGCCATATTGGGATGGATCATTCCGCTTCCCTTGGCAATTCCGCCGATATGACATTTTGTCCCGTTTATCTCAAACTCGAAAGCTATTTCCTTCGGTTTTGTATCGGTAGTCATTATACCTTCGCAAGCATAGTCGCTGTGGTCACCGAGCCCTGCTACGAGTGCGGGAATCCCCGTTGCTATCGGTTCAATATTTAAGGGCTGACCTATAACACCGGTCGAAGCAACGATGACGTCTTTGGGATTTATCTGCATCTCCTTCGCGAGAAGGTCACTCATCTGCTCTGCAATTTCTATACCGTTTGCATTGCAGGTATTCGCGTTTCCGCTGTTGCAGATCATAGCCTGCGCCTTGCCGTCGGCGATATGAGCTTTCGTTACTGTAAGAGGTGCTCCCTTTACAAGGTTTTGTGTATAAACAGCAGCCGCGTTTGCAGATATCTCACTGTATATCAAAGCAAGATCGCGCTTGGATTTATTACGGCGTATTCCGCAATGTATTCCGTTTGCTTTAAAACCGAGAGCGGCGCATACTCCGCCTTTTATCTGTTCCATAATTTTTCTCCTGTTATAATTCAAGTCCCGTTTCGGGTGCTACACCCAAAACATAATTTAAACATTCAACTGCTGCACCTGACGCACCTTTTCCAAGGTTGTCGTACATAGCTACAAGAAGTATTCTGTCGCTGTTTCCGCAAACGGTGACCTGCATAGAATCCTTTTTGGCAACGTTGTGCGCCGAAATAAAGCCTTCCAATGTATCTCCGTCTGTATATTTAACAATATCGCTGTTGTACTTTTCTTTGTAAAGCGTTTTAATATCGTCGATAGTTCCCTTTTTTAAGTCGGTGGCAAACAATGGTACAGTTACCGTCATTCCACTGTAAAAGTCTGAAACTATCGGACAAAAAATAGGTTCGCTTTCAAGCCCTGTTATTTTTTTCATCTCTTTGAGATGCTTATGCTGTTGAGTAAGTCCGTACTGTCTCGGCGCTTTAAGAAGAAAGTCCTTGCCTTCATCCTCGTACTCCGCTATCATCTTCTTCCCGCCTCCGCTATAACCTGTTATAGAGTGACAGGTGAGCTTCGTATCAGCTGATATAAATCCCGCTTCGATCAATGGATACACAAGCGATATAAAGCCGCTTGCATGGCATCCCGGAACGGCAATTCGCTTTGATGTGGGGAGCCTGTCCTTTATGGTGTCGGAAAGTTCGGGAAATCCGTAGCACCAACCGTCGTTGGTTCTGTGAGCTGTGGAGGCATCTATAACCACTGTATTGGGATTATCGATCATCTCAACCGCTTCTATCGCCGCGGGATCGGGGAGACAAAGAAAGGCAACGTCGCAAGAATTCAGAGCTTTTTTTCTTGAATTCGGATCTTTTCTTTTATCCTCGGGAAGCGTAATGATCTCTATATCTTTTCTGTTTTCGAGACGCTCAGCAATGCGGAGTCCGGTTGTACCGACACTTCCGTCAATGAATATTTTTTTCATTTTTGCAGTTCCTTTCTTACGTAAGTGATCTGTGCTTCTACCGAGCTTACGGATGTTCCGCCCTCCGAGAGTCGTTTGCTTACACAGGTTTCCAAGGATATTTCGTTATAAAGATCATTGCAGAAAAGTTCGCTGTGGGCTCTGTAAGCTTCAATCGGAAGATCGTCGAGCACGCATTTCTTTTCTATACATTCCGCAACTATTTGTCCGACTGTCTTATATGCGATTCTGAAAGGCATTCCTTTCTTTGTCAGATAATCGGCAAGGTCGGTCGCATTTATAAAGCCTTCCTGCGCCGCTCTGTACATATTTTCGGGTTTTACCTTCATTGTGCGTATCATGGGCGCAAAAATATCAAGGCACATTTTAACTGTTTCAATGGAATCGAATAGCGCTTCCTTATCCTCCTGCATATCCTTGTTGTAAGCAAGAGGAAGTCCCTTCATGAGTGTGAGAATGGTCATAAGGTCGCCGTAAACTCTACCCGTTTTACCGCGTACAAGCTCTGCCATATCAGAGTTCTTTTTCTGGGGCATTATCGACGAGCCCGTTGTGAACGAATCGTCAAGCTCTACATATCTGAATTCCCAACTTGACCAAAGAATTATTTCTTCGGAAAATCTTGACAAATGCATCATTATGGTTGAAAATGCGCTCATGAATTCGATACAAAAATCTCTGTCCGAAACTCCGTCGATACTGTTGAGCATAATGCCGTCAAATCCGAGCTTTGCTGCCTCCATGCGGCGGTCTGTATTGTAGGTAGTACCCGCCAACGCGCAAGAGCCTAAGGGTGAGTAGTTCATTCTTGCGGTAGCGTCTTTTATCCTGCCAATATCTCTCAAAAGCATCATCGCATACGCCATAAGATGATGACCGAATGTTATAGGCTGAGCTCTTTGCAGATGCGTGTATCCGGGTACGATTACCGCTTTATTCTGTTCTGCTTTGTCGGTAATATCTTCGACAAGCTGTTTTAAAAGCGCAAGTATCTCGTCAGCTTCGTCGCGCAGATATAATCTTACGTCAACTGCTACCTGGTCATTTCGACTTCTCGCAGTATGCAAACGCTTGCCAGCATCGCCTACGCGTTTTGTAAGCTCCGATTCTACGAACATATGAATATCTTCACAGCTCATATCTATTTCAAGATCGCCGTTGTCAATATCACGAAGTATATCGCAAAGTCCGCTTACTATTACGTCTCTGTCGCTCTCTGATATGATCTTCTGAGCAGCAAGCATTTCTGCGTGCGCGATAGAGCCTTTTATATCCTGACGGTACATCTTACAATCGAAGCGGATAGATGAATTAAAGTCGTCTGCCTTACTGTCAAGAGCTTTGGCAAACCTTCCTGCCCACATTTTTTCCATAAGTATATTTAGCGCGTATTGCCTGTCGCTTTTTGGGCGGCAGGCAAACGAGTCCTTTTTTGATTTTTAATTATTTTGCGTTCTTTTCGTTAACCTGAGCCTGAACCTTTATAGGCAAGCCAAAGAGGTTGATAAAGCCTGTTGCGTCGGACTGATCGAATACATGATCCTCACCGAATGTAGCGATCTCCTCGGAATAGAGTGAATAATCGCTCCATGCGCCTGCTTTGATGATGTTACCCTTGTAGAGCTTAAGCTTTACCTTACCTGTAACGTGCTCTTGTGTCTTGTCAACAAATGCGCTGAGTGCCTCACGAAGAGGTGTGAACCACTGACCGTTGTAAACAAGATCAGCAAAGGTTACAGAAAGTTCTTCTTTCTTGTGAGCTGTGTATTTATCAAGGCAAAGTGTTTCAAGATAGTTATGAGCAGCGTAGAGTATCTCTCCACCGGGAGTCTCATAAACGCCGCGACACTTCATACCTACAAGACGATTCTCGACTATATCGAGAAGACCGATACCGTTTTCTCCGCCAACCTTATTAAGGTTGAGGATGATGTCCTTAGCGCTCATCTTAACACCGTTATAAGCGACGGGACGTCCCTGCTCGAATTCGAGTGTTATGTAGGTGGGAGCATCGGGAGCCTGGAGAGGCGAAACGCCCATTTCCAAGAAACCTTCTTTCTCATACTGAGGCTCGTTTCCTGCATCCTCAAGGTCAAGTCCCTCATGGCTGAGATGCCAAAGGTTTTTGTCCTTGGAGTAGTTGGTTTCGCGGTTTATCTTAAGAGGAACGTTGTGCGCCTCGGCATAGTCAATCTCTTCCTCTCGGGATTTGATGCTCCATTCACGCCAAGGAGCAATTATAGGCATATCGGGTGCGAATGCCTTTATTGTAAGCTCAAAACGAACCTGGTCATTTCCCTTACCTGTGCATCCGTGGCAGATCGCGTCAGCACCCTCTGCCTTAGCAATCTCAACGATACGCTTGGCGATAACAGGACGGGCGAAAGACGTTCCCAACATATAGGACTCATACTTTGCACCAGCCATAACGGTAGGGATTACATAGTCGTCAACAAACTCGTCGGTAAGGTCTTCAATATATATCTTTGATGCACCTGTTTTGATAGCCTTTTCTTCAAGTCCCTCAAGCTCGTCGTTCTGACCGACGTTCGCGCTTACTGCGATAACCTCGCAATTGTTGTAATTCTCCTTGAGCCACGGAATGATTATGGATGTATCCAATCCTCCCGAATAAGCAAGGACAACCTTTTTAATATCTTTCTTTTCCATTTTTATGCCTCCTGGATTTTTGACCGATAAAAGCTCGGCTGAATATTATTCATTGATTTGTGTATATTATACACCCAAAGATACCAATTGTCAATATGTTTAAACGACAATATTTAATAATTTAATTCAATAATTATCGACAACTTGCACAATTTTGAATATTGTAATGAAAAAATCGAATAATTTTAGTGAATATATATACGTATAAATATGTATATATACAAATTTTATTCATCCGCACAAATCGGTCGCAGGCGACATATAGCCACCCGCGACCGTATTTATCAGTTGACTTTAACCGTCCATCCGAATTCGTCTGGAAGTCTTCCCCACTGAATTCCCGTAAGTGTATCGTAGAGCTTTTGAGCTACTTTACCGATCTCACCATTGTTTATTACCATCTTCTCGGTCTCGGTGTCAAGCGCTCCCATAGGAGAAACGACTGCAGCCGTACCCGTTCCGAATGCTTCATTGAGCTTACCTGCTTTATAAGCATCGACGACCTCAGCTAAGGAGAGCTTACGCTCTTCGACTGTATATCCGTACTTTTTGAGTATCTCAATGCAAGATGCTCTCGTGACACCGGGCAGGATATTTCCCTCGTCAAGCGCGGGAGTGACTACCTTTCCGTCTATAACAAAGAATACATTCATCGCGCCGACTTCATCAATGTATTTGTGCTCAATACCGTCAAGCCAAAGCACCTGAGAATATCCGAGTCTCTCGGCCTTTTCCTGACCGATAAGAGAGCATGCATAGTTTCCGCCGACCTTGGCAAAGCCTGTTCCACCCTTAACAGCTCTTACGTACTCTGTTTCAACGAATATCTTAACAGGCTTGATACCCTCTGCGTAATAAGCTCCGACGGGGCTCATGATTATGATAAACTTATAGCTCTTGGAGGGGTGAACTCCGAGTTGAACATCCGTTGCAATAATAAAAGGACGGATATAGAGCGACGTTCCCTCTTTTACGGGAACCCAATCCTTTTCAACGTTTACGATAGCTTTCAAAGCATCGAGCACGTCGTTGGGATCAAGATGAGGGATACAAAGTCGGGTGTTGGTATTATTCATTCGCTCAATGTTTTTATCAGGTCTGAAAAGCTGGATAGATCCGTCGGGGGTGCGATATGCCTTAAGACCTTCAAACATTTCCTGTGCGTAATGGAATACCATGCAGGCAGGATCGAGAGAAAGATTTTGATAAGGAACTATACGCGCGTCGTGCCAGCCCTGTCCCGCATCATAATCCATTATAAACATATGATCGGTAAAATATTTACCAAATCCCAAATTGTCCCAATCGGGTTTAGCCTTTTTTTCTGATACTAATTCGTATTTGATATTAAGCATTTTTGTATTTCCTTTCCTCAAAGATCAGAAGCGATAATAGCTCCCATTTCTTTACAACCAACCTTTTTAAATCTATCTTTCCAAATATCGGCAGTTCTGTAACCGTCGTCAAGCGCTTTGTTTACAGCATTTTCGATAGCATCTGCCTCTTCCATCATATCGAAAGAGAAACGAAGCATCATTGCAACAGACATAATAGTTCCTATGGGATTTGCGATGTCCATTCCCGCAATATCGGGAGCTGAGCCGTGGATGGGCTCATACATACCAAGCGTTCCGGAAGAAAGACTTGCTGAGGGCATCATACCTATAGATCCTGTAAGCATACTTGCTTCATCGGAAAGAATGTCACCAAACATATTTTCTGTAACGATAACATCGAACTGTCCGGGATTTTTTACTAACTGCATAGCGGTGTTGTCTACAAGTATATCGGAATATTCGACATAGGGGTATTCCTCGGAAAGCTTATGCATAACAGCTCTCCAAAGTCTTGATGAATCGAGAACGTTAGCTTTATCAACAGATGCTATTTTCTTTCCTCTCTTGCGAGCACTTTCAAATGCAACTCTGCCTATTCTCTCTATCTCATGCTCACTATAAGTCATTTCATCGGTCGCTGTTTTTTCACCGTTTTCAATGGTGGTTCTTCTTGCTCCGAAGTAAATACCGCCCGTGAGCTCGCGAACGATCATAAGATCTATTCCGTTACCTACGATATTTTCCTTCAACGGCGATGCGTCGGCAAGCTGAGGAAAGAGTTTTGTAGGGCGAAGATTTGCAAAAAGTCCAAGCTCTTTACGAACAGCCAAGAGGGCCTTTTCAGGTCGGATGGAGGGATCTACGTTATCCCACTTAGGTCCACCAACTGCTCCCAAAAGTACACTGTCGGAGGCTTTGCATATTGCCATTCCTTCGTCTGTTATCGGAACGCCGTATTTATCAATGCTACAACCGCCGATGTCGACATAGGAATATGTGAATTCATGTCCGAATTTCTTTCCTACTGTGTCAAGTACGAGTATAGCCTGATCAACTATCTCAGGGCCGATACCGTCTCCCTTTAAAACAGCAATATTCTTTTTCATTACTTTTTTCCTCCAATGGAATTCATCAGACCGTCTGCCCGAATAATATCCTTGATAAACTCGGGGAAAGGCTCTGCCTGATAGATCTCATTTTTTGTGATGTTGGTAATAACCCCCGTATCGAAATCAATGGAGACTTCATCTCCGCTGTCGATCCTCTCACTAGCTTCGGGACATTCGAGAATTGCAAGTCCAATGTTTATAGCGTTGCGGAAAAAGATGCGCGCAAATGTTTTTGCGATAACACAGGAAATTCCCGAATTCTTTATGGCAATGGGTGCGTGTTCTCTTGAAGAACCGCAACCGAAGTTTGCTCCGCCTACCATAATATCGCCGTTATTTACCTTTTTGGTGAAATCGGCATCTATATCCTCCATGCAGTGAGAGGCAAGCTCCTTATGATCGGAGGTGTTCAAATATCTTGCGGGAATGATAACGTCTGTATCAACGTTATCTCCGTATTTATGTACATATCCCTTTACGTCCATTTTTATACCTCCTCAGTTCAATTCTCTTGGATCGCATATCTTGCCCGCAATAGCGGTAGCCGCTGCAACTTCGGGGCTTGCAAGATATATTTTGGATGTAATGTGTCCCATTCTGCCTACAAAGTTTCTGTTGGTTGTTGCGACAGCAATTTCATCCTCTGCAAGAATACCCATATATCCGCCAAGGCAAGGACCGCAGGTAGGCGTAGATACCACGCATCCTGCATCTATAAACGTATCGATATATCCAAGCTTGATACATTCCTTGTATATAGTTTGTGTAGCGGGGATAATTATACAGCGAACACCTTTTGCGATATGTTTACCCTGCATTATTTTTGCTGCTGCAGCCATATCCGAAAGTCTGCCGTTTGTACAAGAGCCTATAACCACCTGATCGGGGATTATATCGGAAAGCTCTTTTGCGTTCTTGGTGTTCTCGGGAAGATGAGGACAAGCTACAGTAGGCTCGATGGAAGAAAGATCGATTGTATATTCCTCATCATATTCAGCATCAGAGTCTGCCTTATATACGGTTACAGGACGGTTAACACGATCCTTGATGTACGCCATAGTAACATCATCGACATCAAATATACCGTTCTTTGCACCTGCCTCGATCGCCATATTAGCCATACAGAGACGGTCATCCATAGAAAGCGAGGAAAGTCCCTCACCGGTAAACTCCATTGAACGGTAAAGAGCACCGTCAACGCCTATCATTCCGATTATGTGGAGTATAACGTCCTTTCCCGAAACGAGTGGCTGAAGCTTGCCGATAAGATTGAATTTGATAGCGGAAGGAACCTTGAACCAAGCTTTACCCGTTGCCATACCTGCTGCCATATCCGTGCTTCCTACACCCGTAGAGAACGCTCCGAGAGCACCGTATGTACAAGTATGTGAGTCTGCACCTATAACGAGCTCGCCGGGACCGACAAGTCCCTTTTCGGGAAGAAGTGCGTGTTCAATGCCCATATCTCCGACGTCAAAGTAGTTAGTTATTGAGTAACACTTTGCAAACGTTCTGCACTGCTTACACTGCTGAGCCGCTTTTATATCCTTGTTTGGAACAAAGTGATCCATTACAAGAGCTATCTTATCCTTATCGAATACACCGTCAAAGCCGTTTTTGTTGAATTCATTGATAGCTACGGGTGAGGTGATGTCGTTTCCGAGCACCAGATCAAGGTTAGCCATGATGAGCTGACCTGCCTTGACAGACTCAAGACCTGCATGAGCCGCCAATATTTTCTGTGTCATTGTCATTCCCATATTATCTACCTCTTCTAATTATTTATCACACATTTTGCGGTTGATAGCCGAGATCAGCGCGCAAATAGATGCCGAAATTATGTCGTCATGCACACCTGCCCCCCAACTTGTCTTTCCATCGCTGAAGGTTATGCTTACATACGTTACCGCCTGAGAGGAAGATTCGCTCGTGAGCGCGTGTTCCGTATATGTCAAATTGGAATAGTCAATACCGAGATGACGCTTGATCGCGTTACTTACGGCATCGAGACGTCCGTTACCCTCTGCAGAAATATCTCTTGTCTCACCGTTCTGAGATATTGTTACTATCGCTTTCATGCAATCAGTCTTACGGACAAAGTGATAGTCCTCAAGCTCAATAGGGGTATTGATATTAACATATTCATTTTTGAATATTTCAAGTACTTCTGCAGGGGCAAGCTCTTTATGAGATCTGTCGGACACATTTTTAACGGTATATCCGACATCCTCACGCATTTTAGGCGGCAATACGTATCCGTAGTTGTGCTCAAGAAGCCAACCGATTCCTCCCTTGCCCGACTGAGAGTTGATACGAATAACATCTGTTTCGTATTCTCGTCCAACGTCCTGCGGATCGATGGGAAGGTACGGAACGGTCCAATAGCGGCAGGTGTGATCTTCACGCCACTTCATACCCTTTGCTATCGCATCCTGATGCGAGCCTGAGAATGCGGCAAACACGAGCTTACCTGCGTAAGGCGTTCTGTCATATACCTGCATTCTTGTAACTCTTTCGTAAAGCTCTGTAATAGAAGGCATATCCGAGAGATCAAGCTCGGGATCAACACCCTGAGCGTACATATTGAGCGCCATCGTAACAATATCAACATTACCTGTGCGTTCTCCGTTACCAAACAGAGTTCCTTCTATTCTGTCACCTCCCGCAAGAATACCCATTTCGGCATCTGCAACAGCGCAACCGCGGTCATTGTGAGGATGAAGCGAAATAATAACGTTCTCACGGTATTTCAGATTATCGTTCATATACTCGACCTGATTAGCGTAAACGTGAGGCATAGATACCTGAACGGTAACGGGGAGATTGATAATAACGGGACGCTCTTTGGTAGGCTTCCATACGTCGAGCACTGCATTGCATATTTCAAGAGCAAACTCGGGCTCTGTTCCCGTAAAGGACTCAGGAGAATATTCATATCTGTAATTTACGCCCATTTCCTCGCTGTATTTATTAAACAGCTCAGCGCCCTTTACCGCAATATCAATGATCTCCTCTTTGGACTTCTTGAATACCTGCTCTCTCTGTGCCACCGACGTGGAGTTGTAAAGGTGAACGATTGCATTTTTTGCGCCTTTAAGACTTTCAAACGTCTTTTTTATTATATGTTCTCTAGACTGTGTAAGTACCTGAACGGTGACGTCGTCGGGAATAAGGTCTTCCTCAATAAGCGTACGAAGAAACTTATATTCGGTTTCGGAAGCCGCAGGAAAACCAACCTCTATCTCCTTAAAGCCTATTTTTACAAGCATACGGAAGAAATCGAGCTTTTCTTCAAGGCTCATTGGAATTATAAGCGCCTGATTTCCGTCTCTAAGGTCAACGGAGCACCATTTGGGAGCTTTTGATATGTAGTTTTTTTTCATCCATTTTCCTTCCACGCTGGGAGCGGGAAAATACTGACGTGTATATTTATTTGCGTTGTTCATCATTCGGTTCTTGTACCTTCCTGTATTATTTCATAACAGCGCCTTGATCTGCGCCACTGACAAGTCTTGCGTATCTTGCAAGCCAGCCGCTCTTGATATTGGGTTCAGGTGCAACGTATTTTGCTCTGCGTTCTGCAAGTGTTTCATCGCTTATCTTAACGTTTATAGATGCATCGGGAATATTTATCTCGATAATATCGCCTTCTTCAATAAGAGCGATGTTTCCGCCGTCTGCGGCCTCTGGACTGACGTGTCCGATAGACGCGCCGCGGCTTGCGCCCGAGAAACGTCCGTCCGTGATAAGTGCTACCGTTTTATCAAGCTTCATTCCTGCGAGCGCGCTGGTAGGATTGAGCATTTCTCTCATTCCGGGACCGCCTTTAGGACCTTCATAGCGGATAACAACTACGTCTCCATCCACGATCTTACCCGAGTATATTGCCATAATAGCCTCATCCTCGGAATTGAATACGCGCGCGGGACCGCTGTGGCAAAGCATTTCGGGAGCAACAGCACTGCGTTTTACAACGCAACCCTTTTGAGCTATGTTACCCCAAAGTATTTGAATACCGCCCGTCTCGCTATACGGATCGCTGATAGGTCTTATCGAATTCGTATCCTTTATATATGCGCCCGCAACGTTTTCACCCAAGGTCTTACCCGTAACGGTAATTGCATCAGTATCGAGCAGGTCTTTCTTTATAAGCTCTGCCTGTACCGCGCGGATACCTCCTGCCGCTTCAAGATCCTGCATATGTGTGGATCCCGCAGGAGCAAGGTGACAAAGATTAGGCACCTTCGCGCTCATTTCATTGAATATGTTAAGGTCAAGCTTAACACCTGCCTCATTTGCGATAGCTAAAAGATGCAGTACGCTATTGGAGCTACAGCCAAGCGCCATATCACAAGCAAGAGCGTTACGGATAGAACGCTCATTTACGATGTCGCGTGCGCAAATGTTATTGCGTACGAGCTCCATAATTGCCATACCCGCATGTTTAGCAAGCATGGTTCTCTTGTTGCTTACAGCTGGAACAGTACCATTACCGGGGAGAGCTATTCCAAGCGCCTCACACAGACAGTTCATGCTGTTTGCGGTGTACATTCCCGCACAGCTTCCGCAACCGGGACAAACTCCCTGCTCGCACTCCTCAAGCTTGCATTCGTCAATGATCCCCGCTTTATATGCGCCTACTGCTTCGAACATTTTTGAGAGGCTGACTTCTTCGTTGTTATACGTACCCGCAAGCATAGGACCTCCGCTGCAAACGATAGCGGGGACATTCATTCTTACAGCTGCCATAAGCATGCCAGGAACTATCTTATCACAATTAGGTACAAGTACAAGTCCGTCAAGCTGATGCGCCATCGTCATTGTTTCAACGCTATCGCAGATAAGCTCACGGCTTGCCAAGGAATACTTCATTCCGATGTGCCCCATAGCGATACCATCACAAACACCGATGGAAGGGATAAGCACAGGCGTACCGCCTGCCATTCTAATTCCTGCTTTTACAGCATCTGCTATCTTATCGAGATGATAATGTCCGGGAACTATCTCGCTGTGAGCGCTTACAACACCGATAAGAGGACGCTCAAGCTCCTCCTTGGTGTATCCCATAGCATAAAACAAGCTTCTGTTCGGCGCTCTTTCTGCGCCCTTTGTTACATTATCGGAACGAAGTGACATAATTTTTCTCCTAAATCTTTATTTTTTGTTTTTCTTTACTACCTCAACGATCCTTACAATCGCAGGCGTGAGAATAATATTTATCAAAAACTCAACTAAGAAATTTATTCCCGCAAGACCTACTAAAACATAGGTAATAACGTTCGTGTCGCCTGCCCATGCATACAGCGTATCGTTGAACAAGAGAAACATACCGCATATGAACAATCCGGTATTAACGATAGGGGCTGAAAGCGCGGCTACCAAAGCAGCAACAAACTTTCTGCCGTTTCCGACAGTTTCGCTCTTCCCTTTTACTGCCTTATAAAGCAATGCAGGTATAATGCCTGCCATTACGCCCTTAATAAAGCAGATTATCGCAGTGAAAAAGGGATTGGCGCTCCACAACAGATTTCCGCCTATATCAAGTCCTGTAATACAGTTGATCAAAACTATCAAACCAAAGGCAAAGCCGAGAATAGCGCCGCCCTTTACCCCAAACAGGATCGCTCCTACAACTACGGGTACAAGTGTAAAGGTTATTGATACAGCTCCCGCGACAGGTGGGATAAGAGCGCTTATTACTTGCAGAACTACCACAAGCGCCGCAAGCATAGCAAGCTGTACCAGACGAAGGATCTTTTGATTTTGACTTTCTCTCATCTCGATACCTCCGATTTTGTAAGTACGACCGTAAGTGCCGCCTTAAAAGAATTCGATTTGAACATAAAGTTCCCTTTCTTCGGGAATTTCACCCGATGCTGTTGTCCACGTGAGGTACAACGCTTAGAAATTTTATAATAAACGGAATTATCCGCTATTATTTTATATTGCTACGGTAAATACAGTATAAGCCTTTCAGGGTAAGATGCTCATCATAACCAAATTTCGAATTACATACGTTTATGACACTTTTTGCGTATTCACCAGTAATAGTCAAATTAAGCTCCTCAATTTTACATTTCATTTCTCTGGAAAATCTGTAAACAAATCCGTCAAGCATGATAGCATTTCCCAGTATAACACCCGAACGGACAGAGTCCTGTGAGTTTTTACCTATTGCTTTCTGAGGAGAGGAAAGCATTACATTTGGAAGTAACGCCGTATTTCCGTGCATAGAGTCGAATGACATCTGTACACCGGGAAAAATAGCGCACCCCGCATATTCGCCGCTTTTGTTTACGGCAGAAACCGTTGTTACGGTATTCATATCAACGATCACGGATGGACTTATTTGCCCACCGCTTCTCTTTTGATTTTCAATAACGGCAGCTGTGTTGGCCACCATATCAGCTCCGAGCTCGGACGGATTATCAATTTTAATCGAAAAACCTGTTTTTACACCCGGACCTACGATTAACGGTGTAATACCCGTTATACGCATAAGAGTATTGAGCATTGTTGAGGTCAACTGCGGTACTACCGATGAAATAATTACCGCATCTACTTGCGTAATATCAAAGTTACGTTCACTGATTATTGAATGTATTAAGGTGGAGTATTCGTCGGACGTTTTATTTACATCTGTTGAGATCTTAAAATTAACAGATAGAGCTCCTGAATCATTGAATATACCTGCGGATATATGCGAATTTCCGATATTGACCGCTAATAACATAAATACTCCTAACTTTTTCGGGGAGATCTCTGCGGAGATCTCCCCGAAGATCTGTTGATTTTTACTTCTTGAGCCAGCTCATCATCTGACGAAGCTCAGCGCCCGTCTTCTCAAGCTGATGCTCGCTCTCCTTGCGGCGAGTTGCAAGGAACTTAGCCTTTCTTCCTGCGGAGAATTCCTGCATGAATTCAGATGCGAATGTACCGTCCTGAATTTCAGAAAGTACCTTCTTCATTTCCTTGCGTGTTTCCTCTGTAATAAGGCGCTTACCTGTTCTGTAATCGCCGTATTCAGCGGTGTTGGAAATAGAATATCTCATCATTGCAAAGCCACCGTTATTGATAAGGTCAACGATAAGCTTCATTTCGTGGATACACTCAAAGTATGCCATTTCAGGCTCATATCCGGCCTCAACAAGAGTATCGAAGCCTGCCTTCATAAGCTCGGTAACACCGCCGCAAAGAACAGCCTGCTCACCGAAGAGGTCGGTCTCGGTCTCTTCACGGAAGGATGTTTCAAGGATGCCTGCTCTGCCTGCTCCGATTCCCGAAGCATAAGCAAGCGCATATTCTTTAGCCTTGCCTGTGTAGTCCTGATGAACAGCGATAAGGCTGGGAACACCCTTACCTTCCTGATACTGGCTTCTTACAGTGTGTCCGGGGCCCTTGGGCGCTACCATGATAACGTCGATATTCTTAGCGGGCTGAATGAAATTGAAATGAATGTTGAAGCCGTGAGCAAACATAAGAACGTCGCCGTCCTTCATATGAGGAGCTACCTGCTTGTTGTAAATATCAGCAGCAAGCTCATCGGGAACGAGCATCATAACGATGTCCGCAGCCTTAGCGGCATCCTCTACCTCCATAACCTTGAAGTTAGGATGTGTAGCGGCAAAATCAGCAGCCTTCTGCCAATGTCCGCTTCCCTTGCGAAGTCCGACAACAACGTTGCATCCACTTTCAGCAAGGTTCATAGAATGAGCGTGTCCCTGGCTTCCAAAGCCGATAACGGCAATTGTTTTGCCGTCGAGCAATCCAAGATTGCAATCAGAGTCATAATACTTGGTGATCATTTTTTGTCTCCTTAAATAATATAATTTTTAAATTAAATTTGCTTTTAAGTTTTAATTGATGTCGTATGAAACTTTGCCGCGTTCCATGGCTATTGCACCCGAACGGCACATTTCAATCATTTCATAGTCCTTTGTTGCTTCGAGAAAATCGTCTATTTTCTGGGACGACGCCGAAAGCTCAGCGACGAAACAGCCATTTGTAATATCGATTATGGTAGCGCCGAAATCGTCAATGATCTTTTTAAGAACCGATACGTCTATGTGTTCGGTAGAGAATTTAACGAGCAAAAGCTCACGGATAAGACTGAACGAGGGCTCAACCGAGAATATCATTTTGGTCTCAACAAGCTTTCCGGTTTGTTTAAGAATTTGGCTGAAATTCTTTTGATCGCCCGTTGTCATAACAGTTATCCTTGATATTTTGGGATTTTCGGTAGACGAAACGGTTAATGAATCAATGTTAAATCCTCTCTGCATGAACAAGGACGAAACACGGGCAAGAACACCTGCGTTGTTTTCTACGAGTATCACCATACACTGTTTTTTCATTTTTAATTTCTCCTTAGTTAAACATAGTATCGTGAACCGTTCCACCTGCGGGTATCATAGGAAGGACTTTTTCTTCTCTGTCGATCACGCACTCGATCCACACAGGACCGCCCACCGTCATTGCTTTCTTCATTGCCTCTTCAAATTCCGCGGGAGTAGTACAACGGAAACCGACAGCTCCGAATGCTTCGGCTACTTTAACGTAGTCGGTAACTCTTTCGGGTTCGCTCGAAGCGAATCTTCTTCCATAGAACACTCCCTGCCACTGACGGACCATGCCCAATACCGCATTATTCAAAATAACTGTAATAACGGGTACTTTGTAGCTGACTGCGGTACAAAGCTCATTCATATTCATATGGAGCGATCCGTCTGACGTAAAGTGAACGACGGGAACGTTGGGATTTGCAATCTGTGCGCCTATTGCCGCGCCGTAACCGTAACCCATAGTACCAAGTCCGCCGCTTGTTAAGAAGCTTCTCGGTTTGACATGGTGCAGATACTGAGCTGCCCACATTTGATGCTGTCCGACATCGGTAACGAAGATCGCATCTTCGCCTGCGACTGAGCAAGCTGTTTCTATAACCTGATGAGGACGCAAAACGGTTTCACAATCCTCAGGGTGATAGTCATCCGCTTTCCATTTTTCGATCTTTTCGAACCACTCGCTGTGATCTGCAGGCTTGATATACTGCATAAGCTCCTTGAGAACTGCCTTTACGTCTCCTATTATGCTGTAATCGGCAACGATATTCTTGTTGATCTCAACGGAATCGATGTCAATATGTACGATCTTTGCGTTATGTCCGAACTTATTTGTATTAAGCGCAACACGGTCACTGAAACGTGTTCCGATAGCGATCATAACATCTGCTCTGTTTGCCGCGCAGTTGGCTGAATAACATCCGTGCATACCGATAAGTCCGAGGTTTTGTTTTTCGCCGTATTTCAATGCGCCTGCCGCCATCAATGTGTACGCAGCGGGAATATCAGCGGTAAGAAGCAATTCTCTGAGTTCCTCGGAAGCGCCAGAAAGACGAACGCCTCCTCCGAAATATACAAACGGACGCTCTGCTCTGTTGATGAGCTCAGCTACCTCTTCAATATCACCGATTACGTGCTCGGGCATCTCCTTTTCTACGGGAGCGGGAGCAGGGATGTAAGTAGTTTTATCCGCAGTAACGTCCTTAGGAATATCTATAAGAACGGGACCGGGCCTGCCGCTGGATGCGATCCTGAAAGCGTCGCGGATCGTATCGGCAAGATCTTCTACCTTACGCACAACAAAATTGTGCTTGGTTATGGGCATCGTTATACCTGCAATATACACCTCCTGGAAGCTGTCGCATCCTATCAGTGCATTAGGTACGTTACCCGTAATAGCGACCATAGGTACGCTATCCATATAAGCCGTAGCAATTCCTGTTACCAAATTAGTAGCGCCGGGACCGCTTGTTGCGATAACAACGCCTGTTTTTCCTGTCGATCTCGCATATCCGTCTGCAGCGTGGGCGGCACCCTGCTCATGAGCGGTCATATAGTGCGTTATCTTATCGCTGTACTTGTACAACGCGTCATAGATATTAAGCACTGCTCCTCCGGGATAACCAAACACGGTATCAACACCCTGCTCGATAAGAACATTTACGAGAATTTCAGAACCATTTAAAATCATTTCAACCTCCTTTTCCGACATCGTCGGGATAAATTATCAAAAAAGACCTTTATCTCTTAATAGACTTTAAGAGACAAAGGTCATTGACGCTCTGCGGTACCACTCTTGTTGCTGAAATATCAGCCACTCATGCTTTACCAGTCAGTAAAGCTGCCTATGATAACGGTGACACTCCGTCCGCATCTACACAACCTAACATGGTCTTCAATGGGAAGCTAAGGGAGGAGATTCATAGGCTGACATTACCGATTTTCATCTGCCATCGGCTTTCTGCAAATGCGCACGCTACTACTGAGTCCCTATTATAACGCCTTAAATATGTTGATATTTTATCACGAAAATCGACCTTTGTCAATAGAATTTTTTAATTATTTTAAAATCATAGATTTTGCACAATTTTTCAAAAAGTGACATTGTTTTTTGTGACATTCTTACAATGCCTGAATTACAATTCCGCTACTACCTCTACTTCAACAAGTACGTTTTTAGGGAGTTCTTTCGCAGCGACACAAGATCTTGCGGGCTTTTCTGTAAAATATTTTCCGTAAACGACATTAAATGCGGCAAAATCTCCCATGTTTGCCAAAAAGCAAGTTGTTTTTACGGCTTTGTCGATTGATGTTCCCGCCGCTTTGAGAACTTCGCAAAGATTTTTGCATACCTGCTCCGTCTGCTCTTCTATCGTTGTTGCGTGCACCTGTCCATCTGCGGGATCAATAGCTATCTGTCCAGATGTAAAAACAAGTCCTCCGCATTTTACAGCCTGTGAATACGGTCCGATTGCCTCAGGGGCGTTTTTTGTATATACCTTTTCCATTTTTCTTAACTCCTCATTGTATGTATTTTTAATTTTTAAACCAAATGAAATCCTGCATCGGTAAGCGCAGATGTGATAAGCTGAATGTGTTCATAATCCTTTGTTTCAAGCACTATGCGCAAAAAGCATCCGTTTATATCTGTCGTCTCGCTCGCTCTTTCGTGGTGAACGGAGATCACGTTTGCGCCCAAAGAAGCGATAATGCTTGAAACGTCGCGAAGCTGACCGGGCTTATCCATAAGCTCGATACAAAGATTGCAGGTTCTACCCGATTTGAGAAGACCGCGCTCCATAACTCTTGAGAGAATGGTAACGTCGATATTACCGCCCGAAACCACACAAGCGACGTTCTTGCCCTTAACGGGAAGCTTGTCGAACATAACCGCCGCAACAGAGACAGCGCCCGCACCTTCGGCGATCATCTTGTGCTGTTCTATAAGAGCAAGGATGGCAGAGGATATTTCATCCTCAGTTACCGTGACAATATCGTCAACGTACTCAGAACAGAATTTAAATGTATTTTCACCCGGTTGTTTTACAGCGATACCGTCTGCGATTGTTGAAACAGAAGCAAGCTTTTCTATTTTACCGTCCTTAACGGAATTTCTCATACTCGGTGCGCCCGCGGCCTGAACGCCGTACACCTTTATATGAGGAGAAAGCTGTTTTATAGCATAGGCAACGCCCGAAATAAGTCCGCCGCCGCCTATCGGTACTACGACCGCGTCAAGATCGCCGCACTGATTGAGCAATTCGAGACCGATAGTTCCCTGACCTGCTATGACGTTTTCATCATCGAAGGGATGAACAAAGGTATAGCCCATCTCGTCTCTGAGCTTCAAAGCGTGCTTGTACGCATCGTCATAAACACCCTTTACCATTACTACCTCTGCGCCGTAGCTCTTTGTCGCCTCTACCTTTGAAATAGGAGCTCCCTCGGGCAAACAAATTATCGAACGGATACCGTATTTTTGGGATGCAAGCGCAACGCCCTGCGCGTGATTTCCCGCAGAACAAGCAATAACGCCTCTTGCTTTTTCCTCCTCGGTGAGCTGAGAGATCATATAACCTGCACCTCTGACCTTGAACGATCCCGTAAGCTGTAAATTTTCTGTTTTTAAATAAACGTTTTTACAAGCAGGGTTGAGCTTGGGAGAAGGTGTGAGATTTGTTTCTCTGACTACATTTTTGAGAACAAATGCGGCGTGATAGATCTTATCAAGAGTAAGCATATTTTCTTCCTTTCACTTACATAAAATTTAATTAAAAAACCTTCGTCTCTCGGATAAAGAGACGAAGGTAAAAAACTTTCGCTGTACCACTCTTTTGCTTAAAAAAGCTTATCTGTACATAAAATACATCATCCTTTAACGCAGGAAAACGTGCTGTTCTACCTGTCATAAGACTCTCGACAGCAGGCTCAAGGGTGATTTAGTAAGAGCGCGCATACCGTTTCACACCTACCAACGGCTCTCTGTAAAGCGTATTCTCCTACCGCTCCCTATCATAGCACATAATATATTACTCTTTTTTGCGAAAAATGTCAATATCTATTTTGAACAAATAAACATTTTTTTTTTGTGCATTTTGTCAATTGCGATACTCGTTAAGTATCTGTAACGTCCTCTCCGCGGCCTCTGCAACATCGAGCTTATCGACGGCATATGCACTTCTTAACAATTCCCCGGGAATATACTGATCGTATTTTTCAAAAACGGGAAGCTCAGAGGCGCGCACAAGCATTTGCGGAGTACCGACGGATGATCTCAGCTCTGCATACAGACAGTTCAAAAATTCGTAAGGTGTTCCTCTCTCCATTCTGAATTTTATGAAATAACATCCTTCGTAATCAATGCCCGAAACACCGAAATCCGACGCTATATTTCCTATTGCTTTACGCAATGCCCGAAATGCTTTTGTTCCGAGCCATGGGAACAGACACCATGTAAAGCCTCCAAGATGTACTAGTGAATGATCTTTGATGTTTGTATTATTTACGACGTGTCTTGCAAGAATCAATCTGCGCTTTGCATTATCTTTCAAATACGGATACACCGTATCTTCGGACAGCACCTGTTTCATGCGTTCAAGAATACGCGTGTGTATCGCGCCGTATTCTCCAGGCCACGATACTTCCATTTTTCCCTCGACACTTTTTACATAAACAAGACGTCGCTGTACGTCAAGCTCCAAAACCTCCCACACACGTCCCGCTAAAGCAAATCTGTCACCAATAGGAGGAGGTGTGGTTATCGTTCCTATTTCTTCGGAGTCGCATCGAACGGTAAAATCCTCGCTGTCATTGAAAACGGCGTAGAATTTAAAGCTGTTCAATAAGCGCTCCCCCGACATTCCCACAATCAGGCCTTTTTCATCTGTCATTTCAAGAAAACCGTTGTTTAACATAGAAACAAGCAAGATCTTGTATTTTTCTTTAGAAACGTTGACAAACGGAGGCAGTTTAAGTATTCGATCTGCAAGCTCCGATGCTTTCAGTTCTCCCGACGCAGCAAGTATGCTTAGCGTTTGGTGGAACAAAAGGCTGAACGGCTCCTTCTTACTGTATGGCGGTTCTACAAAACGCTCTTCAATATAAAGCTGTATAATTGCTATCGCCCTTATCAGATTCCAAGGAATTATCTGTGGAAGCGGAGCGTTTGGCAGTGGCTCTTCCTCTCTGAATACCGCCATCATTTCGGGAGGCTGTCCCCGTCTTCCTGAGCGTCCGAGACGTTGCAAAAATCCCGATACGGAATTTGGAAAATCAACGTGCGCGATACGTTCAAGCCTTCCTATGTCAATACCGAGCTCCATTGTAGCTGTAGCGCAGGTAACAGCAAAGCTCTCGTCATCCTTCATTTTTAGTTCGGCTTCTTCACGCAAGGATGCGGAAAGATTTCCGTGGTGAATGAGAAACACATCGTTCTCGTTACGCTTTTTGGCTATCTGTCGCAACGTAGCGCAAACGTATTCGGTTTCTTCTCTCGAATTGGAAAATACTATGGACTTTCTGTCTTTTACGCAATCGTAGAGATATTCATAACCTGCGTCCATTGTTGCAGTTTGAGAATTTTCCTTTACGGCGTTGCCTTGCGTTTGATCAAAATTGCGGTTTTGAATAAAAAAATGTTCAAGTCCCAATCGCCATTTTATTTTTTCTTCGGGAAAAATAGGTACATCGGTCACTCTGTCGCTTCCTGCGCTGAGCCATTTTGCGGCAAGCTCGGGATTTCCGACGGTTGCGGAAAGCCCAATTCTTCGCGGAGAATTGTTTGTCAGCCGCTCTATTCTGTTGAGTTGGCAGAGTATTTGATTTCCTCTGTCCGATCCCGTTAAAGAGTGTATCTCGTCTATGATCACAAATCGAAGCTCGGAAAACAACCTCGGTATATCGCTTGAACGGTTGATAAGCATTGCTTCGAGCGACTCGGGCGTTATCTGCAATATTCCCTCGGGCTTTTGTAAGAGTTTTTTCTTTTTTGATGTCGCAACGTCGCCGTGCCAATGCGTGACCTTGATGCCGCTCTCTTTCAATAGATCTTCAATTCTGAAAAATTGATCGTTTATAAGACTTTTCAGCGGCGCGATATACAGCACCGAAATTCCCGACGCTTGCTCATCGCATATTTTCGTCAGTATGGGAAAAAATACGGCTTCTGTTTTTCCGCTTGCGGTAGAGGAGGTCAAAAGCAGATTGTTTTCGCTGTCAAGTATTGTCTTTGCGGCTTCTATTTGCACACGTCTGAGATTATCCCATGAGTGTGAATAAACGTATTCGCGGATAAATGACGGAAATCTTTCGAATATAATATCTGCTTCGGTCATACAAGGGCCTCCTTAAAATTCTATATCCTCCGCTGAAAATTCCGGGGAGCGCGCAGGTGTCTCCGATTTTTCTTCGTTTTTTTGCTCGGTATCACCATTCAAAACAGCCTTATTTATTATCTGCTCGAATTTCACATTTTCGTTTTGCATCAGAATGTTAAGCACTGTCATATAGTCCCTAAGCATTTCACGCGGAGTTATGAGCTGATCTGCGCCTGCGCGGGAGAGCGATATTTCGAGAAAACGAACCATTTCCGTCTCACTTATTCTCGGAGTAACACCGTAATTTACGGCATATAGCTTAGTAATACGGGATATAAGTGCAAATAGCTCATCGTCGGTAAGCCGTTTTAGCCTTATAACAGGGCCGATATAATTTCTGTATTCGTCAAGAGCGTAACGACTGTCGCAAAGTCTGCTCTTTAGCGCTTCATAGCTAAAAAGTCCGCGCCTTTGATCATCCATAAACTGAGGTGTACCGCCGAGTATCAAGCCAAGTCCGGGCGCTCTTCCCTGCAGTGTATCGTTGAACATGGAAAGTATCTTTTCATAGTTGTTTTCGCGGCTCACTCTGTGGGTTATCTTATAGAGATTTACACATTCGTCTATAAATACAATAAGACCTCTGTATCCGATAAATCTTACAAGGATCGCCCAAAGCTTGATAAAATCATACCAGTTGTCATCATCAATAATGACCGACACCGAAAAACCGAGAGCGGAACGCGCCTCTGTCTTTGATGAATACTCACCTCTGAGCCAACGCAGACAAGCGCTTCGTTTTTCATCGTTGCCTTCGATAAACGAACGGTAATATTCTGTGATCACTCTTGAAAAATCAAATCCGCCGACCATAAATTCAACTTCCCGCAGTTTTTCGGAAACAAGAGAATTAAGTCTCGAACTAAATCTGTCGCTGTCGGGATCTATTCCCTCGGCTATAATATCCGAACGCAAAAGCTCGATCCATCTGGCGATCATTTTCGGGAGGGCGCCGCCGTCGGGAGATGATTTCGATGCCATGTTTTTTATAAGCTCGCGGTAGGTGGCTACGCCACTTCCCGATGCTCCGTAAAGTCTGCGCTCAGGAGACAGGTCTGCATCTGCCGTGATAAAATTGCGCTCAAGAGCGTACCCACGGATAAGCTGCATAAGAAAGCTTTTTCCGCTTCCGTAACGTCCGATTATAAAGCGCATCGTTCCGCTGCCCTCGTTTACCTGCTCAAGATCTGAAAGAAGCGCCGCTATCTCGTCCTTGCGTCCAATCGCTATATACGGCGCGCCTATTCTCGGCACAACACCAGCAGAAACAGACACCAAAAGAGAGTTGAGCACTCTTTTAGGTATTTTTTGTATATCAACACTGTTATTCATTTTTACACTCCGTGATTAAATAAAGTAAGATTTGTAATCATCTATTACAGAGTAATTTCCCGTACCGTCATCCTCAATAAGAAGATCTCCGAAGCTATCATATGCAATTTCATTTATTTCGTCAATTATGCTGTCGGACATTTTTCCCGTAGCTTTGGCAAAATCGGAAATTGCAGATAGGTTTCCGTTTATCAAGGAAATAATGACGGCTCTGTATTTTTCAAAAACGTCTCCGTCAGCCGCCGCGGCGGACTCTTCTCTGCTATCTATCTCGGGCACGGTCTTTTCTTCAAATATGTCAAGCGCATCAATGCTTTCGTCAAACGCTGAAATAAGTTCCTTTGTTGTCTCCCAAGATCCCGCCTCTATTTTTGCCGCTTCGGATAAAGACAGTGGCTTTATGGGTACATCATAAAGAACATCATACTCATGCTTTTCGGTGGCTTTTTGTTTTATCTGATGCTTGGACGGTAATGACGACGTAAAATATTCGTCTATAAGCCTTCTCAGTTCTACTGTAACCGAATATACAGTCATTTTTGATTTTACACCGATATAAGCTCTCAGCTTATTTTCCGAATACCTTACAATATCGCCTACAAAGAATCGTAATTCATTAGAACGCGAAAAGGAGCAAAAGTCGACCTCAATACGGTATTTCTCGTCGGACACGCAAACGGCTCCCGAGTAAACGTCCCTTGATATGGTGCTGTCTCCGAAATTGAGCCCTGAAAGGATGTTGCCGTCTTGCGAATAGTATCTTACGGCTACTGTAAGCGCACCTAAAATATGTGTGTCAAAAAGCTCCTTGTTTTGGTCCGTATAAAACTTGCTTGATCGGTAATCATACGATGAGCAATAGCACATAAGCGTCTGCGCGCATCTTTTCATGTCTCCTTTTGGAAGGCTGATATAAAACTCTTTCAGTGATATGACCTTCTTTATGATATTAGAGCTGAGATTTACGGGCGGAGAAAGATGGTGTAGAAGACTGTAGTCACATATCCAATCGGCAAGCTTTGAAGATATTGCGGGAAAGACACCGTTGTATTCGTTCCAGAGTGACATAAGGATATATTGTGTTTCCTTTACGTTCAACCGCTTCCCTAAATTTAAAAGCTCGAATACATACAGAAAAAGGTATCCTTGATCTGTCTTTATAAAATTACCGCGCCTTGCGTTCTCGCGAAACCAAAAATAATACGCTCGCTGTTCGTCATTCATTTGGTCGTATTGCGGAACGTATGAGAAAAACGGAATATAATCACAAGGCGTTCCGCGGGTATCCATATAATTTATCGCGTCCTTCAAAAACGCTCCGTAATAATTATACGCTGTTTTATGCTTTTTTACAGTTACTCTGTGTATCAGTGAGGCATCGGGAGCATAGCTCTCCACGTCGTCAAACTGCGCTTTAGCGCTGAGCTCTGAATTGCCACTGTGAGGCGGAATATAGCGTTTTATTAAGGTACTGCTTTCTTTGTCGAAGAGTTCCGTGCTTTTTGGAGCGGCTACTATCTCAACGGTGTCCGTTGATTTAGGATGACCAAAGCTATCGCTTTTTCGGGGAATGAGCTCGGATATATCCCAAAAATCGTCAAGCTCTTTTTTTCTTGAATTTTTGTTATCCATACGCTCCTCCTTTTTGCAAAATTCTTATTATAATATTTTACCATATCAAATATCGGCTGTCAATCCCGATATGAACTATTTTATTTTGTAAAATTCGAACAAAAGTTATATTTCTGACTTCAGCGAGCTTCCTTACCAAATGAATGGTAAAATTCTGTATTTTACACGTTTTTTATAATCTGCATAACCTTTTAGCCCTTGTTCAAGCACCTTTTCCTCGTTCAGTATTCTAATGACAATAACGGCAACGTAAGGCACAAAGCAAAGGAGTGACCACCAAGAACCAAGCACCACGGGAATGGCAAGAAAGAGCCATATTGTTACAGCATACATCGGATGACGGACAATACCGTAAAGCCCTGTATCGACAACTTTTTGATTTTCTTGCACCTCGATAGTCCTTGAAAGATATGCGTTTCCTTTCATAACCTCGGCATAAAGAGCGTAAGCAACAAGCAGTATAACAGAAGCAACGATAACTACCCAAGTCGGAACGTGCGACCAACCCAAGCGAAAGTCAAGTCCTGCAACAATAAAGCCGCCGATAAACATTATCCCAGAAAGCGCAACAACGCCTTTCTGTGTGCTCTCCTTTTCCTTTGCACCAAGTCGCTTTTCAAGTAAATCGGGAGCTTTTATAAAAAGAACGATTCCGAGAATGAGCATAGGAATAAACAATAAGCCGATAAACAACCAACCGTTTATGTAACCAAAGCTACCTGCCGGAAGAAAGACTAATGCACCCACAAGAACAAGACCGACTATAAATTTTATAAGTGCATTTAATAACAATTTCATTTTCATCTTGAGTCCAAAGTCCGTAATAAATATTTATCCCTTTTAATAACTTGTAAAAATTCTATAATTGCTTCATTGCGAATATCTTTTTGTAAAAATACCGCCTTTAAAGGTTACATCATTTCCGGCATCGTCTTTACGAAATGAAAGAATTTCGGTATTTTCCAAAACAAGCACGGTAGCACATACAATCTTTTGAGTGTCCGTTTATTACACCCATAGACTGCAAGAAGGAATAAATTATAGTTGAGCCTACGAAGGTCATACCGCGCTTTTTCAGATCCTTTGAGATGGCATCAGACAGCGGAGATGTCGTTCTTACGGTAAATTCCTCTATAACTACCTTATTGTCGGTAAACGACCATATGTAGTTTGAAAATGAGCCGTATTCATCCTGAATTGCCTTGAAAACGACACTGTTATTCACTGCGGCGTTGATCTTCAAGCGGTTGCGGATAATACTGGGATCATTCATAAGCTCCTGCTTTTTCGTATCGTCATATGCAACAATTTTGTTAATGTCGAAGTTATCGAAGGCAGCGCGGAATTTTTCGCGCTTATTTAAGACACATTCCCAAGAAAGCCCCGCCTGAAAGCATTCCAAAATCAAAAGCTCATAGAGCTTTCTGTCGTCATACAAAGGGCGCCCCCATTCTTCGTCGTGGTACTTGACATACACCTCATTGTTCAAATTTAGCCAACTGCATCTTATTTTATTACTCATTCGTTGTTCTCCCTTATGTATCTTACGTATCATTGTCAATTAGTAATTTGTTGTTTTGACTCAAACAAAGGCAAATTTTCTTTATCCGTAATCGATTTGCTGTAAAAGCTGAGAAAGTCATTCTTATCCCAACCTCGGTTTGTCCAAAAGCGTTTGCCATCCTCATTGCTATCCATTACATTGAGACATATACGTATCGATATAGAAAAAGATGTCCTTCTTATCCTCCTGCGACGTTCCGTTGTAAATAAAAGTATTGACTCCACCAATCTGAAATCCGCATTTTAAGTAGAACTTACACGCTTCGAGATTATTTTCTGTCCTTGCGTATAAACGCCTCGATAGCCGTGTAAAAACGCTACTTCTTTGCATTTATCAATAAGCATATCGCCAATACCTTTACCTCGGTAAGCACTGTTTACTTTCAAGTCATACAAATACATATATTTGAACCATTCGTGTTTCATAATGGCAAGTCCGATGCATTTACCTTCATTATACGCACCTATAAAAATATGATCTTCGGACATTTAATTTGATATGATATATAATTATATCAAAAACTCGATATAAATTCAAGCGATTTGTGTGAATTGCAGATATGATTTTGGAAAAATATTTTATTTATTTTAAATATCTACTTGAAAAAAATCCAAAATGGATGTATAATATATAAGATTGGAATAATATTTCTATAATTTTAGGAGGCTGAAATGGCAGAATTGAAAAAACTTTCAAAATTTGACGGCGTACAAGGTCCCGTCCTTACCATTGTAATGGACGGTGTCGGAATTGCTCCCGATACGATAGCAAATGCTGTTAAGGGCGCATATACTCCTACTCTTGATATGCTTATGGAGAAATATCCCACAGTAAAGCTCAAGGCTCACGGAACAGCAGTTGGACTTCCCTCTGACGATGATATGGGTAACTCCGAGGTCGGACATAACGCGCTTGGTGCAGGTCAGGTGTTCGCTCAAGGCGCAAAGCTTGTTTCTCAATCTATCGAGAGCGGTAAAATGTTTGCTTCAGATACTTGGAAAACAGTAGTCTCTAACGTAAAGGCTAACGCAAGCACACTTCACTTCCTCGGTCTTTTCTCCGACGGTAACGTTCACTCTCATATCGACCACTTAAAGGCTATGATAGTTCAGGCAAAGAGCGAGGGCATCAACAAGGTAAGAATTCACATTCTTATTGACGGTCGTGACGTCGGTGAGACAAGTGCGCTTGAATATATCGAACCGTTTGAAGGCTTTATCGCAGATCTTCGTTCTGCCGATTTCGACATTAAAATCGCATCGGGCGGAGGACGTATGAAGATAACCATGGACAGATACGAGGCAGACTGGTCTATGGTAGACAGAGGCTGGCAGACACACGTGCTTGGTGAAGGCAGAACTTTCGCAAGTGCTGCTGAAGCCGTAAATACGTACAGAGAAGAGCTCAAGGTAATCGACCAGGATCTTCCTCCGTTTGTTATAGCTGAGGATGGTAAGCCTGTTGGAACGATAAATGACGGCGACAGCGTGATATTCTACAATTTCCGCGGCGACCGTTCCATCGAAATATCCAAGGCATTCGATGCTCCCGAAGGCGCATTTGATAAATTCGACCGTAAGAGAGTTCCCTCTGTTGTATATGCGGGAATGCTTGAATACGATGGTGACCTCCATATTCCTCAGAGATACCTCGTATCTCCTCCCGAGATCACAAACACCATGAGCGAATATCTTGCAAATGCAGGTGTAAATCAGCTCGCTATCTCCGAGACACAGAAATACGGTCATGTAACCTACTTCTGGAACGGTAACCGTTCGGGTAAGTTCTCCGAGGAGCTTGAGACGTATATCGAAATTCCCTCCGATGTAGTTCCCTTTGAACAGAGACCTTGGATGAAGTGCGCAGAGATCACAGACAAGCTGATCGAGTGCATCGAGTCCGGCAAGTATCAGTACTTGCGTGTAAACTTCCCCAACGGAGACATGGTTGGTCACACAGGCTCTCTCCTTGCTACAAGATGCTCCATGGAGGCGCTTGATCTTCAGCTTGCAAGAATTATCGCCGCAGTAGATAAGGCAAAAGGTGTTGCTCTTATTACCGCCGATCACGGAAACGCTGACGAAATGTATGAGATCGACAAGAAAACGGGGATGCCCAAGGCGGATAAAAACGGTAATTTCAAGGCAAAAACGAGCCACACGCTCAATCCCGTTCCCTGCATAATTTATGATAATTTCTATTCCGATAGCTACACTGTCAAGGATGATAACGGAAGCTTCGGTCTTTCCAACGTAGCCGCTACAATGGTAAATCTTATGGGCTATGAAGCTCCCGATATGTGGGATGAAAGTATTATTAAATTCTGATTTTTTTTGAAAATCTATTGAAAAAAACGAACTGTTGTGGTATAATATCTTAAATGCTATGATGAAGTCGGCAGTTTTCTGCAATCTGTTACAGAGAGATCGCATACGCTGAGAGCGGTTACAGAGAGAATTTCTGCATTTCCCTTCGGAGCAGACCGAGTGAAATTCTTGTGAAAAATAGCTTGGTACGGACAACGCCGTTACCGTTATTTGAGTGTTGATATTTATTATCAAAATTTAGGTGGTACCGCGGTGTATTTTCCCCGTCCTATTATTTGTAGGACGGGGTTTTATTATTTTTATGCTTATACAATAATCAAAATTAAAGAAAGGGCAATTCAATGAAAGAAACATTGCAGCGTATCAGAGAAAATGCGTTGTCTGCTATTGAAGCTTCAGATGCCGATATTGAGCAGATCCGTATTCAGTATCTGGGAAAAAAGGGTGAGCTTACCTCTGTGTTGCGCGGTATGGGAGCGTTGTCAAGTGAAGAAAGACCTGTGATCGGTCAGCTTGCCAACGAGGTACGAAGCGCTATCGAAAAAGCTCTTGCTGAAAAAGTACAGCTTTTGAAGCAAAAACAGTTGGAGGAAAAACTGAAATCCGAAAAGATAGACGTAACACTTCCCGCTACCGCATCAAAGATCGGACATATCCATCCTCTTACCGCGGTACAAAGAAGGATCGAGGACATCTTCATCGGAATGGGATTTTCAATCGCAGAGGGCCCTGAGGTAGAGTATGATTACTACAACTTCCAGGCACTTAATATTCCTCCCAACCATCCCGCGCGTGATACGCAGGATACATTTTACATCACGGAAAATATTCTTCTCCGTTCGCAGACCTCTCCCGTTCAGGTAAGAACAATGGAAAAGCAGAAGCCTCCCATAAGAGTTATCTCTCCCGGACGTGTTTACCGTTCGGATGCCGTTGACGCAACGCACTCCCCGCTCTTCCACCAGGTAGAGGGACTTGTAGTCGATAAAGGCGTTACAATGGGGGATTGGAAAGGTATGATGGAGACCTTTGCAAAGGAATTCTTCGGTGAAAATACGAGACTTCGCTTCCGCCCGCATCACTTCCCCTTCACAGAGCCTTCGGCAGAAATAGACGTATCTTGCTTTGTCTGCGGTGGAAAAGGATGCCGCGTCTGCAAGAATGAGGGATGGATAGAGATACTCGGCGCGGGAATGGTACATCCGTTTGTACTATCAAACTGCGGCATAGATCCCGAGGTGTACAGCGGATTTGCATTCGGTATGGGTATTGAACGACTTGCTATGAAGCAGTTCGGCATTGACGATATGCGTCTGCTTTACGAAAATGACGTTCGTTTCCTTGAACAGTTTTAAACTTAACAAAAAATATTAAAATAATAAATACTAAAGGAGAAATGAATAATGAGCAATTGGTTAAATCTTGAAAATAAGACAGTTATTATCACAGGTGGAGCATCTGGTATCGGATATGCAACGGTTGAAGAATTCATTCGCGACGGCGCTAACGTTGTAGTATGCGACATAAATCCCACTGCTCCCGAATTCAAGGACGCAAAGGCTGGACAGGTGCTCTACGTTCCCACTGACGTTACGTCGCGTGAAAGCGTTAAGAATATGGTTGACAAGGCGGTTGAGACCTTTGGAACCGTTGATATTCTCGTAAATAACGCAGGAATAAATATTCCCCGACTTCTTGTTGATGAAGCAGGTCAGTATGAACTTGATGAGTCTGTTTGGGATAAGGTTATGAACGTAAACGTTAAGGGCCTTTTCTTCTGCTCTCAGGAAGCTGCAAGAGTAATGGTTAAAAACGGTGGCGGAGTTATCGTCAATATGTCCTCTGAATGCGGTCTCGAGGGCTCCGAGGGACAGAGTGTATATGCGGCATCCAAGGCTGCTGTCAACGCTCTTACGCGTTCTTGGGCTAAGGAGCTTGGTAAGAAGAACATCCGTGTTGTAGGTATCGCTCCCGGTATCCTTGAAGCAACAGGTCTCCGTACCATTTCCTACGAAACAGCCCTTGCATATACAAGAGGCATTACCGTTGATCAGCTCAGAGCAGGATACAGCAAGACAGGTACAACACCTCTCGGACGTTCGGGTAAGCTTTCAGAGGTTGCTTCGACAGTCGCATTTATGGCAAGCGAGCAGGCTTCTTACATCCATGGCGTAACACTTAACGTTGCGGGCGGAAAGACAAGAGGCTGATATTAAAATCAATTCGTAACGTAGGAGTTAAAAAATGAATTTATCAAGAAATTGGCTGTCTGATTTTGTGGATGTCAGCGACGTTTCTTCTAAGGATTACTGCGATAGAATGACAGATACAGGCTCTAAAGTTGAGTGCTTTGAAGAGCTCGGCGGTAATATTGAAAATGTCGTTGTTGCAAAGATACTCAAGATCACACCTCACGAAAACAGCGACCATCTGCAAATATGTCAGGTAGATATAGGAAACGGAAAGATCTCTCAGATCGTTACAGGCGCACAGAACGTATTTGAAGGCGCTATCGTTCCCGCGGCTATTCCCGTGGCTAAGCTCCCGGGAAACGTTGTTATCAAATCAGGAAAGCTCAGAGGCGTTCAATCTGACGGAATGCTCTGCTCTATGGGTGAGCTTGAGCTTACCGAGCACGATATGCCGGGCAAGGAGCCTAACGGTATTTTGATACTCGATGATACTTATGCTGACAAGATCGGTATGGACATCAGAGAGGCTCTTATGCTCAACGATACTGTTGTTGAGTTCGAGATAACCTCAAACCGTCCCGATTGCCTCTCGGTCATAGGACTTGCAAGAGAGACAGCCGTATCATTTAATCGTCCCTTGAAGCTTCATACGCCCAAAGTAAACTGCGCAAACGATGGTGATAAGATTGGAAATTATCTTTCCGTCAAGATTGACGCCCCCGATCTTTGTTACAGATACATGGCAAGAGTTGTGAAGAACGTAAAGATAGAGCCTTCTCCTCTTTGGCTTCGTATGCGTCTCCGCGCAAGCGGTGTAAGACCTATCAATAATATAGTTGATATAACTAACTATGTTATGCTTGAATACGGTCAGCCTATGCACGCATTCGATTACAGTTGTCTCAACGGTTCTTCGATAGTTGTACGCAGAGCCCTTGAAAATGAAAGCTTTAAGTCGCTTGATGACCAGGACCATACCCTTAATTCCGATATGCTCGTAATTGCCGATAAGGATCGCGCAGTTGCCCTTGCTGGTGTTATGGGCGGAGCAAACAGTGAAATCAAGGATGATACAAAAACTATCGTCTTTGAGTCTGCTTGCTTCAACGGCGCATCTGTACGAGTTACTGCTAAAAAGAACGGTATGCGTACCGAGAGCTCAGCAAGATATGAAAAAGGACTTGATCCCGAAAATTGCTTTGGCGGACTTGAAAGAGCTTGTGAGCTTATTGAACTGCTTGGTGCGGGCGAGGTAGTAAATGAGTATATTGATGTTTATCCCACAAAGGCAGAGCCTGTCGTACTTGATTTCGATTGTGAAAAGATAAATAGCTTTCTCGGAACAGATGTTTCAGCCGAGGACATGAAAAAGACGCTCGAAGCTCTCGAGGTTAAGGTTGAAGGAGACACGCTCATTCCTCCGTCTTTCCGCGCCGATCTTGGTTGTATGAACGATATTGCCGAGGAGATCGCGCGCATTTACGGTTATAACAAGATCAGATCAACGCTTATCAAGGGCGAAATGACGCAGGGCGGAAGAACTCCCAAGCAGCAGTTTGAGGTCGATCTTGAAAATGCGATGTGCGGAATGGGAATAAATCAGATACAGACATTCTCGTTTATCAGCCCAAAATATTACGATAAAGTACGTCTTGCTGCCGATAGTGTGCTTAGAAATTCCGTAGTTATCTCCAATCCTCTCGGGGAGGATACAAGCGTAATGAGAACTCTTTCTCTGCCCTCTATGCTTGAGGTAATTGCGAGAAACTATAACTTCAACAATGAAAATGTCCGTTTGTTTGAAATAGCTACCGTATATATTCCCACAGGCATTGATACTCTTCCTAACGAAAATAAGGTAGTATCTGTCGGTATGTACGGTGATTGCGATTTCTTCGTGCTCAAGGGCGTATGCGAAAACGTATTGAAAGTTGCAGGTATTGATAATTACACCATTCGTTCCGAAGCCAATGATCCTTCTTATCATCCCGGCAGATGCGCCCGTATTTATGTAGGCGGAAAACAGGTAGGTATTCTTGGTCAGGTGCATCCTCTTGTTATGCAAAACTATGGCGTAGATTGTGACGTTTATGCGGCTGAGCTTGATTTTGAAGCTATCTTTTCTATGATGGCGACCGAAAAGCTTTATACTCCTCTGCCCAAGTTCCCTGCAACCACCCGTGATTTCTCATTTGTTTGCGATGAGGATATTGAAGTAGGTGTCATTGAGGAAGAAATGAGCAAGGCAGGCGGAAAGCTTGTTGAATCGGTAGCGCTTTTCGATATTTATCGCGGTCCTCAGGTCGGAGAAAATAAAAAATCTGTTTCCATTCGTGTAACCCTCCGTGCTTCGGATAGAACACTTACTGTTGAAGAGGCGGAAAAGATAAGCACAAAGATATTGACCGCTCTCAATAAAGCGTTTAATATCACACTTCGCGCTTAAAGGTCGCAAAATGGAAAAAGAAAAGCTTAACAGGATCAATGAGCTTGCAAAAAAATCGAAGGAAACAGAGCTTACAGAAGAGGAAAAAGTAGAGCAAGCTGCGCTTCGTCAAGAGTATATCAACGAGATAAGGGCATCCTTCGGCGCAATGCTGGACAATACCGTTATTCAATATCCCGACGGCTCTCGCAAGTCTCTCAAGAAAGACAAATAAAAATATCCTCCTTTACGGAATCAACTGTAAAGGAGGATATTTTTGTAATGACATTATTTTAATAGCGCTTCACTAGATAACAATTTACCGTTGACGGTAACGTCTCTTATCACGGCATCTTCGGTAAGTGTTAAGCCTTCTGTAAATCTATTTTCAGATCCCTCAGGCGCTTTTCCGCCAATGAGCAGACCGCTTATTCTACCTGAAAATGACGTGTTACATTTAAATGCAATATGACTTTTTTCTTGTGTTGAGTACCAATAACAGAAGCAGTTTGAATAAACACTTCCCCCTGCAATGGTTTTGAACCCGACTGCAAACTGATCGCTATAGCAAGTGTCAAACCAATTGTTTCTACCAAACGAGTCTAAAAAGCCTATGCTTTCCTCGTAATGAGGATACGACGCTGACGATACGTAATAAAGCGGATGGATATTACGAAGAATATTTCCGCCGCTTCTTATCTCAACACCTACAAATACATTACCTATACGCATATTGGTAAACGTATTGTCAAGACCTTCAACAAGAACACCTATTGAATTTTTCTCACCCGTTCCTGTTATATTCACACCGAAAATATCCGAGTCAGAGGAACCGCTATTTGTTCCATACTTGATATGAAGTCCGCAAACGGCGCTTTTAACAGAAGTATTTCTCACATAAGTTTCTCTTCCGCCATCAATGGAAATTCCCTTGGCAAGCCCTCGGCAATCAATTATACCGCCCTCAAGACCGTAATTACTACCGGGAGTAAATATGTCATTTCCGGGCTCTTTAGCACCAAGACGAACCATCGCCTCTTCGGAAGACCAACTATCAGTCGCCCTCAACACGGCAAAATCAGCCAGCCTTAAAGATATACTCTTTGCCGGATCGGCGGGTGTAAGAACAGGCTTATCAATTAAATATTCTCCATCGGGAAAAAATATCGTTTTATTCGGGTTTTCGTCTATCGCCCTCTGTATTCCGTCCGATACATCTTTTTTACGGTCCACCTCAACGTAATCGGTGATCGATACATAATATTTGTTTTCTATAAGCCTTTTCCGTCTTATTTTGCCTGTATATACTCGTCTATTGCCTTAGCGGCTACCTTTCCCGCACCCATTGCGGAAATTACCGTAGCAGCTCCCGTGACAGCATCACCGCCCGCAAACACTCCGTCACGCGTTGTAGCGCCTGTATTTTCTTCAACAACTATACCGCCTCTTCTATTGACCTCAAGTCCCTCTGTGGTCATCTTAATAAGAGGATTAGGTGTAGTTCCGATAGACATAACAACTGTATCAACGTCAAGAACAAATTCACTGCCCTCAACAGGAATAGGACGTCGTCTGCCGCGCTCGTCAGGCTCGCCAAGCTCCATTTTGATACACTTCATGCCGCATACAAAACCGTTTTTGGAATCGTATCTATCTTCGGAATGATGTCCAAGTATCTCAACGGGATTATTGAGAAGCATAAACTCAATTCCCTCTTCAATAGCGTGCTCAACCTCTTCTTTACGCGCGGGAAGCTCTTCCATGGAACGACGGTAAACTATGTACACCTTTTCCGCACCAAGCCTCAAAGCGGTTCTCGCAGCATCCATAGCCACGTTTCCACCGCCTACCACGGCAACCTTACCGCCTTTCATGATAGGTGTTATTGGCTCATCCTTATATGCTTTCATTAGGTTTGAACGAGTTAAAAATTCATTTGCGGAATAAACGCCGTTAAGTGACTCACCAGGTATTCCCATAAAGCTTGGAAGTCCTGCGCCCGAGCCTATAAATACCGCCTCATAGCCATTATCAAAAAGCTCGTCCACCGTCAGTGTTTTTCCGATAACCACATTCGTCTCAATATCGACACCCATATTTTTGAGATTGTCGACCTCTTTTTGAACGATCGCCTTGGGAAGTCGGAATTCTGGAATACCGTAAACAAGTACACCGCCTGCGGCGTGAAGAGCTTCGAATACGGTGACTTTATATCCCTTTTTTGCCAGATCGCCTGCGCAGGTAAGACCGCTTGGACCTGCACCTACCACAGCTACTTTATGACCGTTCGAGCTTTCAACTACGGGAGGCGTATCAGAATGAGCATTGTGCCAATCAGCAACAAAGCGCTCGAGCCTACCGATACCCACGGGCTCACCCTTTATTCCTCTTACACACTTGCTTTCGCACTGCGTTTCCTGAGGACAAACACGTCCGCAGACTGCAGGCAGACTTGAGCTTTGAGCGATTATTTGATATGCGCCTTCAAAATCTCCGTCCTTTATTTTTGCAATAAATTGAGGAATATGCACGTTTACAGGACATCCCGTAACACAAGGCATAGTCTTACAGTTGAGACATCGCATAGCCTCGTCAATTGCATTGTCTTCGCTATATCCAAGCGCAACCTCGTTAAAATTTTTGCATCTGATAGAAGGCTCTTGCGTTGGCATAGGATTTTTATTTGCGCTCATATTAGCCATTTTTATTTTGCCTCCTTTTTAAAGAGATTGCAGGTACTTTCATAAGCGTGACGTTCAAATTCCCTATACATTCCGCCTCTCAGCATTGCTTCGTCAAAATCCACCTCATATCCGTTAAAGTCCGGACCGTTGACGCAAGCAAATTCCGTGATCTTCTGTCCGCCTCTGTTCAAAGTAAGGCGACATCCGCCACACATACCCGTACCGTCTATCATTATGGGATTCATTGATACAGTACATGGGATACCTGTGGGTTCTACGGTCTTAACGACAAACTTCATCATTATAAGAGGACCGATCGTTATAACTTCATCAAAGCGCTCTCCACCATCAAACATTTCATTTAAGGGAACGCATACATTTCCTTGTCTGCCGTATGAACCGTCATCGGTCATTACGATCAGTCTACTCGATGCTGCCTTGAATTCATCTTCGAGTATTAAAAGATCCTTTGTTCTGAAACCTATAACGGAAGTGACGTCACATCCCATTTCCTTTAATTTTTGCGCGATAGGAAGAGCAATTGCGCAACCAACGCCACCGCCAACGATACAAACTTTCTTTAGTCCGTCAAGACGCGTTTTATTGCCGAGAGGACCTACAAAATCAGATATAAAATCGCCTTCATCTTTGTTATTGAGAAGGGCGGTTGTGGCTCCGACGATTTGGAATATTATCGTAACAGTTCCCTTTTTTCTGTCATATCCCGCAACTGTAAGAGGAATACGTTCCCCGTCATCATTTACACGAAGTATTATGAACTGTCCGGGCTCAGCCTTTGCTGCAACAAACGGAGCTTCTATCTCCATTTTTGTAACAGTAGGATTTAAAATTTCCTTTTTAACAATTTTATACATGGAAACTCCTTGAAATTAAAAAGCAAATTGCACCTCAAATAATTTTGAGGTGCAATCCATTATTTTTATAAAATCACTCTCAAAATAAATAATTAAATTACTTATTTGTGAGCTTTGCAATTTCTTCTGCAAAGTTTTCTTCTCTCTTCTGGATGCCTTCGCCCTTTTCAAAGCGGTAGAAGCCTGTAACTGTGATGTTTCCGCCGAGCTCCTTAGCAGTAGCGTTTACATACTGACCAACCTTCATGTCGTCATCCTTAACATATCCCATATCGAGCAAGCAATTGTTGTCGTAGAACTTGCTGATTCTACCCGTAACCATCTTCTCGATGATTTGAGGAGGCTTCTTAGCATTTGCGGGATCGTTAGCGATCTGAGCCATAAGAATTGCCTTCTCTTCCTCAATAACGGAAGCAGGAACAGACTCTCTGTTGAGATAAGGTGTAGGATATGCACCAACCTGAAGAGCGATGTTCTTCGCGAATGCTGCAAACTCATCCTTTGCGGCAACAGCCTCATCTGCGTCAAATGTTACGATGACGCCGATAGTACCTGCACCGTGAATGTAAGTGCTTGTAAGTCCGTCAACGACTACGAAACGGCGAATGCTGAGCTTTTCTCCGATAACGAAGATCATTTCCTTGAGCTTAGCATCAACTGTCGCAGAACCGTCAATATATGTGGATGCCATAAGAGCGTCTACATCAGCGGGCTTGTTAGCGATAATGGTCTTGAGGAGGTTCTTTACAAATTCCTGGAAAGATGCGTTCTTTGCGACGAAGTCAGTTTCAGAGTTGACCTCGATCATAGCTGTTACGCCGTTCTCGCTCATAATATCAACGATACCGTCAGCAGCAATTCTGGAAGCAGCCTTAGCCTCAGCCTTGAGCTCGCCTCTCTTGCGGAGTATCTTTATTGCTTCTTCAACGTCGCCGTTAGCCTCAACGAGTGCCTTCTTGCACTCCATCATACCGATACCGGTCTTAGCGCGGAGAGCCGCAACGTCTTTTGCAGTTATATTTGCCATTTTAGTATTCCTTTCAAGATATTTATAGTAAGAAAATTACTCAGCGTCTGCGTCAGTAGCAACCTCTTCGGTTGTTTCTTCAGCAACATCCTCTACGAGCTGCTCACCCTGCTTGCCTTCGATAACGGCATCAGCAAGAGAAGCAGAGATAAGCTTGATAGCGCGGATAGCGTCATCGTTACCGGGGATGATGTAATCAGCATCGTCAGGATCACAGTTAGTGTCAACGATAGCAACAACGGGAATTCCGAGTTTCTTTGCCTCGAGAACGGCGTTTCTTTCCTTCTTAGGATCAACTATGAAGATAGCTGCGGGAAGCTCTTCCATATTCTTGATACCACCGTAGTTCTTTTCGAGGTCGAAGATCTCCTTCTGTTTAGCAGCAACTTCCTTCTTAGGAAGAAGATCGAACGTTCCGTCCTCCTGCATCTTTTCAAGGCTGTTGAGACGTGCGATAGAACGCTTGATGGTCTTGAAGTTTGTCATCATTCCGCCGGGCCAGCGAACGTTTACGTAGTACATTCCGCAACGTGTAGCTTCTTCCTTGATAGCCTCAGCTGCCTGCTTCTTTGTTCCAACGAAAAGGATGTTTCCGCCTTCGGCTGCTACATCGCGTACGAACGCGTAAGCTTCATCAAACTTCTTAACTGTTTTCTGAAGATCGATGATGTAGATACCGTTTCTTTCTGTGAAGATGTACTCCTGCATCTTAGGGTTCCATCTTCTGGTGTGATGTCCGAAATGAACACCTGCTTCGAGAAGCTGTTTGATTGAAATAATAGACATTTTAATGTCCTCCTTCGGTTTTTTTCCACCACATTAACATAGCGGCTTTATTGCCGCGCCACAACATTGCGCAACAACAACCGCACCGCCTCCTGCGAATGTGTGTGTATTTTATTATTGCGCGGACAATCATTTCGCGCAACAAGAGAGATTATACCATAGAATTATAAATACTTCAAGAGCTAAATGATATATTTACAAATTATTTACAATTGTTTGCTCGCATTTCTATCTTTATACGGAACATTTCGCTCATCCGACGGCATTCTTACAAGTATTGCATCTGTACCTATACATTCTATTCTTTCCCACGGAATAACAAGATCATTTGCTCTGCTGAGCCCCAAAAAGCCGCTTGGACGCGGAATTATGATAGCGGTTATAACTCCCTCATACACGTTGAATTCAAAGTCACACGGACATCCCAGTCGAGTACCGTCACACAGATTTATAACTTCTTTCTCTCTCAATTCACAAGTGCTGAAGCGTTCCATAAAAAACTCCCTTACATAGTATAGCTAATAAAATCTATGCAAGGGAGCTTTGTCTATATTCAAAACTTTTTCATTTGTTTTTTGCGGTTAATGAATATGAATATAACCGTAAATACCACAGGTGAAACCAACGATACGGCAAAATACAACGCCGACATCCATCCCTCAACGCCAAACAACATTCCAAAGGGCGCTACTGTAAAGCAAAGTATCCAAACTACAAGCGTTACGGCAATTTCAATAAGAAGTAATTGGTTTTTATAAACGTTCAGAAGCTCTTTAAGGTTATTGCCGTAATATACCAATATAAAGGAAACTATATGCAAAAGCAAAAGAGATGTGAAAAGTACCTCTAATTTATAATCGTATCCTCCAAATATAATATCGGATAAACTCGGAAGAAGTATCGCTGTCAATGAAGCAATCAGGCTTGAAAGTGTAATGGCATTGTCACCGACAAAATAATCCTTCAATCCCTTTGCGCTACAGTAATTTTTCATTCGTCTATTAGCATAAACATTCTTTCTTAACATTAAGGCAAAAAAGACAAACATATCGAGAACAAAAGCGCAAAGCATTACATGGCGCGCGTCGAGTATCGCATCTCCAAAAAACATGGGTATTCCTACAACGGTCAATCTAATGATCTGTGTGGATATAACGTAACGCAAATAATCCGAAATATTACGGTAAACCGTACGAATATCTGTCAGTGCCGAAATAAGAGATAAAAGGCCTCCACGCCCGTTTTTGGAGCGTGTTATCAGACAATCGGCCTTCTCCTTGACGGTCTGGATACAACTTGTGCTTCCGCATTCTCCCGCAATTTCCGACGTTTGGAGCTCTTCATTCAAGTATCCGAATGTTTTAGGATTTATATCAGAGCAGGTTATAAAGCCGTCTGCCTTACTTGCAATTTTTGCAGCGTTTTCCGTAAAACCTATAACCAATACCTTTTTGTTTTGCGAGTGCGCGCAAGTAATAAGCTCAAGTATATCCTTATCCGAAAGATCGGAATAAGCGCTGATACTTCCAAAGTTATAAGTTATCGGAAGCTTATTTCTTTCAAAAGCCGCTTTTACAACGCATCCTCTACTCGTTATATCCGACGGAATTTTAGGCGCATTTCCGCGTTTTACAAAGGAGATCACCTTACAGCCGAGACGCTCAAGTGAAAGAAGATTGTTTTTTAAATCGGGATCTACACCTTCCTTCAAAACAACTATACCCAAAATGCAGGTATCATTATAATTGCTTTGAGCGGTAGAAAGTGTGAAGAGTATTGGAGTCTCCCCCGATGCCTCTCGTTTTCTCCACATTTGCTGAAAGCTTTTTATTCCCTCTGCGCTCAAGGGCTGCATATTTCCGCTGAGAAGTATATTTTTGCAGTCTTGTATCGCATAAGGAGATCTCCAAACACTCAGGCAGTATGTCCCTCCCATATCTGCAAAGAGCAAGCGTTCGGGAGTATCAAGCATATTTCCAACCATATAAGACTTTAATGAGCATCTTATTTTTAACGCTTCGTTATCGACGTTGCATTTATCCGTAAAGCTTCGTATCCCGAGGATACACTCCCCTGCTCCACTGACGCCCGTGGTTGGCATTTGTGTAGCGGCAGTAAGGTAGAGTGATACGTATTCTGAAAATATTTTTGCGGTCTTGTTCAATGCATTATATTGCCGTATCTCGCCTTCGGAACAAACGGCAGAGTTAAAATGCAATACACCGTCGGTTACAGCGCATCCGTCAAGCATAAATATGTAGTCTGCGGATGATAGCTTATCAAACGCTTCTACCGATTTTACTACCGTAGGATGTTCGCCTACGACAAGCCTTCGTATCTTATGTGTATAGTACATTTTAAGTAACACACACATTGATTGAGACATAGTGGTGGCGGCGAGAGCCAAGCCTGTCAAAAATGCAACCGAAAGAAGAGATTGACGCTCGGAAAGCATATTTCCCAACAAAAGGCTTATAAGCGTAAACGGAAGTATTGCTATAAGAGAGATCATATTTATTTTTGAGCAATGCTTGCGCAGCTTCGTTAACAATTTAGGCTGAGCATTTGACACAGGCAACGGTATTCCGCCTGTCATGGCCCCAAGGTATGTATATTTTCCCACTGCCGTGACGATCGCTCTTGCGCTTCCCGCAGTTACGATAGAACCGCCATGTATCATATTCGTCATTTCTCTTGCCCGTTGCTCTTTCGGATCGATAGGCGTACCGGCGTTTTTTTCAAGCATGACATATTCATTGGCGGACGTACGCATTTTTACTTTAAGTCCGTCGGATGTTACAAGTCTTGCGTCAACGCAAACAATGTCTCCTTTTTCCAAGAGAATAATATCTCCGATCACCACCGAACGGTAATCGACGGCAAACAATTTTCCGCCCCGCACGACCTTAGCAAAAGGATAAGAAAAGGACGTAAGAGATTCCATTGTACGCTGAGAGCGATAGTACACTATTCCGCAAAATATCAGGGCGCAAACTGCGATACATAATACAGTAATGCCCCTGAGATATTCTTCTATCTCAAAAAACAGTGAAAAAACAGCTCCGAGCAACAAAATTACGAGCGAAAAATCGGACAGTATATCCAATAGCAATCGCCAGCCAGACCTACGGGGGAGATAAAACAAATGCCCAGCACCTCTGTTTCCACGAGAACGAGCCGCCTTTCGGGAAAGTCCCGAGGCGGCATTGGTTTTCAGTTTTTTCTCGATGTCAGCAATGCTGAGTCTAAACCATTTTTCGTTCATTTTCAGATACACTCAATAACTAATTTATCTTCCTTTTTGGAGTATTTCAACGCAATTCCCGCGATAGTTCTGTTATAATCCGAAACGATCTTTTCGGCAATAAGATCCTCTACGTTACTGCGTATAAATCTGCGCATATTTCTTGCTCCGAATTTCTTGGAATAAGAGCTTTTGGCGATAAAATCGACAGCAGGTTGAGAATAAGTGAATAGAATATTCTTCTCTCCGAGAGCCACCTTGAGCTCGTTGAGCATGATCTTTGCAATATGGGAAAAATCGGACTCTGTCAGAGAGTTGAACGTTATGATCTCATCAACACGGTTTATAAATTCGGGACGAAGAAATTTCGACAGAGCCTTCATCGTGTTATCATTGTCAATGCTTCCTTCTTGTATTGAAAATCCTACCGTTGCCGATGAACGGTCTGAGCCTGCGTTTGTCGTCATGACCAGAACGGTATTTTCAAAGTTTACCGTCTTTCCGTGAGCATCCGTTATTCTTCCGTCGTCAAGTATCTGTAAAAGAATATTCAGAACGTCAGGATGAGCTTTCTCAATCTCATCGAAAAGAACGACCGAGTAGGGGCGACGGCGTATTTTTTCGGTAAGCTGTCCCGCCTCATCATATCCCACATATCCGGGAGGTGCTCCGATTATTCTTGAAACCGAGTGCTTTTCCATAAATTCGGACATATCAAGTCTGATAAGCGTTTCGGGAGAATGGAAGAGATCGGCGGCAAGCGTCTTTACAAGTTCTGTTTTACCTACACCCGTAGGACCTGCAAATATAAATGACACAGGTTTTCTCTTATAAGATATTCCCGCGCGGTTTCTCTTTATAGCCTTAGCTACGGCAACGACTGCTTCATTCTGACCGATTATGCGTTCTTTAAGACGCGCCTCAAGCTTGTCGATCTGTTCGAATTCGTTTTCATCAATATCCGTAGCAGGTACTCCCGTCCATATCTCGATAACCGACGCAATATCGGATGTGGTAAGATAAATATTATTGCAGGATGGCTCGATCTCTCGTAATCTTTCGGAGAGCTTTATTTCTTTAGCCTTTATTCCCGCTATCTCTTCATAACATTTTTGCGCCTGTTTATCATCAGTCGGTGCTGTCGATTCAAGTGCTTCTCTTTGTTCACGCAATGTGAGAAGTGTTTCTCTGATCTCAAGTGTTTCGTTGAGCTCAGAGCTGTTGAGAGAAAGTCTTGATGCCGCCTCATCAATAAGGTCTATTGCCTTATCGGGCAAATATCTGTCGGTTATATACCTTTCGGATAAAACGACCGCTCTGCGTACAACGTCATCGGGAATTTTTATAGAGTGAAATTCCTCATAGTAATGCTTTATACCTTCAAGCATTTCCACCGTTTCGTCAATTGAGGGTTCGTTGACAGTCACGGGCTGAAAGCGTCGCTCAAGCGCCGAGTCCTTTTCAATATATTTTCTGTATTCATTCAGTGTAGTCGCTCCAATGATGCGCACCTCACCTCTTGAAAGCGCGGGCTTTAAAATATTTGCGGCGTTTACACTGCCCTCTGCATCTCCCGCACCCACGATGTTGTGAACCTCATCTATGACCAGTATAACGTTCCCTGCTTCCTTAACCTCATTAAGAAGTCCGAGTATCCTCGACTCAAACTGACCTCTGAACTGCGTTCCAGCTACGATCGCCGTCAGATCGACAAGATATATCTGTTTGCCTTTCAGCTTATAGGGCACGTCATTGTCGGCTATCTTCTGCGCCAAGGCTTCAGCAATAGCTGTCTTACCTACTCCGGGTTCACCGATAAGACATGGATTGTTTTTTTGACGGCGGCAAAGTATCTGAATAACTCTGTCAAGCTCCTTATCTCTACCAATTATTCTGTCAAGCTTACCGTTTTCAGCGCGTCGTGTGAGATTGCGGCAGTAGGTATCAAGAAATTTGTATTTTTTCTTTCCGTTTTCGTTCTTTTCTGCCTTTTTAGCGTTTGAAGAATTCTTTTGAGGATTTTGAGGTACTGGAAATCCTGCATCTCCGAAGAGTTGAGGCATATCTATAGCAGGAGCTCCACCTTCCTCAAGATCATCATTATCAGTAGGAAGATTTTGCGCTTCTCTGATATAATTATTCATATCATCTTCCATATTTTCAAGTTGCTCGGGTGATATGCCCATTTGATTCATCATATTTCCCAGCATATTATCAACGGGAATTCCGAGCTCTCTTGCGCATTTCAGGCAAAGTCCCTCGGAGATCTTATTTCCGTTTTCCATCTTATTTACAAACACGACTGCTACGCGCTTGTGACATTTAGAACACATTACCATAATATTTTATCTTTCATCTAACGCTATACGTTATTCATCCTTTCGTCCTTTTATAAGGTTTCCCTTTTTGACCTCTTCATTCTTTAGCCATGCATAATGTCTGACATATGCTACAAAAGAGAAAATTGCAAAAAATACAGCGGGAATATATATTACTATTCCCAATACACGGTGAACGGCAAAAAAGGAATTAAACAGTATGGATACCGCTATGGTCGCATAGAAAAGGCAGACGGTAAATTTACCATACCACTTACTTACAACGGTTACACTACGTCTTTTAATGACTATAAAGCCCATGAGTAATGTGATAAGCTCCTTTAAAAAGAAGACCACAGCAAACCATATCGGAATATACTTTCCGATGCACAGACAAACAAGTACGGTGCATTGCATAAGCTTGTCCGCAATAGGATCAAGTATTTTTCCGAGATTAGTTATCCAATTGTATTTTCTTGCAAGATATCCGTCGATAATGTCGGTTGCGCCTGCAATCAGGAAAACGATAAGCGCAGGGATGATCTTACCGTTAAAAAACAGCGCTATAAACACAAATACAAGACAAATTCTTATTACCGACAAAATATTGGGGATATTTTTTAATTTCATCGAATGTCAGTTCCTTTCAATCTGTTAGTTTGGCTATAAATCAATTAAATATAAGATACTCGGCTTTTGACTCACCGCATACCAAGGCGGTTTTGCTATTATATATTAGCATCTTACCGCTTCCCGACTCAAGCTGCTGTCTGTTTCCGTTTGCGGGATCAATTTTTACAACACCTTGGTCTACTTTCAAAAATATTTTTGAATCACAAATACTTACGTCCGAAACGTTATAAGATACACTTTTATCGTAAAGCATATTTCCTAAGCCGTCATATGCCAATAGCTTACTGCTCGCCGACTGCATTACAGAAACAGCTACGCCTTCTTTACCTATAAAATATCCCGTAAGCTCTCCGTTTGAATAATCAACCGTACTGTTTTTTTCTTCGTACGTTTTATCAAAAACGCGTACACTGCTGTCGGTTATAAGCGCTAAGCAACCGTTTTTCATAAATCCGCATTTAACGGGAAATTCTCCATCAAATGACATCTTTTTTTCAAGCGTTATTTCGTTACCCTTATCGTCTCTCATTTTTGAAAGATCATAAACCGACAAAACTGTTCTGCCTGTTCCGTTGCCCAACTCATAAGAGAGGACAGAAAGCTTTTTTTGATCGCTGTCAAGATCAATTCCAAATATATAGTTGCCCAACGTTAAAGTTGCTTTGTGAGCGAAATTCTTGGTATATATCCTTATATTCCAATATCCCGTACTCGCCCCCGTAACTATTGCAAACGAGCCGTCTTCTCCGAGACTTGCAAATTTTACGGAAGAATCGAGCTCTTCGTTATATACACGTGCAAAGGAATTATATAGTGAAAATTTTGTTCCTGCAGTGTCAAAAAATAAAACGTATTTATCGGAGCTGACCGCAAAAGGTGATGAATATTCTGACGTTTCATTGAGTGTGCGCCTTCCCGTCGCTGTAAATATTGATATTTTAGACGGGCTTACAGTTGCTATTCCGCCTCTGTAAAGAACAAAATGTTGTCTTGAATCCGATTCGTACGAAAGCGTTTCATAGTTGTTTGTTCCAACATCAGCGGCACTGGTAAAATCCTTGATAAGATAATAAAAATTATCAAAGGTTATCTCTCTGAAATTAGTTATTATCGAAAACACAAGGAAGAACACAAGAAGTAGTACCAATACTCTTTGAGCTACCTTATAATGCGCCGATACGGATGCATAATATACGTCCCCCGCCGCATTGAAATCTTCGTGACGAAGCACCTTTTCTTTTTGAGGCTCGGTATTGAAATAATTGCCGATCTTTTTGGCAAAGGTTATGAATTTATGCTCATCGACGTTTTCGCCGATGCTGTCATCCTGATCGGGATTCCCTTTTTTCTTGAATTTTCTAAAAGGATCTTTCATACCTGCCTCCTTTCATAAAGATCAGTAAACCACTTTATTAAGAAAAAGTCCGTGTGGCGGAACGGTGATCCCCGCCCTTTTTCTGTCTTTTGACAAAGTTATATCCTCGATGTCATTAGAAATTATCTTTCCTTCGGCAACACTTATAAGCGTGCCGGTAAGTATCCTTACCATGTTGTAAAGAAATCCGTTAGCAGACACTCTGAATTCTATAATATCGCCGTTTCTGCGCACCTCAGCTTCATACACTGTACGAACTGTATCCTGAATTTTTGTGTCTGCCGCCATATACGCCGCGAAATCATGAGTTCCGACAAATTTTGATGCGGCTAAAGACATTTCTATCAAGGCTTTGTCATCTATTTTCTTTGGATAATGCCAGGTTCGGTCGCAAACAAACGGATCTCTTTCAGGTCTGTTCCAGATACGGTAAACGTATTCCTTATATTTTACGTCATAACGCGGATGAAATTCGTTGTCAACCTCTACCGCTTTAAATACGGCAATATCGTCAGGAAGATGCTTGGCTATCGCTAAAGGTATTCTGTCCATGGGAATGGAGGTTATAAGCTCATTTGTTCCCTTTTTGGTCACAGTGGCGCAAAAGCAATTAGCGTGCACTCCGCTATCTGTTCTACTGCATCCAACAATGTCGCAATCGTAACCAAACAACGCTTTTGTTGCCTCATTTAACCGTTGCTGAACAGTAATTCCGTTCGGCTGAATTTGGTATCCGCAATAATTTGTACCCAAAAAGGAGATATACAACAATATCTTCATAGCAGATCCTCAAGGCATTGTGAAACCGATATTGAGAATATTCAGGCCTATAAGCGCCGCGCCGAAAGCAATAAACGCAACAAAATACGCAATATCCGTAAAACGTACGCGGCGTACTGTCATTCTTGTTCTTCCTTCTCCGCCGTGATAGCAACGGCACTCCATGGCGGTAGCCAGATCTGAGGCTCTGTTAAACGCCGAAACAAACAAAGGGATAAGAACAGGTATCAGGGCCTTAGCTCTCTGAATAAGACTTCCGCTGGAGAAATCTGCACCTCTTGCCTTTTGAGCCGTCATTATTTTTTCGGTCTCCTCAATAAGAGTCGGAATAAATCTTAAAGCTATGGTCATCATCATTGCAAATTCGTGTACGGGAACCTTTAGCTTTTTAAGCGGAGAAAGAAGATCCTCGATAGCATCGGTAAGAGCTATCGGCGTTGTGGTATATGTCATCAGCATACTTGTTCCCAATATAAGCGCAATGATACGGATCATTATAAATATCGCGTTATAGATACCGTCCTCGTAAATAGTTATTATCCACTTACTGAATAACGGTTCTCCCTCACCTTTTGTCCAAAAGATATTCAAAAATGCTGTAAATACAAGTAAAAACAGTACGGGGCGGAGGCTTCGAAAAACAAGCTTCAGCGGTACTTTTCCCAATATAACGAGCATTATTGCGGATAAAAAGAGCAATGCGAAGCTCAAAACGTTTTTACACAAAAACGTGCTCACTATATAAAGGACTGTGATCAATATTTTTACCCTCGGATCAAGTCTGTGCAGAACAGATTCCGCAGGATAATATTGTCCGAATGCTATACTTTTCATAAATCAGAGTAACACCATCATTTATTGTAAATTTTTATAAGATCGGCAAAAGCCTTTTCTACGGTATAAGCTCCCGTGTCCACGTCGACTCCCATCTCCTTGAGCTTCAGCATAAGCTTTGTTATCTGCGGAACGTCCAAGCCTATCTCACTTAGCTTTTTTGACTGGGAGAAAATGTGATCGGCATCTCCCTCCATACATATCTTGCCATCATTCATAACAACGAGATTGTCGCAGTATCTAGCCATATCTTCCATACTGTGGCTTACGATAACCACGGTGCTTCCGCTTTCTTTTTGGTAATCAACTATATTGTTAAAGATTGCTTCTCTGCCTTTCGGATCAAGCCCTGCGGCAGGTTCGTCAAGAACCAACACATCGGGACGCATCGCTATAATCCCCGCAATGGCCACACGTCGCTTTTGTCCGCCTGATAAGTCAAACGGAGATTTTGTAAGCACATCTATCGGAAGTCCCGCAAATTGTACAGACTCCGTAACACGCTCTTTGATCTCATCCTCTCCGAGCCCCATGTTTTTTGGGCCAAAAGCAATATCCTTGTAAACGGTATCCTCAAATAACTGATATTCGGGATATTGCATTACAAGTCCGACTTTAAACCTGACAGATCGGATATTTTTAGGCTTTTGCCAAATGTCATTACCGTCAAGAAGAACTCTTCCCGTTTCGGGGCGAAGTATTCCGTTAAACATCTGTACGAGTGTGGATTTTCCCGAACCCGTGTGTCCTATTATTCCCGTTATAACGCCCTGAGGTATAGACAGATCAATACCGTCAAGCGCTTTTATCTCATAAGGAGTTCCCTTACCGTGAAGATAGGTCAATTCCTCAATTTTAATCTTAGACATTTTTTATTCCTTCTCAATTTTAAGAGATCTGAATATCAACTCGGCGCAAGATTCCACCGACGTACATTCGCCCGAAAGCTCTATTCCGTGATCCCGCAATCTGTGAATGAGCTCAGTACACTGCGGAAGGTCAAGTCCGCATTCACGAAGTATTCTTTCGTGTTCAAAAACATATTCGGGTGTTCCGTCCAACACCAACGCGCCGTCGTTAAGAACAACTATTCTATCCGCCATCGCCGCTTCTTCCATATAGTGAGTTATCATAATAACGGTTATATTTTTTTCGCGGTTGAGCTTTAAGATTGACTCCATGACCTCTTGTCTGCCCACGGGATCGAGCATCGCGGTAGATTCATCAAAAATTATACATTTCGGGAGCATTGCCATAATTCCCGCAATAGCTATACGTTGCTTTTGTCCTCCCGAAAGTCTGTGGGGTTCATGCTTAGCATATTCCGACATTCCAACGCTTTCAAGCACTCGGTCAACTCGCTCGCGTATTTCAGCGGAAGGAATTCCGAGATTTTCGGGGCCGAACGCCACATCGTCTTCTACGATGGTAGCGACAAGCTGGTTGTCAGGATTTTGAAATACCATACCGATATTTTTACGAAGCTCAAGAACGTCGGACTCAGTCATATTTTCATCCGTTATGTCCTTGCCCATAATATATATCTTTCCGCTGACGGGAGTAAGGATCATATTCAGAAGCTTTGCAAGTGTGGATTTCCCTGAGCCGTTATGTCCGAGAACAGCCACAAATTCTCCCTCGTTTATCTCCAACGACAGATCCTTCAGTACAGGGCTTCCGTTAACGTCATCACCATCGTAACGATAGGAAAGATTTTCTGTTTTTATAAAAGGAGCGTTCATTTTACCACCTTATATCAATTGTACCATCTTGCGCTCGAGCCGCAAGGAATTGCAAGCCCTGTTGACGAAACGGTCAAACCGAGCTCTCCCGATTCGAGCTTTCCTCCGAATTTTGACGCGACGCGCAATCCGAGAATATATTCCATAGCCATTGGAGAAAGTCCCGTTGTGTATGAATTTATCAAAAAGAACAGTGGCTTATCAGACAACAGCTTAGCACTCAGTGTTACAAGCTCGTCAACGCAATCTTCAATCTTCCAAACCTCTCCCGAAGGTCCGCGTCCGTAAGACGGCGGATCCATAATTATTGCATCATATTTGTTTCCTCTGCGTATCTCGCGCTCAACAAATTTTTTGCAATCGTCGACAATGTATCGTATAGGAGCATCCGAAAGTCCCGAAAGCGCGGCATTTTCCTTTGCCTGAGCCACCATTCCCTTTGCGGCGTCAACGTGCACGACTGATGCTCCCGCAGCCGCGGCGGCAATTGTAGCTCCGCCGGTATAAGCGAACATATTCAATACCTTTATTTTTCTTCCCGAGTTTGCGATCAGCTCAGAGAACCAATCCCAATTAGCTGCCTGCTCGGGAAAAAGCCCCGTGTGCTTAAATCCCATAGGCTTAAGAAGAAAAGTAAGATTTCCGTAATTTATTGTCCAGGATGGAGGCAGTTCGTTTTTTACCCATCCGCCGCCGCCCTTGGATGATCGCTTATATACCGCATGGGCAGTATTCCATTTTCTGCCGTTTTGAGTATTTTTCCAAATTATCTGCGGATCAGGACGTCTGAGAACATATTCACCCCAACGCTCGAGACGCTCTCCGTTTACCGCATCCATAAGCTCATAGTCTTTCCATTTATCTGCAATCCACATATGTAGTCCGCCTTATTTTTTATTATAATAGTCAGCAAGCCGAGAGGTTCCCGAATGTGCATGACACACAGCTATCGCCAATGCATCCGCCGTATCATCGGGCTTTGGTGGCTGTTTAAGTCCCAAAAACATCGTGACCATCGTAATGACCTGCTTTTTTTCGGCGCGGCCGTAGCCTACGACCGCCTGCTTTACCTGAAGCGGTGTGTATTCGAAGGTCTTTACACCCATACGGTAAGCGCACATAATTATTACACCTCTCGCTTCCGCAACACGAATACCGGTCGTTTGGTTTGTATTGAAAAACAACTCCTCGATAGCCATATGCTCAGGCTTGTATGTCTCAATAAGCTTTTTTATACCGTCGTATATAAGCGATAGCCTTTGCTCAGTAGCCATGCCTGCAGGTGTTTCTATAGAACCGTATCCCAAGGTAGTAAAATGCGATCCGCTGTATTCAACCACTCCCCATCCGACTATTGCAAGTCCCGGGTCTATTCCGAGAATTATCATCCGCGCCTCCAAAAATAACTTACTCCTTATTATACCACAATAAATTCATCAAGTCAAATACTATTTTAATTAAATTGTAAAATTTTCAATACTTATTTACAAATTATTGATATTGTGGTAAAATAAATTGATATTATATTTTTTGTGGTGTTTTATGGAAATTATTAAATTTAAAATCGGTGATGTAGTTGAACTAAAAAAGCCTCATCCATGTGGTACAAAGCAATTTAAAATACTGCGTGTCGGCAGTGAGATGAGAATAGTTTGTCAAGGATGCGGACGCGATATGAATATTGACCGTATTAAGCTTGAAAAGGCAACAAAAAAGATCGTGGCTTCCGAAAAGGAGGATTGAATGAACAGCGAACAGCAAACAACGTTACTTTCAGAAAAAAGGCATTTTGCGCCGAGAAAATATCTTGCTCGTCTGCAAGAAAAAATCGCATCTTCTCCGTATTCCTATCTCTTTTATTGCTTTATAGTACCCGTAGTCATAATGTATCTTATCTATATGGCGATGGAGATACATCCTTTTGGTGACGGAACCGTTCTCGTGCTCGATCTCAACGGTCAGTACGTATATTTTTTTGAAGCTCTAAGAAATACTGTATATGGCGAAGGCAGTATGCTTTATACGTTTTTTCGCGGACTTGGCGGAGAATTTATGGGAATGTACGCATACTACCTTGCGAGTCCGCTCTCCTATATAGTCGCGTTGTTTCCTCAGTCTCGGATACAGGAAGCGCTTCTGACCATAATTCTTTTGAAGGTAGGTCTTTGCGGTCTTTCGTTCGGTTTTTACCTTCATAAAAATTCAAAAAATCATAATAAGATAGTATCTGTCGCATTCGCGGTCATGTACTCTCTTTGCGCTTACGCCGTTGTGTATCAAAATAATATGATGTGGATAGACGCCCTTATATGGCTTCCTATCATAACCTACGGCGTCGAACAGCTTATAAAAAATCGCAGATATAAGCTGTTTGTTATATCGCTGTCTCTCGGAATAATGAGTAATTTTTATATTGGTTATATGCTCTGCATATATGTAATGCTGTATTACTTCTATTATTGCTTTGCCCATTCCAAGGAAGAGTTAAATCCACACAACGAAAAACTTCATATGCCAAGATCTTTTGTGAGAATAGCGTGCTTTTCCTTACTCGCCGTGTCAATATCGGCATTTATAATTTTAGCGGCTTACTATTCGCTTACCTTCGGAAAAACGACCTTTTCCGATCCGAATTGGTCATTCAAAACAAAATTCGATATTCTTAATCTCTTAACAAAATTTCTTCCGGGATCATACGATACCGTAAGACCGCAGGGATTACCCTTTGTGTATTGCGGAGTTCTTACCCTCATACTTCTTCCCGTGTACTTTATGACAAAAAAGATACCTTCACGGGAAAAAATAGTATCTCTCATTTTTATCTGCGTATTTTTACTGTGCTTTATTGCTAGCCCGCTCGATCTTATCTGGCATGGCTTTCAGTCTCCAAACTGGCTCAATTACCGATATAGCTTCATGCTCTCCTTTTTCCTTTTGGTTCTTGCGTACAAGGGTTTTGGTAATCTGCGTTCAGTCAGTGAAAAATTTATATTAGGTATATCAGCCTTTATAATACTATTTGTCACGGTCTGCAATAAGCTCGAATTTGAGACTTACGTAGAAACCAACGGCAAACTGCTTGAGCTTGAAACTGTTTGGCTTACGGTAATCGTCACGGTTGCGCTTTTGAGTGTGCTTTGTCTGCTTATCAGACAAAAAAATCCCATAAAACGTGAAAGTATTTCGGGTGTACTTGCCATTATTGTGTGTATAGAAATATTTTGTAGCAGCCTTGCTTGTGTCGTGCAGTTTGACGGAGACGTAGCATATTCATCATACTCAAGATACAACGATTTTATAGGTGGACTTCGTCCTATCGTATCTGCCATCGAAGAAAAGGATGACGGATTTTACAGAGCCGAAAAACTTGTACACAAGAAATACAATGACAATATGGCGCTTGGATTGCGCGGAGTTTCAAACTCGACTTCTACACTTAATTCCGAAACTATTAGCTTTTTAAACAGAATGGGATACGCATCGGCGTCTCATCATTCTCAGTATTACGGCGGAAATCCCGTCAACGATTCGCTTCTTGGCATTAAATATCTGATAGATCAAAAGAATTCTCAAAAGCTTGTAGATGTCTATGAAGAATTTGCTACTGTCGGAGATTATACGGCTTATTACAATCAGTATGCGCTGTCAATAGCTTATGGGGTTGACTCTGCCGTAACCGAGTTCAAAATGGAAAGATATTCGTCTACGTTCGAGCGATATTTTGAGCGTATGAATAATATGGTGTCTACTATGCTCGGAGACGATTATTCATCGGACATATTTGTTTCCGTTGATCAATCGACTGTCGATACGGAAAAATCTCCCCACTGTACACAAACTACAAGCAGCTCCATGACTACCTATTCACCTACGGTAGAGGGAGCAGACAATTCTGTAAGCTATACTTTTACGGCTCCCGCCGCTGCGGAATATTACTTTTATGTTCCGTGTAAGCGTTCGGCCGAGGTAGAGCTCTATGTAAACGACACATATATCGGAAAATATCTCGGAAGTAACTCAAAATATATAGCGTCTCTCGGATATTTTGAAGCGGGTGCAGAGGTAAGTGTAAAACTTTCCTTACTTGAGGATGATCTTACCGTTTACACCTATTACGATATGATATGGTATATCGACAATGCGGCATTTGAAGATGCATTTACAAAGCTTTTGGCAAATCCGCAGTTTAATATTACCGAATATACCGAGGACAACCTTATCGGAAATATAACGACAAGTGTTGCTGAACAGACAGTACAAACAACTATCCCCTATGATGAGGGATGGAAAGTGTATGTCGACGGCGAAGAAGTTGAAATATTTAAAACATTTGACGCGCTTATGGCGTTTAATATCGAAAATACGGGAACTCATACATTGGAGTTCGAATACAAACCCGACGTATATACCTTCGGTGCTGTAATTTCAATTTTCGGAACGCTCATCTTTGCTTTAATATGCATCCTTGACCTGATATTCTATTTTGCGGTAATAAAAAAGAAACGCCCCGACGCCTATGTACGCAAGGATACGATGTGGGGGCTCGAAGATTTCGATCAAGACAGTGAAGAAATGCTCTTAACACCCAAGCCTGAAAAAATACCGTTCAAAAAACGAATAGCTGATGTCAAGGCAAAATTCACAAAGAACAAGCTCCCCTCATCGGAGGATGCATCAAAGGACGGAACAGACGATACAAAAGAAGGAGATAACTGATGTTTTATTATATAAGCGGTAAGCTCGCGCTTCTTGATCCGAGCTTTGCGGTGGTCGATGCAGGGGGTGTCGGATACAGGATGTCTATATCTCAGACTACCTACTCCCTGCTCTCCCGTAACGCCAATAACGTAGCAAACGGAAATACGACACTCTACACATATATGTCGGTGCGCGAGGACGGTATCGAGTTGTTTGGATTCAGTACGGTGGAGGAGCTTGATGCGTATAAGCTGCTTATCACTGTTTCAGGTGTCGGTCCTAAAGCGGCGATAGCTATACTGTCACAGATGACACCCCAAAAATTGACGGTTGCGATCTGCTCGGATGATAAAAAAGCTATATCACAAGCAAACGGTATAGGTCCTAAAACAGCGGCAAGGATCATACTTGAACTCAAAGATAAGCTCGCTAAGACCTCGTTTGTTTCAGAGGATACCGATATTTACGCTTCTGAGATAGCACAGGGCGCTGCAAGCTCCAACAAGCTCTCTGACGCGCAGGAAGCACTTATTGCCCTCGGATATTCAAGAAACGAAGCGTATAACGTACTCAAAACCATTGATACATCTGCGCTTGAGCTCGATGAAATTATCCGTCTCGCGCTTAAAAAAATCATGAAATAAGGAGGTAACGTATTATGGATATGAACGAGGAATTCGATTTTGAAAACCGAATAATGACTACCTCATACACAAAGGAGGACGGCAACGCAGATACGTCCCTCCGTCCTAAAACTCTTGACGATTATATCGGTCAGGAAAAAGTAAAGGAAAATCTTAAAATATATATTGAGGCGGCGAAAATACGCGGAGAAAGCCTCGACCATGTACTTCTCTACGGTCCTCCCGGGCTCGGAAAGACTACGCTGTCGAATATCATCGCTACCGAAATGGGTGTGAACATAAGAATAACTTCAGGGCCTGCAATAGAAAAGCAAGGCGATCTTGCCGCTCTGCTTACAAATCTTTCCGAAGGAGATGTGTTGTTTATCGATGAGATACACAGACTTTCCCGATCGGTAGAAGAGATACTCTATCCTGCTATGGAGGATAACGCGCTTGACATAATCATTGGTAAAGGTCCCGCCGCAAGAAGCATTCGCATCGATCTTCCGCGTTTTACTCTTATAGGAGCTACCACTCGCGCAGGACAGCTTACTCCGCCTCTGCGTGACCGCTTCGGAGTTATGCTGAAGCTCGAGCTTTATACTCCCGAAGAATTGACAACGATCGTAATGCGAAGCGCAAAAATACTCGGCTTCCCGATAACCGAGGACGGCGCATATGAGATAGCGTCGCGTTCGCGCGGAACTCCGCGAATTGCCAACAGACTTATCAAGCGCGTTCGTGACTTTGCACAGGTTAACGGACAGGACAAAATAGATAGCCGCATAGCCAATATCGCTTTGGGACGACTTGAAATCGACGGATTGGGACTTGATAATACAGACCGACGTATGCTTGAAACGATAATCAAATTTTACGACGGTGGCCCCGTAGGTCTTGAAACGATTGCGGCGACAGTAGGTGAAGAAGCCGTTACCCTCGAAGACGTATATGAGCCGTATCTGCTTCAGATAGGCTTTCTCAGCCGCACACCGCGAGGCCGTTGCGCAACGCGTTTGGCCTATGAACACTTAGGTATGAATTACGAGCCTAAATCGCAGATGAGGGCTTCAGAGCAATTAAATCTGTTTGAAAATACGGAAAACAAATAAAAACGCTATACGGACAGCCTTTTACGGCTGTCCGTATTTGATGTATGCGAAAACACCGCCGCAGAATAAATCCTGCGGCGGTGTTAGTTATTATTAAAAATATGGATGTTCAGATTTAATAACGGCAAAACAGTCGGGTTCTTTTTCTTTTATTTTATCAGCTACGAGCTGTGCGGCATGATCATCATCTCCGTTATAGTCTACGGGAATAACGAGATCAAATATGAGATTGGTATATTTTTCTCCCTTAGTCATCCTGAAATCGTGAATGGAAAAGCGGGGATCGACCTCCTTTGCACATTCGGCGGCGAAAGTTTTCATTCGATCTACCTGCTCATCGTTAACCGATATAGGATCAAAATGTACGGTGACTATTGCGCCAAACCTGTCGTTCATATCACGCTCCAGCTTATCGACAACCTCATGAGCGTAATTTATATTGAGATCCGACGGTATTTCTGCGTGAAACGATATGATCTTTCTGCCTACGCCATAATCGTGTACCATAATATCATGTACGCCTACTATTTCAGGATATTTTTTAACAAACTCTACTATCTCTTTGATATATTCACTTGTAGGCGGCATTCCAAGTAAAAGATCAATAGTTTCCTTAGCAGAGCGTATCCCTGCTATAAGGATAAGGATCGATACAAATATTCCTACATAGCCGTCTATCAAAAGATCAAAATATTTCGAAACGATCACAGATACCAATACCAAGGCGGTAGCGGCGCAGTCTGTAATACTGTCAACAGACGTGGATTTAAAACTTGATGAATTTATTTTCTTGCCTATTTTCCGATAAAAAAAGAAGAGCCAAAGCTTTATAACTATTGACAGAGCAAGCACTGCGACCGTAAACCAATCCGCATCGGGAAGCGTAGGCGTTATTATCTTTTCAACAGATCCCTTGAAAAGCTCAAATCCCACAAGTATTATCAGCATATCAACAATAAATCCGGTGATATATTCCATTCTGCCGTGTCCGAACGGATGCTTTTTATCAACGTGCTTTATTGACAGTTTAAACCCGATAAACGAGACCACTGACGATCCCGCATCGGTTATATTGTTGAACGCATCAGCGATCATTGCAACCGAATTCGCAACTATACCAAAAGAAAGCTTGATCAGGAAAAGGAAAACATTCATCAGTATTCCTGTCACACTGGCAGTAGTAACGTAGGCAGATCTTACATCCTGTGAGTCAACATCATCTTTATTTCTTATGAAAATCTTAATAAGAAGATCGGTCATGATAATATCCCTCTGTGAAATCAAAAAAATAATGGGAAGAGTTGAACTCTTCCCATATTTGGTGCGGAAAACGGGACTTGAACCCGTACGGTGAAATCCACACGCCCCTCAAACGTGCGCGTCTGCCAGTTCCGCCACTTCCGCGTTATTGCCAACCTCATCGGCAACATATAATATTATACTCTTTTTTTCAAAAAAGTCAATAGTTTTTTGAAAACTTTTTTCGATTTGTTTTTTTGCCCAAAAAACCAATTAAATCATACCAATGAATTAGTAAAGATTGCGAATTGAGCATATAAAAGCATACCCTTGCTACCGTTTAACATATGAATTGTGTGAGTTTTATTATTCGGAGTCTGTTATGAAAATTAAAATAGGTTTCTTTTCGGTCATGCTTTTTCTGTCACTTCTTTTAACCCATTCATACTTTGCCCTTGCGGCGTTCGTAGCCGTAACACTTCATGAGCTCGGTCATATTTTTGTGGCAAAGCTTTGCAAAATAAAGTTTTCGGAATGTAAAATAGGGATTTTTGGAGCTGGACTTACCCCAATATCATCAGATTATTCTTACAAAAACGAAATATTATTGTGCTTGGGCGGGCCTGTGGCAAATATTATCTGCGCTGTCGTTGCTATATTGGTATATTCCTTTTTTGTAAACGAATTTACCGAATATTTCATCCTGTCCTCCCTGATCTTAGCGCTGTCAAATCTTTTACCTATCAAGGATTTTGACGGCGGACGGATATTATATTCCCTTCTCTGTATTCTCAAAGATCCGTATATCGCAGACAGAGCGCTGTCGGCGATCTCATTCGTAATCATATTTCTACTATGGATAATATCAGTATATTTTTTAATGATCGCAAGCGCCAATCTTTCGCTCTTTATTTTTTCTCTTTCACTGTTCTTTAAATTATTTATAAAAGAAAATTAAAACGGGAGTATTTCGGACGTATTTTAGAGGAATACAGAGAAAAAGCTGTTTTTTATTCAAAAAATCCCAAATAACCGCGATTTACCGATTTTAATTAAATTTCTTGCCGTTTTTTAAAAATTTTTTTATAAAACATATTGCATTTTATGTGAATATCTGTTACAATATTCGCATGGATGCAAAAGGGCAGATCTGTGTGCATACATTGCATATGATCCTGCCCTTGTCCGTATATTTCTTTTTTTAAGGAGTTTTTATGCGGAATGAAAACAAAACTTATCGAGCTAAAGAATATCTGCAAGGCATATGACGGAGAGCAGATACTCTCAAATGTTGATCTTTATATCAACGATCACGAATTCATTACTCTTTTAGGCCCGTCGGGATGTGGAAAGACTACCACTCTCCGTATTATAGGCGGATTTGAAGTTCCCGATGAGGGCGACGTATATTTTGACGGTAAGCGTATCAATGATGTGCCTGCGCACAAACGAAACGTCAATACCGTTTTTCAGAAATACGCGCTGTTCCCTCATTTGAACGTGTATGATAATATCGCATTCGGACTTACACTGGCAAAGGTAGATAAAAATGAGATACGCCGCCGTGTTACCGAAATGCTTGAGCTTGTAAACCTCAGAGGATTTGAGAAAAGAAATGTAAATAACCTGTCGGGTGGACAGCAACAGCGCGTAGCTATTGCCAGAGCGCTGATAAATAAACCTCAGGTGCTTCTTCTGGACGAGCCATTGGGTGCGCTCGATCTTAAACTTCGTAAAGATATGCAGGTTGAGCTTAAAAATATACAGACAAAAACAGGTATTACGTTTATATATGTAACACACGATCAGGAAGAAGCGCTTTCAATGTCGGATACCGTTGTGGTAATGGCAAACGGTAAAATACAGCAGATAGGAACGCCTACCGATATATACAACGAGCCAAAAAATGCGTTTGTTGCGGATTTTATCGGTGAGTCGAACATAATCGACGGCGTAATGCTTGAAGATTACAGCGTAAGGTTTGCAAAGCATACTTTTAACTGCCTTGATAAGGGCTTCGAGAAAAACGAGCCTGTGGATGTTGTTATACGTCCGGAAGATGTCGACGTTGTACCGATAGAAAAAGGTATGCTTTCAGGTAAAGTAACCACTGTTACATTTAAGGGCGTTCACTATGAGATAATCGTTGATATTGACGGATTTAAATGGATGATTCAGACAACCGACTATGTTGCGCCTGATGCCGAAATAGGCGTTTATATTGAGCCTGATGCAATACATATTATGAAAAAATCCGAGTTCTCGGGTATGTTCGGAGATTATTCTTCGTTCTCAGATGAGCTTGACCATCTTTCCGATATTGTTGATGAGGAGGATGCGTAAATTGACAGGACCTGTTCGTAAGAAAAAAGTCAAGAATGCTGACCGACGTTCCCCCTTGCAAAAGATCGCGGCAGCACCTCATATCGTATGGATGATAATGTTCATCGTTGCGCCTATGATATTCGTTATATATTTTGCTTTTACCGATGAGAACGGATTTTCCCTGTCGAACATAACCGAGCTTTCGCAGTATTCAAACGTTTTTATACTTTCCATAGCATTTGCTCTTATAGCGACCGTTGTTTGTTTGATAATCGGATACCCGTTGGCGTATTTTATGGCAAAATCGGGACCAAAAGCGCGTACCATACTGTTGGTGCTTCTCATGCTTCCGATGTGGTGTAATCTGCTTATAAGGACATATGCGCTTATGGCGTTGCTTGATAACGGCGGATTGTTGAATTCCCTGCTTGAAAAAATGGGCTTAGATAAAATTTACATTGTAGGTTCGGACTTTGGTGTAATTCTTGGTATGATATACGATTTTTTGCCGTATATGGTACTACCGATCTACACATCAATCTCTAAGATAGACAAGCGTTATTCCGAGGCGGCTGCAGATTTGGGTTGTAACAATTTCAAGGTAATGACCAAGATCATTATTCCCCTTTCTATGTCAGGTGTCATATCGGGTATTACTATGGTATTCGTTCCGTCGATCAGCACTTTTTATATCTCTCAAAAGCTTGGTGCGGGAAAGATAGACCTCATAGGCGATACCATAGAGCGTCTGTTCCAAACACCGTCGACCTACAATATTGGCGCGGCTATCTCCCTTGTTATGATGATACTTATTCTCATATCCGTGGGTATAATGAATAAGTTCTCCGATGATGAAGGAGGTATAATCATATGAAATTTTTATCAAAGGCTTATATGTTTATAGTATTCGCCCTTCTTTACGCGCCCATAGTCGTTCTTGTGGTGTTTTCCTTTAACGAATCTGGAAGCCTTAGTGAGTTTACAGGATTTTCCTTTAAATGGTACGCCGAGCTTTTTCAGGATGAAGAAGCGTTTATGGCGCTAAAAAACTCGCTTATTCTTGCTATATGCTCTTCGCTTTGCGCGACCGTGATTGCAACTTTTGCAGCGCTCGGTATCCATCATATGCGTAAAAAGTATGTAAAGAGCGCGATAAAATCTATTACAAATATTCCTATGGTAAATCCAGACATCGTAACGGGCGTGTCGATGATGCTTTTGTTTGTGGCTGTTGCTAAAATACTCAAAACAAATGATTTTCTCGGCTTTGGAACGATGCTTATAGCTCATACCACGTTTAATCTGCCATACGTTCTTTTGTCGGTATTACCGAGATTCAATCAGCTTGACCATTCGCTTTCCGAAGCGGCTATGGATTTGGGATGTACGCCTACGCGCGCATTTTTCAAGGTAGAGCTTCCCCAAATAGTTCCGGGGATCGTTTCTGGTATTATGCTCGCGTTTACAATGTCGCTCGATGACTTCGTTATAAGCCATTTTGTAAGCTCGCCTAATTTTCAAACGTTACCCCTCTATGTTTATAATCAGACGGCACACAACGTAAAGTTCAGTATGTATGCACTTTGCGCTTTGATCATTGCCATTATTCTTGTCATTCTGCTCGTTGTTAATTTTACCGGCTCGGTAAATAACAAGGTGCGGAAAACGGTAAGGAGGTAACGGGTATGAAGAAATTTCTTTCTGTTGCGCTTTGTATATTGCTTCTTTGCTTCCCCGTACTGTCTATGGTCTCCTGCAACACCGCAAACGGCGATGTTATAACCCTATACGTCTACAATTGGGGCGAATACATTTCCGACGGTTCTGAAGGCTCTATAGACGTCAATGAGGCGTTTGAAGCCTGGTATAATGAAAATATAGGCTCAAAGAACGGAACACGCGTGGAAGTCAATTATTCCACCTATTCCAGTAATGAGGATCTTTACGCCAAGATAACGAGCGAAGCTGTAAACTACGACGTCATAGTTCCGTCGGATTATATGGTACAGCGTCTTAAAGATGAGGGCTATCTTGCTCCCCTAAACTACGATAACATACCCAACGTAGAAAATATACTTCCAGAATTTCGTGGTGAAAATGCGTATTACGACGAAGGAAACGTATATTCTGTTCCCTATCTTTACGGTATGATCGGGATTATCTATAACACAACAATGGTCGATCCCGAAGACGAAGATATAGGCAGTTGGTCTCTGATGTGGGATGAGGATTATACGGGAAATATTCTTCAGTTCAATAATTCCCGAGATGCCTTCGGAACAGCGCAGTATTACCTTGGGGTTGACGTAAATGAAGCTACGGAAGAACAGTGGCGCGATGCGCTTGATCTTTTGAAAGAGCAAAAAAAGATAGTTCAAGGCTATGTTATGGATGAGATCTTCAATAAAATGGAGAACGGATCTGCCGCTATCGCTGCGTACTATGCGGGAGACTATCTCGCAATGTATGAAGAAAATAACGATCTTGAATTCTTTTATCCCGAAGAAGGAACTAATCTTTATGTAGACGCCATGTGTATTCCCAAGTCGTCCGAAAATAAAGAGATAGCCGAGCATTATATAAACTTTATGCTTTCCGAGGAAGCGGCCATAGCAAACGCGGAATATACATACTACGCCTCACCGAACAAACTTGTCGTAGAGAGTGAGGAATACCGTGAGTATATGTCGGAGATCAAGGATGACGCATATGAAAAAATGTATCCATCCGATAGCGTAAAGGCTACGTCCTATGAAAATCTCACCGAGGACAAGCTCGTACTTCTCAATTCTCTTTGGGAGGAGCTGAAATCTGATATTGAGATTGGCATAGGCATATACATCATTTGCGGTGTTATAATTGCATTTTTACTGTTTATGTTTATTTCAAGCATCTTAAAGAAACAAAGCAAGAAAAAGCTTTATGAAGATCCATAAAAAACGGCTGTTGCATATCACAATTATGCAACAGCTTTTTTCAGTATTTTATGTTATTGTCGGTATCATTTTTTATGATAGCCACAAGTCGGCTTGTACCGAGACGGTCAGCGCCGAGCGATATGAATTTTTCAGCGTCATCAAAGCTCTTGATACCGCCTGCCGCCTTTATTTTTACACCCTTTCTGACGTGCTTAGCAAAAAGCGCTATATCTTCAAAGGTAGCGCCTCCCGTAGAAAAACCGGTAGAGGTCTTGATATAATCGGCACCGGCTTCGGTTACAAGCTCACACATTTTTATCTTTTCTTCCTCTGAAAGCAGGCAGGCTTCTATTATGACCTTAAGGATACGTTTTCCGCATATCTCTTTTATCTTTTTTATCTCATTAAGTATGTCGGAATAATTTTTTTCTTTTAGACTTCCTACGTTAATTACCATATCTATTTCATCCGCGCCGTTCTCAATTGCATCTGTGGTTTCAAAACATTTTACGGCTGTGGTCTGATAACCGTTGGGAAAGCCTATTACCGTACAAACGGCTACCCGTCCGTCAAGATACTCTCTTGCTTGCTTAACGAAAGCTGGAGGTATGCAAACCGAGGCTGTCTCATATTTTACCGCATCGTCGCAGATAACCTTTATTTCATTCCAAGTTGCCGACTGCGAAAGCAACGTATGATCAACTTTGGATAATATCTCTTTGGTGTTCATATATTACTCCTTTTATGAATTAAAATCAAATACGCACCTATCTCCGTCGAGCTTTATAACGGCGTCAAAATCTTTACCTGTCTTTGATTTAAAGCCCTTGATCTTATCTGTGCGTCCGTTCTGAAGCAGTTGTTTTGCGTGGTTTAGGGATATTGTTCGATTGCATATCGTCATATATATCCTGAATTTACAACCCTCCTTGTAGCCACTGCATCCGTAATTATACTTATACCGTATTACGTCCTTGCCGCAAAGAGGACACTGTCCCACTATATCTCCGAAAAATCCAATATCATTGTCCAATTCAAGCGGCATCTGCGGAGCTTCGAAATAATTTCTGATCTCATTAACGGCAAAGCTTACGCTTTCATCAACGTTCATATCTCCGCGATAAACCTTTTTTAATGCCCTGCCCATTTCAGATGTTTTGAATTTATCCATAGATATATTCATCCGATCGAGTGCTTCAATGAGATAGATTCCGTCGGGAAGTATGGTATAAACGTCCTTTTTCAGTTGAATGTATCCACTGCTTCGGGCGTTGTCGATAATTCCTGTTCTTGTAGCCTCTGTTCCAAGCTCCACGCCCTCAAACATCGCTCTGTATTCTTCTGCGTCATCCGCACCCATCGAATCGTCAACCGAAGCCTTTTCTTCTCTGAAAGGGTTTTTTAGATAGTTGTTGAGTGTTTCTATCGTATAATGCTTCGGCGGAGTGGTTTCTTTTTCTATCGGAACAAAATTTATATTTACCTTATCGCCCTTTTGCAATCTCGGTAACAGCTTGTCTTTTTGCGTACTGTCATCGTATTTCATCCAACCCTTTTCACGGATAGAAATCCCTTTTAATACAAAGTCCTCAAGCTCTCCTACACTGACGGTTATTTCCACCTTTTCCGCAATACAGTCCTCTGCACAGAATACCGCAACAAAGCGTCTGAATACGGTTGAATATACCTGCATTTCTTTCTCGCTCAAGCGATTTTTTTCGGGAATCTTATAAGTAGGTGTTATCGCAGAGTGAGATTCGATCTTACTGTCATCAAATATAGTTTTTTTGTCCTTAAATTCGACGGGATAGCCTATCTTTTGGCAATTTTCAAGAATACTTTTTATCTTTCCCTTTTCCGCTGTCGCAAGATATTCGGAATTAGTACGCGGATACGTCAAAAAGCCTTCCTCGTACAGCTTTTGCACTATTTCGAGACTTTCCGCCATAGACATTTTATACTTTTTTCCGAGAATGTTCTGTAACTTTGACAATGAGTAAAGCTTACCAGGAGAAAGCGTATCCTTCTTTCGTTTGACCGATGTGACCACAGCCTCACAGGAATTGTATTCCGAACAAGTGTCGATAGCTTTACTGTATTCGTTGGCTGTAAATTTCTTTTTACTCTGAAGCTCTACTGTTTCTTCATTTGTTTTCTCTTTACTTATTATGGAATAATACTTTTCGGGAACAAAGTTCTTTATCGCCATGTCACGGTCATAAATAGCGCGTACGATCGGAACGATAACACGACCGACACGTAACAGTGCTCCCGATCTCAATGTTGCGTAACGCGTTAAATTCACCCCGTAGAGCCAGTCTATATAAGTTCTTGCATAGCCCTCATTCGCCAAATTATCAAAACACGCATCGTCTTTCATATCTGCAAATGCGTTTTTTACTGTTTGAGGCGTTTGATCTGGAAGCCAAAGTCTTTTTATTGATTTGGGCTTTTTTAGCGCATTTTTTATACATGTACGCACGATGATCTCGCCTTCTCTATCCGCGTCCCCCGCATTGACGATAGTGTCCACATCTTCTCGGTTACAAAGCTGCTCAATGATCTTATACTGCTTGATAACGCCGCTATCAGCTTGTTTATCCTTGCCCTTCCTCAATTCAAAGTGAAACTTCTCGGGGAAGCAAGGCAAATTATCCATCGTCCACCGTCCGCTATCGGTCGGATTATAATATTCAATATCCGCAAGCGAAAAAAGATGACCGAATGCCCATGTTATAATATGATTTTCATTTTCGAGATACCCATCTCTTCGCTGAAAACTGCCAAGTCCCGCAGCTATATTTCTGCCAAGGCTTGGCTTTTCAGCAATTATTAAGATCATAAATTGTACTCCAAATTCTAATAAAGCCTTAGACGTTTTATCGCCTAAGGCTTCATTTTTTCATTAAAGATATTTTTTAACTGTTTCGGTTGCTTCCTCAACAGGAATGGAAGATGTCATTACAACATTGACTCCGAGCTTTTCAACAAGCGTGTTGGTTTCCTCAACAAATTTATCAAATGCCGCAGAATCATTATCGCATATCTTCAAAGCAGAGTCTACAAACAGATCTGTAACGTCGTGATTGCTTGCTAGAATACCTGCTATAAAGCCGTAAAGCGACTGCGCGTCAGAAATAAAATATTGCTTTGTATCGATCAATCTTGCTTGATGCTTTACATCATAAGTAAGCTTATCTCCTTTTTCAATGCAAACTACGTTGCCGTGAGAATTTTCAACAGCCGTGTTTACCAAATTGATGAGAGCCTTAGTTTTTCCTGTTCCTTTAACACCGATAATTAACTTTAACATTTCGGACCTCCGATGAATTTATTGAGCCAAATACTGCTCACATATATATAATATCATATTTTTATAAATTTTTCAAGAGGTATTTTGAAGTTTTTGTAATAATTTTCTAAAAAATATTACTTCAATCTCTCCTCAAGAGCCTTTTTTTGTTCTTCGTAGCCGGGCTTACCGAGAAGCGCGAACATATTTTTCTTGTAGGCCTCAACACCGGGCTGATTGAAAGGATTTACTCCGAGAACGTAACCCGAAACTCCGCAAGCAAATTCGAAGAAATAAAGGAGATAACCGAGGTTATACTCATTCTTTTCTTCAATCTCGATAAGGATGTTGGGAGCGCCTCCGTCGATATGAGCAAGTATAGTTCCCTGCATAGCAACCTTGTTTATTTCATTGAGGTCTGTTCCCGCAAGGAAATTAAGACCGTCGACGTTTGCGTCGTCATAAGGAACAGCGAGCTTGCTGTCGGCATTCTTTACGGATACGATAGTTTCAAACACACTTCGGCTTCCGTCCTGAATGAACTGTCCGAGGGAGTGAAGATCAGTGGAGAATATAACAGACGCGGGGAACAAGCCCTTGCCGTCCTTTCCCTCGCTTTCGCCGTAAAGCTGCTTCCACCACTCGTTAAACATAGCTGCGTAAGGCTCATAGTTTACAAGTATTTCGGTCGCCTTGCCCTGACGGTAAAGAACGTTACGAAGAGCCGCGTATTTCAAGCACTCGTTTTCTTCGACGTCTGCAATCGTTGTGTATCTTGCCGCCGCATCGGATGCGCCATTCATAAGCATATCTATATCAACACCCGAAACAGCGATGGGAAGAAGTCCGACGGCGGTGAGTACGGAGAAACGTCCGCCGACAGCATCCGGAACAACAAACGTTTCATATCCTGCTTCGTCAGAGAACTTTTTAAGTGTTCCCTTTGCCTTGTCGGTTGTTACGAATATTCTCTCACGAGCGCCTTCTTTGCCGTATTTCTTTTCGAGCATCTCTCTGAATACACGGAAAGCAACAGCGGGCTCCGTCGTAGTACCCGACTTGGAAATTACGTTGATACAAACATCCTTGCCCTCACAAAGAGCCAAAAGCTCATTGAGAGATTGCGCGCTTATATTACAACCCGAAAAATATACGTCGGGTGTATCCTTCTTCAAACTGTTATAAAGAGGAGACTTCAAAAATTCAACAACGGCTCTTGCGCCAAGGTAAGATCCGCCTATACCGATAGCGATAAAAATATCGCACGAATTCTTTATTTTTTCTGCAGCCTTCTTAATTCTTGCGAATTCTTCTTTGTCATAATCGTCGGGTAGGGTTATCCAACCGAGAAAGTCGTTACCCTCGCCGTCTTTTGCGAGCAGACTTTTCTGCGCCGCGAGTACCTCTCCGCTAATATCTGCAAGCTCTTTATCACTGACAAAAGGCTTTACATAAGCATCTGTTAATTTGAGTGTCATAATTGTTTCCCCCAATGTTACATAAATTATATCAGGTATTTATTATATAATACATTCGAAGGAAATTTGATAACATTCTGTTACTTTTTTAGATAATTTTTGTTAATTTATCGAAACAGCGCAAAAAAGCCTTAAAAGCACGTCAAAAAAGCCGATCTTGTCAATGTTCTCTCCTATCAGAATATCTACGCTTCCAACTTTGCTGCCATTTATCGCATATTTGACGCATCCGATCTTATCTCCTTTTTTTACAGGAGCTGGCACCGATTCGGGAAGCTCAAGCGAATATTCTATTTTTGATACCGAGGTTTTATCCACCACAGCCGAAAAATTATCGTAAATGAGTGTACATTCGGATTTTTTTCCTCCCGTTACTCTAACATCATTCAACATTATCTCGGGTGAATTATAAACGGAATGGTTTGCAAATCCCCAATCAAGTAAAGCCGTTGCAGCGCTGTTTCTTATATCCCGTGTTGGAGCTGCCATTATAACGCATATGAGCGTCATGCCATCCCTTTCGGCAGTAGCCGAGATGCAAAATCCCGCCTTTGACGTAGAGCCCGTTTTTAATCCCGTAGCTCCTTTATAAAAACGTACAAGTCGGTTTGTGTTTGTAAGACCAAACTGTCCGTTTCTTATCGTATCCATCCATATGGAGCTATACTCGGTTATTTTTTCATGCTTGATAAGCTCTCTTGACATTACTGCAATATCCCGCGCCGACGTAACGTGATTTTGAGCAGTATCGTCAAGCCCGTTTGTATTTTCGAAATTAGTGTTTTTCATTCCAAGCTCTTTGGCTCTCGCGTTCATCTGAGAAACAAAGGTCTCTTCACTGCCCGCTATATGCTCGGCAAGGGCGACAGCCGCATCGTTGGCGGATGATATTACAACGCTTTTTATCATATCCTCAACGGTCATCTGCTCGCCCTCTTTAAGATATATCTGAGAGCCCCCCATAGAGCACGCATGAGCGCTTGCTGTGACCATATCTGTATATTTTATCTTCCCGGCCTCGATAGCCTCCATAACAAGCAAAAGTGTCATTATTTTTGTAACTGACGCAGGCGGCAACGCCTCGTCTGCATTTTGCTCGTATAGTATCTGTCCTGTGCTTGCCTCCATAAGTATAGCCGATTTGCAATCAACAACGGGGGCTATGGCGGAAATAAGTTTTCCGTCTACATCCCCTGCATTTACTGAAAATACAGCCATTGATAAAACTAACGGAAGCACAAGCAATAATGCTAAAAATTTTTTTAAAGCCTTCATAATCTCATCACCTCAAGACAATATATGTTTAAGGTATTGAAAATATGAAAACAGCGCCGCAAAGCGACGCTGTTTTTAGTCCAAGCCTTATCTTACCGAAAATCTGTATTCCGTAGTGTAGTCGTATTTTTCGCCCGGTTTCAGTACGCAATTTGTGAAATTATCGTGATTTATGCTGTCGGGCATATGCTGAGTTTCAAGACAAACAAAGGTCTGAGGTACTTGCTTATATCCGCCCTTGAAAGGAAATTCGGCGTTTGTAAGGAAATTACCCGAGTATAGCTGCACGCAAGGCTGATTTGTATATACCTCCATAACGCGTCCGCTCTCAGCGTCGTAAAGCTCTGCTCTCTTTACAGGCTCTTTCGTCTCTCCGCCTGCAAAATTGAGGCAATGGTCATATCCTCCAGCAATACGCAGATCCTCGTTATCAGCGTTTATATCCTGTCCGATAGTCTTAGGAGTTCTGAAATCGAAAGGTGTTCCCTCAACGCTTCTCAACTCACCCGTAGGTATAAGCGTTTCATCAGTAGGCAGATATGTATCGGCATCAATCCACAGTACAAGAGGATGAACGCTTCCCGAAGCATATCCCGCAACATTAAAATATGTATGGTTAGTAAGATTGAGAAGTGTCGTCTTGTCAGTAGTTGCCTCATATCTGATAGACAGACCGTTTTGATTATTGAGCTTATATGTAACTGTCAGGTCGAGATTTCCGGGATAGCCTTCGTCTCCGTCAGGAGAAAGGATATGCAGAGTGAGCTCGGGCTCATTCCCGTCCTTCTCGGTAACATCCCATACTTTTGCATTAAATCCGAATTCTCCGCCGTGAAGGTGGTTAACACCGTTATTGATGAACAAGCTGTAATCTTTGCCCTCAAGCGTAAATTTACCTCTTGCAATTCTGTTTCCCCATCTGCCGATAAGCGAGCCTTGATAGCCGTCGCCTCTGACATAAGAATCAAGACAGTCGTATCCGCCGACAACGTCGGTAAAGCATCCCTTTTTATCGGGAACTTTTATCTCTGCGATAACTCCGCCGTAGTTGAGTATCTTCACTTTCATGCCGTTTGCGTTGCGCATGGTATAAGAATATACCTCTCTACCATCCGCAAGAGTTCCGAAAAGCTTCTTTTTTATGTTCATCTTCAACCTCCGTCAGTTGTCATATCCGTTAGGATTTTGACGCTGCCAATTGTAAGAGTCGCGGCACATGTCCTCGATATTGTATTCCGCTTTCCATCCAAGAACCTCATACGCCTTTTTAGGATTAGCGTAGCATTCGTCAATATCACCTGGACGGCGAGCTGTAATCTTATAGTTGATCTTGATACCCGTTGCTTTTTCATAAGCGTGAACGATGTCAAGAACCGAATAACCGACACCCGTACCGATATTGAAATAATCTATACCCGTAACGGTCTCAGCAAGCTCGATCGCTTTAAGATGAGCGCGCGCAAGGTCGACAACGTGAATATAGTCACGAACTCCAGTACCGTCAGGAGTATTGTAATCGTTACCGAAAACAGAGAGACACTCGCGTCTGCCTGCGGCAACCTGTGTTATGTAAGGAAGGAGATTGTTCGGAATACCCTGAGGATCTTCACCGATAAGTCCGCTCTTATGAGCGCCGATCGGGTTAAAGTAACGAAGAACAGATATGCTCCATTCGTTATCCGCGTTGTAAATATCCTTGAGAATTCTTTCAATCATCAGCTTTGTCTCACCGTAGGGATTTGTGGTTGACAAAGGGAAATCCTCCGTGATCGGAACGCTTGCGGGATTTCCGTAAACTGTTGCCGACGAACTGAAAACTATTCTCTTTGCGCCGTACTTTGAAAGCACTTCGCAAAGATTGAGTGTACCTGTGATATTGTTGTGGTAATAAAGCATAGGCTTTGCGCAGGATTCGCCAACAGCTTTAAGTCCTGCAAAATGGATACAGCTGTCGATATTATTTTCACGAACTACCTTATCAAGAGCCTCCTTGTCAAGAAGATCTACCTGAAAGAACTTAAAATCCTTACCTGTGATCTTTCTTACTCTTTCAAGAGCCTCGGGCTTGCTGTTCATAAAATTATCAACAACGACAAGCTCTCTTCCCGCGTTCAGAAATTCTACCATAGTATGAGAACCGATATATCCGGCTCCGCCTGTAATTAAAATTGCCATCTCTTAGTCTCCTATATGTTATTATTTTTTATTGATTTAAATTATCGGGATACTCCCCGCTGTCCTTCAGCGCCTGTATGCCCGCCATGACCTTTTCCTTGTCCTCGTGATATGTCACACCGTACCATATGCTGTCAGATGGGTACACTTTAACAGAGCATTTACCGTCATCCATAAGCTCGCGTACCGCAAAAGGCAGATAATATTCCGCTTTTTGGGGATTTGAAGCAGAGTTTACGTTTGCAAGGAATTTCTTAAAGCCCTCCATTACACCGTCAAATATATCGGGTGTAAATCCCCAACAGTTCATCGAAGCGATAGACTCAAGCGGTATCACAGTTTCCACTCCGTTTTCCTCGTAAGCGGCAACATTTCCTGCGCGTCTTATGCTTGTGCGCTCAACAATATCACAAAGATACCCATCGTCACCCACATTACAGATACCGCGCGAAACCGTACCATTTTCTGTTAGAGTGTTTTCAAGCTTATATCCAACCATACAGTAATCGGATACGCCGCCATGCTCAGATGCTTCAAAATGATTTGCAATTAAGGAATACGCACTCTTTCCGTAAAAATCGTCAGCGTTGATGACCGCAAAATTATCGTCTACAATATTTCTCGCGGCAAGCAACGCATGTGCCGTTCCCCACGGCTTTACGCGTCCCTCAGGAATTGAAAAGCCTTTGGGAATATCATCGAGCTTCTGAAAAGCGTATTCTACGCGTATTTTATTTTCAAAGCGCTTTCCGATAGTATCCTTAAATTCGTTAAGATTTTCTTCCTTAATAACGAACACTATTTTGTCAAATCCCGCCCGTATAGCATCGAATACGGAAAAATCAATAATAAATTCACCGCTGTCTGTTATAGGATCTATTTGTTTTAGTCCGCCGTAGCGTGATCCCATACCCGCAGCAAGAATAACAAGTGTCATGATCTACTCCTCATTATGATTACATAAATTTGCCTTTTAATTATACCATAAACCGATATTTATTTAAATGGCTTTATATTTATTTAACATTTTGTTTACAATTTTTATTTCAGCTTTATTGACAAATCGTGATAAATATGTTAAAATCTAATTGTCTCATATGAGACAATTCGCACTTTGGAGATAAAATGATATATTCACTTGTACCAAACATCGAAGAGCACCCTGTGTTTCGCGGATTGACACACGAATATACGCGAAAATATCTGAATGAATGCAGTATTACGGTAAAGCAATTTCCTGCCGACACATTGGCTTATTCATCCAAAAATAAACAGTTACAAGCGGCGATCATTATTGAGGGCTCTGCTTGCGTATATGTTGGCACGGGCGATGAAAAAGCGCTTATGCGAACACTTCATAACGGCGATATTTTCGGTGTGGCTAATTTGTATGATTACAGCGAACCGTTCCCGAGCTATATAGTTACGGCTACCGAAGCTACAATTCTCTTTATAGACGGAAACGCCTTTAAGGAGTTTATTGAAAACAATAATCAAGCTACAAAGAATTATATCGGATTTCTGTCAAAAAAAATCGTTTTCCTAAATAGAAAGCTCGCCACTCTAACTGCGGGCAGTGCCGAGAAAAAGCTTGCGGCATACATCTCGGAGCATAACGTAAACGGTGTATTTGAGGCAGGTTCGCTTTCCGAGCTTGCAAATATACTGCAAATGGGCAGAGCCTCCCTGTATAGAGCAATCGATATACTGACCGACCGCCAGCTCGTCGAAAAAAAAGGAAAAGTGTTTGTCGTGCTTGATAAAGAAAATTTAAAAAATTTATAAAATATAACTCAAGAAAGGAAATTCAACAATGAAAAAAACAGCAATTAAACTCGCAGCTATCCTTATGGCATTACTTATGCTTATTCCCTTCTCGCTCATTTCCTGTAATAAGGCGGACGAGGAGCTGGAAATAAACATCTACGCCCTCAACGGTACGACCGCCCTCGGCATGGCGCAAATGATAAGTAATGCCAAAAACGGTACCGACACAATGAATTATAACATTACCCTTTATCCTTCCGCAGACGTAATAACAAGCACAATAGTCTCAGGTGAGTGTGCCATAGCGGCTCTTCCCACCAACGTTGCCGCAAAGCTATACAAGAAGAGCGAGGGCAAAATACAACTTCTTGCTCTCAATACTCTCGGAGTTCTTTATCTTCTTGATACCACAAATACAGTAGACAGTCTCGATGATCTCAAGGGAAAGACAGTATATCTTCCCGGTGGCGGATCTAATCCCGAGTATATCACAGCGGCTCTTCTTAAGGGCGCGGAGCTTACCGACGTAACTCTCGACACCACCTCTTACGCAAGCCCTGATGCACTTCAGGCGGCTATCGTTGCGGGTAAGGTTGAGCTTGCCGTTCTTCCCGAGCCCAAGGTAAGTGTTGTAACAAGCGCTAAAGAAGGTGTATCGGTAGCCCTCGATCTTACAGAGGAATGGGAAAAGATATACGGCAAAAATACGCTTGTTCAGGGTTGCCTTGTTGTAAATAAGGCATTTGCCGAGGAACATCCTACTGAAATAAAGAAATTCCTTGAGGATTACAAATCATCTGTTGATTTTATCGCCACAGGCTCGGACGAGGCGATAAATATGATCGTTGATTCCGAAATACTTCCCAAAGCGGCTGTTGCTAAAAAAGCTCTTCCAAAATGCAACATCTGTTGCATCACAGGAGAAGATATGAAATCTTCCATAAACGTATTCTACGAAAAGCTTTTCGATCTTGATAGCACTTCTATTGCGGCAATACCGGACGACGGATTTTATTACACAGCCAAGTAAAAGGTATATTATGAAAAAAATTGCTGTTACCGCAGGTAAAAGTATTGCGGCGATCGCATTTTGGGTAGCGGTATGGTTTATTATCGCCAAGATCATTGACGTAGAGCTTATCGTGCCGACGCCGTTTGCGGTGTGGAGGGCACTTTGTGAAATCATTGTAACGGAAGAATTTTGGATTTCTTGCGCGATGTCTTTTCTCAGAGTGCTCTTTGGCATAGGAATATCTTTTATCGTGGGGTGCGGTATAGCGTATTTGACATGGCGATCAAAAATACTTAATTCACTGCTTTCTCCACTTCTGTCAATAATAAAGGCAACTCCCGTAGCATCCTTTATTATAATAGCGTGGATATGGTTCGATACGTCGCTTTTACCGATATTTATAGCATCCCTGATAGTTATTCCGATAATAACCTCAAACGTACTTCAGGGGATTTCCTCTGTGGACAAGGACCTCAAAGAGGTTGCAAAAATATACCGATTTTCTGTGTTCAAAAGGCTTTTTAGGCTCTATATACCGTCAATAGCTCCCTATTTTCTTGCCGCATGCAGATCCTCTCTCGGTATGGCATGGAAAGCAAGCGTTGCAGCGGAAATGATCGTACTGTCACAAAACTCTATAGGTAAAGAGATATACAATACAAAGCTCTATTCCATGGAAGCCGCCCCTGTTTTTGCTTGGACGATCGTAGTAATAATTCTAAGCATAGTTATCGAAAAGCTCTTGCTCCTTTCATTAAATGCCATAGGTCGTGCTGCAAAGATACTTCCGAAAGGAGAAAAATATGCTGAAAATTGAAGCGCTTTGTGCGGGATATGAAGATAAAAACGTTATAGAGCATATTACGTTCAACTTTGAGGACGGAAAGAAATATGCCATTATAGGTCCCTCCGGCATTGGCAAAACAACACTGATAAACGTACTGTCAGGTCTCAAAAAGCCCTCGGGCGGTACGGTCGTATCGACTTATAAACGTCCGTCATATATATTTCAAGAACCTCGCCTATTCCCTTGGCTCACTGTTCTTGAAAATATCAAACTCGTTTGTAATGATGAAAAAAAGGCTACGATGCTTCTTGAACAGCTTATAAGCGACAGCAACATCGAAAAAAAATACCCCGAGGAGCTTTCGGGTGGAATGAAGCAACGTGTTGCTATTGCAAGAGCTCTTTTGTATGACTCGGATATAGTTTTTATGGATGAACCGTTCAAAGGACTTGATGAGGAGATGCGCAATAATGTACGCAACCTGGTTTTTGATTGTATTAAAGGAAAGACCGTCATAATAGTCACTCACGATATGAACGATGCAAGGCTATGCGATCATATTATCAGAATGGACGGCAACGGTATTTCTGTAGTAAATGCGGAAGAAAGTGGAAATCACCATAATGAATAACAAGCCACAGTGACTGTCAATACTCCTGACATAAGGTAATTTATGTCGGGAGTATTTTTATGTATTATAACAAGGTTGAAATATGCGGAGTAAACACCTCAAAGCTCAAGGTCCTGACAGATGAAGAAAAAAAGACGCTTTTACTGAAAGTCAAGGAAGGAGATGAAGACGCAAGGCAGGAATTGATATGCGGAAATATACGACTTGTTCTAAGTATCATTCAACGCTTTACGGGCAGAAAGGAAAATATGGACGATCTGTTTCAGGTAGGATGTATAGGACTCGTAAAAGCCGTCGATAACTTTAACACCGATCTTGATGTAAAATTTTCCACCTATGCCGTCCCTATGATAATTGGGGAGATACGCAGATACCTCAGGGACAACAACTCAATAAGAATAAGCCGATCTGTGCGTGATCTTGCATACCGAGCTTTACAGACACGTGAAGAGCTTATAAGAGAAAAGGAGGGCGAGCCTGACGTCGAAGAAATAGCCAAGCGACTCGGAGAAAAAAAAGAAGCCGTCGTTCACGCTATGGAGGCTATAATCGAGCCAATATCCTTGTATGAGCCCATATACAGCGATAACGGCGATTCGATATACGTTATGGATCAGATAAGCGACTCCAACAGCTCTGAGGAATTGTGGCTTGAAAATATCGTTATAAAAGAGGCTATGCAAAAGCTGACCGAAAGAGAGCGTTCGATAATAAATATGCGTTATTATAAAAACAAAACACAAATGGAGATCGCGGATGAGATAGGTATTTCACAGGCGCAGGTATCAAGACTTGAAAAAGGTGCTCTTGAGCATATGAAAAAACAGATATAATTAAAAACAGGCAGTTTTTTCTGCCTGTTTTTAATTATACAAATATTTTTTGATATTGCTCGCCATTCATAGCCGCTTCGTAGGTAGGTATCAACAACGAAAAATCCGCAACAAGTGAATGAGGCTTTTTTTCGGGATCATCCTGACGCATCGGAACAAAATACACGCATTTGCGCGTAAGTAACGCGCCGATATTTTTCAGGTTTGCGGAAAGCGCATCATTCGAAGCAAGAGCGATAATGAGAGGTCTATTGCTCCGTAAGTGCGCCTTTGCCGCCATCGTTACCGACGTGTCCGTGATACCCAATGCGATCTTTGCCAACGTATTTCCTGTACATGGACATATTATCAACGCATCAAGTGGTGTTTTCGGCCCTAACGGCTCTGAGTCAACGATCGTATGGATAATATGTCTGCCGCATATTGCGGATACCTTTTCCTTCAGATCATCTGCGCTTCCGAAATAGGTATTTGTCGAAAATACATTTTCGCTCATTATGGGCTGTATATCTGTTATTTTCGTAAGCTTCTCCAATTCTTCTATAGCCTTTTTATGCGTACAGTAAGAGCCACACATTGCAAAACCGATCATAGCTCTGTCACCTCCCCATGTAGGATACTGTCAACGCAAGAAGCAATAAGAGTTCCCGCACTGACGGGCGCATATTTTCCTGGTAACGAAGTTGCCCAAAGTACGTTTGAGCCAAGCTCCTTCGCTGCCCGTATGTCAACGCCCCCGGGAGCAGAAGCCAGATCGATTATGAAAGTATTTCTATCGGATATTTCAAGAAAGCTCCTATCAAACAGCCAATACGGTACGGTGTTGTATATAATGTCATATCCGTGCGCAAGCTCATATATATTTCTCTTCTGCTCGGCGCTGTCGCCTATTCTGAGAGTAGAACAGCCGTTACAAGCCGCCCAAGCAAGATCGCTTGTTTTTCTTGCCGCTACGGTAAGATTGGCACCCATTGCAGAAAGCAATCTTATGAGATGCTTTGCAATACGTCCGTATCCCGTAATTGCTATCTTAGCTCCGCAAATATTTTTATTCAGGCTGTTCATGGCAATACTGATCGCAGCTTCTGCCGTAATATAAGCGTTTTTTATTTGAAAATCTTCGGACAGGAAATAATCGTTTACGAGTATTCCAGCTTTTTTAGCGTTGTCGATAAAATCATCGGGTATTCTTCCACCGACTATTATGCAATCTTTTTCGACCGTTTCAAGAATATCATTCAAACGTAGCTTATCCTGCGATGAGCCAAAAGGACAATTCAGAAATATGCCGTCTGTCGAAGCAGGCAGAGGAAGCACAACGCCGACCGCTCCGTCAACCGCATCTCTGTAATCTTTGTAAAAGCATATGTTTTCGTCTTTATTGGCCGATATATCCAATCCCCATAGCGCTACTTCCCAATCTTTACGGCTCAATGTTACAGCCGCAGTGTACTGCCTCAGATCTCCACCAAGTATCGTAATTTTATTTTTCATACTCACATTGTCCTTTCAATAGCAGACTAATGTTTGTGCTACAATACTATTTTATGTAATATGCGGAGTATTTGACAACGCTTTTTAACATTGTTTAATCAAACTCAAATTCTATTTTAAGATATTTTTTCGATGTCGAAGGAATAAATATATTTTCAGTGGACGGCAAAGCTACCTGTTCGGTCAACTCCTTTGAGGTAATATATATTCTTTCGGCTCTAAGCGCTTTCAGATCGTACCGCTTATCGCTGTCCGCTTCACTGTCACTCAAAATAAGAATGTCATATTTCTCGGATGTATTGCAATATCCGGGTGTAGAATACACTACACTTTTGTTTTCGTTAAAGAAGCATATATATTTACCGTTTAAATTCCCATTTGATAAAAGCGCTTGCATTTTTACATTTTTGTTGATCTTAAGCACGTCTCCGCTGTTATAAAAAAATACGTCAATTCCCTTTTCAGTTGCCATATTCCATATATCCTCAGCATAAGTATTATCAGCGTACGAATTCGGAGTAGGAAGATATACAGAGCGTACGACAGTATTTTGAGATAAAAGATCAAGTGTTATAATGTGACCTCCGTGATATTGCGTCAGTATGTATTTTTCTATCTCGGTAGCGTATGAAAGTTCAAATTCGTAAAATATATCACTGTAAACTCCCAATCCGCCCGATGTATTATCACATATTGAAAATTCGTCGTTTTCTGTGACAATAAACAACTCGTTGTTACCGTAATTGATATATGACATTTGAGGTACAGAAAAGAAAATGCCGTAAATTACAAAACATATTACAAATGAAACGACAGCGCAAGCATACGGCAAAAGAACAAACAACTTACGCTTGAGCTTCACAACAAGAAGAATCGCCATACTTACGGCAAACAGTAAAACGATATACGTGCAAAATTCATATTTCAGCGATACCGTTGCATTTGGCAAGCCCGAACAGAAATCAACAGCATATAAAATAACGTCTGCCACGAGGGATACGAACCAACGTAAGACGACACACAAAAGAGGTATCCTTGAAAAGATCAGGAGCAACGGAACAGAAAGTATAAATACCGACGATACAAAGGTTATAAGAATATTACTGAGTATGGAGACAAGAGAAAATTCTCCAAAGTAGTACCATATTATCGGAAGCAAAAACATATTCGCAATTACTGTCATAAGCGATGTAAGTAAGAGCTCGCGTCCTATAAGTATCAATCGCCTTATGATGCGTTTTTTCTTCCTCGGATAAGGAATTTTCTCCTCAACTATAGGGTAAACGGTCAGAAGTCCGAGAGTAGCAAGAAAAGACATCCACAAACTAAGATCCACAGAAGAATGAGGAAATATTAGCACGATAACCGCTACCGATACAAACAATGACGTGATAGGATCGCTTTCTTCGTATGTAAAATATCCAATATAAACGGCGTATAGCATAAATACCGATCTGCAAGCCGACAATGAAAATCCCGTTATGAACAGAAAAATAACACTGAAAGCAGTAACAGCGATACATCGAATATTCTTATGTACACGTAGTTTTCGGAGAATTATCTCAATGCCGCCAAGCAGTATCGCGATATGTGAACCGCTAACAGCCATAAGATGCGAAACTCCCGCGCGTTGAAAGTTTCTTGTAACGTCTGTTGGAATGTCAGAACGTTCACCTATGAAAAATCCCATGGCAAGAGCTCCCTTTTCTTCACCAAGAAGCTCAAAAAGCTCAGATTTGATAAAATCTGAAAGCTTTCCCGAAAGCAATTCGATGCCGCAATCTGAAAATAAAAGTTCAAATATTCCTTTTCCTTCCGAAGTACGCCTGATATAACAATTTTCGGCATCCTCCATATAGACAGTCAAAAGCTGTTCTGATTCATTTCCCTGCACAGCCTCTATCTCAGCAAGCCCGTATATCTCATCTCCTTCGCTGATATTGGGATCAAATCCGCAAACGAGAAGCGCTTTAATGTTTAAGTTATCCTCACCTATCCTCGTGATCTTTACACAGTACTGTTTACTGTGAGCAGAAGAATATTCCTCATCTACGATATAGCAAAGAGCAGTGTTTTCTCCTACGTATTTTTCCGCATCCGCCATAGGAATGCCAATAAAGACGTAAGAATGAAGAGTTGAAAAAACGATAGCCAATAAACACAACGCGAGAGTGACGGCTTTTACCCTCAACTTCTTTATTGTAAATGATAATATGAGAAACAGTAATACCAAAACCGTCGCAGATATGCTCAAGTATAGCTTTACATTGTTTGATGCGCTATAAACCAACATAGCCGTTATTAAGAATATAAATGAAAATAATGCAAGCGGACGTTTAATGAATATTCCCATATTGGCCTCCACGATGTTTGATAAACACATATTACCACATATTTATGAAAAAGTCAAATATTTATTTAAATAATTAAATTTTTTCTCAACTGCTAATATTTTACTTGACATTTAGCGAAATATAGTATATAATAGGTGTGTATGACAAAGGTGTACATATACCTTGTTTAAAAATTAAAATTCAAAAGAGTAAATTCTGTAAAGGAGAATAAAATGTACGAAAAGTTTGTAGACCTGTTGGTTGATGAATTGCAGATCGACCGCAACGACATCACTATGGATTCCGAGCTTTCAAATGACTTGGGAATCAACTCTATCGAGCTTGCAGATCTTGTTATGCTTTGCGAGGAAAAATTCGACATTGAGATCAATGACGAAGATATACGCAAGTTCACGACAGTAGCTGACGTAGTTAATTACCTTGAGTCGCTTGATAAGTAATTAAACATAAAAATAATTTCCCGATAACCCGTCGGGAAATTATTTTTTAAATAAATTCAAAAAAGACTTGATTTTTGTTTTTGTTTGTGGTATAATATACATCGGTTTGAAAAACAATAAAATAATACGGAGAGATATCGAAGTGGTCATAACGGGGCTGACTCGAAATCAGTTTGTGCGCAAGCACACGAGGGTTCGAATCCCTCTCTCTCCGCCATTTAGAGCTAAAAATCAATGATTTTTAGCTCTTTATTATTCTATAAGCACACTCCTTGTTGAATTTTGGGGATTTTTGTGATATAATAAGTTAAATCATAATTTGGGAGTAAAACAGATGACGCTTCAAAATAGTTACATATTTCTTGAGAATCCTTTTAAAAAGAATCCCCCTAAAAATAATGACTCTACTAATGATACTATTGTCTTGGTATTGCCGAATTCTGTCCATACATATTTAAAGAGAGCATTTCCAAATATAAAAGAAACACAAAATTATCATTTTCACAAAAAACAATATTATTTGTTGAAGAATTATGATAAATATACTTGCAAAGTTCAATTCACTATTACTAACGTCGTGGATACTGAATATCTTGATATGTTGGTTTGCCGACGAACGTGCCGTAAGTATCGCAACACTACAATATCACAGAAGGACGGAAAAGTCCAGCGGATTTTGAAATGTTATTGAAGAATTCACAAAGATATGTTATAATTAGATTCGTTAGATATTATCTTCTAACTTGTTTTCACGCCTATTACATGATAAAATATAGTCACAAAGGAGGTTCACTTATGATTAGCAAAGAAATGAAATCTTTTTCTGTGGAAAATGAAAGTTATAGATTTGATAGCATTTCGTTTAATACGTATTTCAAGAAGTATGCAGCACAAAATGAAATCACTCTTGGTTCATTAGAAGAAGAAATCGCAGACAAACTATATGTTACACAATCTGCAGTTCACAACTGGAGATTTGGAAGCAACGGTCCCGGAACACTTGAACTAATTCAAAATTTGGCAAATGAATTATCAATTCTTGACTATATGAAATTATTAAAGAAAAACGTAGAGGTGAACAAGATGGAAGAATACGCAACTTTAAAAATTGAATCTATAAAGCGCATATATGATGCCATTATAGATTTTTTAGAAGATTTTTGTAGTACAGACGGATTTACCGGTAGTCTATGGTATGAATTTAAACAAAAAGGATCTCCCGATCCAGAAATGGATATTGCCTATTATGCTGAAAACAAAATCCATACCGTTTCACTGGTTTTGCAAAAAGAATATTTTTATTTACACGATACTAAAGCTTATGCAGAACTGTGTGAATATGTAGATAATGACCTTTGGGATACTTTTGATGGCAAGTTAAGCTATGCATATCGTTTCGAAGCAATGGTAGACGGTAATCCAACTACCGCAGATGACTATAATAAGGCATTAAAACGTATCAACGAAATAATTGAGCAATACATTTAGTCGTATTTTAGTAACGACTCTTCCTCGGTTTCTATCACTTTTCTATCACTTTTCCGAAAAATCGGACAGACAGGCAGAAGAAAAGCGGAAAAATCGGTGGATTTTTTGAAAATTAGGGACGCAGAGGGACGGATTGTGACATTCGTTGTATTTCTCGAAATCAGTTTGTGCGCAAGCACACGAGGGTTCGAATCCCTCTCTCTCCGCCAAAAATGAGAAGCATCCTCAACAGAGGGTGCTTCTTGTTTTTGGCGAGAATTAAAACAGAAATTCAATGCAATGAACTTTCTGACATAAAATGGTTGCACTTTTTACTTTTTTATGATATAATGAAACGGAGATGTAACACACCTTATATCATCACCCAACATTGATATACTAAGAACGGAGAAAGCTATGGATGAATTCTTATTGGTAGCAATTATTGAAATAATTCTTGGCGTTGTTTTAGTTATATGGACAGTTTTCGCCGAAAAAAGACGTAGTTGCTTATTTTCGGGGGTGATCATTGCCGTGCTCGGTATAACGATATTTGCTGTCCAATATCTAACGCCTGACTATACGGAAAATTTCATTATATTTACAGTAGGCGCGGTGATATGTTCTATCGCTGTCAATTTCATAGTTATAACCTACTCCTGCAATGAAAGAGTATCGGCAACAATGATCGACTACGGCTTCAAACGATATAAAGCACATATAATAAGCTCCCCCATTTTTACGTATCGCTATAATGGAACGCTATATAAAGAAAATGCAGCCCAAAGTTTTTCGGGTAGATATGTTTTAAAACACTACAAAGAGGGCGAGACCTATACCGTATATCTTAATAAAAAACATCCCGACTTCTTTAAGGTAACACGGCGTATTCATATGTTTGAGGGTATAATGTTTTTAATCGGCTTTGCAATTATGCTTCTATCGTTTATCTGTGAATAAGCAAAGAAAGGAAATTGATACTCAATGAAAAAATTACATTCGTAAAAACAGAAACAGTAATGGGTGAATATGAATACAAACTATATACTGTCAAGATCAAATAATTTTTAGGGGATTGCAAGCGGCAATCACCCGTTCGTATTTTTAAACAATAAGGAACTACAAATGTACAACTTAAATTATGATTTTTTGATGAATTCAAAAGACTTGACAAGCTTTGTAAAGATATATACAGAAATTCATTTGATAATACAAACAAGCTCGGTGTAACGATGTATTTAGACGAAATGGATCAAAAATCTTACCAAGGTCGTATAAGAGTCTCAAGTTGGAATTCCGATTATACCAATTTAAAAAAAGTACGAAGGATTAGAAATGAACTTGCGCATTCTCAAAATTCTTTTTCCTATGAAATGTGTACTCAGAATGATATTGATTTTATCCGTGATTTTTACCGCCGTATTTTTAATCAATCCGATCCACTCTCTCTGTTGAGAAAAATTGAAATGCAACAAAATTTATATGCTAACAAACAAAATTCCTATTCAAAAAACAATACATATACCCCAAACAACCAACAGTATAGATACAATAACTATTCTCAATACAACAATTATTCTCAATCTGATAACCACCATCGACGGAAAAAAATCCGCAAATCGACGTTAGTCGGATGCTTCACACTGATCTTAATTTGTATAATCGCTTTTTTGATAATTATAGCAGTAGCTATGTTTATCAAATAACCAAAATAACCTGATATATTAAAACATATTTAACTCTTGACATTTTTGCCGTTATGCAACTAAATACAACATGATAAACTCCTTAATATGTAACTTAGGCTATTACGGACTATTCTTTATTTTATACCTAACCAAGACGGTAACTATGACAATGGATGTAATTATTTTGATGTTCGGTATAGGAAACGTTGTACACTTGATTGTATCAACAATTGAAGAAAGAATATTTTTCAAAAAAGAGATACAACGACTTGAATTGAAAAACACCCAATAAAGCACAAGCGGCTGAGACGATATTCTCAGCCGCTTGTATTGCTTTACAGATCAATAATTTACTTTCTTTATCTCAAAATAAGCCTGAGGATGCTTACATACAGGGCATACCTCGGGAGCCTTCATACCGACAACGATGTGTCCGCAGTTACGGCATTCCCAGATCTGTACCTCGCTCTTCTCAAACACGGCCTTTGTTTCAACGTTGTTGAGAAGCGCTCTGTAACGCTCTTCATGTGCTTTCTCAATAGCCGCAACGCCTCTGAACTGAGCTGCGAGAGCTGTAAAACCCTCCTCCTCTGCCTCTTTAGCGAACTTATCGTACATATCGGTCCATTCGTAGTTCTCTCCCTCAGCAGCAGCAAGCAAATTTGCCTCTGTGTCGCCAAGCTCTCCGAGAGCCTTGAACCAAAGCTTTGCGTGCTCTTTCTCATTCTCTGCAGTGGCAAGGAAGAGCGCCGCTATCTGCTCATAGCCTGCCTTCTTCGCAACAGATGCAAAGTATGTATATTTGTTTCTTGCCTGAGATTCACCCGCAAAAGCCTCCCAAAGGTTCTTTTCGGTCTTTGTACCTGCGTAAATATTTTTCTTTTCCATAATAAAAACTCCTTTCAAGATTTGATAGGTATATTATACCACCTTTTCATCTATTTTGCAAGCACTTTATTACAGTATTTTACCACATTATAACAAAAAATTATATTGACAGTATTTTTTTATTGATGTATAATTACGATAGATTTTTCCCCGATATTTTTTGTTTATAAGGAGGATAAGATATGTCTAACAAAAACATTTTATTTACTTCGCCTTGCGTTGCAGAGCTTGTTGATAAGGATATGCCCGTATGCGGTGACGATGAAGTAATTGTAAAATTGGAAATTTCTACGATAAGCGCGGGAACGGAACGCGCCAATCTTGTAGGAGATCCAAACGTATCCCCCAAGGGCTCCGTTGTAAAATTTCCCCGTCAGTCGGGTTATAGCTCGTCAGGTATTGTCTGCGAGGTCGGAAAGGATGTTACCTCTTTAGAGATAGGTGATCGTGTTGCGCTTTCTTGGTCAAAGCATGCAGAATATTGCGCTATGAAGGAATCAAAGGTACATAAGCTTGACGATAAGATCAGCTTCTCAGAGGGAGCTTTGCTCCACATAGGTACGTTTCCCTTAGCGGCTATAAGAAAGTGTCGTTTGGAGGTCGGAGAGTCTGCTATTGTTATGGGACTCGGCGTGCTCGGGCTCGTCGCTGTCGAAATTCTGCGCGCGGCAGGAGCTGTTCCGATAATAGCAGTTGATCCTAACCCCGCAAAACGCGAGCAGGCTATGACACTCGGCGCAGACTTTGCGCTCGATCCCTTTGAAGAGGGCTTTGCCGATCGTGTAAAGGAGATCACGGGCGGCGGCGCGGAGGTAGCCATTGAGGTAACTGGTAAAGGTCAGGGACTTGATATGGTGCTTGACTGTATGGCAAAATTCGGACGCGTAGCGCTTCTCGGCTGTACGAGAAATTCTGACTTCACAATTGATTATTATAAAAAGGTGCACTGGCCCGGTATAACTCTCGTTGGAGCGCATACTATGGCAAGACCTAAATTTGAGTCCTTCGACGGCTGGTGGTGCGAACGCGACGACGTACAGGCACTCATGCAGATGTTGATTCATAAACGTATAGATTTCAAATCTCTTATAAGCGAGACCTACTCTCCTGCAGAAGCACCAGAAGTCTATACAAAACTTGCGAATAACCCCGTATTCCCCATAGTTCAGTTCGATTGGAGCAGAATAAAATGAGAAAAATACGAATTGCACAGATCGGTGTAAACAGATACAGCCACGGCGGTGAGATATTTTATACACTTACACATCTTCCCGAGCTTTTTGAGGTTGTAGGCTATACATTTGTAGAGGATGAAAAGGAAACGTGTCAGAAGTTTTTCAATAAATTTGAGGGTTACCGTGAAATGACGCTCGATGAGATTCTTAACGATCCCACCATCGAAGCGGTGACTGTAGAGACCGACGAGATACATTTGACAAAATATGCGCAAATGGCGGCTGAGCACGGAAAGCACATACACATGGAAAAGCCCGGAAGTCAAAGCCTTGCGGACTTTAAGAAGCTTATAGATACGGTAAAAAAGAACGGTAAGACCTTTCATATCGGATATATGTACCGTTACAATCCCTATATTTCCGATCTTATCGAGAGAGTAAAGAAAGGCGAGCTTGGTGGTATATTTAGTGTCGAGGCGCATATGAGCCGAACAGACAATACGGCTGTAAGAGAATGGCTCTCGAGCTTTAAGGGAGGTATGATGTTCTATCTCGGATGTCACCTTATCGACATCGTACTACAGATACAAGGAGTTCCCAAGGAGATATTACCTCTCAACACTTCGACAGGCTTTGACGGTATTGACTCCGAGGACTACTCTATGGCTGTTATGAAATACGAAAACGGAATATCATTTGTAAGAATAGCTGCAACAGAGGTCGGAGGATATTATCGCAGACAGCTTGTTGTTATGGGTGAAAAAGGTACGGTTGAGATAAATCCGCTGGAATGTAAGCCCGACGAAGCTATCACAAAGTATTCTCTGTACACGAAAAAAGCCGAACGCTTGAAAGAAGCTGACGGCACAACGTCAAAAAAGACTTACGAAAGCGAGCAATTCGACAGATATATTGCAATGATGACGGCATTTGCCGCTATTGTAAGAGGCGAAAAGGAAAATCCATATACCGCAGATTACGAGCTTGAGCTATTCAAAACGATACTTAAATGCTGCGGCGTTGAAATTTGATCTTAATATAAAAAACAAGGAGAAAAATAATGAAAGCAATACTTGTAAACAATGACAGATCTCTGTCGTGGAGCGACGTTCCAGATCCTGTAATAAAGCCTGAGGAGGTTCTTGTAAAGATAGAGGCGGCGGCTCTTAACCGTGCTGACCTTATGCAGAGAGAGGGCGATTATCCGCCTCCCGCGGGATGTCCCGAATGGATGGGGCTTGAGGTTGCGGGAACTATCGTTGAGATAGGAGATGAGGCTGCGAAGCTTTCAAGCTATAAGCTCGGAGATAAGGTATGCGCGCTTCTTGGCGGCGGCGGTTATGCAGAATATGTTTCGGTAAAATACGATATGCTTATGCCAATACCCAAGAACTGCTCTATGGTCGAAGCGGCGGCTATCCCCGAAGCATTTGCAACGGCTTATCTAAATCTTTTCATCGAAGGAAAGATCAAGGAAGGCAACACACTTCTTATGAATGCAGGCGCATCGGGACTTGCAAGCGTAATAATCCCTATGGCAAAGGCTTTTGGCGTAAGAGTTATCACCACAGTTCTTTCTGATGAAATCGCAAATTCCATAAAGCACTTGAATGCTGACAGAGTTGTTGTTACGACTAAAGAAGATATTTCTCTTGTTCTCAAGGAAGAATTAGAAAACGGACACGGCGTTGACGTTGCCATAGACTGCCTCGGCGGTGAGATAATGGGCAAGTGCATACATTATCTTACACACGGAGCGAGATGGATAATGATAGCGGCATTGGCAGGTCAGAAAACCGAGATAGACCTGAAGAACATCTACGTTCGCAACGTACGCATCGTCGGAAGCACGTTGCGCTCACGTACGCCCGAGGTAAAGGCTGAGATACTTGCAAGCCTTGTCCGTGATGTTTATCCTAAGATCGAAGCGGGACTTGTTAAACCCACGATCTACAAGGTACTTCCCATAACCGAAGCCGAAGCAGCTCACGACATTCTCTATAGAGGTGAAAACGTTGGTAAGGTAGTTCTTACTGTCAACTAAACAAAAAAATGATGCGTTCAAAAGAGCGCATCATTTTTTATTTTGAAAGGTATTATAAATATCTTTGGCTATATTTTGCATTCTTTCCTCTCTGACCTTAAGCACCTGTCGGTCATATGTAAAAAGACCGTTTGTTTCTTCCTCAACGTCACTCACCTGTGTAAGTACAGTGGCACAAAGTCCATTGTCAATTGCGGGAATAATTTCATTTTGGTAAAGTCCTTCGACAGCGGCTTCGAACTCTTCCCTATCCTCAAAAAGCTTATAGCCGTAGGTCTTATCAAGATTAAAGGAATGTTCCTTTATTTTATATGAATATCCGCCAAACTCGGAGAGTACCACAGGTCTGTCGGGATTCTTCTTTATTTTTACAGGCTTGAAGTATATGTGCAGGCTTTCGACATCGCTGACTTTTTCTGTAAACCATCCTGAGGTAGCATCGTATATTCTTGTGGGATCGACGGCTTTTAGTTCTCCGTAAATTCTATCGGCATTATACTGCCCCCATCCCTCATTGAATATCGTATAATAAACGACCGACGGATGATTGTGAAGATGCTCTATTGTTTCCTTTGCGGTATTTTCAAATATTTCTCTTCTCTTTTCAGATGCTCTATGCTTTATTCCCATTTTGAGTCCGACAGTAGGCAGCGCAGTATCAATAAGAAAGCTATACTTTCCGCTGTTTACCATATCCTGCCATATAAGCATACCGTAAACGTCGCAGTAATAGTAAAAGAGCTGAGGCTCGATCTTGATGTGCTTACGGAGCATATTAAAGCCGAGGCGCTTCATTGTCAAAATATCATTTTTGTATCCCTCGGGCGTTGCGGGCAGATATATTCCGTCACTAAAATAGCCCTGATCGAGGAGCCCATGCATAAATATCGGCTCTCCGTTGAGAAGCATACACGGAGTATCGCCACGTTTGCCCACAGATACAGTCCTGAGAGCAAAATAACTCTCCACTCGATCGTTGCCCGATATAACGGAAAAGTTATAGATATAAGGATCGTCAGGTGTCCATAGCCTGCCGTTTGGAATATGTACGGTAATGCTGTCGGAGATAAAATTATATTCCTTATCCTGCCCGTCAATGCTCATACAGAGCTTTTTATGTCTTTCTCCGCCCAAGACCTTTACAGTAACCGAACGTGTGTCCGCGGTTATGTGAAGCCCTTTGATGTAGTTTTCACAAACACTTTCAAGCCATACGCTTTGCCAAATGCCGCTTATGAGTGTGTACCACATCCCGCCCCGCTTTTTGCTCTGCTTACCGTAAGGATAATCGGTATCGAGGTCATCGTACGCCTCGACTTCGACAGTATTCTCACCTTGAATTATCACCGATGTTATATCAACCGAGAACGGCAAATATCCTCCGTTGTGTTCGCAAACCGTCTTGCTGTTTATTTTCACGCAAGCATATCTATCCACGGCGCCGAAATGAAGTATTACTCTGTCCTTAATGAACTCCTCCGTTAAGGTAAATTTACGGCTGTATATCAGCTTTGCATCATACGGAAAGCATTGGTTGACTCCCGATATTTTTGATTCGGGAGGAAACGGAACGAGTATATCACCTTTGTATATTTCGCCCTTTTTGCGAATTACCGAGATCGACCAATGACCGTTGAGCGTCATATACGAATCACGTCTGAGACTTGGTCTAGGATAATCTGCATACGGAACGTCTGCAAGTCCTTTCTCAAAAGGTGTTGTCAAAGGGGAATATGAAGTTTTACGTTTTGGCATAATTTCACCTTTCTAAGTAAAAACCCCGACCGCTTACGCAATCGGGATTTTTGGTGGAGACAGCAGAACTCGAATCTGCGACCCCTTGCATGTCAAGCAAGTACTCTAACCAACTGAGCTATGCCTCCATAACGTGTACTATTATACCACATTCTTTTCCCTTTTGCAATAGTTTTTTTCAAATTTTTATAAAAAAGTTGAAATTATTCCGATATTATGTTATAATATACCTTATGTTAGCTATAAGTAATCAATAAAAAGGAGACAGACTTGAAAAAAATACTAAAATATTTAAAGGGCTATTATATTCAATCAATACTTGCGCCCACTTTTAAAATGCTTGAAGCCATTTTTGAGCTTCTTGTGCCCCTCGCCGTCGCGGCTATTATCGACAAAGGCATAAACGCCACTCCCTCTCCCGACAAGGGCACGGTCTTCGCTATGTGCGGAGTTATGGTAGCACTCGGAGTTATTGGACTTGTATCGGCTATTTGCGCGCAATACTTTGCGGCGAGAGCGGCTGTCGGTGTCGCTACAAGAGTAAGAAGCGAGCTTTTCTCACACATACAGAGCTTCAGCTATAAAGTCACCGACAATATCGGTACGTCCACGCTTATAACAAGAATGACCGGCGACGTAAATTCGATGCAAACGGGTGTTAATATGTTTTTACGACTCTTTATGCGTTCCCCGTTTATAGTTTTCGGCTCTATGATAATGGCGTTTACCATAAGCAAAAAGCTCTCGCTGATATTCCTCGCGGTCATTCTCGTTTTGCTTGTTGTCGTTTTCGGAATTATGCTTATCAGTATTCCGATATATAAAAAGTCACAGGCAAAGCTCGACCGCGTTGTCGGAAAGATACGCGAAAACTATAACGGCACTCGCGTGGTAAGAGCCTTCAATAAGGAAAAGGACGAGATAGAGGAATTCGATAGCCGTAACAGCGCACTGACAAAAATACAGCTTTTTGCGGGACGCATCTCGGCTCTTATGAACCCTCTTACATACGTTATCATCAACTTAGCTATTATTTTCCTTATACAACGCGGTGCGCTGTCCGTAGATGCGGGCGAAATATCCCAAGGTGAGCTTTTGGCGCTTTACAACTATATGTCTCAGATACTCGTTGAGCTTATTAAGCTTGCGAGCCTTATAATTACGCTCAACAAGGCGAGCGCAAGCTCCAAGAGAGTTTTCGACATCATTGATGCCCCGTCAGACGTTGAAAGACAGACCACCGAGACGAATATCGATGACGGAAACGCCGTTTCCTTTAAGAACGTGTCATTCCGCTACCACGAGGGCGGAGACGAAGCTGTAACAGGCATCAGCTTTTCGGCAAACAAAGGGGAGACTATCGGAATAATCGGCGGTACGGGTTCAGGAAAATCAACTCTTGTAAATCTTATTCCCGCTTTTTATGCTCCGACATCGGGCAACGTGTTTATAAACGGTAAGAACGCGTCGCTTTACGATAAAAATGAGCTGAACTCGCTTTTTGGCGTGGTAGCTCAAAAGGCTATACTTTTCAAGGGAACTATCCGCTCAAATCTCCTTTGGGGTAAGAACGACGCCACAGAGGAAGAGCTTTGGAATGCGCTCTCGCTTGCACAGGCAGAAGAATTTGTAAAAGAAAAAGGACTTGACGGCGAAGTCGAGCAAGGCGGTAATAATTTTTCGGGTGGACAAAAACAGCGCCTGACCATCGCGCGTGCTCTTGTAAAACGCCCCGAGTTTTTGATACTCGACGACTCGGCGTCGGCTCTTGACTACGCCACGGAATCACGTCTGCGCGCGGCTATATCAAGCCTTGATTATAACCCCACTGTGTTTATCATATCTCAACGTGCGTCATCTATCATGCACGCGGATAAGATCATAGTTCTTGATGACGGTAACGTAGTAGGTATGGGCAAACATAAGGATCTGCTTGATACCTGTGAAATATATAAAGAGATCTACCGTTCCCAATTTTCCGAAGGAGGTGCTTCACTGTGAAAAAGAAATACAATTTAAAAGGCAGCCTGAAGACCTTCGGAACTGTCTTGAAGTACCTTAAAATATACCGTATTCACTTTATTTTGTCGCTGATATTTACCGCAGTGACCGTAGGACTTTCTCTGTATATTCCCATACTTGTGGGACAGGCTATTGACAAAGCGGTTGGTGTTGGTAACGTCGACATTCCCGCAATCGGCGTTCTTTTGACAAAGATACTTGTTTCGGTAATCATAACAAGCATACTGACATGGATAATAAATATCCTCAACAACCGTATGACATACGGTATCGCTAAAAATATCCGCCACCGCGCGTTTATGCGAATTCAGGATTTTCCCGTTTCGTTTATTGATAAAAACCGCACCGGCGAGATCATCAGCAGAACCGTTACAGACGTAGATACCTTTGCCGACGGACTTCTGATGGGCTTTACACAGTTTTTTAACGGCATAATGACGATAATCGGTACGCTCATATTCATGTTCATATACAGCGCGCCCGTAGCTCTTATCGTTGTTCTTGTCACTCCCCTTTCACTCTTTGTGGCTTCTTTTATCGCAAAAAAGACTCACTCTATGTTTAAGCTGCAATTCGAGATACGAAGCGAGCAGACCTCTCTCATTGATGAAATGATAACCAACCACAAAACGGTGGTCGCATTCGGTCAGGAAGAAAAAATACAAAAGGAATTTGACGGTATAAACGACAGACTTGGTAAGGCTTCACTCAGGGCTACGTTTTTCTCGTCTATCACCAATCCGTCGACACGCTTTGTAAACAGCGTTGTGTACGCATTGGTAGCTCTCACAGGCGCTCTGCTCTGCATCAGCGGAGGTATGGGAATGTCTGTCGGACGTCTTTCGAGCTTCCTTTCTTACGCCACACAGTACACGAAGCCATTTAATGAAATATCCGGCGTTATCACCGAGCTCCAAAACGCGCTTGCTTGCGCGGAGAGGGTGTTTGAGCTTATCGAAAAGCCCGTACAAGAGCCCGATAAGGCAGACGCTTATGAACCCGAAGCTGTAAACGGTATCGTTGAGTTTTCCGACGTTTCTTTTTCATATACACCCGAGCGTCCGCTGATCCGGAATTTTAATTTAAAAACCTACTCGGGACAGCGCGTAGCGATCGTCGGCCCTACGGGATGCGGAAAAACGACACTTATAAATCTTCTTATGAGATTTTACGACGTGGACGGCGGTAAGATAACCCTCGACGGAGAGGACATCCGCCATTACACCCGACACAAGATACGCTCATCCTACGGTATGGTGCTTCAGGACACCTGGCTGTCCTCGGGAACTATCCGTGACAATATCGCTTTCGGCAAGCCCGATGCTACCGAAGAGGAAATAAAGGCGGCGGCAAAGGCGGCTCATGCACATAGCTTTATAAGACGACTTCCCAATGGTTATGATACGGTCATTTCAGAGGACGGCGGTTCTCTTTCTCAAGGACAAAAGCAGCTTCTCTGTATTGCAAGAGTAATGCTCTGTCTGCCCGAAATGCTCATACTCGACGAGGCAACCTCCTCGATAGATACACGCACGGAGATACGTATACAAAAGGCATTTACTACGATGATGCAGGGGCGCACAAGCTTTATAGTTGCCCACCGCCTGTCTACTATCAAGGAGGCAGACACCATCCTTGTTATGAAGGACGGAAACATTATCGAACAAGGCACACATAGCGAACTGCTTGCTAAAAACGGATTTTATACAGAGCTTTATAACAGTCAGTTTGTAAAGGAACAGTAACAATAAAATACAAACCACCGCGGGATCTCCCGCGGTGGTTTGAGTATTACCATTTCCGTATAAATTCAAATACCATTTTTCCAAGAATGTTATCCCCGTTTTCATCCGTTGTTTTATCATGCTCGCAATGCTTTCCGTGAACAAGTGTAAAGCCGATCTTGTTGCTGTCATAGCCAAAATGCTTAAAAGTCGCCAGCATAAGCATTGTCTGCTCATAACGGCATTCCATGTCGTTATCCGATACGACAAAATGCATAGGCGGGTATTCCTCCGCTGTTCCAACGTGATAGATGGGCGCACTGTCGTCAACTATAACGCGCTTCTTCGACACACCGCGCTCGGTCTGCAAAACATTGAAGTGACAGGTAGGCTGTCCCGCATTATGAAAATATCCCGTCACGGGAACTTTAAGCTCACCGTATTTTGAAAGCCACCGTGCATCAAAGCAAAGCATCATCGAAAGATACGCTCCTGCAGAGCTACCGCCAACAAACATTTTTTCGCATTTTCCATAGTTGTTTATATTTTCCGATACCCAATATACAGCCTCTGCCGCATCCTCAATAAAATCGGGATATTTTGCATTTGGATACATACGGTAATCAGCTGATACAACAGCGATTCCCTTTCCCGTTAAATATCCCGCAAATTTTTCAGCCCTTGATTTACTTCCCTTAGTAAATCCTCCGCCGTGAAAAAACACAAATACTGAAAATTCCGATGCTTCGGGCAAATAAATATCAAGCAATAAATCCTCGCTTTTACGCTTTGCATAGCAGATATTTCCTAAAAATTTCATTTTACGTTCTCCTTTTACAGTAAATACGATAATACCCAATATAATACGGGAATAGTTATTATTGACAGTACGGTAGTTCCGAGTGTCATTGAAACAGCATTTTCGGTATCTCCGCCAAATCCGTCGGCAAAGGTCGAGGCAAGGCCCGCTGTCGGCATAGCAAACGCTATAAAAAATCCGAGTATCATGCTGTTATCGATAATATTCGCGCCAAATTTCTTAAGGGCAAAAAGCAACGCAACGATGACGCAAGGAAACAGTATCAGCTTCAGCCCGCAAACATAATACATCCGCCACGATTTGAACAGCGAGGTAAACTTGATCTCAGCCATTTTCATTCCGAGGATCGTCATCGACAATGGAGTTACAATCCCGCTGAAATGAGAGAAAAAGGTGGATATTTCAGGAACGTATGTATTCACCTTCAGCAAATTCAATATAACGCCTATGATAAAAGCAATAAGCACAGGATTTAAGAAGGCTTTTTTAAGACTTATCTTGCTTTTATCACCCGAAACGAGATATATACCTAAGGTGTACATCAATATATTGGTTATTATATTGAGTATAACAAGCACCGTCATAACGGGAGAATTTGCTCCAAACACGGCTACTGCAAGCGGTATTCCAAGAAATCCGTTGTTGGAGAAGGTCATACAAAAACGCATCATTCCATTTGCTTTTTCTTCCCCTTCCATAGCCGACAAAGGCTTTGAAGCAAAAAACATAACAAATGTAAAGGCTATTCCAACCATGGCAACAAGAGCAATAGTTATTATCAGCTCTTTATTGAATAAAATATTATTTACCGTTCCCGAAAGTATCAAAAATGGCATACCAAAATACATCAAAAGCTTTGACAAAACTCCTGAAGATGCTGAATTCAATATTTTTGTCTTTACCAATAAATATCCCGGAACAGCTAAAGCCACAAACAAAACAACGTTTTTAAACATACTGAGTAATGCTTCCATAAACATCTCCTTTCTTAATATATACATTCTATCACAGGTTTACTTAAATGTAAATAATAAGATAAATTATTCTGCTATCACTTGAAAGTTATAGTAAGCTGTGATAAAATATGGTAAAGGAAGGTGATATTATGGAGCTTTTACAGCTAAAATATTTCGTTGATGCCGCCGACACTCAGAATTTTTCCGAAACGGCAAAGAAATTTTATGTTCCCCCATCCGCTGTATCTCAAAGCATAAAGCGGCTCGAAAAAGAGCTTGGCGCAAACCTTTTTACAAGACAGGCGAATAAGATAAAGCTCAACAAAAACGGTATGATCTTTGCAGAAAGTATAAGGGCAGCGCTCTCTCTTATAGACGAAGCCGAAAAAAGCATAACAAACGCTGACGGTATTAAGAAAATACGACTGTCAATATACATAAACCGCCGTATTATAATGCAAACCGTAGAAAAATTCAGCAGAGCATATCCCGACGTAGATATAGTTACAAAATATCTGCTTTCCCCCGATGCCGAGCAGGTAGATCTTGTCATATCCGATATACCGTTATGGAAAACCGATATGCCATGTGAGGAGCTGTTAAGCGAGGATATACTTTTAGCTGTGCACAGAGACAATCCTCTGTCTAAGGAGGATACCGTCACCGCAGACGCGCTTGCCAATGAGCCGTTTATTTGCACAAATAAAGACAGCAGTCTTTATTCAATTACACAAAGCATATGCGATGATCTGGGATTTTCTCCCCGTATAGTTATACGAAGCGACGATCCATACTATATCCGAAAGTGCATAGAGCTTGGGCTCGGAATTTCTCTTATTCCCTCGGTATCTTGGCGCGGTCAATTTTCCGATCAGGTCATATTGAAAAAGATAGGCAATTACAAACGAACAACGTATGTATATAAAAGCTCAGATCGCTATATTCCCGAGCACATAAAGAAATTTTTAACTCTTTTACACTTGGAATGCGAGCATGAGCTGTCACTTACAAATAAATAAGCTATGGGCTGTCTCGGCAAAGACAGCCCATATATTTTAGAATTCTATTACCTTTTCAATATAAGACTTAAGTTCAGCAATCGGAATTCTTACCTGTTCCATTGTATCTCTGTCACGAACGGTTACGCAACCGTCGGTCTCGGAGTCAAAGTCATAAGTAATGCAAAGAGGTGTACCGATCTCATCCTGACGGCGGTATCTCTTGCCGATAGAGCCTGCCTCGTCGTAATCAACGCTGAAATACTTGGAAAGCTCGCTATATACCTCATCAGCCTTCTCGGACAGCTTCTTGGAAAGAGGAAGTATTGCCGCCTTGAAAGGAGCAAGAGCGGGATGCAAATGCATAACAACGCGTGTATCGTTCTTTTCAGCGTCAATGACCTCTTCATCGTAAGCGTCGCAAAGTACGGAAAGAACTGTTCTTTCAACACCAAGGCTGGGCTCAACAACGTAGGGAATGTAGTGCTCGTTTGTTTCAGGATCGAAATATGTGAGATCCTTGCCCGATACTGTCTGGTGCTGTGTCAGGTCGTAGTCTGTACGGTCAGCAACACCCCAAAGCTCTCCCCATCCAAACGGGAAAAGGAATTCGAAGTCGGTCGTTGCCTTAGAGTAGAAGCAAAGCTCGTCGGGATCGTGGTCACGGAGTCTGATGTTCTCCTCACGAAGACCGATAGCAAGCAACCAATCATGGCAGAAGCTACGCCAATAATCAAACCATTCAAGGTCTGTACCGGGCTTGCAGAAGAACTCAAGCTCCATCTGCTCGAACTCGCGTACACGGAAGATAAAGTTACCGGGAGTGATCTCATTACGGAAAGATTTACCTATCGGACCGATACCGAAGGGCAGCTTCTTTCTTGTCGTTCTCTGTACGCTTACAAAGTTTGTAAAGATACCCTGAGCAGTCTCGGGACGGAGATAAACTGTGTTTTTCGCGTCCTCGGTAACACCCTGAAAGGTCTTAAACATAAGGTTGAACTGACGTATATCGGTAAAGTTGTGCTTGCCGCAGGTGGGACAAGGAATGTTGTGTTCTTCAACAAAGTCCTTCATCTCTGCCTGAGAGAAAGCATCAATAGGCTTGGGAAGCTCAAAACCATTTTCAGAGCACCAATCCTCAATGAGCTTATCTGCTCTGAAACGCTCATGACACTCACGGCAGTCCATAAGAGGATCGGAGAAGCCTGCAAGGTGTCCCGAAGCCACCCAAGTCTGGGGGTTCATAAGGATAGCTGCGTCAAGACCTACGTTATATCTGTTCTCCTGAACAAACTTCTTCCACCAAGCCTTTTTTACATTATTCTTAAGCTCTACACCAAGGGGACCGTAATCCCAAGTGTTAGCGAGACCGCCATAGATCTCCGAGCCGGGGAAAATAAATCCTCTCGTCTTACAAAGAGCAACTATTTTGTCCATTGTCTTTTCTGTATTCTTCATTTTTAGTCCTTCCTTTTTAAAGAAAAAATATCACTTAAATATTTTAGCACAATTGCAGAATATTGTCAATACAATTGCGCTTTTTTATTTTCCCGCAATGCTCATATTTCTAAGCAAAACGTCGGGGGAGCCGTAGCAGGTAAAGCCGGAGGGTATCCCAAACTTAACATTATCGGAAAGAGCCTCGATATTCTTAAGAAGCGTAAAGAAATTTCCCGCTACCGTAAAGGATCTTACCGACTCGCAAAGCCTTCCGTCCTTAATAAGATAGCCCGCGCTTTCAATAGAGAAATCTCCCGTAACACCGTTACAGCCTGCGTGCATTCCCTTGAATTCGGTAATATATAATCCGTCGCCAACCTTTTTCAGAAGGTCATCAAGGCTTTCACTTCCCTTTTCAATATAAAAGCTGTACGGAGCTATGCTCACCGAATTGGAATAGCTAAGCCGCTGACCGTTACCTGTACTTTCCTTTCCCGCCTTATCGGCTGTGGACAGATCATAAAGCAGGGTATTAAGTGTTCCACACTCAATAACATTCTTTTTGTATGCCGCAACACCTTCACCGTCAAAGGATGTCTGCATAGGGCAGCCTTGTCTCATAGGATCGTCTATAAGGGTAACAATATCGGAAGCAACCTTCTGCCCCTCCTTGCCCTTCAGCATAGACATACCGAGCTGTGCCTGCTTTGCTGAAAACGAGGACGAATACGCCGATAAAAGATCTCCCATCTTCTTACCGCTTATGATAATATCGTATTTTCCCGTATCTACCTCAATTGCTCCCACCTTGGATATTGCCTTGTCCACGGCGCTTGCCGACACAGCTTTTATTGACTTTTCATCGTTTACATCAAGTGTCCAATCAAAATCATCCTGAGCCTCGCCGTCCTTCTGTATTACAGCCTGAACATAAGCTCCGCTCATAGCCACAGAGTTTGACAGGCGCAGTCCGTGAGAGTTCATAAGCTGTGTATTTATCTTACTTGTAAATACAGCCGATTGAGTGCCGTCGGTTATATATTCACTTGTCTCATAAGTGTTTTTTTGCATTTCAAGTGCCAATTTCTTCACCTGAGCCGCATCCATATTGGGCACATCGGGTAATTCAACCTTGGCATAGCTGTCAGAGCCCTTGTAAAGTATAGCCTTGTCGTCGCTTTCGATATTTTTTGCATTCTCGACAGCTCTCGATACAAGCGCACGCATTTCATCTTCTTCAAGCAGCTCTCCCGAGGCGCTTCCCATATGTCCGTCTACGATACAACGGAAGCAAACACCGCCGCGAACTCCCGAGGAAAATGAAGATATTTCATTCTTCAAGGTCTCGGCATTCATATCAGCCGATTCCATATAATAGACCTCGTATTCACGAAGCCCCAAGCGCTCCGCTTCGGCAATAAGAAAGTCCTTAACATCATCAAATTTCATATTCAACGACCTCCTACGGTAATTTCCTTAACACGGATGAGCGGCTGTCCAACGTCTGTGGGCACACTTCCGCTTGCCGAGCCGCACACGCCCTGCCCCGTAGCAAGATTTTGTCCAACCATGTCAATATCCTGCAATATCTGAGACCCCGTTCCGATAAGCGACGCACCTCTGACAGGCTCGCATATCTTTCCGTTTCTTATCATATATCCCTCACGCACCGAGAAGTTAAACGCGCCCGTAAGAGGATTTACAGAGCCGCCTCCCATTTCCTTTGCGTAAAGTCCGTATTCGATGGAAGCGATTATATCCTCGTTTTTATCAGGGCCGTTGTCGATAAACGTATTTGTCATTCTCGACGTACTCTCAAATGTATAATCCTGCTTTCGGCTGTTACCCGTCATAGGCATTCCCATTCTTCGAGAGCCCAAACGGTCGACCATATATTTTTTGAGTATTCCGTTTTCGATCAGCACGTTTCTCTGTGTCGGATTTCCCTCGTCGTCGATATTTACAGAGCCCCAACCGCCGACTATCGTGCCGTCATCAATTGCGGTTATCTTTTCATTGGCGATCTTTTGTCCGAGCTTTCCGCACATTTCGGACATTCCTACGCCAACCTGAGTGGCTTCAAGGGAATGTCCGCAGGCCTCGTGAAAAATAACTCCGCCAAAGCCGTTTTCAATGGCAACGGTCATTCTTCCCGCCTGACAGTAGCCTGCGCCAAGATTTACAAGCGCCTGCCTTGCCGCGTGTATTCCCACCTCTTTGGGATCAATAAAATCGAACATTTCAAGTCCCATTCCGCGTCCGGGTGAGCAAGCTCCCGATTGATTTTCCTCGAATTTTGATGCTATAGCATTCACCAGCAAACGTGTACGGGTATGGCTGTCATTTACAAGAAGTCCTTCGCTGTTAGCTACAAGTATCTCCCTTGTCACACCCGCAATATTTCCCTGCACCTGCGAGATAAGCTCGCTATGCTCGGAAGCCGAAAAACAAGCGCTCTTAAGTATATCGGCTCTCGTTTTTATATCCGAATTTACAGGATCGATGCGAACGGGATGACTATTTACAATAGTTTTTGGCTTCAGACAGATAGCTATCTCGGCATTTCCCTCGCCCAAAGCGTCGGATGAGGCTCTCGCACAAGCAAGAAGTCCCGCACGTGTAATATCCGACGTCGAAGCATAGACCGTTCTTGTTCCCTTGAACACGCGTATGCCGACGCCCGAAAGAACGTTATCGCTGATTCTATCTATCTTTCCATCAACAAATTGAATTCCGTTGCTTCTTGTATGCTCCGCAAATACCTCCGCAAAGTCGCCGCCGCTTTTCATCGCAGTAGCAAGAAGCTCCTCAAGAAGTTCCTTTTTTATCATATCTTCTCCTTAGCTCTGGCTTCTCTCGCCAAGAATATTTCTGTATTTCTGATAAAAGCTCTCAAAATATCCGCCGTCAAGCGCTTTGCGTATCTCTCTTGTAAGATTATTGTAAAAGTAAAGATTGTGCGCTACGGCAAGTCTCATTCCGAGAGACTCCTTAGCTTTTATAAGATGTCTTACGTAAGAACGGCTGTAATTACGGCAAGCGGGACAGCCGCAATTCTCATCAAAAGGTCTGGGATCTTTAGCATATTTTTCGTTCAGCAAATTCATCTTACCGTGCCATGTAAAGAGATTCCCGTGTCTTGCATTACGGCTCGGCATTACGCAATCGAAAAAGTCAACGCCCATATGAACAGCTTCAAGTATATTACAAGGAGTTCCAACCCCCATAAGGTATCTCGGTTTATTTTTAGGCATATGAGGTTCAACGGCATCAATTATCCTATACATCTCCTCGGTCTCCTCGCCCACAGCAAGTCCACCGATGGCATATCCCGCGAGATCAAGCTCGGCTATCGTGTGCATATGCTCGATACGAAGATCCTCGTACGTTCCGCCCTGATTTATTCCGAAAAGAAGCTGATCGCGGTTTATCGTCTCGGGCAAAGAATTAAGCCTGTCCATCTCAGCCTTACATCTTACAAGCCACCTTGCGGTTCTTGCGCAGGATTGCTTTACATAATCGTAGGGTGCAGGATTTTCTATACATTCATCAAATGACATAGCGATAGTGGAGGCAAGATGGGACTGAATTTGCATACTCTCCTCCGGTCCCATAAAAATCCTCTTGCCGTCAATATGTGAAGCAAAACGGACGCCCTCCTCTGTTATTTTACGCAACTGAGAAAGAGAAAATACCTGAAATCCGCCGCTATCGGTAAGAATTGGTCTTTCCCAATTCATAAATTTATGCAAGCCGCCCATTTCGTATATCAGCTTATCGCCCGGGCGAAGATGCAGATGGTAGGTGTTTGACAGTTCGACCTGACAGTCAAGATCAATAAGCTCTCTGCTCGATACGCCGCCCTTTATCGCCGCGCAAGTACCTACGTTCATAAATACGGGAGTTTGTATATCTCCGTGTACCGTATGGAGCACGCCCCGTCTTGCGCGCCCGTCGGTAGTCAATACTTCAAATTTTCCTTTGTTTTCACTCATTTTTTCTATTTCCTTTTATATTCTTTCAAACTGCCCGTCAAGATTTTTCTTTGACAGCTCCATAGCGACAGGTCTTCCGTGTGGGCAGACCGTAATGTCGGGGATCTCCATAAGCTTATCCACGAGCCATTTTATATGTCCCTCGGGATATTCTCTTCCTGCCTTAATCGCCGCTTTACACGACGCCTGATACAGTGCCTTTTCAAATATTATATCCCTTGTCAGCTTTGCCGAGCCCGTATTGTTTTTTATTCGGTCAGCGATTACAGCCAAAATATCGGGTACGGCATCGGTAGCTATACCCTCTGGAATAGCCGTAACGCTTGCGGTATATTTACCGTTTGTGAATTCGAAGCCGACCGCCTCTATCTCCTCACGAAAATCCGCGAGCGTCTGTATCTCATCCGAGGTAAGCATTACCTCCAGCGGAAACATCAAAATCTGAGACGTAGCGCCTGCGCTTTTCATTCCAGCCCTCAACTGCTCAAAAAGTATCCTTTCGTGAGCCGCGTGCTTATCAATTATCAAAAGCTTATCCTCGACCTCAACTATAACGTACGCATTAAATGCCTCACCGATAATTCGGTATTTAAGCGTTCGCGGGGCATCGAGCTCGGATGCGGATACCGCGCTCTCGGACGTATGTCTGCTTTCACTTGCCGCAAAGGTTTGATCTTCGTGCTGTTGCTTTTCTTCCACGAGCTTTGGCTTAGTCTGAGATTTTTGTTCTGTCTCGAAGGTATCCCTAAAGCTCTCCCGCGGAGCTTGGCGTCTTTCTTCGTCTCTTTTTTCCTGCGTTACAATTACCGTATTCTCGGGAACTTTGAACGAAGAATTCGATTGCGTTTGGATTTTTGCGGGTTCCGCAGTCTTCACAAATTTATTAACGTATTCTTCAGCCGACATTTGTGAAAAAGCATTACCGCTTTCTTTTTTTGTGGGAGCTGTATAAAGCTCAGCGCTGATCTGTCTTTTCTTAACTGAGAGTTCCTTTTTATCCTCTATCGGTATTTGCGAGTCAGAAAGCCTTGCTTCTATACTGTTACCTTTAGGTTTACTGAGCACCACATCGGGGCGCGCGCTGTTAGCTTCAAGCGCATTTCTCACAGCGTAATATATTGCCTCAAACACGGGCTTTTCGTTGGAGAATTTGACCTCCAATTTTGCAGGATGAACGTTCACGTCCACCGCCGCGGGATTTACCGTTATAAACAGAATACAGCACGGAAACTTTTCGGGAGGAATATACGAGGTATATGCCTGCTCGATAGCCGCCATAGCGGTCTTACTTTTTACATATCTGCCGTTTATAAAGAAATTCTGATAATTCCTTGTTGCTTTCACGTTATCAGAACGCCCTATAAATCCGCGCACCTCTATGCCGTCAAGCTCTATCTGCGTTTCGATAAGCTTTGATGCGAAGTCTCTGCCGAACACCGAATAAACGGCTGTTTTAAGAGAACCGTCTCCCACGGTGTCAATGCGTATGTTTCCGTCTACAATAAGCCGAAATGCGATATGCGGCTTTGAAAGCGCTATTTTTTCCACAACGGCAGTTATCGCCATAGCCTCGGTAACGTCCTTCTTTAAAAATTTACGCCGCGCGGGGACGTTTGCGAACAGATCTTCGACTATAACCGTCGTTCCGTCCGAGCACGCCCGTTCAAATACTCCCGCTATTTCTCCGTTATGTGCTTCAAGCATAGCTCCGACAGAGCTATCGCGTGTTTTGGATATGATGCGCAACGATGAGACCGCCGCAATAGCCGCCAACGCTTCTCCGCGAAATCCAAGTGTGATTATACCGTCGAGATCCTTTGCCTCTTTTATCTTACTTGTAGCGTGCCTGCGTATGGAGATCGGCAGATCCTCAGGCGACATTCCGCATCCGTTGTCGGCAACTCTCATATATGTAACACCGCCGTTCTGTATCTCAACGGTTATTCTGTCAGCGCCCGAATCTATCGCGTTTTCCAACAGCTCTTTTATGACCGACGCAGGTCTGTCAACTACCTCTCCCGCCGCGATAAGATTTGCAACGGCAAAGGACAGCACGTTTATTTTGCTCATTCCGATCTCCTTCCTTTAATTATTTTATCCGTTTTTTCAGGTCAAACAAAAAGCTCATAGCCTCATACGGCGAAAGTGTATTTATATCAATATTTTTAAGCTCATCGATTATCTGTTCGTTTATACAGTCATCGAATGAAATAAGGCTGTCATCCTTTTCCTCTTTTTCCGCACTTGAGGTGCTGAGCGCTTTAGCCGTTTTTTCAACGGTCGCCAAGACCTCTTTTGCGCGTTTTATGACGTCGTTGGGAAGTCCCGCGAGCTTTGCGACCTCTATACCGTAGCTGTCATCGGTAGAGCCTCTGACTATTTTTCGGAGAAATGTGATATTATCTCCCCTCTTTTTTGCGGCAATATTATAGTTTACTATTCCTTCTATTTCACCCTCCATCGCCGTAAGCTCATGATAGTGAGTCGCAAAAAGTGTCTTTGCGCCTATCTTTCGGCTACAAGTATATTCAATTATAGCCCTTGCGATACTCATACCGTCAAAGGTAGACGTGCCTCTTCCGACCTCATCATAAATAATAAGGCTGTTTTTAGTCGCGTTGCGAAGAATATACGCTACCTCATTCATCTCAAGCATAAAGGTCGATTGTCCAGATGCAAGATCATCCGATGCGCCAACACGTGTAAAGAGCTTATCCACAATACATATTCTCGCGTCGTTTGCAGGAACGAAAGAGCCTATCTGCGCCATGACCGACATTACGGCTATCTGCCGCATATACGTAGATTTACCCGCCATATTCGGGCCCGTGATAAGCATAAGTCTGTTACGCTTTGTATCGAGCTCCGTATCGTTCGGTACAAAGTAAGTGTCCTTTACAAATTGCTCAACAACAGGATGGCGTCCGTCCTTGATATGTATAATATCGCTGTTATCGACCTCGGGACGAATATATTTGTTCTTTGCCGCCACCGTCGCAAGGCTTAGATAAACGTCTAGCTTCGCCATAAGCGCCGCCGCCTTTTGAACACGGGCTGAATTATCCGCAACATAATTGCGTATCTGACAGAATATCTCATACTCCAAAGAGCATACCTTGTCCGCAGCGCCGAGAATGGTAGCCTCCATATCCTTTAACTCTTGCGTTATATAGCGCTCGGCATTGGCGAGAGTCTGTTTTCTTATGTAATGATCGGGCACTTGATCCATAAAGGACTTAGAAACCTCTATGTAGTAGCCGAAAACTCGGTTATAAGATATTTTCAGCGTCTTAATTCCCGTTTTTTCCTTTTCTTCGTCTGCAACGCGTTCTATCCATCCCTTACCGTCATTCATTATAGAACGCAATTCATCTACATTTTTGTCGTAGCCGTCCTTTATCATACCGCCTTCTCTTACCGAAAAGGGCGGAGTGTCGTTTATAGAGCTGTCTATCTTGTCATAAATATCGTCAAGAGTTTCAAGCTCACGGTATATTCCCGAAAGCTCATCCGACTTACAGTCGGCTATCAACGCTTTAAGCTCGGGCAGAACCGATATTGTCGTCGATACGGCTCTGAGATCCTTTCCATTAGCCGTTCCGTACACTATCTTTGTAACGAGTCTTTCAAGGTCAAGAACACCGTCAAGAAGCGCGCCTATCTCCTCGCGGAGAATGTAGTTATTGAAAAGCTCCTCAACAGCGTTTTGTCTTCTGTTTATCTCCCCCACATTCAGCAACGGATGCTCAAGCCACTGTCTGAGAAGTCTTGCACCTGCGGCTGTTCGTGTTTTGTCAAGCACCCACAGAAGAGAGCCGCGTTTTTCCTTAGAACGCATCGTTTCGATAAGCTCTAAATTTCTGCGCGTGTTTATATCCATCTCCATAAACTGACCGTCCGAATATACCGTAAGATCCTTTATGTATGATATGTCGCTCTTCTGCGTTTCGGCAATATAAGCAAGAAGTCCGCCAAGCGCGCATATAAGAGGCTGATCCTTTTCGGTATCGTCTCGCAGCTTACTGCCGAATTGCTTTACGACCGCCGCCTTTGACGTTGCGAACTCAAACTGTGTGGGGCGGTTATCCGTAAGCATAGCACAAAGTTTGATCTTTATAAATCCGCACACGTCATCGCTGAGCTTCTTGGAAGCAAGATTGACAACTACCTCGCTCGGCTGATATGTTCCAAGCTCATTTTTCAGCTTTGAATCAATGCCGTCTCCGCAAAATGACGTGGCAAAAACTCCGCCCGTAGAAACGTCGGCAAAGGCAACGCCACATTCAAATTCGCCCATATAAATGGCGCAAAGATAGTTGTTCTTCTTCTCCGACAGCAGATTTGTCTCAATGACAGTACCCGGTGTCACAACTCTTATGACCTCACGCTTTACAAGTCCCTTGGCAAGCGCGGGATCCTCGGTCTGCTCACAAATAGCAACCTTATATCCCTTTTCTATAAGTCTGCCTATGTACCCCTCCGAGCTATGAAAAGGCACGCCGCACATAGGCGCGCGCTCAGCCTCTCCGCAATCTCTTCCCGTAAGAGTCAGCTCGAGCTCTCTTGACGCAAGTATCGCGTCATCAAAGAACATCTCGTAAAAATCTCCGAGACGGTAAAAAAGAATATAATCCTTATACTGATTTTTTATCTCAAAATATTGCTCCATCATTGGAGTCATAGAAGAATTCCTCCGTTTCAGAAAATATCCCCTGTCTTAGTGGGAGCAACCGCCTCCGCAGGTGGAACAATTATGCGTACAGGATGGCATCTCACCCGTAATGTTGTAAGTGATCGTATTGTTTACGGCGTTCATAAGCTCATTGACGTCTGCCTGGGCCTCGTTAAGCTCGGCAAATACAGGATGGTTCATAATGCTGTTATAGAGCGTATCTATCCTTTTTTGAATAGTATCTATAAAAAGAGTGTCTCTCTCCTCACGTGTAATCTCACCCTGAAGCGCCTTTTGCTGAACCTCATATTCAACAAGCATCTTCTGAAGCTCGGCATCGTTTTCATATGCGGTCTTTGCCGCATCGAGTCTCTTTAACCTTTCATCCTCTTTGAGAGCCTTTCCGAGCTCTGCCGCTATCTCAAAAATATCCATTATTGTACCTTTTCCTTATATTATTTTTCCGTAAAGCGCGAACGTATCGGCTTTTTCGATCTCTATATTTAAAAATCTTCCCGTATAACTGTCATCAGCATCAAAGAAAACTATCTTTCCGCCCTCTGTTCTTCCGTTGAATACG
>JAFTYG010000092.1 GCA_017461365.1 Clostridia bacterium | reverse complement strand
TGCCGACGAGGCGGAGCCCCTTTACAACAGAGCTCTTCAGGGTGTTTACGCCCCCGGCTCGACCTACAAGATAGGTGTGGCTCTTGCGGCTCTTGAGGGCGGATATATTGACAGCTCCGACACCTATTTTTGCAACAAGCTCTATTACTCGAACGGAAGCGCGACGGGGCACACCTGTCTCGGCACTCACGGAAGGCTGAATGTGGTCGAGGCGATACGCGAGTCCTGCAACGTATTTTTCTACAATCTCGGTGAGCTTATGGGCATCGAGGAGATAACGAGGTACACCTACGAGCTCGGGCTCGGCGCTGATACGGGACTTGAGCTTGGCAATAAGAGCGGAATAGTGGCGGGCCCTGCCTACCGCGAGAATATCGGAGGCTCGTCGTGGCTGCTCGGTGACGATCTGAACGCATCCATCGGACAGTCGGACCACGGCTACACGCCCTTACAGATGAGCGTTTACATATCCTCCGTAGTCAACGGCGGAACGCGCTACAAGGTAAGTCTTTTGGACTCTGTACGCGTATTCCACACCGACGATATAATCTACAAGACCGAGACCGAGCCTCTGGCTGTGCTCAGTGACGACGAATACTCGGACGAGACCGAGGAGCTTCTCAAGGAGGCGATGCGTCAGGTGATCTCCGAGGGCAGCGGCACATTGCAGAGCTATTTTGACGGCGTTCCCGTGACGGTCGGCGGAAAGACGGGTACTGCCGAGGTAGCGGGCAAGAAGGATTACGCTGTGTTCTGCGGCTTTGCGCCTCTTGATACGCCCGAGATCGTTATTTCATGTGTGATCGAGGAGGGCGTTTACGGTTATCGTGCGGCTTATACCGTGGGAAAGGTGATGGAGAAGTACTTTGAGGAATAATGCACAATGCACAACAACGGTAGCTTTTGCCGTTGGCAAAAGCAATTAAATTTAAAACGCCGCTAAAGCTTGCGCTTATTAGCTCATATTTTAACAAAACCACTTTTCGTTTACGAAAAGTTTCCTCAATTGTGCATTTTGCATTGTGCATTGTGCATTTTGTATTTTGTGTTTCCAAAGGAGCAACAATGGACATTTCTGCAATCCTCAAAAATCTTGAAAGCTGTCCTTGCGGCAGACCTCACACCGTAAATATCAAGGCCGTGGAGATCGGCGAGGGTATGCTTGCGCGTACTGCCGAAATTCTCCGCGATGCGGGTTTTCCGCGAAAGATTCTTGCAGTTGCCGACAAAAACACTCTCGCGGCGGCGGCCGGGATCGTAAAGATCCTCGAAAACGGTGGATTTTCGGTCAAATTAAAGCTTTATGATAACCTGCGCGAGCCGACTGTTGAAAGAGTCAACGAAATCGGCGGGCTCGCAAATGACGTCGAAGGCATTCTCTCGGTTGGAACGGGGACTCTCAACGACATTTGCCGCCGCGCGGCGCTTCTTTATGACCGCGAATTTGCGATCTTTGCAACCGCGCCCTCGATGGACGGGTTCGCTTCGGGCACGTCGCCGATTATCGAAAACGGCTTCAAGGCAACTCTTCCCGCGCGTCAACCCTCGGTCATCATTGCCGACACCGCCATCCTCGCCGCCTCGCCCGCCGCTCTCAAGTCAGCGGGATTTGGCGACATCATCGGCAAATTCACCGCTCTCGTCGATTGGCGCGTCGCGCATCTGACCGTCGGCGAATACTATTGCGAAAGCATTGCCGATCTCGTGCGCGAGGCCTTGCGCAAAATCTGCTCTATGGCTCACCGCGTGACCGCCGAGGATGCCGAGACTGCGGGTACCATCATGGAAGTGCTCGTTTTTACGGGGCTTGCGATGAAGCTTGCCGAAGCCTCCCGTCCCGCATCGGGCGCAGAGCACATGATCTCGCATATGATCGGCATGCGTCAGCTTGCCGATGGCAAAATTTCCGACTTCCACGGCAAAAAGGTCGGTGTCGCAACCGTCACCCTTTGCGAGCTCTATCATAAGGCTGTCGTCCTTGAGCCGAGCTTTGCGCCTGACCGACCGGATTGGAATAAAATATACGCGGCTTACGGCGAGTCGATAAAGGAAAACATCATCCGCGAGAATTCGCCTCCCATCACAGACCGCCTCGCCCCCGCAACGCTCTCCTCGCAATGGAAAGAGATCGGCAAGATCGTCCGAGAGGAGCTGCCGACACACGCCGAGCTGCTCGACATCATGAGATCGGCAGGCGCAGCGACCACCTACGCCGAGATCGGCACCGACGAAGCCCTCGCCCGCGACTGCATTATATATCACCCCTATATGCGCGATAAGATCGTGCTTTCGCGTGTTTTGAGAATGACGGACATTGAGCCGATGAAGCTCGTCCGCATTGTGTGAGTTCGTGAGGAGTGCGGGGTGCGGAATTAAATTGCGGTAATTTGGAGTTTGTCGGTTACTTTTCTTTTGAAAAAGAAAAGTAACCAAAAGAAAACAAAAATAGCAGCGCATCAAATCGTAGGGCGAACTGTGTTCGCCCGCCTATAAATGCAGATATTCGTTTGTTTTCGGGCGACCGCAGGTCGCCCCTACGGACATTATGGTTCAAACATCAAACACACCGACAAACTCAAATTTGGTTACTATTCAATGGATTTGCTTACATTTTTCTTTCGCGAAAGAAAAGTAAGGTCTTGACAACTTCTCCCGTCTGTTATATAATAAAGTATTGAAACAAAAACCAAACAAGCAAAATTTGTTTACGAGGTAATTACAATGACAAAAAAAGTTTCGGAAATTTTCGGATGTATGGTCTTTAACGACGACGTGATGCGCGAAAGACTTCCCAAAGAGGTCTACAAGTCGCTGACCAAGACCATCGCCACGGGCAAAACCATCGACGCATCTGTTGCCGACGTGGTCGCAAACGCTATGAAGGACTGGGCGATCGAGAAGGGCGCTACCCACTACACCCACTGGTTCCAGCCTCTTACGGGCGTTACCGCCGAAAAGCACGATTCATTTATATCTCCCGTAGGCCCTTGCAAGGTAGTTATGGAATTCTCGGGCAAGGAGCTCATCAAGGGTGAGTCCGACGCCTCCTCCTTCCCCTCGGGCGGACTTCGCGCCACATTTGAGGCAAGAGGCTACACTGCGTGGGATCCCGCATCCTACGCCTTCGTCAAGGACGGCTCGCTCTACATACCCACCGCGTTCTGCTCCTACACGGGCGACGCGCTTGACGCAAAAACTCCTCTGCTCCGCTCTATGGATGCCATAAGCACACAGGGAATTCGTCTGCTCCGTCTCTTCGGTGACACAAAGACAAAAAGGCTCACCACCACGGTCGGCGCTGAGCAGGAATATTTTATAGTCGACAAGAAGATGTACGATCTGCGCGAGGATCTGCAATTTACGGGCAGAACGCTCTTCGGCGCTCCCGCTCCCAAGGGACAGGAGCTTGAGGATCACTACTTCGGCCCTCTCAAGTCGCGCATAAGCGCATTTATGACCGATCTTGACGAGGCGCTCTGGACGCTCGGCATCAACTCCAAGACCAAGCACAACGAGGCGGCTCCCGCGCAGCACGAGCTCGCTCCGATCTACGCCACCACAAACATGGCGGTCGACCAGAATCTTCTGATAATGGAATACATGAAGAAGATCGCGGAAAAGCACGACCTTGTCTGCCTGCTCCACGAAAAACCCTATGCTGGTGTCAACGGCTCGGGCAAGCACAACAACTGGTCTATCTCGACTGATGGCGGCAAAAATCTTCTTGACGCGGGCAAGACGCCTGCCGAGAACGCGAAGTTCCTGCTTATCCTCGCCGCTATAATCAAGGCGGTCGACGACTATCAGGATCTTATGCGGATCTCTGTCGCCTACCCCGGAAACGATCACCGTCTCGGTGCGAACGAAGCTCCCCCCGCTATCGTTTCGATCTTCCTTGGCGAGGAGCTCGATCAGATAATCAAATCTATAATTGACGAAAAGACCTACGAGGGTGTAAGAGCGGGCATTATGGATCTGGGTATTCCCACCATCCCCACCTTCCGCAAGGACACGACCGACAGAAATCGCACGTCTCCCTTTGCCTTTACGGGCAACAAGTTCGAGTTCCGTATGGTCGGCTCGTCTCAGAATATCGCAATGCCGAACACGGTGCTCAACACCACTGTTGCCGAGAGCTTCAGGCAATTTGCCGATATACTTGAAAACGCCGACGACTTTGATGTGGCTGTCGGCAAGCTCCTTCGCGACACCTTTGCGGCTCACAGCCGCATAATCTTCGACGGCAACGGCTATTCCGAGGAATGGCAGAAGGAAGCCGAGCGCCGCGGACTTCTCAATCTCCGCACGTCGGTAGATGCATACAAGTGCTTCAATGACGACAAGAACGTAAAGCTCTTCACCACTCACGGCGTTATGAGCCGTGTCGAGCTCGAGTCGCGTCAGGAGATATATTTTGAGAATTACTCGAAGATAATCAACATTGAGGCTCTGACGATGATAGATATGGCAAGCAGAGATATTATTCCCGCGGTCAACTCCTATCTTGGTGAGGTAGCGAACACGGCGGCGGCTAAGATGTCGGTCCTCCCCACCGTCAACTGCTCTGTTGAGCGCGACATTCTCACGCGTCTGTCCGAGCTCAATGCGAAAGCCTACAGATGTATTGATGAGCTGAAGGCTGCCGACAAGGCGGCTACGTCGATCTCCGACGTCAAGGCGCGCGCCGAGGCTTGCTGTAACAGTGTTATCCCCGCTATGAACGCTCTGCGTGAGGCGGTGGACGAAATGGAGACCATCACATCCTCCGAATACTGGCCCATGCCCACCTATAGCGATCTGATGTTCAAGATATGAGGTATCCGCAATGACTGTAACGCATTTAAATAAAATCATCCCCGAGGGGCTATCCTCCTTGCATCCGCTTTTCGGGCAGGCATTTGAGGAAATGTCAAGGCTTTGCCGTGAGAACGCGCCCGACGGGCATTATGAAATAGAGGGCGACAAGCTCTTTATAAACGTAATGACCTACTCGACAAAGCCCGAGAGCGACTCTCTTTTTGAGACTCACAGAGATTACGTCGACATACAAATGATGATGGAGGGCAAG
>JAFTYG010000091.1 GCA_017461365.1 Clostridia bacterium | reverse complement strand
TTTCGTTATTTCTCATATATTGTTGTGAGAGACTTTAAGAAAGGAGCAAACATATGAATATCACTGACTCATCGGTAGGATACCTTACCGTCAGAGTATCTACTGCGCGAGGCGCTATTCCGCTTGAGGGAGCGACGGTAAACATACGTGGCAATGATGAGGAAAGCTCGACTATCCTTTATTCCCTGCTTTCTGGAAACGACGGAAAAACGCCCCGTGTTCCTCTTGCCGCGCCACCAAAGGAAAATTCCGATCTTCCCGGAGGCGCTTCGGCATTCTCGACCTACAACATAGACGTTTTTAAGGAGGGATACGTTCCCTTATACTTTCACAACGTACCGATCTTCCCGTCCGTGATCTCGGTACAGCCCGCCGTTATGGTGCCCGCCGACAGTCTGTCGGATATGGGACGGGAGCAGGACATTGACAGCTCTCCGAGCACGACGCTTGAATGAGGTAACGCCTATGGATGCAAATATTCCTTACATTCCCGAGACCATAACGGTACATCTCGGTGCGCCCAACGCAGATGCGGAGAACGTCACGCTTCCGTTTGCCGAATATATCGCCAACGTGGCGTCGAGCGAGATATATCCCACATGGCCCGAAAGCGCCATAAGAGCCAACATATACGCGCAGATCTCATTTGCGCTGAACCGTATCTACACAGAATATTACAGAATTCGCGGCTATGATTTTGACATTACGAATTCTACGGCTTACGATCAGTATTTTGTCAAGGACAGAGACTATTTTGAGAACATCAGCGAGATCGTGGGCGATCTTTTCAACAACTATATCGTGCGCAGAGGAAACGTAGAGCCTCTTTTCGCTCAATACTGCGACGGAGTGGAGGTAAGCTGTAACGGACTTTCACAATGGGGCTCGGTAGAGCTTGCAAATCAGGGATATACTCCCTATGAGATATTGCAGTATTACTACGGAGAGGACATTGACCTTGTGCGCGACGCGCCCGTTATGGGTATTTCGTCGAGTCTGCCCGACAGACTTCTGAGAATAGGAACGGCGGGCGACGACGTACGCCAGATACAGATAAGGCTCAACCGCATATCCGACAACTATCCGTCGATACCTAAGATAGCCGAGCCCGACGGCGTGTTCTCCTTTGATACTGAAGAGGCGGTAAAGCAGTTTCAGGAGATATTTTCTCTTACGCCCGACGGGGTGGTAGGAAAGTCAACCTGGTTTGCAATACAGTTTATCTACAACGCCGTCAAGCGTCTCAATGAGCTAAACTCAGAGGGTATAAAGCTCTCGGAGGTAACGCAACAGTACCCCGGAGCTACCGTACAGGGCGACAGTGGTGTGGGTGTACAGAACATTCAGTATCTTATTGCGTATCTTTCTAAATTTTACAGCACCATTCCCTCGGTCGCTATAGACGGCATATACGGCGCGTCGACCGCCGATGCGGTAAGAGCCGTTCAGCGAACCTTTGATCTTCCCGTTACGGGTGAGGTGGATTTCGACACATGGGACGTAATGTACAGGACCTACCTCGGATTTATCGAAACGATACCCTACGAATACATTGAGGGCAACATTCTTCCCTACCCCGGGATCCCTTTACGCATAGGCTCGGAGGACGACAGCGTGCGTGTACTTCAGGAATACCTGAGCTTTATTTCGGGCTTTATTCCCGAGGTGCCCTCTGTAAACGTAACGGGATATTTCGGCACGCAGACGCGCGCGGCGGTAATAGCGTTTCAACAGCTCTACGGCATCCCCGCAAACGGAACGGTCGGAAGCGTTACATGGAACGCCATTTCCGATCTTTACAGCGATCTGTACAACGGAAGCCGTCTCGGTGAGGGGCAATACCCCGGATATGAGATAGGACGATAGGAGGAAATATGACAGACCATCCGACATACACGACAGCCGTAAGGAATTTGCAAAGGTACCTGCGCGCTCACGCGGACGGAAGTGAGGGCTCGGAGGTATTTGCCGCAGTTCCGATAGACGGCATATACGATACAGCCACGGAGGCGGCTGTATCGGAATTTCAGAAAATAAAAGGGCTCCCCGTCACGGGTATCGTTGACAGAGCAACGTCCGACGCGCTCTTTTTAGATTATCTTCTTATCACGGCTCCCGATAGGCGCATGACGCATCCCGATTTTTTCCCCGCAATACCCGAGAATTATGTGACCGATTTCGGAGAGAAGAGCTCGTTTATCTCGGTGCTTCAGTTCACTCTTGACGAGATAAGGCTCGGATACGACACCTTCCCCGCCTTTGAGATGAGCGGTATCTACGACGCGGACACCTCTCTTGCGGTCAAGGAATTTCAGCGCATCCACTCCCTACCAATTACGGGAAGAGTGGACAGACGGACGTGGAACGAGATAGCCCTCGCCTATAACAGCTACGCAAGATACACAAAATAGAGCAGTATTTTTTATGCCTCTTCCGCGTAGAATTAAGTGAGACTGCGCCATATGCTTACGCGTCTGTTTGATCATCTGCAAATCAAAACGAAAATATTTTTCTGTCTGTTTTAAAAATACTTCCTCGGGGCAATAATCTTCCGTCGAATAAAGTAAAAATAAACCAAATCCAAAGAAGGTCATAATATGTCAAATAAATTTACCCAAAAAGCGCAAAACACCCTTAACAACGCGCTCAACATCGCCCGTGAGCTCGGGCACACCTACATCGGCTCGGAGCACATACTTTTAGGTCTACTATCCGAGGGCGACAGCATCGCCTCCCGTCTGCTTACGACGCGCGGAGCGGACATTAAAAAGCTCAGAAGCACCGTGATCGACATCTCGGGCGTGGGCTCACGAAGTCAGGTAACGCCTGCGGATATGACGCCGAGGGCAAAAAAGGTCATAGAAGCGTCCGCCGCGGAGTCGCAAAGAGGCGGAAACGATTATATAGGAACCGAGCACATTCTGTACGCTCTTATGTCCGAGAAGGACTCGGTGGCTGTCAGGCTGCTTGAAGCCGAGGGCATTCCCGCCTCCGAGGTCATAAGCGATCTCAACGCTTTTATAAGCGCCTCGACGGGAAGATCGGACAGACGCGAGCCGAGGCAAGAGAGCAAGGGCGCTTGCGACGACAAGCTACGCATAAAGGGCGCGCCGATGCTCAGCGCGCACGGCAGAGATCTTACCGCCTCGGCGCGTGAGGGAAAGCTCGATCCGCTCATCGGCAGAGAAAAGGAGACCGAGCGGCTCATACAGATACTTTCGCGGCGGACAAAAAACAATCCCTGTCTCATCGGTGAGCCCGGAGTAGGAAAAACGGCGGTCGTTGAGGGGCTTGCCGAGCGCATAGCCGCGCGCCGTGTGCCCGAAAATCTTTGTGATCGGCGGATAGTGACACTCAACATTCCGTCCATGATAGCGGGAGCAAAATACAGAGGTGAATTTGAGGACAGAATGAAGACCGTGATGGAGGAGGTGGAGAAAAATCCCGACATCATCCTTTTCATAGACGAGATACACGTTATCATCGGCGCGGGCGCGGCAGAGGGCGCGGTGGATGCCGCAAACATCATAAAGCCCGCTTTGGCTCGCGGTCAGCTTCAGGTCATAGGCGCGACGACCGTCTCCGAATACAGAACGAGGATCGAAAAGGATCCCGCGCTTGAGCGGCGCTTTCAATCGGTATATGTGGGGGAGCCAACCGAGGTTGAGGCTCTCAACATACTATCGGGACTCAGGGAAAAATACGAGGAGCATCACAAGCTTTCGATAAGCGACGAGGCTCTATCGGCGGCGGTCAGCCTTTCGGTACGTTATATTCCCGACAGATTTTTGCCAGACAAGGCGATAGATCTCATTGACGAGGCGGCGTCACGGGTGCGCATACGCAAGGGCGCTCCGCACCCGACGCTGTCTTTGCTTGAAAGTCAGCTTGCACAGCTTTCGGCAGAGAAAGAACGCGCGGTGGAATGTCAGGATTTTGAGCTTGCCGCGAGCGTTCGCGACAGAGAAATATCGCTCAGACGCCGTCTTAGCGAGGAGCAGAGGCAGACAGCGCTCGTCTCGGACGCTGATGCGTTGAGCGTTACAAGGGCAGACGTTGCCGATATTGTTACGGAATGGACGGGAATACCCGTGAGCGATCTGCTTGCCGACGAGAACGAGAAGCTGCTATCTCTTGAAGATCGGCTCTCACGGCGCGTCATAGGTCAATCAGAAGCTATACGGGCGGTATCTCTTGCTATCAGGAGAGGAAGAATTGGACTTAAAGATCCCAAGCGCCCCACGGGCTCGTTTATATTCATAGGCAAAACGGGAGTCGGAAAGACAAAGCTATCCACGGCTATCGCCTGCGAGATATTTGGAAGTGAGAGCGCGCTGATAAGGCTCGATATGTCGGAATATATGGAAAAGCATTCGGTATCGAGGCTGATCGGCTCTCCCCCCGGATACGTCGGCTATGAGGACGGCGGACAGCTTACCGAAAGGATACGCCGACGCCCCTATTCGGTCGTTTTGTTTGACGAGATCGAGAAGGCGCATCCCGACGTTTTTAATATTCTTTTGCAGATACTTGAGGACGGCTCTCTTACAGACAGTCAGGGCAGACGCGCGGATTTTTCCAATTCGATAATAATTATGACCTCAAACGCGGGAGCCGAGGGCAAGCGTGTGTTGGGATTTACAAGCGGTAAGGATTCGGAGGAAGAACAGGAGCGCGAAAGATCGGATATGCTCGGTGCGCTTCGTTCGGGCTTTCGCCCTGAATTCCTCAACCGTGTTGATGACATAATCGTATTCAGATCGCTTGACGTCGGAGACATTGAAGAAATAGCATCGGGGATGCTTAGCAAGGTATCGGAACGCGCCAAGGGGCTTGACGTTGAGCTTAGCTTTGACGCGCAGGTAGCGAAATTCCTATCCGAGCGGAGCTTTTCTCAAAGCTATGGCGCGCGTCAGGTGCGAAGAAACGTGACGCGGTTTATTGAAGATCCTCTTTCCGAGGAGTTCCTGCGCGGAAGTGTGAAGCGCGGCGACAGCGTATTGGCAAGAGTCGGAGACGAAAGCATTATATTTGACTCATTATAACCAAAAGGCGCTGTCTCATAAAAAAGTGAGAC
>JAFTYG010000090.1 GCA_017461365.1 Clostridia bacterium | reverse complement strand
CGTGTCCTCCGAATGAAGCAGAGCCTCAAGAGAAGCAAGACGCGCTTCAAGCTCAAGAAGCTCGGGGAAAGAGCCTATCATAACGTCAAGAGCCGATAAATTTTCATCCGCCCCCACAAGATCTCCGAACGCATCGTTCTGACGGAGCACGCCGACCGTCTTGTTTTTAGATATATATACGTTTCCGCTGTCGGGCTCGTACTCACCGAGTATCAGCTTGAAAAGTGTCGATTTTCCGCACCCGTTTATTCCTATAATTCCCAGCTTGTCCCCCTCGTCGAGTGAAAAAGTGACGTCCTCAAGTATCTTTTTCGTACCGAAGGAAAGAGACAGCTTTTCTACGTTTAAACAGATCATTATTTTTTGTTCCTAAATTATTATAGCTTTATTTTTATTTCAACAGCCACGCCGAGAATTCGCGCATCCCCCGCCTCAAAATCGTCGGTTGAGAGCTTTATCGGCTTGTAATCATCGTTTTCGGGAACGAGATAGATATTTTTCTGATTGCGCCGAAAACGCTTGACCGTCGCGCTGTCACCGCCCACAAGACAGGCAACTATGTCGCCCTCCTCGGCGTATTGCTGCTTTCGGAAGAGAACGAGAGAGCCGTTCACCATTCCGATGTTCTTCATACTGTCACCGCAGATGCGAAGATAAAAATAATTGTCCGCGCTGTCGACCGATGCCTTTTCATAGCCGAGTAGAGTTTCGTTCGTGATTATCGGAGAGCCAGCGCGTATCTCACCGATAATAGGAATATTCTTTTCGGGCGAGATATAGCCATCAGCCTCCCCGTCAAGAAAATATTCAAGCGAAACGTCAAAAAAACGGGCTATCTTTTTCAGCTTTTCGGCTTTAGGCGTCGATCTTCCCGTTTTCCAATCAGAAAAGGTGCTTGCGGGAATACCCGTCTCCTTTGATACGCGGTAGACGGTCGCGTTTCTTGCGCGCAGAAGCTTGTCAAATTTTTCGTAGCTCATATGCACCTCCGAAAAAATATATATAGGAATTCCGAAATACTACTTGACAATAGTTCGGAAATCCGATATAATAATACCATACACAGATATTATAAAATAAAACTGCAAAAATGTCAAGGGATTTTACGCAATTTATATGTTTGTGAAAATAAAAAGAGAAAGGGGGAATAAATTGTAGTCTGAATGTGCGAGATATGCAGAAAATACAGGTGTCCCGACGGGTGTCCCAATAACTATACGCCAAGAGGGAAGAGAAGAAAAGGAACGCTTTCTGTGCGCTCACCGCGCTTTAAGGTCATTCTTGAGATCGGAGCGGATAGCGCAAGGAATATTGAACGTATAAGAGAAAATAATAATGAAATCATATCTAAAGATTGAAAAAGACTTAATTATAACCGAGCGGAAATACAGCGCGCGGACATCTATGGTGTCATTCTGAGCGAAACGTAGTGAAGCCGAACTTTTCGTCATTAAAATATGATGACGAAAAGCGCGAGGCAAAGCCGAGACGGAATCTTTGCGCGATACTTGCGCTCGGGTTGTAAAAAGCCAAAAAAGAAAAGGAGGGATCTATGACCAAAGATTTAATTTCAAAAGCTGAAATTAAAGAAACTGAAGATTATTTAAACGGATACGCACTGAATATGAAGCTGCTGAGACTCTGCAAATACGAAAAAGATGTCTCGCTGCGCGACGGCGAAGAGAACGAGACGTTCGGGGATGAACTGCTGGCAAGAGCAAAGATGTTCGAGGTGCGTCATTTCATCATGGGATTGAAGAATTCAAACGAAAAGCTGTTGCTTTATTACCGATACGTAAGAGGGGAGACGGTAGAAAGATGCGCGGTGCTCTTGGGCATTTCGCGTAGCAGCGCATATCGCCTGCGCGACCGCGCGCTCATCCTCGCGGCAGAACAACGACGAAAAAACGCGGCTGAATTATAGCTGTAACGGTCATCGCTGCTTCAAAAAATTCGGGGGCTGGCTCACTAACAAGTGAGCCAGCCCCTTACTTTTTGCTACAAATTATAATTTCTACTCCGATACGCCAATTTCACTGTTAGCGAAATCTTTACAGTCTAATACCTGTTTTGCGTGGTAATTAGTTCGTTCTTTTTCTAAGGTAAATTTTGCTGACGCAAAAAAGATCCTTCACATGGCTCGCAAAGTAGCGAGCCGCTCAGGATGACAGATAGTGTATGTTTGGCGACGAACGTATGCATAACTCTTATATAAAGTGCTCGCAATAAACTTTGGCACAAATCTATTTATTTTATCTCAACTAACCTGTCATCCTGAGCCCGAACCGTTTATGGGGTTATCGGCACATCGAGTCGAAGGATCTTGCGACGAAGTCGCTTTACTGCACTATCCTCATTGGGAATATATTTACACATATCAAACATCCCCACTTCGCCACACGGTATTTTCCCACCTATCGGTAGGGGCGACCATTGGTCGTCCGAACCCGTATCACGGTAATTTACCACACATCGTAAGGAGTCGATTACTAAAAATCTAAGACCTCCGTTTTTTATACTTAATAGTAGACTATATCGATAATCTTGCCATACTCATTATACTTTCCGGTATAGATATACGTTGCTTCGCAATCTCCCAACCGTTCAAGCAAAGCATCGCGATCAATAGGCTTACACTCATCCTCCCCGTATTCGATAATGTAGTAAGCATCATCGTAGTACGGTGGATATTTTTCGGTGGAAAAGCACCATGTCACTCTTATGATCCCGACCACACCGGTATCGGTCTTTGCGTACCAACCGAAAACAGCGCTTGTTGTAGCTTTCAGCGTTTCTTGATTATCAAAGTGCGGCGGCGTGACCAAACCGCTATTCAGCCCTTCTTTTACTGCTTCAAACGCTGAAGTTAAATCGGGCAAGGTCTTCATATCATCTTCGTTGAAACGGGCGTTTGTAAAAGCATAGGTATCCTGATCTCCGCCATCCCATTCCTTGCACCAAATACTGATTTTTTCATTGGTTGTAAAACCGTTGATAAACCGTACGGCGTGAAATTGTACCTCGGACGTAAGAAAAAGCTTATCCGTTGAAAATTTTGGGACAAACATACCGTTTTCAAGGGATTTTATTTGCGTTAAAATATCCGCCGCTTCGCCGGATATATCCTTGAGCAAATGTACGTACTTATCTCTTCCGAACTCTTCGTTTTGTATAGCTTCTTCCGCTTGAATGATCTCGTCAAAATCATCGTAAGCATCGAATGCTGCGAAATTTTCACCCATTAAATAGTAACCGTACACGCGGTAGCCGAAAATAACAAGATCAAATTGTTCCGCTTTATCTTGCGTTTTGTTATACATTACCGAATATTCATAGGTGAACTGCGCCATGTCTTTAATAACAAAACAGTCAAAGACGGAAAAATCGGTCATAAATCCGACAGGAACTAAATAATAGAATTCTTCTGTCATTTCTTGCCCCTTTAAGAGCTTTACGGTCTGCATACGTAAAAGTCGGAATTCATATTGATGCCAATCGTCAAAGAAGGTGTATGTATCGGGTAACGTTTCCACCAATTTCGCTGTTACCGATATACCCTCGGGAGATACGTCTCCGTATATCCCGCTTTCGCCCTCGGTGTATTTTTCTCCGTAATACCGAGGCGCGGACGACGCTGCTTGAATGTTGACGATCGGTATATTCGGTCTGTTATCGGGCTTTTGATCGATTGTTTCCGAGGAGTCCTCTTTGTTCTCTTGCAGTATCATCGGTACAACAACCAGCGCGCTGACGATAAGCAGGGAGCAAACTGCGATCGCCGCAAGGCGAAGCCATACGCTATGAGACCTTTTGTTCTTCTGTTCGGGGGTGTCCTTTTGATCAACATATTTTTCAATAAGGTTGGGATCAAGGTGATCGAGACCTTCATTCTGTTCTTTCTTTTTCATATCGAGTAACGCTCACTTTCAAATTATTTCAATGCGCTTCTGATAGTGGTAAGTTTCTTATTTGGTACGTACCTCCTTAAGAAAAATATTCAATAAAACAGCGCATAAAGACCAACGGGCAACGTATCCCCGACATCCTTATGCGCATAGCATTTTTTATTAAGCTATTGAGCCGAATATCCCCGCGCGGACTCCTCGCATCCTTGCGAGAACAACTCGGCAACAACCAAAAACTCTTCGCGCGTTGCTGTCGGGTTTTGTTCGTTTTTTTACGGCTATCGTACTGTAACTGTATTATAACATACTTTTCAGGTTTTTTCAAGCATTATTATACATATTTTAGAAAAAATTATCTGACGTATCAGAATATACTCACCATCGACAGACTTTCGTATCTCCGTATCGCCTCGGCAGAGTCCGAAAGAAGCATAAGACATTTTTCTACCTCCGCGCTGTCCCCCGACTCGTACGCCCAACGGAGCGAAGATATAGTCTTACTTATATTGTCAAGATATGCCTCAGAGATAGATAGCCCGATGAACCTTCTGCGGCTCTCCCAAAAATCCTCAAGCTCACAGAGCTTTTCTTCGGTGGGAACGTAAAGCTCCTCCGAAAACTCCGACAAACGGTCGGCGCAGCTGTGGATAAATATTACGTTCGATATTATACATACGGCGAGAAGCGCAAACAGCGCTAACGATATATGAAACGCCTTCATTTTTTCTCCTTCTTTATTATCTCTATATCTCCCGCGTCGCTCCGCATCATTATATAGATGTCCTTTCGGGAGAGCCCCTTGCCCGCAAGAAATGCGTCAAGCTTCTCACGCGTAAATCCCGACTCGGAAAGACCGTGCTCGCTTATCTGACCGTTTTCTATCATAATATGATAGAGCCCGCTGTCGGATACCGTGACGTTCATATCCTTTGCAGTCAGCGGACGGTTCTTCGGCTTTGGAATGACCGATATTTTCCCATTTTGCTCAAGAATTGCATATTGTACCTCCGATATACCTAATATCCCGTTTTGTCTCAATTCGCTTATTAACTCGTCTGCAGTGAGCCGAACCTTCTGCATTTGACGTGGTAAAAGCTTGCCGTTTTTTATAAGAGTTGTGGGCCGCGTTGATATATATTTCTTTATATTCGGGAACTTTACAAGCATCACTGACGACGTAACCTCAAGCG
>JAFTYG010000089.1 GCA_017461365.1 Clostridia bacterium | reverse complement strand
CTATACGCGTACGTCGATGGGATCGTCGGTAGCGCTGAGAACGGTATATGTGGATAAAAAGTACAATTCGGAGAGCATCGCTGACAATTTCGGAAAGATAGACGAGGACGAAAAATATTTTTACTGCGTTAACGATTATGGCAGACTTATGCAGCTAAATCTTAAAAACGGAGACGAGTGGCGCGTAAGAGATGATGTGGTCGACTTTGCCGTGAATGAGGACGGAGACGTATTCGTTCTTGACGCGTTCGGTGAGCTTGTATATATAGAAGGAAAGAATTTTCAGGATGAAACGATAGGTCTGTCGGTAAAGTCTATGGTCTACTATCAGGGCGGCGACATTCTTTATTTTGAGCATCTTGACGGAAGCGTGATGCAGTACAAGGACGGAGACAAAGAGGACACCGACTTTGAAGTATTGCCTGAGTTTACCAATATCACGGGTGAATATACGTACGTTCTCTGTGATGAATATGATGTCAGAGAGAATTGCTACCGTACGGTGTATTACACCGATAACGGTGAGGACTTTGAAAAAATAGCCGAGGTCGAGTATCGGATCGAGGATAAAGACGAAAACATTTACGCGTGCGAATAACTGCGGAGCGCGGGCTCGCCAAACGGCGAGCCCGTGATTTTTACTGTGTTTTTTTGCATAATGCTTGCACAAAATGCTGATTTAGTGCATAAAATCACCTAAAATATGGTAAAAATCAAGATGGAATTTTGAAAATTGTGAAAAATAAACAAAAGATTGGCGAAAAAATGATAAAAAATCTACGAATAGCTTGTCAAAAATATATTGCAATATTTTGCGAGATGTAGTATAATTATTTAGCTTGATATGCGTTGAAGCGAGAGGTTGCTGTCGGGTTGACATCCGACAGGTAATTTTCGCGGAGTATGTCCGTTTGATCGGGCGAAAGCATTTCTCTAAAGTTGCGCCTTTTCCTACGCCCCTCGGGGTAAGGAAATACGCGTGGCTCGGCGTTCCCGAAGGTTGTTCGTGCAAAAGCTGGTGTACCTACAATTTCGGATTTTTAAATGGACGTCGAGAAAACGCACGGCACAGTGTTAGGAATGCACCCCCTGAAGTGCGGCTCGCGCTATGTGCGGCCCAAGGTGCAGACGCGAGCAGGCAAATCTAATATAAGGAGGAAAAACAGGTGGCAGTCAAGGAAAAGATCAGAGTAAGACTTAAGAGCTACGACCACACCCTCATCGACGCGGCAGCAGAGAAGATCGTTGACGTTGCGAAGAGAAACGGCGCGGCTGTTTCAGGTCCTATTCCGCTTCCCACAGAGAAAGAGATCGTTACTATCCTTCGTGCGGTTCACAAGTATAAGGACAGCCGTGAGCAGTTTGAAATGCGCACACACAAGAGACTTATCGACATCGTGAAGCCCTCGCAGAAGGTTGTTGACGCGCTCATGAGCGTTGAGCTCCCCGCAGGTGTTGAGATCGAGGTTAAAATCTAACATCAAGCACCAAGATCCATTACCAAAACAAAGATAACAGCCGATGCAAGTTATCCTTACAGTTCGGCAACTTTGTAAGTCATGTTGGCAAAAAAGTCAACCAATAATTTACAGGAGGAAAAAACAAAATGAAAAAAGGCATTATCGGTAAGAAGATCGGTATGACACAGATCTTCGACGAGATCGGAAATGTAGTTCCGGTAACGGTAATCCAGGCAGGTCCCTGCGTAGTAGCGCAGAAGAAGACTGTCGAAACAGACGGCTACGATGCTATCCAGCTCGGCTTCGTTGACGCAAAAGAGAAGCATCTCACAAAGGCAGAGAAAGGTCACTTCGAAAAGGCAGGCGTCGCTCTTAAGAGACACCTCAAGGAGTTCCGTCTCGATGACGTATCCGCAGTAAACGTCGGTGATGTTATTACCGCCGATACCTTCGCCGCAGGCGACAAGGTCGACGTAACAGGTATAACAAAGGGACGTGGATACACGGGTTGTGTTAAGAGATGGGGGCACCACATTCTTCGTATGACTCACGGTACAGGTCCTGTCCACCGTCAGCCCGGCTCTATGGGTGTTATAGACCCTGCGAGAATCTTCAAGAACAAGAAGATGCCCGGTCAGTACGGTAACGAGCAGGTAACTGTTCTCAATCTCAAGGTCGTAAAGATCGACTCCGAAAAGAATCTTATCGCTCTTAAGGGCGCTGTTCCCGGCGCTAAGGACGGTATCGTATTCATTCGTGATTCGGTAAAAGCATAAGCGGAAGGAGGAAATAGACAATGGCAAATATTAAAGTAGTTAATATGGCAGGTAAGGAAGTCGGAGAGATGACCTTGTCCGATGCTATATTTGCAAGAGAAATTAACGAAGCTCTCCTCCACGCTGCAGTCAGAGCATATCTGATGAATCAGAGACAGGGTACACAGTCCACACTTACCCGCACCGAGGTATCGGGCGGCGGTAAGAAGCCCTGGAGACAGAAGGGTACAGGCAGAGCACGTCAGGGCTCTACACGTTCTCCTCAGTGGACACACGGCGGCGTTGCTCTCGGACCGAAGCCCAGAGATTACCGCACAGGTATGAACAAGAAGGCTAAGAGAGTTGCACTCTTCAGCGCACTCTCCGCTAAGGTTGCCGCAGGCGAGCTTATCATCGTTGACGAGATCAAGATGGAAGCTTACAAGACCGCTGAAATGGTCAAGATGTTCAAGGCTCTCGGATGCGAAAAGACCGTTACAAAGAACTACAAGGTAACTACTGTAGTTGACGGCGAGGTCGTTCGTGAGAGAAAGACAAGAGAAGCTACTGTTGCTCAGAGCGCTCTCGTAGTTCTTCCCGCGGTTGACAGGTTCGTAATCGGAAGTTGCAACAACATCCCCGGTGTGGAGACCACACTTTACAGCACCATCAACGTATATGAGGTGCTCAAGGCTGAAAAGGTCGTTATGACTCGCGCAGCCGTCGAAAAGCTTGAGGAGGTGTATGCATAATGAAAATGGTACAGGATATTATCATTAAGCCTATCATCACAGAAGCAAGCATGGACGCTCTCGCATCCAAGAAGTACACCTTTAAGGTTGCTTCCGACGCAACAAAGCCCGAGATCGCAGACGCGGTTGAAAAGCTTTTCGGCGTAAAGGTAGCGGACGTTAACACTATTTCAATGAAGAAAAAGCCCAAGAGACTCGGCGTACACTTCGGATACACCTCCGAGTGGAAGAAGGCTGTTGTAACACTTACAGCAGACTCCAAGACCATCGAGTTCTTCGACGGCCTTAACTGATGGTAGGAGGTAAAGAAGAATGCCTACAAAGAAGTTTAAGCCTACTACACCGTCCAGAAGACATATGACAGTGCCCACGTTCGAGGAGATAACAAAGTTTACTCCCGAAAAGAGCCTGACAGTAGTAAAGAAGAAGTTTGCTGGACGTAACAGCTACGGCAGAATCACCGTTCGTCACAGAGGCGGCGGAAACAAGATCAAGTACAGAATTATCGATTTCAAGAGACAGAGCACAGCTCCCGCAACTGTAATCGGTATCGAGTACGACCCTAACAGAAGCGCATATATCGCACTTCTTCAGAATGAAGCAGGAGAGAAGAGCTACATCATCGCTCCCGTAGGACTTAAGGACGGCGACACTGTTTACACAGGTCCCGACGCCGACATCAAGCCCGGTAACACTCTTCCCATCGAGAACATTCCCGTTGGTACCTTCATTCACAACATTGAGCTCTACCCCGGTAAGGGTGCACAGCTCGTTCGTTCCGCAGGCGTTGCTGCACAGCTTATCTCCAAGGAGAACGGAGTTGCGCAGGTAAGACTCCCCTCGGGCGAAGTAAGAATTATCCGTCTGGATTGCAAAGCTACTATCGGTCAGGTCGGCAACATTGAGCACGACACTGTTAAGATCGGTAAGGCAGGTAAGACAAGACATATGGGTATCAGACCTACCGTTCGCGGTTCGGTAATGAACCCCTGCGATCACCCTCACGGTGGTGGTGAAGGTAAGTCTCCTATCGGACGTCCTTCTCCTGTTACTCCTTGGGGTAAGCCTGCTCTTGGTTATAAGACCAGAAGCAAGAAGGCAAGAACAGACAAGTTCATCGTAAAACGCAGAAACGCTAAATAAGGAGGGAATATAAGATGAGCAGAAGCCTTAAGAAAGCGCCTTACGTAGAAGAGAAGCTCTTCGCTCGTATTTGCGCAATGAATGAGAAGAATGAGAAAAAGGTTCTCAAGACATGGTCTCGCGCGTCGACCATATTCCCCGAGTTCGTTGGTCACACCATAGCGGTACACGACGGAAGAAAGCACATTCCGGTCTATGTTACCGAGGATATGGTAGGACACAAGCTGGGCGAATTCGCGCTTACAAGAACATTTAAGGGCCACGCAGGCTCCAAGACATCCAACAACGGTAAATAATTGAGGGAGGAAAACAGTTAAGATGGAAGCAAAAGCAACACTTAAATATGCAAGAATTTCCCCCCGCAAGGTAAAGATCGTTCTTGACCTCATCAGAGGTAAGGATGCGGGCGCTGCTATGGCAATTCTGAAGAACACAAACAAGAGTGCTTCGGAATACCTTGAGAAGCTTTTGGGAAGCGCAATTGCAAACGCAGTAAACAACTTTGAGATGGACGAAACAAAGCTCTACGTATCCGAGTGCTTTGTATGCCCCGGCCCTACGCTCAAGAGAATTATGCCCAGAGCAAAGGGAAGCGCAGACAGAATTTTGAAGAGAACATCTCACGTAACTATCGTAGTTAAAGAAAGAGACTGAGAGAAGGAGGTTAAGCTAAATGGGTCAGAAGGTAAATCCCCACGGTCTTCGCGTGGGCGTAATTAAGAACTGGGATTCAAGATGGTTCACATCCGACGAGAAGTTCGGTGATACCCTTGTATCCGACTACAACATCAGAAAGTATCTGAAGAAGGAGCTTCAGGCAGCGGGCGTTCCCAAGATCGAGATCGAACGTGACAGCCAGAGAGTACGCGTATTTATCCACTGCGCAAAGCCCGGTATGGTTATCGGACGCGGCGGCTCTGAGATAGAGAAGTACAAGAACGAGCTTCAGAAGATGGTTGGCATGCCCGTTGCTCTCAACGTAGTTGAAGTAAGACAGCCCGACCTCGACGCTCAGCTCGTAGCTGAGAACATCGCGGCACAGCTCGAAAGAAGAGTTGCGTTCCGCCGTGCTATGAAGATGGCTATCCGCAACACAATGAGACTCGGCGCAAAGGGTATCAAGATCTCTTGCAGCGGACGTCTCGCAGGCGCGGAGATCGCAAGAACAGAGCACTATCACGAAGGAACAATCCCGCTTCAGACACTCAGAGCCGACATCGATTACGGCTTCTGGGAAGCTAACACGACCTACGGTAAGATCGGCGTCAAGGTATGGATATACAAGGGCGAGGTTCTTAACGAGGTAAACAGAACCACCGCAGCGCCCAGAGACAAC
>JAFTYG010000088.1 GCA_017461365.1 Clostridia bacterium | reverse complement strand
TCGTCTTTTTCGCTTATAAAAAACCGTTGGGTGAGGTCTAACGTTGCAAATCCTCTCTTACGGGGGCAGTTTTGTGAGACTGACGGAGAGACGCGCATAACGATACGGGCGACATACAGAGTAATGGATATGGTAGGTCATATGATAACTGCGGTCATCTTTCTCGCGATGGCTATATATATATTTATTATCTCTGCGTCGGACAGTCTGATAATGGCGTGTGGTTGCTCGGGTGTGATCCTTATCATCGGAGCGGTCTGGGCGCTTGTTTCGTATCTGCTGTTTGTGCTGAACGTAAGGTCCTCCGTAAGTTGGCTCAAAAGGGCGCTTGGCGTACGGTAATAAATACGTAAAAACAGATAATTTCAATATCAAAAATAAAATATCCGAAAGTTTACCTCTTTTTGAGCAAGACTTTCGGATATTTTTTTAATCAAACGCCAGCCCGAAATATGACGGAGGCGGAAGGGAAGCATCACCGTCGAGAGGGTGGTACATAGCAAAGGCTCTGCTATTGCCTACCGTCCGAAACCGCCCCTCGTTTTGTCCTAACGCGCTGACTATTTCGTCAGCGGCGGAAATATCTCCGAGAAGCTCCGAGGCGTAAAGAATACCGCCCTCACAGCGCCCCGCAAATACAAATTTCTCTCCCGCATAAAGCTTTGCCGTTGCTTGCAAAAATCTAAGATTTTCGTTCTCCTGTATCACACCGCCTACGGGTAAGAGCTTGCGTCGGAGCTTGGCGTATTCATCAGTGCTTATTTGCCGAAGCTCCGCCTTTTGCGCCGAGGCGGGGCAAGAAAATTCATCTACGTATGAGCAAATGCGGTAGCCGAGCCTTTCGTAAAACGCAAAAAGTCCTTCGCCCGCGGGTACAAGTATCGTGCCCGCGTAGCCGAGCGACTTCAGCTGCCTGTGTGTGTCCTCGGTAAGGGCGCGGCAAAGTCCCTGTCCACGATGAGCCTTTGAGGTAGCAACGGCATAAAGATACGCGATAGGTCTGTCTCTGTAAATACAATCGAACCAATAAAGAGCCGCGACCGTCTCTGTGCCGACCGTTATACACCGACAGCGTGTCTTTTTGAACGCGGTGCGCTCGAAAAGACTAAAAAATTCGTCGGTGTCGCCAAAGGCTTCCTTCCATAAGCTTCTGAGCTCGGGTAGCTGTTCACGTCTCGGCTCGTCAATAATCATAGCCGTCCTCCAACAGACACGCCCAGCATTTTTTTATCATATGGTGGGGATAATAGCTCTGTTTTGCCTTTCTCAGGCCCTCAAGTCCCATATCCTCCTCACGGTCAAGAAAGCGGATGCTCGGATATTTGCTTCGGATATAGCGCGCAAATTCTCTGTTGACGGCGGGATATGCTCCCTGCACGTCGGCGCGAGCCTTTTCAAACTGCACGTCAAAGGTGTCGTCGGTCAGGCGGCTTCCCATGGTCATGGCAAGGACGGTTTCTCCGTCAAATATTGCCAAGCCCTCCATTTCAAGCTCGGAAAAGTGTCGGAATGCCTTGTCAATTGCCGCGCGCTCCATATGATAGTCGCCGTTCGGATCGTCATTCTCTCGCACGTCGTACCAAGCGTTTACCATTTCCATTATCCGAGGAATATTGTTCTCTCCGATAGGCTCGGCGGTGTAGCTCGGAAAGGCTTCATAAAAGCGGTTCAGATGATTTCGCTTGCCGTGGTATTTTTTACCCTTGAGATCGGCAAGATCGTCGATGGAATAAACGTAATCAAAGGAGCCCTCGTCGCAGTGAAAACGGAATTTGTTCGGGTAGAGTGTCTCGATCGTCTCTCTTGCCGCCGCATCGACTCCCGTGATGCGGCAGGGAATACCTCTCGCTCTGGCATCCTCTATGATGGCGTCGAGGACTTCCTTTTTATCTCCCTTGCCAACGGGGTAGGGGTAGACACTGCGGCGGTCAAATTGCGAAAAGAGAACGGCGTGCCCGTGGAGCAGAGCAAAGCTTTGCCGCCCCCACAGGTACAGATTTGCAAAAGAAAATTCACAGCCTCTTTCGTTTCCGTCGGGAAAATAGCTCTCATACAGAGCCTTGTCGCTCGGAGTGAAGCGCTGAAAATTTATCATTGTCGGAGCTTTTATTTCTGTCATACCTTTTGTATTTCCTCTGTAAAAAATTAACACTTAAATTATAAATTATTATCCGCGTAATGTCAATAGCTTATGCAATAATTCACCCAAAAACTACGGGCTGTCTCCGCTTTTGAGACAGCCCTGTTTTTGCATTGTAACGACGGAAGTGGAATTTATTCGAACTCTTCTTCCTTTTTATAGTTTTCCCTGTATTCGACGGGAGAGATACCGAATATCTTTTTGAACTGTCTTGAAAAAAGCGACGGATCGTGGTAGCCCGCGCGGAATGCTATCTCCTTTATCGAGTAGGAGGTAAGCTCAAGGTCGCTTCGCGTTCGGTCAAAACGTTTGAAAAGTATCATCTTCTGCGGCGAATGATTGCTGTATTTATGGAAGATCAGACGGCAGTATGAGGGGGAGATGTGCAGATGTCCCGATATATCCGAGACCGAAACTGTGATACCCTTATTTACGCTGTCCTCAATATAGCTCATCGCCTTTTGAAAATATCCGTAATCCTTGTTCAGCTTTTCCGATCTGTCCTCAAGCAGATTTATCCTCTTGTGATACGACAGCAGAGTATAAAGCAGCCCCAAAAGGTACAGATCGAGATCCTTGTCCGTGTGATCGCCATATACCACTTTATCGAAAAGCTCTACTATTTCGTCTGAAAAGTCTATATTCTGTATCTGCACCACGCGATCGAAGCGACATTCCTTCATCAGCTCGTCGGTCTTTGTGCCAAGAAATGAGATCCAATAATATTCCATAGGAGTGTCGGGATTTTGCAGTATGGTATATCTTTGGTTGGGAAAGGTGTAAAAGAACTGCCCCGAGCCGACCTCGTCTCCGTTGAACGTGCCCTTTCCGTCCACTACGTAATGCAGAATAGCGGCTGGGCTCGTGCGGCTGAGTATGCGTTTCGGCCAGGTTATCTGATGCCCGAACGATGAAATAAAAAGATCGGCACATTCCTTTGGCTCTGCGCGCGCGATGGTATTTACAAAATTTTTGTCGGTCGTCCGATCGAGCGGTAAGGAATGGGTGGAGGGCTTGTCGGGTACGGCATGGGAATATCGGTATTTCATGGCAATTCCTCTTTTCTTGGAATATACGTCTTTTGTACTATTTTACCATTGTCTGACAAAAAAGTCAAGACATATTCACCATAGTGTGCAAAATATTGGCGTTTAGTCCTAAATTTATGGCGATGATGCAATTTACATAGAAGGGTATATTTGATAAAATTAAGATGTATTTTGGGGCGTCGAAAGAAAAGCCCTGACATGACCGTGTTTTAAATTTGTAAGAATACGTTCGCAAAATGCTTGAAAGGAGAAAACAAAAATGAAAAAGGGAAGAATATCATTCGCCCTGCTTGCGCTGATGCTCGCGCTTCTTATGCTTTTGCAGAGCTGTGTCAGCGAAGGCGGTGGGGATGAGCCCGACACAAAGGACAGCGCCGACACGGTGATCGATACATCCGAGGGTACGTCTGAGGACACCTCCGTCGAAGATGAAAAGATATATATATCTATCAACGGAGAGGCTGTCTACCGCATCGTTTACGAGGCGGGCTCAGAGGGCGCTGAGGACGCGGCAAAGGCATTATATACGCGTATGAAAACGAGGTACAAGACCGAAATGGAGCTGAAAGCCTCCGACGAGGTCGAATACGATGCCGACGCAAAGGATATTTACGTTGGCGATACGGGCTTTGCCGAAAGCGAAGAGGCAAAGGCTCTGTTAGAAACGGCTATCAGCTTTTGCGTATCTAAGATAGGCGAGAAGATAGTTATCATTGCGGGAACCGACGACGTGTATTCCGATAAAATACTCGAATACATAGAAAACGTGCTTGCGGCGAACGCAAGCTTTGACGCCTCTACAGGCAAGGCGAGCGTTATGTACGGAGAGTATGCATATCATCCCGACGTATCGCACACAAGGATAAGCGTCGGAGACAATGACTTGAAGGATTATACCATTATCTACTCTGCCGAGTCAACGGGCTATCTCAGAAGAAAGGCAGTGTATCTTCAGGAGGAGATAGAGAAGAGCTACGGTGTCCGCCTCCCGATAGGCCTTGATACCGAGACCGAGGAAACAGAGCTCGAGATACTTTTGGGCTATACAAACCGCGAGGAGTCGACGGTATTCAAGAATAAGCACGATCCCGATACCGTTGAATACTACGCGGGCATGGAGGGTGACAAATTCGTTATAACGGGCGGAGGCTACTACGCTATCTGCCTCGGAATACAGCAGTTCGTCAATATTTACGTGATGTGCATCCCCAAGGAGGTAGAGATACCCGCCGCGAGGGTTCTCTCAAAGGCATATCTCAATACCTCGCAGCCGCTTAGCGACGGAGCAGAGCTCAGAGTAATGACGCTTAATATAATGGCTGAGTATCACGCGGCAAACTCATACGGCGAGTATGGCTTCGTTCCCAACGCGGTGCGTCTCGAAATGCTTACGGCGATGCTCGATATGTACGCGCCCGACGTTATAGGTATGCAGGAGGCAAGTCCAAACTGGAGAAAGCTCCTCGCAGAAAACCTTGACAGCAATGTCTGGGGGATGGTAGACCCGGGAAAGGTCGACGGCTCGAACGGAGAAACCATCATTATATATAATAAGACAAAGCTTACCTTAGAGGAGGGCGGACATATCTCTTATCCCTTCGCCGCACAGACGAGCCGTATATGCTACGCGCGCTTTAGCTTTATAGAAAAGCCTGAAAAGGAATTCCTTTTCTATACCACGCACTGGTCTTGGAGCGATGAGACGATAGCTGATAATGAGATGGAATTTTACGCATCCACCGTCAAGAAGATGCGCGAGGAAAACGGAGGCATCGCCGCGTTCTGTACGGCTGACTTCAATGATCCCCGCGTGTGCGACCGTATGACAGCCTTCGGTCAGAACTCGGGACTTGTCGATACCTACGGTATTGCCTCCGAGTCAAAGACGCTCGTAAAGGAAGTGGGAGTCGGAAACGTTGACCATATATACGCTCCCGCTGAGACTGAGGTATATCGCTATGAAATGCTCGACGGAGCGATAATGAGCGATATGACAGATCACTTTGCAAAGTACGCGGACGTTTCGTGGTAATATAGAATTTTTCAGGAAAGGAATGATCAAAATGAACGGTTTTACTGTGGTCTATGCGGAGGAGAGGGGCGGATTTCTTAAAAGATGCGCCGAAAAGCTCTGCCGCGCGGCAAAGGAAATAAAGGGACTTGACCTTTGCGCTGTCAGTGACACGGAAGCCCCCGTAGAGCACGAGATACTCATAGGTAATACAAATCGCGCTGAGACGGCAAAATTTAAAGAGGGCGTTACCCTCGGCCCTCTTGAATACAGAATGGGCTTGGAGAGTGGAAAATACGTCATAGTCGGAGACGGGCTTATGTCTGTTTCTTACGGCGTTGACAGATTTATTTCCGAATTTCTCTCTGAGGAGGGAAGAGAGATGAGCGGAGAGGTTATTACGGAGTCTAAGTTCGACGGATGCGTTGAGCGTCCCGAGGGAACAGACCTGCGCATAATCACCGCAAATCTTATGTTTGAAAAATGGGCAAGAATATCGTACGGAGAAGAGGGCTTTATGCCGAACTACGTAAGAGCCGAGGCGTTCAGGATAATGCTTGACGCTTACAAGCCCGACGTGCTCGGACTTCAGGAGTGCTCCCCCGATTGGCA
>JAFTYG010000087.1 GCA_017461365.1 Clostridia bacterium | reverse complement strand
GGTTCGCACCTATCTGCGTAAACGGAACCGTGGAGATAGAGACGTCAAAGGGTAAAAAGAACGTACGTATCAAGCAGATACACATGGAGGAGGATGCAGGTAAGCTCGTTCACGACGATTGGACGAATACCTCTCTTGTTGACTTCAACAGAACGAGCGTTCCGCTTATCGAGATCGTGAGCCAGCCCGATCTGTCGAGCGCAGAGGAGGTAGTTGCTTACCTTGAAAGACTCCGTTCGCTTCTTCGCTTTGCAAAGGTCTCTGAGTGCCGTATGGAGCAGGGCTCTATGCGTTGCGACGTAAACCTGTCTGTACGTCCCGAGGGCAGCACAAAGCTCGGTGTAAGAACCGAAATGAAGAATATGAACTCTATCTCCGCTATTACCCGTGCTATCGAATATGAGGTAGCAAGACATATCGACGCTATCGAAAACGGTACCGAGGAGCTTGTTCAGGAGACAAGACGCTGGGACGACGTAAAGGGTAAGAGCTTTGCAATGAGAAATAAGGAAACTGCGGGCGACTACCGTTATTTCCCCGATCCTAACATTATGCCCGTTGTCATTGACGACGAGTGGTTTGATTCTGTAAAGAACGCTCTCCCCGAATTCCCCGAGGTCAAGAAGGCGCGTTACATCGACGAGCTTGGACTCGGTGAGTACGACGCAGACATCCTCACGGGAAGCCGCGCGCTCTGCGACTGCTTTGAAGCGGCTTACGCGAAGTGCGGACTTGCCAAGGAGGTAGCAAACTGGCTCATTTCCGATTGCATGAACATCCTCAACAAGAAGCAGCTCACCGCCGATATGCTGAATATCAACGGAGACGCGCTTGGCGAGCTTATTGCGCTTGTAAACGACGGTAAGGTCGGACGCGCAAACGCAAAGAAGATACTTCTTGCGATGTTTGACGATGAGACGATAGCGCCCGCAAAGTATGCCGAGGAGCAGGGCTTTGTAGTTTCCAACGATACGGGTAAGATCGAGGCGGTCATAAAGGCTGTCGTCGAGGCTGATCCCAAGTCGGTAGCGGACTATAAGGGCGGTAAAGAAAAAGCGCTGATGGCTCTGTTCGGAAAGTGCATGAAGGAGCTCAAGGGCAACTGCGATCCTCAGGTGCTCAGAACCATCCTTATCGACCATATAAATAAGATATGACAAAGAAGATACTTGTAGTCGCTACGGGCGGAACGATAGGAAGCTCGTTTATCGACGGTGAGCGAAGGCTCAACGCCGATGTGGCAAAAAGTATTCTTCTCGACAACTTTGCCGAGAGCTCATCACCGTATGCGTCTCTCGGCAAAGCGCTTTTTGCCGACTCTGAGCTGAAATTAAAAACTCTCAGCGAAAATATTACGCTCGGGAAGCTTTTTTCTATCGCGGAGCATATAAGAAAGCGCGAAAGAGAAGAGCTTGCGGGCATCATAGTGCTTCACGGAACGGATACGCTTGCATTCTCGGCGGCGATGCTTTCTTTGCTTTTCTGCGATATAGATAAGCCGATGATACTCGTTTCGGGCAACTGTCCGCCCGATTATGCCGAAAGTAACGCAAACGCGAATTTCAGGGCGGCTGTCGAGCTTATCTGCGGAGGGCTTGCGCCGAATGTGTACGCGGCTTACAGAAATTCGGACGGCAGGATGTATCTGCACCTCGGAAGTACGCTTTTGCAGTGCGCCGACCGCTCGGAGGATTTCCTGAACGCTTCACGCGAAAAGGTCTTTTTGCTTGACCGAAATAATGAGCTTTTGCCCGACGGAAAGGAAAAATGCCGTGAGCTTTCAAATAAACGGCGCACCGATATGGGCGGACTTATGCGAAAGGTAAGGTCGCTCGAACGATGTGTAATGCTTATAAGACCATACGTTGGTCTGGATTACAGTATGATCTCGCTCCAAGGCGTTTGCGGAGTCGTACACGGCGTTTACCATTCGGGAACGGTTTGCGTTGATGGCTCTGACGGGCGCTCCTCCGTCATACGCTTCGGCAAAAGATGTGATGGCTTGGGAATACCTATGTTCATCGCTCCGTGTAAGCTCGACGAAAGCCAATATGAGAGCGCATATGAAGCCGAGCGTCAAGGACTTGTACCGTTGAATATTACCACCGAGCTCGCATACTGTAAACTGCTTGTCGGTGTTTCTGCGGGACTTTCTAAACCTGCGCTCAGAGAATTTATGGAAACCGAGATAAACGGAGAATATCTTGATCAAACCGAATAGAACACAAGCCGAGACTCAACCTGAGTCTCGGCTTGATTTTATTCCATTATAAACACACCGCGTCCCCAACCGAGCTTTTCGCCTCTCCTAATTCTTTCGGCATAGGCGCGGCGGAGCGAGGAGTTCTGAGGAAGCGCGTCCACGTCTCCCGTGTACATCATGTCAAACAGACGCCACGCTTCTTTGTAATCGGCATATTCACCCGTTTCAACTATTTTAAAATCCTTGATAAATGCATACAAATTGGACTTTTCTGTGAGCACCGTTAAATTCCAAGGATCAAGAAGCCATGAGCTGCAGAAAAATATGGCAGGCTTTATTTCAAAATATTCACCGAAGAATTCACGCGCTCGGCGGTAGGATTTGAGAACCTCATCATGGTCGAGCCGTCCGCCCGTACGTGGGATGTGAGTGTTAAGCCCTATGCTGTCGGCGGAGAGCTTTACGCCGTTGTATTCACACTCAAAGCCGAGCGGCTTTTTGTCAAATTGCAGTCTGCCGAAGGCAAAGCGGTCAAGCCTGAAAAATCCCGCATACCAAGAGGCAACAAAGGTGCCCACAACGCCGTACACGTCGATACATTCATAGAGCTTGTAGCGAAGATCGGAAAGCGAGTCGTAAAATATAGCTTCGTCTATACCAAGCTCGGCGTAACGTTTTTTGAGACGCGGGGCCATACAGATAAACAGAAGCATAGCTCCCGTGTATTCGTGGATACCCGCCTTTTCGGAGATAAGCTTCATTTTGTCTATCATTTCGATGTAGTTACATCTTTCATTTTCGTCATATTGTAGAAGAAGCTGTGAAAAGTCATCGTAAACGGATGGCGCAAGCAGCTTTTCAAGAGCATCGGTAAGTACCTTCGCAGCATCCTCGGGAAAGGACAGCTTGCAGAGTAGATCGGAAGCCTCCGCGCGTATATAAGATGGAGTAAGCATAGACATGACCTCACTTTCGTTGTTTTACCAAATTATATATCATTTTCCACTATTTGTCAAGAGCTTTTACAAGGCATAGAGAAAAATATTTGCAATCGGTAAATACAGCTTCATCTGCAAATTTTGCCAAATAAATTTTGGATATTTCCACCTATGAGTACAAATAATATCCTTGAAACACAAAATGTTTTTCAAGGAGAAATAAATGAAAGCAACTGGAATAGTAAGAAGGATCGACGATCTTGGCAGAGTCGTTATCCCTAAGGAAATAAGAAGAACAATGCGTATCCGCGAGGGCGATCCGCTTGAAATATATACCGACCGAGAGGGAGAGGTGATCTTCAAGAAATATTCTCCCATAGGCGAGCTTTCGGCGTTTGCCTCTCAGTATGCCGAGACACTCTACAAGACCTGTAATATGTCGGTGATAATAAGCGACAGGGATGCTGTTATAGCCTCGGCGGGAGTGTCAAAAAAGGAATACACCGAAAAGAAGCTCTCGGACGGACTTGAAAACGTCATAGAGAGCAGAGGAATGTATATATGGAGAGAGGGCGGGGAAAGATACTCCGCTATTATGGACGGGGGATCACATTACGTTAGCTGTGCTATGCCTATAATCAGCGAGGGGGACGTTGTCGGCTGTGTGGCATCACTTTCAGATATGGCCTCGGATAGAGCCAAGGATGCCGCATCTACCGAAATAGAATCAAAGCTAATTATGACAGCCGCAAGCTTTTTAGGCAGACAGATGGAGTCGTAAAAGAAAAGAGCTGTTGCAAATGCTGTATGTTCAGTATTTGTGCAGCTCTTTTTTCTATTGACATAATAATTAGATTATGTTAAAATATTACTGTGTTTTCTGCCCGTCAAGAAAGATCTCAATATTTTTTACTGTGACGGGAGAGAGAAAATGCTCTATCTGTTCTATCTCCGAAAGCTTGCTATCCTCTCCGTTTATGCGTTCCAAAAGACGCTTTACGGTATCGTGACGCCAGAGAAGAAACGCGCCCGTTCTCTTGCCCTCGTCCGTGAGAGTGATAAAGCCGTACCGCTCAAATTCTATAAGTCCGCGTTGCTTTAGCTGTTCAGCCATTCTAGACACGGCGGAGGGCGTGACGTGCAGATGCGCGGCAAGATTGTTTACTCTTATTGCATCCGAGGAAAGTCGGTATATCATTTCGACGTAGTCCTCCATTGACGCAGAAAGATCTGTGCCGTTTTTGTCTGCAAGCATATATCCGTACTGTGTTCTGAAATCGTTTGTTTTGTCCATACTCTCACCTTTCTTGATCTCAATTCATATATTGATACAAGGAAACATTGTTTCTGTATGTTAAATCAATATGAGAGGTGACGTTTTTTTATGACAGAAATAAGAGCTCTCGGCGGGCTCTCGCGCGGAGAGGAGATATACGTTTTCGATATATGCGGAGACACGGAGCTCTGCGAAAAGCTCAGAGGGATCGGCATAAACGTCGGAACAAAAATAAAATGCGTTCTTATAAGTCCGTTCGGTGATCCAAAGGCATATGATATATGCGGTTCGGTGATAGTTTTAAGGAGAGCCGACGCCGACTGTATTTTGGGAGCTGCGCCCGAGCAAGCATTATAATGTCAGGAAAGGTATCAAAATGAAAAAAACGGTATATGAAATAAAGAGTAATAAATTTCAAAGACAGCTTTGTATGGCGGTGGTGTCCGACCTTCACGGCGGCGATCCTACGGCTGTTTTGAAAATGCTCGAAGCTGAACGCCCCGATTACATACTTTGTCCCGGGGATATTTTTGAGCGTCTTGACGGCTCGGACAGCGATATATACCGTAATGGGCTCTGCTTGCTTTCCGAGGCTTCCCGTATAGCTCCCGTTTTCTATTCGACGGGAAATCATGAGGACGGCGGTGTGCGTTCGTGGAGCCGTTCGTGGGAGAGCAGAGTGAAGAAAAGGGAATATCACGAAAGGTGTCGCAACGATATAGAAAAAAGCGGCGCTGTGCTTCTTGAGGATTCCTTTGTTCTCAAGCACGGAATTGCTTTTGGCGGACTTTTGTCAGGTATAATTAACGAGGGCGGTGCGCCTGAGCTTTCGTGGCTTGATGAATTTTGCGCTGTGGACGCGCCTAAGATACTCCTTTGCCATCATCCCGAATATTACGAAAAGTATCTTAAAGATAAAAATATCGATCTCATCGTAAGCGGTCACGCCCACGGAGGTCAATGGAGATTTTTCGGTCGAGGTGTGTTTGCCCCCGGGCAGGGAATATTCCCGAAATACACCTACGGCGTACATGACGGACGGCTTGTTATCAGCACAGGCTTGAAGGTCAGCGCTATACCGAGATTTTTCAATCCGACAGAGGTTGTATTTGTGAAGTTAGTTTGAATGGGTTTTTTGCTACTTTTCTTTTGAAAAAGAAAAGTAGCGCAAAAGAAAACATTGCAATTTAGGATTTAATGCTATCCGGTTGTTTGAGTGGATATTTTTTAGGATGTAAAAATCGGTCGGACGGCTGCTGCGCCACCGACCGATTTTAATTTAATTAAATTCGCCGTAGGCGAAACAAAACCTCTCGGTAGCGATAGCTGTCCGAGAGGTTTTTACATTATCAAAATAAACAAATTTAGTCCGAAGAATGGGATAACAAAAGAAAATATTTTTGCAATGCTTTCTTTTGGTTACTTTTCTTTCGCGAAAGAAAAGTAACACGCATCCCCCCGCGTCCTTACGCTAATTTC
>JAFTYG010000086.1 GCA_017461365.1 Clostridia bacterium | reverse complement strand
TGATACGGGCAGATTTCTTTGGGATAAGCTTGCCGAGGGATGTGAAAAGGAAGAACTCGTTTCAGCTATCCTTGCCGAATATGATATTGACAGAGCTACCGCCGAGAGCGATATAGATCGCTTTACAGAAACACTTAAAGGAGCGAACATCCTTGAATAACGGAGAATTTTATCTTGCCGACGCCATAGACGTTATCGAGGAGATACTGTCGGGCGGCGGAGAGTTTCGTATGTACCCCAAGGGGACAAGTATGCTTCCGCTCATCGTGCAGGGGAAGGACTCTGTGGTGCTCAAAAGAAACTTTGAATGTGCCGCCAAAAAGCATGACATTGCGTTTTACAGACGCACGAACGGTCAGTTCGTCTTACATCGGGTGATGAAGATCTGCGATGACGGTACATACGTTATGTGCGGAGACAATCAGACCGAGCTCGAATACGGTATAAAAAAAGAACAGATAATCGGATACGTGGACAGAATATATAAAGAGGATAAAGAGCATTCGCTCGACTCTTTCGGACATAGACTGTATCTTTTCTTTTGGTGCTTTATGCCTTACAGAAAGACTTGGCGCTTTGTTAAGGGCAAATTTTTCGGCTTGAAGAGAAGGCTGAAAAAGCTTTTCGGAAAAAACAAATAGCGAGGAAACATACCGCACAGGCTACGGTGTCTATGCGGTATTTTTTTGAGGAGGATAATATATGTTAAGCTACGCTGATATAAAGAATAACGCGGCTATACGCGAATATATAAAAAGAGCCGACGAGTCGTTGCTTGCCTTGGGATTTACCGAGCACAGCTTTGCCCACGTGGAAAAGGTCGCGACCGATGCGGAATATATAATGCGTTCTCTCGGATATTCCGAGCGGCAGGTAGAGCTTGCAAAAATAGCGGCGTATCTTCACGATATAGGAAATCTTGTAAACAGAGTGGAGCATTCTCAAAGCGGAGCTGTTATGGCGTTCCGTATTCTTGATAATCTCGGGATGGATCCCTCAGAGATAGCAACGGTCGTGACCGCTATCGGAAATCATGACGAGGGAACGGGCGTACCTGTGAACAACGTTGCGGCGGCGCTTATACTCGCGGATAAATCCGACGTCAGACGAAGCCGCGTAAGAAATATGGACGTAACGGGCTTTGATATTCACGACCGAGTGAATTATTCGGCTAAAAGCTCCCGACTTGTCGTTTCTTCCGAGGATAAAGAAATACGGCTCGAGCTTGAGATAGAAAATGAGTACAGCTCGGTGATGGACTACTTCGAGATATTCCTTGAGAGAATGATACTTTGCCGAAAAGCCGCTGAAACTCTAGGAATGAAGTTCAGACTTATAATAAATGGACAAAAACTTCTTTAAAATTAAAAAAATTTCGAAAAATCTATTGACTTTATCGCTTTAATGTGTTATCATACTAAAGCGTTAATTTTGACATAGGGAGCAGAACTATGAATTTAAATGAAAATGACGGCTATAAGCTCTTGATAAAGGCATTGGTGGCATTGGAAACCGAGGAAGAATGTGAAGCCTTTCTTGAGGATCTGATCACCAAAAAAGAGCTTAACGATATTACACAGCGCCTTGAAGTTGCAAAGCTGCTTTCCGAGCAGATCGTTTACAACAAGATAGTTGAAAAAACAGGCGCAAGCACCGCGACTATAAGCCGCGTAAACCGCGCGTACCTCTACGGCCCCGGCGGATACAGAAAAATACTCGAAAAGATCAAGGAGGACTGAGAGTGAGCTTTTCGGATAACGTTTTGATGAATAATGAAAAGGCGATATACAGCCTTCGCTCGCTGTACAAGGATTACGGATATTCGGTCTATAAGGTGAGCAAATTTGAGGAATACGATCTTTACGCGCACAATAAGAGCTTTCTTGTGAGTAAAAATATTCTTTCATTTACCGATACTAACGGAAAGCTGCTTGCGCTCAAGCCCGACGTTACGCTTTCTATAATAAAAAATATTCCCGACGGCGACACTTGTACGCATAAGCTCTGCTATAACGAGACGGTCTACCGTACGTCTGCCGACAGCGACGGATTTCGTGAGATAATGCAAACAGGTCTTGAATGTATCGGTGAGATAGATACATATTCGGAGTGCGAGGTCATAATGCTCGCTATGAAAAGCCTTGATACTATCAGCAAGGATCATATATTGGATATATCCCATATGGGACTTGTGGACGGACTTTTGCTTGAGGCAGGCTTTGACGATGCGCAGAGGGCTGAGCTTGTAAAGCTGATCGAAACCAAGAACGTGTATGCTATAAGGGATATGTGTGAAAAATTCGGTATCCCCACAGAGCTCAAAAATGATATATGCGCTGTTACCGAGATGTATATGCCTATCGGTGACGCCTTGTCGAGAATAGAGCAAATGATACGCGGAGAAAAGATGCGGTCGGCATACGACAGTCTTGTCAGCGTGAATGAGGCGATGAAGGCTTACGGAATTACCGACAAGCTATATCTTGATCCCACTATCGTAAACGATATGAATTATTACGACGGCATTTGCTTTAAGGGATACATAAACGGTATTCCCGACAGCGTGCTTTCGGGCGGACGTTACGACAAGCTCCTTGAGCGCCTCGGAAGATCGTCGGGCGCGATAGGCTTTGCCGTATATCTTGACAGACTCGAGCGCTTTGATAACGGTGTTCGCGGATATGACGTTGATGCGGTATTGCTTTACGAAAAGGGAACGGACATAAAGAAGATAACCGAAGCTCAAAAGGCGCTTTTGGCCGAGGGAAAGCGTGTGCTCGTAGGACATTCTCCCGATATGGCGCAGAGCTACCGACAGCTTCTAAAACTTACGGACGGAGGCATTGAGATCCTTGAAAACAATGATTAACATAGCTCTTCCAAAGGGTAGGCTCGGAGAAAAGGCTTACGGAATGTTCGAGGCGGCAGGCTTCGAATGTCCCTCAATAAAGGAAGAGAACAGAAAACTGATTTTTGAAAATCCCGAAAAGGGCGTGAGATATTTCTGGGTTAAGCCCTCGGACGTTGTTATCTACGTTGAGCGCGGAGCGGCGGATATTGGAATTGCGGGTAAGGATATAATACTTGAATACAAGCCCGATATTTATGAGCTTGCCGATCTCGGTATCGGCAGGTGCAGAATGGCAGTTGCGGCAAAAAAAGACTTTTGCGACAGACGCGACAGAACTCTGCGCGTAGCGACAAAGTTTCCGAATATCGCGAAGAGCTATTATTCATCGCTGAGCCGTGAGATAGATATAATAAAGCTCAACGGCTCGATAGAGCTTGCGCCCATCCTCGGACTTTCCGACGTTATCGTCGATATTGTTGAGACGGGAAAAACGCTTTACGAAAACGATCTTGAGCCTAAAAGCGACATCGTTAATATAAGCGCAAGACTTGTGGCAAATAAAGTAAGCTATAAATTCAAAAACGAGCGTATAAAGGAGATCTGCGGGCAGATAGAAAAGGTGATCGCGGATAAGAAATAAACAGAGGTAACAGAATGATAAAGCTTTATCGTTATAACGAGATAGATCCCTCGGAAATATTTTCACGGGAGATCGGCAATACGAAAAATATAGAGGACGTGGTATCCGATATTATAGCGAACGTCAGAAAAAACGGCGACAGAGCACTTTTCGAATACTGCGAAAAATTTGACAAGGTGTCTCTTTCGTCGTTGGAGGTTACAGACGAAGAGATAGATGAAGCGTTTGCTTCGGTCGAGCCGAAATTTATAGAAATACTGCGTGCGGCATCCGAAAATATATACGCCTTTCACTCGCGTCAGGTGCGCAACAATTTCATGATAAATGAGAAGGACGGCGTTGTAATAGGTCAAAAGATAATTCCCATAGAGAGGGTAGGTCTTTACGTTCCCGGTGGAACAGCCGCATATCCATCCTCCGTACTTATGAACTGTATTCCCGCAAAGATCGCGGGCTGCGGTGAGATAGTGATGGTGACTCCCCCCTCAAAAGACGGAAAGGTCAATCCAGTCATACTTGCCGCCGCTAAGATAGCTGGGGTTAAGAGAATATTCAAGGTTGGAGGCGCTCAGGCGGTAGCCGCTTTGGCGTACGGAACAGAGAGTGTTCCCGCGGTAGACAAGATCGTAGGTCCCGGTAACGCGTTTGTTGCCGAGGCTAAAAAGCAGGTGTTCGGAAAGGTTGCTATTGATATGATAGCGGGCCCCAGTGAAATACTTGTGGTTGCCGACGGCACTTGCGATCCCGTGTGCGTAGCGGCAGATCTTCTGTCGCAGGCGGAGCACGATAAAATGGCAAGCGCGGTGCTCGTTACCGACAGCGAAGAGCTTGCAAAGAACGTATCCGACGAGCTTGAGAGGCAGATCCCTCTGCTTGCGCGCGAGGAGATCGCAAGAGCATCCGTTGATAATAACGGAAAGATAATCGTTACCGACAGTATAGATCAGGCAATAGAGGTAGCGAACAGTATTGCTCCCGAGCACTTGGAGATATGCGTGGACGATCCCTTCCGTTATCTTGATAAGATCAAGCACGCAGGATCGATATTTATGGGCAAGAACTGCCCCGAGGCGCTTGGCGATTATTTCGCAGGACCTAACCACACGCTTCCCACAAGCGGTACGGCAAGATTTTCGAGCCCACTGTCGGTCGACGATTTTATAAAGAAAACACAGTTTACTTACTATACCGAGGACGCGCTCAGAAAAGTAAGCCGTGATATTGAATTTTTTGCAAATAAGGAAGGTCTCGGCGCTCACGCAAAAAGCGCTGTCATCCGTTTCCGTGAAGATAAGTAATTCGGAGATTTACAATGAGTCGTTTTATAAACAAAAAATATGCAAGTCTTGAGGCATATACCCCCGGGGAGCAGCCGAGAGAAAGAAAATACATAAAGCTCAATACGAACGAGTCGCCCTATCCGCCCTCTGACGGCGTTATAAAGGCGGTAAACGAGGCTGAGGTGTCTCTGTTGAACCTTTACCCCGATCCGACCTGTAAGGCGCTTAAAGAGAAGCTGGCGGCGCTGTACGGCGTTAAAGGAGAAAATATTTTCGTCTCCAATGGTTCGGATGATATACTGAACTTTTCATTTATGGCGTTTTGTAATGACAGCGACAGACTTGTAAAATTTCCCGAAATATCATACGGATTTTATAAGGTGTATGCAGAGCTTTACGGAGTAAAATATTCCGCAATACCGCTAAGAGAGGATTTTACTGTCGATATTACAGATTACTTCGGAAATAACGCGAACGTGGTTATAGCAAACCCCAACGCACCCACGGGAATTGCACTGACCGTGGAGGAGATAGAGCAGATATTAAAGGCAAATCCAGATTTCGTTGTGCTCATAGACGAGGCGTACGTTGATTTCGGTGCCGAAAGCTGTCTGCCGCTTGTTGATAAGTACGACAATCTTCTTGTAGTTCGCACGTATTCAAAATCCCGTTCCATGGCGGGAGCGAGACTCGGATTTGCAATAGGCTCTGCCGAGCTTATAGCAGACCTTGAAAAAATAAAATTTTCAACCAATCCGTATAATATTAACCGCTTGACGCTTGTTGCAGGCGAGGCGGCGGTCGATGATGACGGATATTACGTCGAAAACTGCAAAAAGGTAGCCGATACGCGCGAATATACCACGAAAAAATTGAAAGAGCTCGGATTTGAATGTACGCCCTCGAAATCAAATTTCATTTTTGCAAAGAGCAATAAGATCGGAGGAGAGGAGCTATATCTGAAGCTCAAGGAAAGAGGCATACTCGTCCGCCATTTCAGCAACGGAAAAATATGCGAATATAACAGAATAACCGTCGGTACGCCCGAGCAGATGGACGCGCTGATAGCCGAAATAGCTTCGATAACAGAGGAAACAAAATGAACAGATACGCAGAGATAAACAGAAAAACGGCAGAGACCGATATAAAGCT
>JAFTYG010000085.1 GCA_017461365.1 Clostridia bacterium | reverse complement strand
AAAAAATACGCTCTGCCACCGATGGGTGAGGGAGCCTATTGTAATGTATCTTTTCAGATATAAGTCGGATACGCACGCATTTGACAGTGAGCACGTTATATTTAAGGATCAGACTCGGCTCGCTACTACGTTTGCTATGCTCGAGCAGCTTGACTGTGAGGTGTTCAGAGAGGATTTCGAATACAGAAGCCGTCTGTTTTCCGACCTTGTGATGCAGTATTCAATGGAGAACCGACAGCGGCATAGTGTCGACGAGCCGATAGAGAGGGCTATTGCGCATATAAACCGCTCTTTGCACAAGGGTACTCGGCTTGCGCGTATAGGTGAGGAGAGCGGGCTTTCATACGTGCAATTCCTGAGACGCTTTAAGGCGTTTACGGGTGTGTCTCCGTCCGAGTATATAACGGCGCTCAGACTGCAAAAGGCGAAGCAGATGCTTACCGATACCGATCTGCGCGTGAAGGATATAGCATCCGCCTGCGGATTTGAAAACGAATATTATTTCAGTAATTTTTTCAAAAAGCACACGTCAATCTCCCCATCCGCTTTTCGAGCGTCATCGCCGTAATATGGGCATTTGTCGATAGCTTTTATGAAAAAATCTCCGAACCTTATGCAAGGCTCGGAGATTTTGTTTTTTACTTCGTTCCCGTGCTTCCAAAGCCGCCGATGCCGCGTACGGTATCGGAAAGCTCATCGGCTACGGTAAATTCGGCGGTCATATAGGGCGCGAACACTATCTGCGCGATCCTCTCGCCGTCGGCTATTGTCTGCGCGACCGCGCTGTGGTTATGAAGCGCGACCATTATCTCACCGCGGTAGTCGCTGTCGATAACTCCCACCTTGTTTGCGGGCGCGAGACCTCTTTTTGAGGCAAGACCGCTGCGGGCATATATGAGACCGACAAGTCCCTCGGGTATCTCCATAGCGATACCTGTGTGGATGAGCTTGGTCTCTCCCGCGCCGATAGTGACCTCTCCGCCCTCGCAGGCATAAAGGTCGGCTCCTGCGGCGTACGCCGAGCCGTAGGTGGGGACGGTTGCGTTTTCGTTAAGCTTTTTGATATTCATAGAAAAACTCATGTGGGTAATTCCTTTTTGTTTTATTTTAATAAAATTCTTCCATAAGGACGACCTCGCCCTTTTCAAGGGAGACGGGGACGTTGATTATCCTTTGGTTTGACGAGCCTCGAAAGCGCAGAGAAAGGTCTTTCTTTTCCTCGACGAATTCTCCGTCAACGAGCACGTCTATGCAATTGATCATACGCCTTGTTATCTCGGCATCTCCGAGACGGCAGGGAAGTATGTCGCGCTCGAAATCATAGCCCGAATAGCACCATACTGTTTTTTGGGGGTAGGTCTTTTTTATTTTTTCAAGCAAGCCGACGAGCGCTGCCTGATTGCTTGGCTCAAAGGGCTCTCCGCCGAGCAGGGAAAATCCCTTTATATAGTCGGGCGCGAGGGCGGAGATTATTTTTTCTTCAAGCTCCTCGGTGTAGGGCTCTCCGTAAGAAAAATCCCAAGCCTCGGCGTTGAAGCAGCCCTTGCAGTGATGTGTGCATCCGCTGACGAACAGCGAGACGCGCACGCCCGAGCCGTTTGCTACGTCGTGTGTTCTGAAGGTGGCGAAATTCATCTTTTCTCCTTACAGGTGAAGCACGCGCGCTTTTATCTCTTTGGTCTTGCCCACGTTCCAGAAGTTCTCGCCAAGGTAGCCGCAGGTACGTCTTGTGACGTTCATCCTCTTCTGATCCTTGTTGTGGCAGGCGGGGCATTCCCATTCATTGTTGTCGTTTATGATTATCTCTCCATCGTATCCGCAGACGTGGCAGTAGTCGGATTTCGTATTGAATTCGGCGTACTGAATGTTGTCGTAGATGAAGCGGACAACGTCCTCAAGCGCTTCCAGGTTGTGGCGCATATTGGGTATCTCAACGTAGGAGATAGCTCCGCCCGAGGAGATAGTCTGGAACTGGCTCTCAAAGGTGAACTTTGAGAATGCGTCTATTTCCTCGCGGACGTCGACGTGATAGGAATTCGTATAATATCCCTTGTCGGTAACGTCGAGGATATTGCCGAAGCGTTCCTTGTCGATACGCGCGAAGCGGTAGCAGAGAGACTCTGCGGGCGTGCCGTAAAGACCGAAGCCGAGTCCCGTTTCAGCCTTCCATTCCTCGCACTTGGAGCGCATACGCGTCATTACCTGTCTTGCGAAATCTATGCCGTCGGGATCGGTGTGGCTGACACCCGTCATGAGCTTTGTGACCTCGTAAAGTCCTATGTATCCGAGGGATATTGTCGAATATCCGCCGTGGAGATATTTATCGATGGTCTCGCCTTTTTCAAGTCTCGCTATAGCGCCGTACTGCCAATGTACGGGGCTTGTGTCGGACAGAGTGCCCTCAAGAGATTCGTGGCGGCAGAGAAGCGCTTTTTTGCAGAGCTCGAGACGCTCGTCGAAGAGCTTCCAGAACTCGTCAAGATCGCCGTCTGCGATGATGCCGATCTGAGGCAGATTTATGCTGACAACGCCCTGATTGAAGCGGCCCTCAAACTTGTAGTTTCCGTTCTCGTCCTTGTAGGGAGAGAGGAAGGAGCGGCATCCCATAGGAGAGAATACGTTGCCCTCGTAGTTCTCGCGCATCTTCTTTGCCGAGATATAGTCGGGGTAGAGGCGCTTTGCCGAGCATTTTACCGCAAGGCGTGTGATGTAGTCGTACTTTCCGCCCTTTAAGCAGTTACATTCGTCAAGAACGTATATGAGCTTGGGGAAGGCGGGAGTTATGTAAACGTCCTTTTCGTTCTTTATTCCCTGATAACGCTGATTGAGGATCTCCTCGATTATCATTGCGTTCTCCTCAACGTATTCGTCATCCTCGCGGATGTGCATGAAAAGGGTGACGAAGGGAGACTGACCGTTGGTGGTCATAAGGGTGTTTATCTGATACTGAATGGTCTGAACGCCGGAGCGAAGCTCATCACGCAAACGCGCGTCGGCTATTCTTTCGATAGTTGCGCTGTCAAGCTCGCTCTCGAAATCTCTCTTCAGATTGCTTACGAACTTTTCGCGGCTGCGGCGGAGATATTTTCCGAGGTGGCTGATGTCGACCGACTGACCGCCGTACTGCGAGCTTGCGACAGCGGCGATTATCTGTGTCATTATGGTGCAGGCGACCTGGAAGGACTTGGGGCTCTCGATGAGCTTTCCGTTCATAACGGTGCCGTTGTCGAGCATATCTCCGATATTGATAAGACAGCAGTTGAAGATAGGCTGTAAGAAGTAGTCGGCATCGTGGAAGTGAAGCACGCCCTCCTCATGCGCCTTGGATATTTCCTCGGGGAGAAGTATGCGCTTCGTCAGGTCCTTGGAGACCTCGCCCGCGATAAGGTCGCGCTGAGTGGATGCCATAACGGCGTTTTTGTTGGAGTTCTCCTCCATAACGTCCTTATTGGAATTTTTGATAAGCGAGAGTATCGACTCGTCGGTGGTGTTTGCGTGACGGACGAGAGCTCTTTCGTAGCGGTAGATGATATAGGTCTTTGAGAGTGTGAATTTGCCCATATCCATAAGGGCGTGCTCGACCATATCTTGAATGTCCTCGACGAGCAAGCGGAGCTTTTTCTTGCTTTCGATGGAGCGGACTATTTTTTCTATCTGTTCGTCGGTCACCCTATGCTCGGGCTCGACTGCGGCGTTGGCTTTTTTGATGGCGGTTGCTATCTTATTTCTGTCGAAATCGACTGTTGTTCCGTCTCTTTTGATTACCTTCATTTTTTTCCTCCTTTATTTTGTATATTATACGTCGTAATTTTAGCAGTGTATATGATACCATATATTTTGTGGATTGTCAAGAGAAAAAACACAATATATTGTGGTGTTTTTGCTTTTTGTGGATTTGCACAAATTAACGGCGCGGAGATTGGTAGTATTTTTTTGGACCGTTGAGGACGCCTGTCCCTACAATTGTTCGTGCCTTTTGCCGAAGGCAAAAATAAACACCGATATTTAACAAAACATTAAAAAAACTTAAAAATATCCTCAATGTTTATTTTCAGTTTATTTTAATTTGATAGAATTTTGTCGAAAATGGGATAAATTTCATTATTTTATAATTCAAACACGTAAAAAAGCATATCTATAAAATAAGATTTACTGAGAGGTGCGCAATATGAGCAGACAGACGATCGACGGCAGACTCTATTCAAAAATGCTTGAGGGAGGCGCTGCGTCGCTGGCATTACATATACAGGAGATAAACGATCTCAACGTCTTTCCCGTTGCCGACGGCGACACGGGAACGAATATGGCAAGAACGATAAACGGCGGTGTTTCGGCGGTCGCTGTGGGAACAGAGGAACGCATATCGGCGGTTTGCGGAGAATTCGCAAAGGGAGTTCTTCTCGCCGCAAGAGGAAACTCCGGAGTTATACTTTCACAGATATTCGCGGGAATTGCCGACGGAATATCGCAGTACGACAGCGTGGGAGCCTGCGAGCTTGCACGGGCGTACAAGGCGGGCATTGAGCGCTCTTACTCAGCGGTACAAAATCCCACCGAGGGAACTATACTTACCGTGTTCAGGGAAAGCGCCGATTATGCGGCGAAGAATATCGACGAGAGCTCGACCGTGGACGACTTCTTCCGTCTCCACATAGAGGAGGGCAGACGCTCGCTTGTGAGAACAAAGGAGATACTTCCCGTTCTTGCCGAGTCCGACGTTGTCGATTCGGGCGCGGCTGGATATATGTATATCGCCGAGGGAATGTATCAGACGCTTCAGGGCAAGGCGCCCACAATGCCCTACAATTACTCCGTACCAAAGGAGACCGCCGAGGTCGACATCACACGCTTTACCCGTGACTCTGTTTTAGAGTTCGGATACTGTACCGAATTCCTTCTCCGCCTGACTACGGTAAAATGCGATCCCGACAGCTTTGAGATCTCCGAGCTCATACAAAAGCTCGAAGCGCTCGGCGGTGAGAGCATAGTGGCGTATAAGCAGGATGACATCGTAAAGGTACACGTTCATACCTTTACCCCCGGAAGCGTATTTTCTACAGCTCAGGCGTACGGTGAATTCCTTACGGTCAAGGTAGAGAATATGTCTCTCGGTCATTCGGGCGCCCCCGCAAAAAAGACGAGGACGAACAAGAAGTTCTCCGTCCTTGCCGTAGCCACGGGAGACGGGCTTTCGGCTCTCTTTACCGATATGGGAGCCGACCGTATCATAGCGGGAGGACAGACGGCAAATCCCTCTATCGAGGAATTTATCGAGGCGTTTGAGTCCTGCGACACCGAGAACATCATAGTTCTTCCCAACAATAAAAACGTAATACTTGCCGCGCGTCAGGCGGCGGAGCTTTACGACAAGGCGAAGGTGTATATAGTCGAGACCAAAAATCTAATGCAGGGATACAGTGCTTTGTCGGTCATTACCCCCGGCATCAAGGATATGGACGCTCTTTGCAACAGCGCAAGGAATGCGGCGGAGGGCGTTACGGGTATTGAGATCACGCAGGCTGTCCGCGACGCTTCGATGAACAGTATGGATATAAAGGAGGGCGACTTTATCGCTATCACCGAGGGCGAGATAAACGCCGTTTCGGATACCGCCGAGGATGCGGCTATGGATGCGCTTTCCGAGTGCGACACCGACCTTTGTGAGATGATCACGGTATTCGTCGGCAAGGGTGTTAGCGAGGAGCGCCGCGTATCTCTTACCGAGAGGATAGAAGAGGAATATCCCGACTGCGAGGTCACCTTCTACGAGGGCGGACAAGACGTGTACGATTATATGCTGGCGCTTGAATGAGCAGGGAGGACAAAAATGGCTGATACATACAAGATAGTAATTGACACAAAGGGCTCGGACAAGGGCTCTTCGGAGATAGTAAAGGGCGCGGCTCTGGCGCTTGAGAAAAACGAAGGACTTTCACTGCTCATTGTCGGTGACGGCGAATATCTTAGAGCTGAATGCGAGCGTCTCGGAATGCCGCAGGACAGGGTGGAGATACTTGACGCTCCCGAGGAGGTCACAAACTATGACGATCCGTCGGTAGCGGTGTTCAAAAAGACCGAC
>JAFTYG010000084.1 GCA_017461365.1 Clostridia bacterium | reverse complement strand
GAGCCCGAAACAGACAGCTATGAGGCGGTACTTGTCAAGGCGGCGGATAAGATCTCGGCGTATATCAAATGCATCGAGGAGATGCGAAGCGGCAACCGTGAGTTTGCCAAGGCGGAGATCGCCCTCCGCGAGGCGGTGGAGAAATACTACTGCTATGAGGAAGTAAAATATTTTTGTGAGACCTTCATAGAGAGCTTCGGAAAGACACTTGACGAGCTCGAATAAAATAAGGTGGCTCTGAGTAAAAGCGGAGCTGAGTTGCGACAAACAACTCAGCTCCGTTTTCGTTATTATTTCACCTTAGCCACTATCACCGATATGTCATCAGTAGCGCCCTCGGATTTTGCGTACTTGACCACAAGCTCCGCTATGCGCTCGGGCTCGGCGTCGCTTTGACTTCGCAAAAGATCAAACAGCCAAGGACATTCCTCGCGTCCGTCGGTAACTCCGTCGCTCACCATTACCACAACGTCCGACGAACGGAGCTCAAGGTCTATCTTCCGAAAATCCAATTCCTTGATTATTCCGACGGGCACGGTGTGAGAGCGGAGCTTGAAAAGACTTCCGTCTCTATATACATAAGTCGGCGCTGCGCCGCTCTTGTAAAGACACGCCCGTCCGAGATAAAGATCGAGCTCCATAAGATCGACCGTCGCGGAGCACTCGTGCAGACTTCCCGCGCCTCTGTTTCGCAGAAAACCGTTGAGCAGCCTCAACGCGCCCTCGGGATCGCTGTCCGACGTGAGCAGACGGCGCAAAAACAGACCGCACAGCCCCGAGGTCATTGCTGCCTCTCTGCCCGAGCCCATTCCGTCGCTGATAAAGGCGTAGGTCCTGCCGCACGCGCCGCCGAATACTCCCGAGGTGTCTCCGCAGTATTCGTTCTCACCGTCGGCAAGCAGGCTCCTTTTCGCAAAGCTCACGGATATGCTCTCCCCGACAGAAAAGCTGATTGCGCCGCTCTCCTCGTCGATCTCGGGAGCGCTTACGGGTGAGTCGAGGAGATCTGAGAGGATATTTCCTATCTCCTCGGCTCTTTTTCCGAGCGCGAGGGAGTCGGAGCTGATGAGCGTTATCTTCTTTTGCCGCTCCCCGAGAACACAGCCGCCCTCGGCGGAAATACCTTTTTTCGAAAGCTCTGTCGCTATCCTCTGCCACAGAGCGTCATCGGGCGTATATTCACCCTCGCCTCTTGAGAGTGAGCTTGAAATTAGCTTTGATAACGCCTCAAAATCGGCGGCAAAAAGCTCTGTTCTGTCGCCCTCGAAAAGCTGTCGCGCGTGAAGATAGGAATTCTGATTTATCTGCGAGATTATATCGGGCAGGCGCACGCATCTGTCCGAGAGCTCCTTGCCCGCCTCGTCACCTGCAAGGCTTCCGTTTCTGTGAAGCGCGGAGCAGAGCTGTCCGAGAGCCTCGGAGGTCTCTCTGTATTTCTCTCCCCAACAGACCGATCTGTTTTCACAGCCCGCGCAGGAGCTGTCAAACGCGCTGTCGCAAATCTGCCGCAGATCGGCGTAGCAGGGAGCTTGCAGCTTTTCGCTTATGCCGTAGAGAAGCTCGGATATTGACGACAGCCCCTCCTCGATGCCTTTGAGCCTTTGCTCGGTATCGGCAAGTCTCTGCCTTTCCGCTACGCGCAGAAGCTCGGAGCGGACGTATTCCTTTCGTATGTCCCTCTCGTCCTTTTCCTCGGAGACCGTGTCCGTTTTTTTTGTCTTTGAGGATAAAAAGAGCTTGTCCCACACACCGAAGATAAGCGTTGCGGATACGAGAGCCGCCAAGGGCCCGTTAAGCACCGACAGCCCGTCGGTGTATATTCCCCACGCCACAGCCACCGACAGAGAGGAGCAGAGCGCAAACACTGCCGATATGGGATAGAGCATTCCCGACACAAGCCCCGCGAAGGCAAAAAGCGGAACGTATTTTACCGAAATGGCAAGTCCCAGCAGAGCGCCTGAGAGCACACCCGTTACGGTTCCCTCGGTGCGCGAGAGATAGAGCGTGACGAGCATACATCCGAAGACAGCAAGAGAAACGCCGTAAAGCCTTGTGTCACCGACCGAGTAGATCACGCCGAATGCAAGCGCGAGAAGCCCTATGATACGGCGGTATTTTTTTGCGTTCTCCGAGAAAAATCCGCTTACAAGCAGAACGCAGACAGGCGCGGATACCGTGGAGATTATCGTTCCGTACAGATCGTAATAGAGCATACCTCCCTCGATAAGTCGGTGAACTCCTATGGCGAACGCTCCCACTGCCGCGCTTGCGGCGCGGAGGGAGACGTGCTCCGAGAAAAGATGAGGATAGATCTCGGCTACCGTTCGCTCGCCTGATGCCTCATCCTTTTTCCAAGGCGGATCGAGGATAAGTCGGATAAGCAATCTGACAAAGAGCAGAGCCGTATATACGCCGATGAGCAGAAGCCGTCTTTCCGACCTCAGCGCCGATACGACAAGCCCCGCGTAGATGTAAAACACCCGTCTGTCGGATGCGGCAAGGAGAGAGACGCCCAACGGAGTGGCGCCATAGGGAAGCACCGCTCCGCCGAGAAAGTAGCCCCATAGGGCATACATCGCTCCGAAAAAGACGTTTTTCAGAAAATCGGCTGTTTTTCGTTTTGAGTCTGTCTTGTTTTTTGTCAGCTCGGGGGCGATCTCCTCCGCTGTCCTTTTATCATTCGCGTCCATTTTTTTGTCCTTCCTTTGGTCTTACGATATAGTTACAGTATAGACTGCGTTTATTTTACCAAAAGATGGATAAAATGAAGGTCGCAATAGGTCGACGGAACGTAAGTGTACAAAAAATCGCTCGACAGCCTCTCTGACGGTACGACTTTGTGTTACGTTATTTGCAATATCGGCGGATGGGAAATATCGGGAAACGGAAAAAATGAAAAATGCCCGTCGAGCGACGGGCAGAATATTTTTTGCTGTTGATGCATATACAGGTGTTTTTCTATTGTGGGGGATAGTAATCAGCGAGCGTAAAAAAATAACCGCCTTGGCTATAAAGCTTTGGCGGCTATTGCTTTAGTATGACATTATGTTTTCAAAATTCGTAAAATTATTTTCTGCTTTTTTCAGACTATAAAATTACTTTTTATCGGTTCTTCCAAGTAAATAATCAAGCGATACATCAAAATAATCAGAAAACTTTATGAGTGTCTCATAATCAGCTTCTCTTTCCAAGTTTTCATATCTAGATATGGCATTTTGATTCATATTCAAATCAAGAGCAAGCTTCAGTTGAGATATATTTCGTTCTTTTCGTAATTCTTTTAAACGAAAATTCATTTTTTCTCCTTATCTGAAAATTTTTAAAAATCTCTTGACATTATTATACCATTTTGGTATAATATAAATATCCCGTTTTGGGATATAATTAAATTCATTATAAGATGCAAAAATTATATAACATTGAGGAGAAAAAACTATGAACTCAAAAAGCAAAAAACTTAAGGCTTATATATTGATAGTTATAAGTATAGTTTTTATTATTATTGCTATTTTTCTCGTTACATCAAACACGTTTTGGTATAATCTTCAAAATATTGACTATTATGCAGCGAAATATGAATATACACAATCTATGTCAAGTGGTTATTTTGGTAGTAGTTACAGATATATTGCTTCTCAATGGAAAGAATTGTATAACGAAGCACTAACCTGCGTTATTGGTCATGTGACTGGGGCGATTATACTATTGGTTGGCGGTAGTATAGGATTATACGATGGAATAAAGAAATTAAAAAAACTTAAGATGTTAAATGACGAGAATAATTAAGTATTGTATATGGAAAGGCTGAATGTATGTTGGAAATTAAAAAATTTTTAGTTAATACTAATTCTAAAAAAATTCATCTTTCAAATTCAAAAGACGGAAGATGCAAAATTAAAACAATGAGAGAAGAATATAAAGTATATTTCGAGACTTTGGACGAAGCAATAGCATATCCAACAGCCAATAAACCTCTTGCGAAAAAGTGTTCGTTTTGTTTTAAAGAAGATATTTAAAAAGAAAGGTGGCATTTTAGATGAATGAAAAAAGACAATTATTTATAGTTGTAGGTGTTATTCTATTGGCAATCGCCGTCATTATAGGTGGCATCGTAATCTCAAAAAAAATTGATGAAGAGCTAGAACAGGAAAGACGTGAGGCGGAATACAAAGCAAAAATAGAACCGTTAATGGAAGATTTTAAATCTTATTATTCGGATTTGTCTTTTGAAATCGAGTATAGAGTTCTTGATTATGGTGGACATTTAAGGGTGGTTTACTATATAGATGGAGATAAATCCATTGAAGACTATTTTTTGGCACGAAAAAAGGATTTTTATAAAGGTTTTTCCCCTTTAGTAAAGTACGGAACTGTAGAACATATTATCATCTACATAAATGGAGAAGAGTTTACAGAAATTGATGATTGGTTTGAAGAAAAAGAACGATATCTAAGCCTATGCCGAGATGGAAATTGTCCTTTGACTCGTGAATATGGATCTGATTATTGTGAATTTCATCAACCCAAGCACTAATAATATAGGTGATAATTATTTATCTTAGGACATACAGGCAGAGCAACAATACGACTTGTAGATTTTAATTCTACACAGAAATATCCCTCTGCTGATGCGTTTACATACGCTTAAACAAATCAAACACCGCCATAGTCAGGCTTTGCTTGCTATGGCGGTGTTTATACTATAAATAAATTATATTTCGATATAACAAAAAAGATAACCGCCTAACTTCACAATAAGGCGGTTATCTTTAATTCGTCAAACGGAAGCGACCGCTTGGCGAGCAACCGCATCCCAAAGGATGATAAGGGTTGCGCGACAAGAGGAAAAAACAAGGAGTGTAGCCGTGGCTAAACGAGTTACGCGACTATGTTTTTGACCGATCATCGGTGCCTCGCTGTCATATTGTACCCCGATTTTTTTATTTGTCAATAGATTTTATGAAAAATTCTCCGAGCTCTCCTCGGGGATATTTTTTTAGTCGGAGATATTTGCGGTGTATCTGTATAAAAGACCGAAAAGTATTATGGCTTCAAAACTATAATTCCGCCGTCGGTCACTCCCTCGATAATGAGTTCGTTTCCTTTTAAACATATATCCTTTTCTCCGTCGATCGCGTGAAATTCCGCGGAGGAAAACGGAATGTTCACACGCACTCTTGCGGTAACTGTATCGCGCGCTGTGGAAAGAGCTGTGATTACTATCAGATAATATCCGTCTCCCTCCAATAGCTGCGTTCCGATATACGGATCAAGCGGAACGACTCTCGGACGCACGCCTGTAATATCGGCAACGTCGTACACGGTGTTGGTTATCTCCATCGCCCGCTCCTTGTAGGGCTTTACTCTCTTTTCGTATTTCTTGTAGCCCATTCCCGCTGTATCCCAATATGTGTAGGCTACCGTATATACCTCGCCGCCCCTTTCTGCAAATCGGTCGACCGCCGCCTGCTCCTCGGGTGAAAGCATATCTGTATGCGGAACGTACAGCACTTTTATACCGAGCTTGTTTTCGTCAAGATGATCTGCGTCGGTCAAGGTCACGTTATATCCCGCTGCGCGGAGCTGCCTGTGCATTTCGGTATATTCGAGAAGATAGGAGTTATGCAACTGCTCGTTGAGTCTCTGTCTGTCTCCGTTTTCCCTTGCGTCGCAAAGATATATAGCGTAGTCGGAATGAAGAAGTCCTACGCCGTCGTGAGCGCGGTGGGCGTTCATAATAAGATCGTTCATAGAGATGATATATCTGTTCACATTTGCGCCGTTTTCAAAATTATGTGTTTTTGTTCCGTCGTAGTTGAGAAGTCCGCAGCTGTTCGGATGGGGCACTCCCTCAACGGGACAGTCGCCTCGCCACTGATAATATACGATGCCCTTAGCTCCAGAGCCGATCACAGTATAGGTGCTTCGGTTGTAGAGCGGTATCGGGATGTACGTACGGCTGTCAAGCTCGATACACCACGACTCCTTGCCTTCAAGCTCTGCGGCGCATTGCGCAATATCGGTAAGCAGGCACATCGGATAGTAGTCGACACCTCTGCCGTGAAGGTAGCAGGTATATCCGACTATATCCATAGATCTCGCGTTGGCGAAAAGATCACAGCCTCGGTAAGCCGCCCGCCTTGCTATCTGGTCGTCTGTAAAGCAGGTGTAGGTCGGAAGTGACGAGCCTGATCTTGAGCCCTCCGATGCGTTATTGAGAAAATCGGTGAGGCTGTCACGTGCGAATATCCGCCAGAGCGCCCACATACGGTCGCTCTGCTCGCCTCTTGACCTCGGCGGCGTGTAGCTTTTTGCCTCGCTCTCGGTAAGTACGTCTTTCTCAACGAGCCATCTTCGGTACGCCTTTACCGTTTCCTCATGATAATCGTAAATACCCTTGCCGGGGTAGTGGGGCTCGTTGTATATCTGAAAAGCCACCATATTCGGAAATTTTTCGTAATGCCTTGCAAGCGCTCTTGCGTATATTCGGTTGTCCTCGAGAATTCCCTCGTGGTGGAGCGTCGTCCGTATAAAATCCGACCATACCGTTTCCTGCGGAGCTCCGTTCCAGTCTATCATCGCGACGTTTTCAAAGCCACGCAAATTTACCGCAAAGCCCTGCTCGCGTACAGATACCGAAATCCCGTTTTTATGCGCCTCCTCAGTCATGGCGTCTATAAATGGCGTGTCGACGCATACAGAGCCGTCCTCACGAAGAGCTACCTCTCCGAGCGCGGCAAATCGAACGTGATTAAATCCGAGCTTTGCCATCATCGCAAGATCCTTTTTCATCTCGCCTATTCTGTCTTTTTCGGGCGGAACGGGAAACTTGCAGGGGTGAAAGGATGGATAATAGGACTCTCCGAGTGCGAAGACCTTTTTTTCGTTTTTGTGAAGAATACCGTCTTTGATCTTGTACATTTTCGCAGTTCTCCCTATCTGACTTATAAATTTTTATCTTGTATAAAATATTATACTCTAACGTATTGACAAATTGAATACACTTATTTATAATTAAGATATAATATTTTATCATCGGAGATATTTATGAAGATACAGCTTATCGCCGCGCAGAAGGTAAATCGAAATAGCTTTATAATGGAAGATTTTTTGGGCTCGGACGACATATTCGCGCTTGTCAGAGAGGGAAGCTTTTGCATGGAGAGCGAGGGAAAGAGCTTTACCGTAAAAAAGAACGAGGGCGCTCTCTTTAAAAAAAATACGCTCTGCCACCGATGGGTGAGGGAGCCTATTGTAATGTATCTTTTCAGATATAAGTCGGATACG
>JAFTYG010000083.1 GCA_017461365.1 Clostridia bacterium | reverse complement strand
AGACGCGAGAGCGCCGAGGCGGGGATCATAGCCCTTACCGCGTCACCGACAGTGCAAAGAGTCTGTTCCTTGATAAAAAAGCAAAGCCCAAGCATCTCTCCGTCAAGAGACATACTCCTGTCGCAGACAGACGCTATGGGCTTGTAGCTCACACCCGCCTTTTCGGGAACACCGCAAAGCTCGGAGACGAGCCCTATTTTTTTTCGGTTTGACGTACCGAAGGGGACTGTTACAAAGTCCCCCTCATGTATCTGTCCCCTGAGCTCGGAAGGAATAAAATATTCAAAAGCGCGGTCTAAAAAGTATGGGTTATCGAGCAGATATACCCTTGCGTATTCGGACATATATTCCTCCTTTTCGGTTTATGAGCGATAGTTTTTTTCGGAGATCATTCCTCGGCGGGAGCTTCTTCGGGCGCCTCCTCGGCGTCTGTCTCTTCCGCAGTATCGGTATCCTCATCCGTAGCTTCAAGCAGCTCTGCCTCAGCCGCAGCCTCTGTCTCCTCGGCAGCCTCAGCCTCGGCAAGAGCGGCAAGCTCTTCCTCGGTCAGCGGCTCGGTGTGAACGATCTTATATTCGCCTCTGTATATACGTCCGATGGCGTTCTTTACAGCCTTCTCATCGCGGTATTCCTTGTTGATCTTTGCCATAAGATTTCTTCCCATCTCTTTGTTTTCGGCAGCTTCCTTTTCAGCCGCCTCTCTCTGCTGTACGTATTCGTTTGTAATGATGCGCGCGCACTTAGCGGTAGCAAGCGTCAGCTCGTATCTGTTGAATTCGTCCTTTGTAAGCTCTGTTATTGTAGGGTAGATCATTTTTTTCTCCTTCGAAATTAAGTGTATATGTTTATTGTTTAATTTTCGTCAAAATATGTGCTTGCGACGCTTTCGTTGCGCCGTGTCGCAAGCCGCTCTGCCGTGACTATGGCGTATATCTCGTTTGCAGCTATCTTATCCGCTCCGTCGTAGTTGTACACCGCGTAGTCGTAAAAATCCGACTCTTTTATCTCCTCGCGCGTTCTTGCAAGCCGCTCGAGTATCTTTTCCTCGGTCTCGGTGCCCCGCCCGCGAAGCCTTTGCTCCTGAACTCTGAAGGATGGCGGAAGAAGCATTATGAGCACCGCCTCGGGAAATTTTTTCTTTATGTTCCGAGCACCCTCGACCTCGATCTCAAGGATGAGGTTTTTGCCCGAATTAAGAACCTCCTCGGCTTCCTTTCTCGGAGTGCCGTAGTAGTTTCCGCAGTATTCGGTATATTCGAGCATATCTCCCGAGCGTATGCGAGCTTCAAAGTCCTCTCTTGTGATGAAGTGATAATTCACTCCGTCGGTCTCTCCGGGGCGCGGAGCTCGAGTGGTGGCGGATACCGAATATACAAATTCGCCCGTAGCCAGCAGATGGGCGTTTACCGTGCCCTTGCCGCTTCCCGCAGGTCCCGAAATGACTATCATAAGTCCCTTTTTCATTTGTCTGTGTCCTCTTTATTCATTCTTCTGCCTCGGTATCCTCGTCGGTATCGCTGTAATCAAGCCTTCCCGCGATGGTCTCGGACTGTATTGCGGAGAGTATAACGTGCTCGCTGTCGGTGATTATGACCGAGCGCGTACGTCTTCCGCAGGATACGTCGATGACGCGTCCGCTGTCCTTTGCGTCCTGAACGAGACGCTTGACGGGGGCGGAATCGGGGCTGACGATCGTGATTATGCGGTCGGAGGCTACCATATTTCCAAAGCCGATGTTTATAAACTTCATAGCGGCGTCCTCACTCGATGTTCTGTATCTGCTCGCGTATCTTCTCGATCTCGCATTTGATGTCGACGACGAGCTTTGCGATAGATGCGTTCTGGCACTTTGAGCCGATGGTGTTCGTTTCGCGGTTTATCTCCTGAACGAGAAAGTCGAGGCGTCTGCCCACGGGCTCGTCGGAACGGAGAATGTCCTCAAAGCCGTCGAAATGTGAGCGCAGGCGCACAAGCTCCTCGTCAATGGCTATCTTGTCTGCGAACAGAGCGCACTCGGTAAGTATCCTGTTTTCGTCAAAGACTATCCTGTTATCCGAAAGCATCTCGCGGAGTCTGTTTTCCAATTTCTCGCGGTAGGACTGCGTGTCATTCTCAGAGAGCTTTTCAATGCTTTGCACACGCTCTCGTATGGCATCGACCTTTGCCACAAGATCAGCCTTTATGTTCTCGCCCTCGCGTATTCTTCCCGAAATGAATTTTTCGGTCGCCTCATCGAGCACAGCGGAAACGTCCGCCCAATCCTTTTCAATATCTTCCTCGGGCTTTTTGATAACGAACAGATCACGGTTCTGAGCCACGGTCATAACGCTTATGTCGTCGGAGAGGGAACAAAGGTCGCGCAGCTCTCTCAGAGCAGCAACGTAAGCTCCCGCAAGCCCTTCGTCGACCGCGATCGACACGTCGGGCGTGTCAACTACGTCGATGCCGATAAACACGTCTACCTTGCCGCGTGTAATTCCTGCCGCCTGAAGATGCGGCTTTATTCTTTCTTCGAGAAAAGAAAAGGCTCTCGGAAGCTTTACGGAGCAATCGAAGAAGCGGTTGTTCACCGATCTTATTTCGACGGTGATGTCCTTGCCTCCGAGCGTCCTTCTGGCTCTTCCGAAGGCTGTCATGCTTTTTATCATATAAAACATCCTTTCGGTAAACATAGATATTCACTATACTAAGATATAATAATTATAAACTTTTTTTTGCGACTTGTCAACAGCATTTTTGAATTTTGAGATATTCCGTACAATATTTAATATATTATAAGCGGATTTTATGTCAATTTTACAACGCTCAGAAAAATATTTTTAAAAAAATTGATAAAATATTGAAAAAGGACTTGAAATTATTGCAAAAATGGTGTAAAATAAAATGTAATTATATGCGGCTGCGCATACCACGGATAAAAAACATTTTGGAGGTATATAAAAATGGTAGTAGCAGGAGATTTTAAAAACGGCATTACATTCGATATGGACGGTAGCGTATATCAGGTTATCGAATTCCAGCACGTTAAGCCCGGAAAGGGAGCGGCTTTCGTCCGCACAAAGATCAAGAACGTGATCACAGGAGCTGTTATCGAGAGAACTTTCAGCCCTACGGATAAGTTCGAGAATGCTTACATCGAGAGAAAGGAAATGCAGTATTCCTATAACGACGGCGATCTTTATTACTTCATGGATATGGAGACCTTTGATATGCTCCCCCTCAATAGCGACAAGCTCCCCGAGAGCTTCCAGTTCGTTAAGGAAGAGATGATGTGTAAGGTCGTTTCCTACAAGGGTAACGTATTCGGCGTAGAGCCCCCCACGTTCGTAGAGCTCACCGTTACACAGACCGATCCCGGCTTTGCAGGCAACACAGCAACAAATACGCTCAAGCCCGCAACTCTTGAGACCGGCGCTATCATCAAGGTTCCGCTCTTTATCAACGAGGGTGAGGTACTGAAGATTGATACAAGAACAGGCGAATATCTGTCCCGCGCTTAATTAAAAATACAGGAGGCATACTGAGATGAACATTAAAGAAAAGGTTGCTTATATAAAGGGACTTGCTGAGGGCGCAGAGCTTGACGCAAGCACAAAGGAGGGTAAGATCCTTACCGCTCTTATCGACCTCGTTTCCGACATGGCTGACTCTATCGAGGAGCTTGAGGAGGACGTAGACACCGCTCTCGACTACTGCGAGGAGCTTGACGAGGATCTCGGCGCTGTAGAGGAAATTCTTGTTGACGACGAGGATTGCGATTGCGATTGTTGCGACGACGATGACGATTTCGAGTGCAACGGCGATTGCGAAGATTGCGACGAGGATTGCGAGCTTGCCGATGAGGATTACTTCGAGGTAGAGTGCCCCGCTTGCGGTGAGGTCATCTGCTTTGACGGAAGCATCGATCCCGAGGAGCTTGCTTGCCCTGCTTGCGGCGAGAAGTTCGAGTGCGTCATTTCCGAGGAAGATCTCGAAAATACGGATGCTGAATAATTGAAAAAATATCTTAATAGGCTGAGTCATTGACCGTGACTCAGCCTATTGCTTTTATATATACTTTTCCTACAAATTTGAGTTTGTCGAGGAGGTTTGATTTAAAATTGCTACGCTTGAATGAGGCACAACAAGAAAACAAACCACGGCAAATCTAAGGTGAATTTTGCTTACGCAAAAAAGATCCTTCACATGGCTTGCAAGGTAGCAAGCCGTTCAGGATGACAGATAGTGGATGCTGGGCGACGAACATATGCATAAACCTATAATAAAAGTGCCCGTAATAAACTTTGGCATATATCCATTTACCTCTCATACACTAACTTGTCATCCTGAGCCCGAACCGCTTATGGGGGCATCCTCGGAAACATTCGAAGGATCTTGCGACGAAGTCGCTTTACTGTACTGTCCTCATTTGGGACATATTTATACATATCACTCCCCCACAAACTCCAATTTGCATTGCAAAACGATAAACCCTTCTGTTTTTTTAAAAAGCTATTTACCTGTCCTTTCGTCCTTCAGATATTCCTTTGGCGTACATTTGAATTCCTCGTAAAATGCCCGATAAAAGCTACGCGTAGAGCCGAAGCCGCTGTCAAGGGCGCATTCCGTAACGCTGTGCTCTCCTGATCTAAGCAGAAGCACCGCTTCACGCAGACGAAGAGTAGACAGGTATTGGCTGAAGGAAATACCAAAGGCTTCGCGAAAATACCGCGACAAGTAGCTCGGATTGTAGCCGAACCTTTCGGCAAGGGAGGAAAGCGTAAGGTCTTCGCGAAAATTTCGACTTATATATATAAGTATATCCGCGCCAAAACGCGTCTCGCGTACATTTTGCCGATCCTCAAGCGTGGCGAGGTCGAGAATAGCGCCGAATATTATGTAAATATAACCCCGTAAGGTAAGATCGTTTTGGGATCGCAGTATATTTTCCATAGCATCGAGAACCTTTTTGTAGGTTTCGGGATCATCGGTGAACGGCTCACCCAGCTGTTTGTCGGCAATTATATGGGAGAAGTCTGACAAAAGATCGGTGGGGACGATCAGATAAAGCGCCTCCGAGCTCTCCACAGAACGGTAGCCGTGAGCATCATAGCTCAGCGAAACGGAAATATCTCCCTTTTGAAGAAGGCGACGTTTGTCGTTTATAAGCACTTCTATCTTTCCCGAAAGGATAATGTAGAGCTCTATTTGCGAATGAAAGTGAACGTCAACGTTTGGATCGTGTACTCTGCCGTAGGCGATCTGATTTTGCGTTTCTCTGCTTAAATTAAAATATCCTTGCATTTTATCTCCGTAAAAATATGACATATTTTTGTCCGAATATGGCAAGAAATGGACGATTTATTATGATATAATTATAATACCGATAAAGAATTTTGTCAATAAGAATTTGTGAGGTTGGAAAATGTCAGTATTTAAACGTTTCGGTCTGCCTCAAGGAGTCACGCCGATGTTTTCGGGCAGGGGGATTGCGAAGCTTATTTTGCCGTTGATAATTCAGAACGTGCTGTCGGTAGCTGTCGGAGCTGTTGATACGGTGATGGTATCCTATGCGGGAGAGGCGGCTGTGTCGGGAGTTTCTCTCGTCAATAGCCTCGATACGCTTTTGGTGCTTTTCTTCTCGTCTCTCGTTACGGGAGGCGCTGTGATAGTAGCCCAAGCTATCGGAAAAAAGAAAAAGGACGAGGCGCAGGAGACGTCAAAGCAGCTTCTTTACGCGTCGACCGCTATGGCACTTTTGCTGAGCGTGGCGGTAATAATATTCAGAAAACCGTTGCTTAATCTTCTTTTTGGAGAAGCCGAGGAGGCGGTAATGGTAAGCGCTGAGAGATATTTCTTCTACATTGCGATGTCCTTTCCGATGTTGGCAATAAGCAGCAGTATAACCGCTATATTCCGAGTTGCAGGGAACTCCTTTGCCGCAATGATAGTGTCGGTGGCTACCAACCTTATCAATATCGGCGGAAACGCATTGCTTATAATGGGATTTGAGATGGGCTCTGCGGGCGCGGCTATATCCACCCTTGTGGCGCGATTTGTGGGAGCGGCGGTAATGCTCATCCTGCTGAACAGAAAAAACGGAATATTCTATATAGAACGCCTTTTGCATTACAAGCCCAACCTCGGGGTGATAAAGGAAATACTGAGAATAGGCGTGCCGAACGGTGTAGAGGATGCGATGTTTCAGTTCGGCAGATTGCTTACGCAAACACTCATATCTTCTATGGGAACTGCCACAATAGCCGCAAATGCGGTGGCGCTGACTGTCTCAAACTTTCAATATACCGCAGGCTCGGCGTATTCGGGCGCGATGATAACGGTGGTCGGGAGATGTGTCGGAGCTGAGGATGAAAAACAGGCTAAATATTATTCCCGTCTCATCGCCGCGCTGAATTACATGACACTGTGGCTGATAGTTGCGGTGACGGTGGGGCTCATTACGCCTATCGTATCCCTTTACGATCTGTCCCCCGCGTCGGCGGATATTGCCAAGCAGCTTATAATATATCATTCGGTCTGCGCCGCTGTACTGTGGCCCATCGCTTTTATGATGCCCTCGGCGTTCCGCGCGGCTAAGGACGTGCGCTTTCCGCTTATCGTGTCGCTTGTTTCAATGTGGGTATTTCGTGTGGCGGGCAGCTACGTTCTGGCGTTGGAGACTGTGTCGGTGTTCGGGCTTTTCAGCTTTTCGGGCGCAGGGATGGGAATTATGGGCGTCTGGGTAGCTATGACTGTGGATTGGGCGTTCCGATTTGCGCTCTTCCTTGCGCGCTATCTGAGCGGAAGATGGCTTAAACAAAACAAGCCAAAAGTCTCGAAACGGTCGCTGTTGCTGTCAAAAAGATAATAAAATATGAAAAAAATCAAAAAAGCCCTTGACAAGAGGATGTGGTATGTGGTATAATGTCACTACCTCTGCGAGCAGGCTTTTTTGTTGTGTCCGAAAAGCGCCATGCCGAAAGGCTTCGGACTGCCCCTGCCCGATGAGGGAGGTACACAGACCTGTGAGGTTAACCTCAAAGACAGGTCAAATAAATAGAAATGGGAGGTGCCGCTAACATGGCTAATGATGCAAGAGTCAAGATTACTCTCGTATGCACCGAGTGCAAGCAGAGAAATTACGACACAAAGAAGAACAAGAAAAACGATCCTGACAGACTTGAGCTGAAAAAATACTGCAAGTTTTGCCGCAAGCACACTCTTCACAAAGAATCTAAGTAATTTGGGAGGAGAGTATGTCAGATAAGGAAAAAAAGGTAGCAGAGACCAAAGCCGAGACAAAGAAGCCCGCTAAGGAAAAGAAAAAGGGCAAGCTTAAAGAGGCTTGGAAGGGTTTCAACAGCGAAAGAAAGAAAATTGTCTGGCCGACATGGAAGCAAGTATTAAAAAATACCCTTGTCGTACTTGTTGTTGTCGGTAGCTGCGCAGTAGTTATCGCAGCGCTTGACATTACATTCCACGAGGGAATAAAGGCTCTGCCTGAGTTGATCAATAAGATCAAGGGCTAAGAGGGCAGAAATATGAGCGACATAAACGAAATGAACGTAGGCGTGAGATGGTATGTGGCGCACACTTACTCAGGCTACGAAAACAAGGTTAAGGCAAGCCTTGAGAAGATCATCGAGAACAGAGGACTCGGACACTTGTTTTTTGACATCAAGATCCCCGTCGAGACCGTCGTAGAGAAAAACGGCGATACCGAAAAGGAGGTCGAGGTCAAGGTATTCCCCAGCTACGTTCTTATC
>JAFTYG010000082.1 GCA_017461365.1 Clostridia bacterium | reverse complement strand
CTCGTAAACAACTGCGCCGGGCTCCCAAAGCTCAACGTCGTCAAAAAGCTCTGTGGTGCTTGTGACCTTTTCCTTCGTTGCAGCCTTGTCTGTGTGATAAAGCTCTACGTCAAGATTACCTGTCGTGATGATGTTGTTAGCACTCGTCACACTGTCTGTAAACCACGCGTAGGTCGTACCCATGAGCATTGTGAAGCAAAGCAGAAGAGAGATCACGCTTGCAATCAAAGCTCTTTTTGTGGATTTCTTATTAGTCATTTTTCCTTTTCCTCCTTAAATTTTTATTTTGGGTGACTAATATCCAACTACAATTATAGCACTTTTGACCAAAATGTCAAGAACTTACACCTAACTTTGTAGCATTACACATAAAGAACTTGTTATTTTTGTGAAATATTGCGCATAAAGCATAACCGACTCTTTTCATCGCTCGGATATAAGTTTCGGGCGATCCACTATATTATAAAATTTCCGCCTACCCGTAAGGGGCGACCATATCAACAAACATCCTATTTGATGACACTCGAAATAATGTAAATCTTTATGCAAAAACAAAGTAGGGACGACAAATGGTCGCCCCTACACAGTTTGATAAAAAAGCGGCTGAGTTTTCGCTTCCCAAAAAAAGCTTTAAACCCAGCCACTCTGTATTTTATTTACTTTTCACTCTTCATTTTCATTCCGTCACTACGACCGCTTCAAGGCAAATAACACCCTCGCCGTTCACCGTACGGAAATAATACGTTCCGTCTTTTTCTCCGCGAAATACGTTGACCGTGTCTCCGAACGCCGCTTCGTGAAGATACGACAGCGTCATTCCCTTGATGTGTCCCACCTTTTCGATCGGCAGAAAATCACAGAGCATATCGGGATAATGCGTGTTGTTCATATGCATATTGTAATCAAGATCTGAATAGACGATATGCCGATTGCCAAGCTCGACCATCTCAATGTCAGCCGCCGCGCGTGTGCGCGAGGGCACGTTAAGACTCAGAGCAGGCTCGTCGTCAAATACGTAGCCCGTTTCCTCCATTCGACGGAGCTGCCTTTCCTTTATATCTAAAAGCGCCCACGTCGTGTCCGCCTCGGCTACGACCTCGCCGCCCGAAAGAATACGGTATCCGCGAAGCGAGCTGTATCCGCGAGATGGACAGGTAAAGGTCTCAACGTGGATGTCCTCAAAGGCGTGAAGCGGACGGTGAAAGGCTATCCTTATCTTGCTGAGAATAAACGCAAGCCCCTTTTCGTCGCGGAGCGTGTCAAGAGACATTCCGCTCTCTGCAAGGTGCTTGTTCGACGTCTCCTGCATATAAACAAGGACGGCGGACGGGCGGACGTTCCGTTCTGCATCGGTGTCGTGCCAGCGTGTAGTGTAATCTGTTGAAAATACCATATTTATCTGTCCTCCGAAAATGTATCATACGTTGAATATGTCCCGCTTTGTTTCACAACGATACATAATATCCCGCATAGTACCATTTTAACAGATAAATGTGAATAAATAAAGCATATTTTGAAAATTCCGGATGTCAGCCGATGACTCCCGTACCCTCGTCACTGTTCGCTTTTTGCAAGGTGTCCGTACCCTTAGCTTCATTTGGCATACCCGCCATAGCAACGGCAACGGCGGCAGGCGGCGCGGAATAGGACGCGCTCTGCTGCTCCCCCGAGCTGAAAAGCCCGAAGCTGACGGCGATCGCGCTGTTTATCTCATTCATCATCTTTTCGTCAAGATGCCCCATCTTTTCCTTGAGTCTGCGCTTGTCAAGCGTACGTATCTGTTCAAGCAGAACTACAGAATCCTTTGCAAGTCCCGCCTTGTCTGCATAGATGTCGATGTGGGTGGGCAAGCGTGTCTTGCCCATTCTTGACGTTATTGCGGCGGCGATGACCGTCGGGCTGTAGCGGTTGCCCACGTCGTTCTGTATTATCAGTACGGGACGCATACCTCCTTGCTCAGAGCCGACCACGGGGCTGAGGTCGGCGTAATAAATATCTCCGCGTTTGACGCTCATTTTATTTCACACTCCAAAAATCGTTTTCCGTATTGCGGTAAAATTATTTTTACCTGTCGGATGTTTGTTTAAACACCCGTGAGAATTTTTGGTAATGGAAGATTTAACCTATCCCGCGACAAATTGCGACACCGATAGGGCAAACCTCCCATTATCAGTATATTCAAAAATGCGGAATGCGGAATGCCTACTCCGCTTCGCTCCGTGTAAACTTTGCCAAGGCAAAGTTTAGGAGTGCGGAATTAAGTTGTAAGCGGAGAAACGAAAAGCTGCCTTGTTGCAAAAAATAAAAGAAAAAAATAAAAAATTTCAAAAAACTATTTACAAATAAAAGAAACCGTGATATAATATGTGTAAGTATGTTAACTCGGTTTTCGGATAAGCCCCGAATACGGGGATTTCACCAACCGATGGCTGAGTCAGCACACAAATATAATGCAAAAATTGCAGAAAGGTGAAAAAGACTATGATGAAAGACGAAAAGCAGGCAATTATCGAGCAGTACGCTACTCATGAGGGTGACACAGGTTCGCCCGAGGTTCAGATCGCGCTTCTTACTTACAGAATCAACAATCTGACCGAGCACCTCAAGTCCAACCACAAGGACCACCACAGCCGCCGCGGACTTCTCAAGATGGTTGGTCACAGAAGAAACCTTCTCGGATACCTTCAGAAGACCGACATCGAGCGTTACCGCGCGATCATCGATAAGCTGAACTTGAGAAAGTAATCACTGATAGTTGTCGGAGTGAAGAGTGGAGGAATGTCTCGACTCCTCACTCCGTACTCTTATTTTTGGAGTTTTTTGAAAAAAACTTCGCAAAATGTCGAAAATAAAATAAAATCTCACATTGTTTTAGCAGTTAACTCTGTCCCGCGCTTGGCGTTGGCGCCGATCGCGCGGCGACGTCCGCTGTACATTTGATACTTCAGACTCCTACGGTATCTCGGACAGCGAGCGGGAGCGAGGCGGAGCTAAGTGCTAAACCCTGTGAGATAAAAAATTTGGAGGTAAAAAATTATGTCACAGACAGTAAGCACACCCATTGAATTCAAGAATTACAAGGTATTCCGTTACACCTTTGCAGGCAGACCTCTCGTTATCGAGTCGGGCAAGCTCGCAGGCCTTGCTAACGGCTCGGTTCTCGTTCGCTACGGCGACACGGCTATCCTCTGCTGCGCTACGGCATCTGCTAAGCCCAGAGACGGCATCGACTTTCTTCCCCTTTCGGTAGACTACGACGAGAGAATGTACGCCGCAGGTAAGATCCCCGGCGGTTACCTCAAGAGAGAGGGCAAGCCCTCGGAAAAGGCGATACTCACCTCGCGTGTTATCGACCGTCCCATCCGTCCCCTCTTCCCGAAGGATCTTCGTAACGATGTAGCTCTCACCTTGACGGTTATGTCGGTAGATCCCGACTGCTCGCCCGAGATCACAGCTATGATCGGTGCATCCACGGCTCTCGCTATCTCCGATATTCCGTGGAACGGACCTATCGGCGGCGTATTTATGGGACTTGTTGACGGCAAGCTCGTTGTTAACCCCACCGAGGCTGAGCAGAAGAAGAGCGATCTTCAGCTTACGGTTGCCGCTTCTATGGAAAAGGTCGTTATGATCGAGGCGGGAGCAAACGAGGTAGACGACGACACTATGTTCGAGGCTATTATGAAGGCTCACGAGGAGATCAAGGACCTTCTCGGCTTCATAAACGCAATAATTGATGAGATCGGCAAGAAGAAGTTCGAGTATCCCTCCTGCGAGCTCGACCACGATATGTTCGATAAGGTATTCGCTTTCTGCGAAAAGGATATGATGGAGGCTCTCGACACCGATGACAAGAACGTTCGTGACGAAAAGGTCGTTCCGATAACCGACGCTATCATCGAGAAGTTCTCCGAGGAGTATCCCGAGATCGGCTCTATGATGGACGAGCTTATCTACAAGATACAGAAGAAGATCGTTCGCCGTTGGCTTCTTGTTGACAAGAAGCGTGTTGACGGAAGAAGAATGGATCAGATCAGACCTCTCGGCAGTGAGGTAGGTATCCTTCCCAGAGCTCACGGCTCGGGACTCTTCACAAGAGGTCAGACACAGGTCCTCACCGTCGCTACGCTCGGTATGCTTTCCGAGGCGCAGATGCTTGACGGTATCGACAATGAGACCGAAAAGAGATATATGCACCACTACAATATGCCCGGCTTCTCCACAGGTGAGGCGAAATCGACAAGAAGCCCCGGACGCCGTGAGATCGGACACGGAGCTCTCGCTGAGCGTTCTCTCGTTCCCGTTCTCCCCTCTCCCGAGGAATTCCCCTATGCTATCCGTCTTGTTTCCGACGTAGTTTCCTCTAACGGCTCTACGTCTCAGGGCTCTGTATGCGGATCTACCCTTGCACTTATGGATGCGGGCGTTCCTATAAAGGCTCCCGTTGCGGGTATCTCCTGCGGACTTATCACCGCTGAGGACGGAAGCTGGGATACGATGCTTGACATTCAGGGACTCGAGGACTTCTACGGAGACATGGACTTCAAGGTAGCGGGTACTCACAAGGGTATCACATCCATTCAGATGGACCTCAAGGTTGACGGACTTACACCCGAGATAATAAAGGCGGCTCTCAAGCAGACGCACATGGGACGCGATTATATCATTGACGAGGTACTTCTCAAGGCTATCGCAGAGCCCAGAGCTGAGGTCTCCAAGTATGCTCCCAAGATGACGAGCTTCAAGATAGATCCCGATAAGATCAGAGAGGTCATCGGTAAGGGCGGCTCCGTAATTCAGAAGATCGTTGCCGAGTCGGGCGCTAAGGTCGACATCGAGGACGACGGAACTATCTGCATAGCTGCTGTAAACGGCGAGCAGGCAAAGGCTGCTAAGGCTATGATCGACGCTATCGTATTCGAGCCTGAGGTCGGAGCTGTTTACACAGGTACTGTTACAGGTATCAAGGAGTTTGGATGCTTCGTTGAGTACGCTCCCGGTAAGGAAGGAATGGTACACATTTCCAAGATCGCTCAGAGAAGAATAGAAAAGGTCGAGGACGTTCTCAAGCTCGGAGACACCGTAAAGGTCAAGTATATGGGACTTGACAAGAAGGGCAGAATGGATTTCTCCATTAAGGATGCTGAGTAATTACTCGTTTTCTCCAAGCGGCAACGCCGCTTGGAGGGATAATAAATAAGGAGGATCTTAAAATGAACATTATAGAGAAGTTAGAAAATTATTTCAACTCAGGATCTACCGATAAACAGAATAAGAGGAGACTTGGCGGTCTGCTTATAGCTATCACGGCTATCTTGCTTGTGGTATCTATCGTAGCGCTGTCCATCGGCGGCGTTGTTGCGGCGATCGGCGGAATAGTTGACGCTGTAAAGAAGCCCGACGAAGATCCCAACGCAGGTATAAACAGCCATCTTGCGGAAGTTACGGTCTCAGACGTTCAGCTTGCGGCTGCGGGCAACAAGCTTGTATTTACAAATGATGAGGTAACGCTGACCGAGGCTGATTATACAAAGCTTCAGCGTCCCAACAGACCTGTGGCGACTGATGGCGAGACGAAGCTGTACGGCTGTGAGTCTGCCGATAACTTTGCATTGCAGAATGAGGCTTTCAATGCCTTCAACGCGATGGTCACCGAATTTTACAATAAGGAAAAGCTTACCAATCTCTGGATAAAGGTTGCGTATAACGTAACGGGCGGAAATACGTCCTACTATGCAAACGCGCTTGCAGTAAAGCTCGACTATGTGACCGACTCGGAAACCTACACTACCGCCTCGACCTACGGAGTAGAGGACTATGAGTGGATATACGAGCACGCGCATGAGTACGGCTTCGTACGTGTTTCGAACGTAGACGGCGAGCAGAATATCCTCAGATACGTAGGACTTGCGGCGGCTAAGTATATTGAGAGCAAGCAGTCCAAGAACAACGATACCTTCTACGGTCTTGACAGCTTCCTTGCCGAGATAAAGGCGACTACTCCTGACAACACGATGAAGATAAGCTCTGTAAAGAAGGCTCTCGGAGAAAAGGGTACTACTGCGTTTTACATCTACTATCTGCCTGCTACATCCGAGGTTGCGTACAGACTTCCCAATAACAAGTACACATACACCGTGTCGGGGGCGGACGACGGCGGATATATCGTAACATACCGCAAGGCGGATAACTGATAAATATCTTAAACTGAAAATGATACGGGAAAATCTCCAGGGGATTTTCCCGTATTGTGCGAAAAATGTATCGAAACAATTTCGAAAGGATAAAAAAATGAACGCAACAGCTCCCGAATTATTCAGTTCAAAGGATTATAAGCGCTCCAGAGGTGCTTACTGCATCGAATGCGCGTTTGAATATTTTGTCGCACTCCTCGTAGCGGATGCTTTTCTTGCAAAGCTGCTTTCCGATATAGGCATGAGCGATGCGGCGATAGGAATAGTTTCATCCTTGATCTCCCTCGCTTTCCTCTTTCAGCTCTTTTCCGTGTTCGTTGTACAGAAGGTGACGAATACCAAGGTGTTCTGCATCGTCTTCCACTTTGTAAGTCAGATGTTCTTTATGTCACTGTATTTCATTCCGTTTTTACCTATCGGCGGTGCGGTGAAAAAAGTTCTTGCGGTGGTCGGAATACTTTTTGCATACTTCGGAAACTATTTGGTGACATCAATGATATACCGTTGGGGAAATTCCTACGTACACCCCGACAAACGCGGCTCGTATTCTGCGGGCAAGGAGATGATCTCGCTTCTGTCGGGTATGATCGTTACGCTTGCCGTCGGTTGGGCGATGGACACTTTTGAGGCGAACGGCAATCTCCACGGCGGATTCATCTTTGCGGCGGTAGGTATATTTATCTTCGCGCTCTGCGACTTCACCTGCCTTATGCTTATAAAGAACGACATAAGACCTAAGGAGAAAAAGGCGAGTGTTCCAATGCGAGAGGTCTTTGCGAATACTCTCGGGAACAAAAATTACCGCAATACGATAATTTTGTACAGCGTATGGGAGATCGCAAAGTACGTTACCGTCGGATTTTTAGGAGCTTATAAAATAGGCGATCTCGGAATGGCCGTCGGACTTGTACAGATAGTAAATATAATAAGTCATGGCGCGCGCTTTGTCATATCCAAGCCGTTTGGCAGATATTCCGACAAAAAGTCCTACATAAAGGGTATAGAGCTTGCTCTCATCATTGCGGCGGTCGGATTTGCGATAAATATATTCACGACTCCCTCGACGTGGTTCCTCATAATCTTCTATTCGGTGCTTTACAACATATGTCAGGCGGGACTGACAGCGAACTTCCTCAATATTACGTACAGCTACGTTGACGAAAAATATTTTGTTCAGGCGTCGGCAATAAAGAACAGCATCGGCGGTGTTTGCGGCTTTTGCGCATCGCTCATTGCGGGACTTCTCGTTAATCATATACAGGGCAACGGAAACGCTCTGCTCGGGCTTCACGTTTACGCGCCTCAGGTGCTTTCGGCTATCTCCCTTGTTCTCACCGTCGTTTGCTTTGTGTTTGCAAAGCTCGTGGTTGAGAAGCAGAAGATAATGAAGCAGTGAGTGAGAGATAAAAGTAAATAAAAACAGAAAAACAAACGGGCTGAGCCACAAAAACGTGGTTCAGTCCCATTTTTTAGCTTGATCAAAAAAGTGCGTACAACCGAAGCTATACGCACCGAAAAACGCAAACTCCGATTGTTGCTACACAAACTGAAATAGAATTACGATCTTTCGTCATAACCATTTCGTGGAATTTGCGCTTTTACCAAATTCTAAAAATAGTATAACGAAAAAAGGGTACAGCTATCCCATAGCGAAAAATACCGTTAATTCTAATTATTCAGTTTGTGTAGCATAATCATTATACCCTAAAAGCGAGAAAAAATCTATAGAATTTAGGAAATTTAAGCGGATTGCGGAGGGGAAAATTTTTTTGGGTGTTCCTTTTCGTAGTGGGGGATATACGTAAATATATCCCCAATAAGGGTAGTGCAGTAAAGCGACTTCGTCGCAAGATCCTCTACTCCGCTGTGCTCCGTGGCAAGAACAAGTTCTTGCTCGAATTAACGTGCTGATAACCCCATAAACGGTTCCTTTTGCCAACGGCAAAAATGCTCAGGATGATAAGTTAGTGTATGAGAAGTAAATGGATATATGCCAAAGTTTATTACGGGCACCTTATGTATGGATTTATGCATAGGTTTATCGCCCAACATCCACTATCTGTCATCCTGAACGGCTCGCTACCTTGCGAGCCATGTGAAGG